>CBCOZL010000038.1:0-31902 GCA_965114645.1 uncultured Lachnospiraceae bacterium | reverse complement strand
TGGCGGGGTAAGGGTTTTATATGTCTGCTCTCAAAAACGGTGTTCTATTGCGTAACAGAAAAGCAGAGAACCGACCACTAATGAAAGTGATATATTCTCTGCTTTTGCTTGCACCCTGTTTGTTAGCGTTGATGATAAGTTGTTGTGAATACTTCCTTATCAACGTAAAACTAACTCTTTTAGGGATTCTTTTCCAACTCAAGCAGTTCCTCTATCCTTTCAAAAAAATGATGTTCAACAGGTGACAGCAAAGATTCCTGTTTTTTCTTATACTTTTCAAACTCACCATGCGCCTTTTTTAACGCCTGCTGGTGGGTGATTCTTCCTTTTGTGTCCAATATATCCCGCCTTGTCATTTTTAAGTAATCATCTATCGTTTCCAGCCAGTCTTTCATATACATTGGCTCCTGGTTCAATGCATGGACTTCCGCAATATCTAAATAGGCTGTTACTATCTTATTTAAAGCATCCAATTCTTTTTCACTCAAATAATTTTTTGCAGCTTCTACATCTGAACGCTTAATTGTCTCCCCACTCCACGAAGTTAATCCCATATTGTCTTTATCTGCATCCGCTCTTTGATAGATGATCTCCGCCGCCGTATGCTTATGAGCCGCCCAATGCATTTTGTTCTGCACTTGCTTGAAAAAGAGAATCGAGCTTTCTGCTTTCGGATCATAGTCGATACTGGTCGCGTAGATTTCAAGAACCTTTCTCCAAAAAACTTTTTCGGAAGCCCGAATGTCCCGGATGCGATTTAACAGTTCATCAAAATAATTTCCTCCGCCAAGGTTTTTGAGCCGTTCATCGTCCAATGCAAACCCCTTTTTCATATACTCTTTTAAGATAGAAGTCGCCCACATTCTAAACTGAGTACCCCTAAGAGATTTTACCCGGTATCCCACTGAGATAATGACGTCGAGATTATAGTAGTCCACTTGATATGTTTTTCCGTCAGAAGCAGTATAGGCAAATTTTGCCCAAACTGCCTCCTTGACCAATTCACCCTCTTTGAAAATATTTCTTACATGCTTTCCAATCACGCTTTTATCCCGCTGAAATAATTCAGCCATCTGGTCAATTGACAACCAGACTGTGTCTTGATCAAATGTGACTTCTATTTTTGTAACTCCGTCTTCTGTCTCATACATAATAATGTTTGATTGAGCCATGATATCTCCCATCCACATTAAAGCAGGTTTTCTTTCACGTTCACTCAGTGAGCGCGCAATCTACCACCGTATATTATTCAAAGTTCAGCCATCGTCGACGCACGATCACACCAGCATCTCCTCCATCCTCGAAAGCGCATCCCGCGTCAAAGTAAGCAGCGTTTCCTCGTCCTTCTCAATCACCCCACATTTTCTGTAATGCAGGTAAAAGGTAGGATCTCCCTTCGGATCAAACCGCAGTCTCCCACCGTAATCTGCTATGAGAAGCGGAATATTTTCCACCCGGATCGGCGCGTCCGGCCGCAGGGTAAAGCTGATCCTCTCGTTTTTGCCCTTCACCTCAGGCATATACAGCCTGTGGGCATGGGAACGGATCAGCGCAATCCGAAGAAGATTTCCCACCGACTTCGGAATCTGACCGAAGCGGTCAAGAAGCTCCTCACGCATATCGTCGCACTCCCGCTCATTCTCAATCCCCGCAATCCGCTTATAAATATCCAGCTTCTGCACCTCATTCACAATATAGGAAGGCGGAATATAAGCGTCCACATCCAGATCCACAAGGGTATTGAAGTCCTCTATGACGGAAATACCCTTCTTCGTCTTGACAGCCTCGTTTAACATCTTGCAGTAGAGGTCATACCCCACTGCCTGCATATGGCCGTGCTGGCTCTTGCCGAGAAGACTGCCCGCGCCGCGGATCTCCAGATCGCGCATGGCAATCTTAAAGCCGCTTCCCAATTCCGTAAATTCCCGGATGGCCTCAAGCCGCTTCTCCGCCACCTCCTTGAGTACCTTATCCCGTTTATACATGAGGAAGGCGTAAGCCGTCCGATTGGAACGCCCCACACGGCCTCTGAGCTGATAGAGCTGGGATAATCCCATCTGATCCGAGTCGTGAATGATGATGGTATTGACATTGGAGATGTCCAGCCCCGTCTCAATGATGGTGGTGGACACCAGCACATCAATCTCCCCGTTCACGAAATCAAACATGATCCGCTCCAGTTCCGCTTCCTTCATCTGGCCGTGGGCGAACGCCACATTGGCCTCCGGCACCAGGTCTCCGATGGCCGCCGCCACATCCGCGATATTGTTGACTCTGTTGTAGACATAGTAAACCTGTCCCTCCCTGGCAAGCTCCCTGACAATGGCCTCTCTGACCATCTCCTCGTTATATTCGCAGACAAAGGTCTGAATCGGCAGCCTGTCCTCCGGCGCCTCCTCCAGCACACTCATATCCCGTATGCCCACCAGACTCATGTGAAGCGTCCGCGGAATGGGCGTTGCCGTCAAAGTCAGCACATCCACATTTTCCTTCAGTTTCTTGATCTTTTCCTTGTGGGCCACGCCAAAACGCTGCTCCTCGTCAATGATCAGAAGTCCCAGATCCTTGTATTCCACATCTGCGGAAAGCACGCGGTGCGTGCCGATCACAATATCCACCATACCCTTCTTTAAGTCCACGATCGTCTTTTTCTGCTCCGCAGCCGTGCGGAACCGGGAAAGCAGGTCAACCCGCACAGGGAAGTCCTTCATTCTCTGCACAAAGGTGTGATAATGCTGCTGGGCCAGAATGGTGGTGGGCACCAGATAGACCACCTGCTTATTTTCCTGCACCGCCTTAAACGCCGCGCGGATGGCGATCTCGGTCTTGCCATAGCCTACGTCTCCGCAGACAAGGCGGTCCATGATTTTTTCGCTCTCCATGTCCTCCTTGGCCGCCGCAATAGCGAGCACCTGATCCTCCGTCTCCTCAAAGGGAAACATCTCCTCGAACTCCCTCTGCCAGACCGTATCCGGCCCGTAGCAGTACCCTTTTCCGTTCTGTCTGGCGGCGTAAAGCTGCACCAGATCCCCGGCGATCTCCTCCACCGCCGTGCGCACTTTGGACTTGGTTCTGGCCCATTCCTGTGTCCCGAGCTTGTTCAGCTTAGGCTTTGTGCCGCCGTCCGCCGATGCATATTTCTGGATCACGTCAAGACCTGTCGCCAGCACATAGAGAACGCCGCCGTCCCGGTAGGAGATCTTCATGTAGTCTTTCACCACATGTTCCACTTCCACCTTTTCAATGCCCTGATAAACCCCCAGGCCGTGGCTCTCGTGCACCACATAGTCTCCCACTTTCAGATCATTAAAATCGTTGATCTTCTGGCCTTCATATACTTTTTTCTTTCTCTTTTTCTTCTTCTGTGCGCCAAAAATATCGCTCTCTGCAATCACCATAAACTGCAAAAGCGGATATTCAAAGCCCTTGCGGACTCTCCCGTAAGCCGTCATCACTTCCCCCGGCTGCACCTCACGCATGGGATCTTCCGAATAAAAGGCATTCAACTCCTGATCCCGCAGATCCTCCGCCAGCCGTTTGGCGCGGGTCCGCGACCCGGAAAGCAGCAGAATGCGGTATCCCTTTTTCTTGTAATTCTTTAAATCCTTCACCAGCGCATCAAAGCTGTTATTGTAAGAAGGAAGGCTCCTCGCCTGCACGGCAAACTTATGCTCCGCCTTCACAAGCGGATTTTTCCCTTCCATCGAGGAAAGGCTCACAACCCGGCGGTTTTCCAGACCTGCTGCCACCGATGCCGAAGAGAACAGGACATCCATCTGTCCCGGCAGAATATACCCCTTCTCCGCCCGGTGCGCCATGCTCTCCCGAAATTCCAGTTCCACCGCGCTCACATGCTCTTTGATCCGCAGAGGCTCATCCAGAAACACACATGCCTTCTCCCCGGCAAAGCAGTCCGCAAAGGAAGCGGTCTCCGGGTAAAAATAGCGCATATAGCTGTCCAGATTGATCGCATTGTAGGAAATGCCAAGCTCCAGAAGCGTCTCCGCAAGCTCCCGTGTCTGCACTTCGATGCGGTGCGCCTCCTCGGTCTTCATCATCTTTCTGAGCGTTTCCGCCTGCTTTTTCGCCTCTTTTTGAATCTTCTTCAGACCCGCCGCAAGCTCGTCTTTCGACAGAATAAGCTCTGTGGCCGGATAGATGGACACGGCCTCCAGCTTCTCAATGGAGCGCTGGCTCAGAACGTCAAAGCTGCGGATTGACTCCACCTCATCCCCCCACAGCTCGACCCTGTACGGATTTTCTTCCGTCAAGTCAAAAATATCGACAATGCCGCCCCGGATGCTGAACTGCCCCGGCTCCTCCACCTGGTCGCACCGCTCATAGCCAAGCCCCGCCAGAGCGACCGCCAGTTCATGTTCTTCCACAGGCGCCTGCCTGCTTATGGAAATCACATGCCTGCTCCAGTCTTCCAGAGACACCTGCGGCGCCATCAGCGCGTCGAATGTGGTGACTACGGTGAGCGGCACACCCTCCGCCATTCTGCGCAGAACTTTGATCCGCTCCTTTGTAAGCTGATTGCCGTGGATGTCCGCCTGAAAGAAAATAAGATCTTTCGACGGATACAACATGACATTCCTGTCATAAAATTGGTAATCCTCGTACAGTTCCTTTGCCCGCAGATCATTGAACGTAATAATCAGCTTCCGGCGAAAGCCCTCTCCCAGCCCGTAAATCATATGCAGTTTTTGGGAATCTGCACAGCCGCTCAGTGCGGCAGAAGTCTTTCCTCTTGCAAGCAGCTCCCGGATTTCTTCATATTCCCCCAGCTCCGAAAGGGGGGCAAGCAATGCTCTCATGGTAACCTCTTTCTATCTTTCAATAACCAGTCACGCGCCTTCTTCCTCTTTCTTCGGCGGGCGTTTGCGCACATTATACTTGTTCATGGCGGCATCCGGGCCTTCCACGATCATCGTCTCTATGGCAAGCGCGGCGGTTCTCGCGCTCTCATTCATCACTTCCCGCTCCTGTGCGGAAAAATGCCCCAGCACATAATCCGCCAGATCCATCTGCGGCGGTTTTTCCCCCACGCCCATCCGCACCCGGATAAACTCGTCATGTCCCAGGTGCATAATGATATTTTTCAGACCGTTGTGTCCCCCGTCGCTGCCCCGTTTGCGGATGCGTATCTGTCCCATGTCGAGACTCACATCGTCCGAAATCACAATCAGTTCGCTCTTCTCGTCCACTTTATAAAAGTCTATGACACTGCGGATGCTCTCACCACTCAAATTCATGTAGGTAAGCGGCTTTACCAGAACCACTTTCTGCCCTGCGGCAATCCCTTTTCCGATGACTGCCTTGTGCTTTTTTTCTCCCAGCACAATATCGTTCTTTTCCGCGATCGCATCAATCACGTCAAAACCGATGTTGTGTCTCGTATTCATATATTTTTTTTCCGGGTTTCCCAGACCTGTAATAATGTACATAGATACCTCGATTCCATAAATTTAGACACCAAAAAAGCAACCGCTGCTCACCAAAGTAGTTGGTTGCTTTTTAGTTTCCCCGCTTATTCATTGATTCTGTCGATACTTGTAAGATTAACTCCCAGACTCGTAAGTATCACTTTCAATGCAATATAGTCTTCTTTCAAATCTTCATAGGTTTCAACCGCGTTCTCTTTCCTTGCCAGAAGCATCCTCTTTTGTACTTTCTGGAAATCATTTATGGATCTCTCAATAATCTCACCATTGCTGGGCATATTTGTCACCTCCCAATCAGAAATCGCAACCGTTGGTTATAGTCAGTATACCATAACAGGAATCCAAAGTCTATCGCCGTTTTTTCCTTTTAGCGCATAAAGAAAAGGACGCTTCCGCGTCCTTTCCCAGTCGCACTGCTTTACTCACTGTTCGGTTCTAAAAGCGCATTCTCATAGCTTTCCAGAATAATTCTCTGGATTCTGTCCCGGGTCTCAGAATTAATCGGATGCGCAATATCACGGTACTCGCCATCCGATGCCTTCTTACTCGGCATAGCTATGAACAGGCCCTTCTCGCCTTCAATTACCTTAATGTCGTGAACCACAAATTCATCGTCAATCGTGATTGAGACGATTGCCTTCATCTTGCTGTCTTGAGTCATTTTACGCACGCGGACATCAGTAATTCTCATGAAGCTCAGCCTCCTTATCATATGATACCGGTATGAAATCTACCGGTTTTCACAAGCTTTCTACACAAGTCATACTCATCAAGCCACGTAGCTTGTAATAAACATTTAGTTAAGTTCTGCCCCTCTTACAGACAACCTAAGTCTTTTTAGCAATCACTCCTCATCCCTTTTAACACACATCCTGCCTATCATAACACAAAATATCCGATTGGTCAAAGTGAATATCTGTCATTATGTTCCACCACAATCTCAATGCCATTCTCTCCCTTATGATAGGAGTTCGCCCGGATCGTTCCTCTGCTCTCTACAATGCAGTTCTCGATGTGTGTGTTATCACCGATATATACATCATTCAAAATGATGGAGTTTTTTATGTAACAATTGCTTCCAATATAGGTTTCTTTGAAGATCACGGAATCTTCTACCGTGCCGTTCACAATACAGCCACTGGATATCAGACTGTTTTTGATCTTAGCACCCACATTATATTTGGCAGGCGGCAGGTCGTCCACCTTGGAGTAAACATCCGGGTACTGCTTGAAGAAATAGTCCCTGATCTGCGGTTTCAGAAAATCCATGTTGGTCTTAAAATAATCCTCCACCGTAGCGATGTTGCTCCAGTATTCCTTCTGCTTGTAACCATAAATTCTCTTCTGGTTCTTGTAGCGGATCAGAATATCCTTAACAAAATCATAGCGGTCCTCTTCACGGCACTTCTCGATCATCTCGATCAGCAGCCTTCTTCTTACGACATAGATACCGCAGGAGATGGTGTTGGACTTGGCTACCACCGGCTTCTCCTCAAATTCCTCGATGCGGCTGTCCTCGTTCATCTTAAGCGTACCGAAGCGCTCCACATTCGCGCCCGGCGCCAGATCCTTGCAGACCACTGTGATATCGGCTTTCTTTTCTATATGATACTCCAGAATCTTATTATAATCCATCTTATAAACGCAGTCGCCGGATACAATTACCACATAAGGCTCATGGCTGTTCTTTAAGAAAGACAGATTCTGTGCGATCGCATCCGCCGTACCCCGGTACCAGGCGTTGCTCTCTGCCGTCACCGCAGGCGTCTCCACAAACAGGCCTCCCTGTTTACGTCCGAAATCCCACCATTTGGACGAGCTCAGATGTTCGTTCAGGCTGCCTGCATTGTACTGCGTAAGCACAGCCACCTTATTGATATGGGAATTAGACATATTACTGAGCGCAAAGTCGATACTTCTGTAGCTTCCCGCTATGGGCATCGCGCAGACCGCACGCTTCTGGGTCAACTGCCTGATCCTGTGATTATTACCACCTGCTAAGATAATTCCGATTGCTCTCACGATTTATCACCTGCCTTAATCAAAGTTTTACCGCTGGGAAGATATGCGTCTTTATAGTCATCATGGGTAGTCACGCCGAAGACTACCGAATTCTTCCCTATGGTTATCCCTTTCGGGATCACGCTCTTCTCGCCTACCGTCACCAGATCGTGATCGTAGATATTCGGATCTGTCTCATTGGGAACGGCATCGCCGATGCCCAGCTTTACATTGTCTTGAATCTCTACGTTCTCCGCGATCACTGCCTTATAAAGCTCACAGTTTTCTCCAATCCGGGTCTGGTTCATAATGATGGAGTCCCGGACCACCGTTCCTGCGCCGATGGTAACGCCACAGCCGATCACGGAATTGTAAACCTGTCCACAGATCTCGCAGCCTTCACCGATAATGCTCTTCTCCACCACACTGTCCGAAGACATGTACTGCGGCGGCAGAATCTCGCTCTTGGTGTAGATCTTCCAATACTCCTCGTAGAGGTTGAACTCGGGCACAATATCGATCAGCTCCATATTCGCTTCCCAGAAGGAGTGCAGTGTTCCCACATCCTTCCAGTACCCGTTAAACTCATAGGCATAGAGGGGCGCGTCTTTCTTATGGCAGTAGGGAATCAGATGTTTCCCGAAGTCCAGTCCCGGCTGTTCGGCGTTGGCTAAAAGCGCTTCCTTCAGCGTCTTCCAGTTGAAGATATAAATACCCATCGACGCCAGATTGCTACGCGGATTTGCAGGCTTCTCCTCGAAATCCGTAATCCTGCGGTTTTCATCGGTAATCATAATTCCGAAGCGTTTCGCTTCTTCCATAGGAACCGGCATAACTGCTATGGTCACCTCTGCGCCGTTCTGCTTGTGGAAATCAAGCATCACTTCATAGTCCATCTTATAGATGTGATCCCCGGAAAGAATCAGCACATAGTCAGGATTAAAGGTCTCCATGTAGTCGATATTCTGATATATCGCATTCGCGGTTCCAGTATACCATTCACTGTTCGCACTCTTCTCATAGGGAGGCAGCACCGTAACGCCGCCAATGTTCCTGTCCAGATCCCAAGGTATACCGATACCGATATGCGTATTTAACCTGAGGGGCTGATACTGCGTCAGCACGCCTACCGTGTCAACGCCTGAATTAATACAGTTGCTCAGCGGGAAGTCGATAATCCGGTACTTACTTCCGAAGGACACCGCAGGCTTGGCCACCTTGGATGTGAGCACTCCCAATCTGCTTCCCTGACCGCCAGCCAGAAGCATGGCAATCATTTCTTTCTTTACCATCTTTATCACCTCTTATTTCTTTTTATTTTTCATGTCTCCTCAACCGCTTATCAAAAAAAACATAGCTCTATGTAAAGTATACCACAAGCTGACTAAAGACTGAATACAATTTACAAGAATTCTCAGTTTTTAGTCCTTTCGATATATTAATAATATACAATATTTTATTTCTTTTTTCAATGTCTTTGTTAATTTTTACATATTATCCTGTTTTTTCTCATTTGCCAACTTTATATTGGTTTTTTCCCACGAAATGAGTATAATACTAGTAAAAACTGTAAAAGGGAGATACCCATGTACCAGATTGATTTTCAAAAGCCGATCCGCATTTATTTTATAGGAATTGGCGGCATCAGTATGAGTGGTCTCGCAGAGATCCTTCTGGAGGAGGACTTTGCCGTATCAGGTTCCGACCGCGCCCCCTCAGATCTGACCTGTATGCTGGAAGAACGCGGCGTCAAGGTCTTCTACGGGCAGAGAGAAGAAAACCTAAACGGAGATATCGATCTCGTTGTCTACACCGCCGCCATCAAAGATGACAACCCGGAACTTGTCGCAGCGAAAAAGAAGAACATTCCCACGCTGACCCGGGCAGAACTTTTAGGGCAGATGATGAAAAATTACAAGACGCCCATCGCTGTGAGCGGCACACACGGCAAAACCACTACCACCTCCATGATTTCCCAGGTTCTTCTGAGCGCGGAGGCAGATCCTACCCTGTCCATCGGCGGCATCTACCGGCCCATCGGCGGCAATATCCGGGTGGGGGCGTCCGAACTCTTTGTCACGGAAGCCTGTGAGTACACAAACAGCTTTTTAAGCTTTTTCCCAAAAATCGGCATTATTCTTAATATAGAAGAAGACCATCTGGACTACTTCAAGGATCTTTCGGATATTCGGAATTCCTTCCGCCGTTTTGCGCGCCTTTTGCCGGAGGACGGCGCCCTCATTATCAACGGCGGCATCGAACGGTATGAAGAGCTTACGGAAGGCCTTCCCTGCCGTGTTATCACCTACGGTCTCTCCGCTGACCTGGATTACGCTGCATCCCAGATCACATATGACGATGCCGGCTTTCCTTCCTTCTGCCTGAAAGACAAAGAGGGCGGGGAGCGGAAATTTTCCCTGCGGGTGCTCGGGGAGCACAATATCCAAAACGCGCTGGCGGCCATCGCTCTGGCGGATCTGCTCGGCCTCTCAGATGAGGTGATCCGCGCAGGTCTCCTTGCATTCACCGGCACGGACAGACGCTTCGAGTACAAAGGACAGGTGAACGGCGTCACCATCATAGATGACTACGCCCATCATCCCACGGAGATCCGCGCCACCTTAAACGCTGCCAGACAGTACCCTCACAAGCGGATCTGGTGCGTTTTCCAGCCCCACACATACACGAGAACCAAAGCCTTCCTGGCAGAGTTCGCCTCCGCCCTCTCCCTGGCAGACGAGATCGTCCTGGCAGATATCTACGCCGCCAGAGAGAAAGACACACTGGGCATCAGTTCCAAAACCCTGCAGGAAGAAATCCGATCGCTCGGACACTCCTGCCATTACTTCCCGGCCTTTGACGAGATAGAAAATTATCTCCTAAAAAATTGCACAAAGGATGATTTGTTGATAACTATGGGCGCGGGCGATGTTGTAAAAATCGGTGAAAACCTGTTACAAAAATAATTATTCACAATATCCACAGAAAAGAACCTGAGACAATCCGTTTTTTCTGTGGATATTTTTGTGGAGGAAACCATTCGGTTTCGCAATGGTTTCCCGGTTTGTCCACAATATCCACAAAAAAGTGATTGCCCCGTCATTCATGCACGCATATCCGTTTGTTACAGATTGCCCATTTCTTTTCCCAGAAACAAGTGCTATACTCATACATGCACGCGATGATGGTATGGGTCTGCCGGACCGCGCGTTATCAGTTTTTAATATAGGGGTATAATATGGGGTTTTTGACAATTTATCAGGACAACTACACGGATTCCACGGTTATTTCAAACCGTTTTATTGACGAGTACATGCAAGCCGCCAACGATGCGCAGTTAAAGATCTACCTTTACCTGATCCGCATGATGAGCGCCAGACTCGACACCAGCATAGGCGATATCGCCGATAAATTCAACTACACGGAAAAGGACGTGATCCGCGCCCTCAAATATTGGGAGAGAAACCGGCTTCTAGTCCTTGACTATGATAGTCAAAAAAATATCACGGGCATTCACATGATGGATTCCAACGTCTACGCTCCGGTTCCGGCCAGCTCTGCCATGGCCACTTATCCGAGTGTGGCGGCGCCCTTTCCATCTGCGGTCATGCCTGCACAGACGATCACCTATCCCTCTGTAAACGCAGGGGCCTGCGCACAGCTGCAGGTTCAGCCGCTTTCTGTGAAAAAGCCAAATTACACGGCAGATCAGCTTCGTGACTTTAAGGCAAACGAAGATACCGCAAGACTTCTTTTTGTGGCGGAACAGTATCTGAAAAAGCCTTTGAGTGCAAACGATATGCGCACCATACTTTTCATCATGGACAAGCTTGGATTTTCTGAGGATCTGACCGATTATCTGATTCAGTACTGCGTCGACCGCGGCAAGAGGGATCTGCGTTACATAGAAAAAGTGGCCATAAGCTGGGCCGAGCAGGGCATTACCACCCAGAAGCAGGCCGCTTCCCTGGCTGGAAAGTACGATAAGGCCGTCTATGAAATTATGCGCAGTCTCGGAAAGAACAATATGCCAACAGAGACAGAAGTGGCGTATATTGACCGCTGGCGGGGGCTCTACGGCTTTGAAAACGACGTGATTCTCACGGCCTGCGAGCGCACGGTACTTGCCACGGACAGCCACCGTTTCGAATATGCGGACAGCATACTGGCAAGCTGGTACAAGGCGGGAGTTCACCACAAGAGTGATATCAAATCCCTGGACGAAAATCACCGCCGGAGCAAAGCAGGCCGTGCCACCGTGTCCACCAACAAATTTAACCAGTTTGCACAGCATGACTATGATTTTGACGCCATTCAGCAGACACTGGAGAAAGAAATTCTGACTAATTAAGTGTAACCCGGCCTCATCTAAAGAAGTCGTGGAAAATAAAAAGGAGACACCGTGCCATTAACAAACACGCAATACGACCGAATTTTCCGGCAATATGAAGAAAAGCAACGGCAAAACCGTCTGGAGACAGAGCGCAGACGCGACTATGTATATGCGCATCTCCCCAGGTATCGGGAACTGGAGGACGAGACTGCTTCCCTTTCCGTCGAACAGGGAAAGAAACTGCTCTTCGGGGATGACGCCGCTCTTTCAAGACTGCACGGAAGTCTCGCCTCCTTAAAAGAGCAAAAAAAACAGCTTCTGCTGGACTCCGGACTTCCGGCAGATTATCTGGAACCGCTCTTTTCCTGCGCTGACTGCCGTGATACCGGCTATATCGAGCGGGAAAAATGTCACTGTCTGAGGCAGGCCGAAATCTCCCTGCTCTATGAGCAGTCGGGCATACAGGACATGCTGAAACGCAATAATTTTAGTCTGCTTTCTTACGAGTATTACGAAGGAGAAGCTTTGGCACTTTTCCGGCACGCCGTTGAAACCTGCCATAGTTTTATCAAAAATTTTAATTCAGACTACCGTAATCTCTTTTTTTATGGTACAGTGGGAACGGGAAAATCATTTCTCTCCGGCTGTGTTGCGAAAGAACTGATGGATCAGGGATATTCCGTGATCTATTTCGGCGCGGCAGGCCTGTTTGATTTATTGTCGAAAGTTTCCTTTAACGCCAAAAACAGGGATGAGCGGCAAAACACTTACTCTGATCTCTATCGATGTGATCTGCTTATCATCGATGATCTTGGGACCGAGCTGACAAACCAGTTTACTGCGTCCCAGCTCTTTTCACTCCTGAATGAAAGGCATCTCGGCAAAAAATCTACCCTGATATCTACCAATTTTTCTCTGGCAGAATTACGGGACCGCTATTCCGACCGTATTTTTTCCCGTATCACAAGCAATTTTGAAGTCTGCCGGCTTGCGGGGGAAGATATCCGTATGTACCGGCTTAAAAAATAACAGAAACGAATTTTGACAGTTACGAAAGGACGCTTCCATGAACAGACGCGAAGAGAAACGAAATCTGGAAACCATACCTGTCGGCTCTCTGGGAATGATTCCCCTGAAAGGCTGCAGCAAACTCGGAGAAAAGGTTGACTATTATCTTGTGAGATGGCGCACAGAGCGCGAGAGTGAGCACAAGGACTCCCTTGCTTTCTCCGGCTATCAGCGCGATACTTATATTCTGCAGGCCGCTGTTCCCAGATTCGGCTCCGGCGAAGGAAAAGGCGTTATCAAGGAATCTGTGCGCGGCACGGATCTCTACATTCTGGTGGACGTAGCCAACTACAGTCTCACCTATTCTCTCTGCGGACACGAAAACCATATGTCTCCCGACGACCATTATCAGGATCTGAAGCGTATCATAGCGGCCGTAGGCGGCAAAGCACGGCGCATCACCGTAATTATGCCCTTTCTCTACGAGAGCAGACAGCATAAGCGTGCCGCAAGGGAATCTCTGGACTGTGCCCTTGCCCTTCAGGAGATGGTCAGCATGGGAGTGGATAATATCATCACTTTCGATGCCCACGACCCCCGCGTACAAAATGCCATCCCCCTGCACGGTTTCGAAACCGTACAGCCCGCATATCAGTTCGTCAAAGGACTTTTGACCCATGTCAAGGACCTGCAGATCGACAGCAATCATATGATGGTGATCAGCCCGGATGAGGGTGGCATGGGCAGGGCGATCTATATCGCCAATGTACTTGGTCTGGATATGGGTATGTTTTACAAGAGACGGGATTACACACAGGTTGTCAACGGAAGGAATCCGATCATTGCCCATGAATTCCTCGGCAGCAATATAGAAAACAAAGATATGATTATCATAGACGACATGATTTCCTCCGGAGAAAGCGTGTTGGAAGTAGCTGCCGCTTTAAAAGAGCGCAAGGCGGGAAAAATTTTCGTCTTCTCTACTTTCGGACTTTTTACCGCCGGTCTGGATCGGTTTGACAAGGCTTACGAAGAGGGCACCATCTGCCGTGTCCTGACCACAAATCTGATCTACCAGACTCCGGAACTGCTCAGCCGGGAGTGGTATATCGACTGCGATATGAGTAAGTATATTGCCTATATCATAGACACGCTGAATCACGATGCCTCCATCAGTGATCTGCTCAACCCTGTGGAGCGTATCCAGTCGATCGTGACAAGATATCATGCGGGTGAACTGATATAGTATCACGAAAGGAATCATGCCCGAAAACTGATATAAACGCTTGACAATCTCCTGGTTTTGCTTATAATAGATTTTTGGGGAATGTGTGGAAACGCGGTTCCCCAAAATATACACGTCAGTTCGAGACCTTCCTGACGTAAAACAAAACTAAAGGAGACAACTACATGAAAACACAAAGCACACAGGCGGTTTCCGTGAAAACTGCCCACACTCATGCGCTCTTCATGGCGCAGGCGGCTATGATCGCCGCACTCTACATCGTATTGACCTTTATTGCAAACGCCTTCGGGCTGGCCAATTACGCTGTCCAGATACGCTTCTCGGAAGCGCTCACCGTTTTACCCTATTTTACGCCGGCCGCAGTTCCGGGTCTTTTTATCGGCTGCCTCTTAAGCAATATTCTGACAGGCTGCGCCCTGCCCGACATTGTTTTCGGTTCTCTGGCAACCCTCCTTGGCGCGCTCGGCACCTACTCCCTGCGGAAATGGAAATGGTGCGCACCCGTCTGCCCGATTCTCGCGAATACGGTGATCGTGCCGCTGATACTGGTCTACGGCTATGGTCTGATGATCGAGGGCATGTCCCTGGTGCAGTGTCTCGGCTTCTACTGCCTGACCGTCGGTGCGGGGGAAGTGATTTCCTGCGGGATTCTTGGCATGATTCTTCTGACGGCGCTGCAAAAATACGGTAACCGGCTCTTTGTCAAATGACAGAAGCTGCGACAATTTCCCGTGTATAGAACGATAAAAATCCTGCAGACAGTCCGATCTGTCCGCAGGATTTCTTTTATGCTGCTCACGAGAGCTGATTGCGTTTTCACAATTCTTCTTCCCCGCTCATCGCCATATCAAAAATCGTTTCCTCCACAACTTTCACACACTCGTCAACATGTTTTTTTATCTCATCCCCCCAAAACCGAATAACCGTCCACCCCTCAAACAGCAGTCTTTTGTTTACCGCATCATCCCGCTCTCTGTTGCGGGATATTTTACTGATCCAAAATTCACTGTTATTGCTTTTTTCCAGCCTCGGTTTTAGCACTTCCCAATCTTTTCCGTGAAAGAATTCGCCATCACAGAAGATAGCTATCTTATACTTTGTCAGTACAATATCCGGGCTGCCCGGAAGCTTTTTATCATTCTTGCGGTACCGATACCCTTTATTCCACAAGGCCTTTCGCAATATCACTTCAATCTTTGTATCTTTTCCATGGATATTTTTCATGTTCTTATGCCGCTGCTCTTTTGTCAAAACATCCGCCATAAAATCCCCCATCACTCAGCTTACAATGAGTTCTGCCAGTTTCTCTATTGCCTTTAAATCCTGCCGGGCATTTAGTTTCATAAGAGTCCTGATAGTTTCTTTCAATTCCATCACGCATTACCGCCTTTCATATAACGTTTAATCACCTGTGCAATTGCTCTTCCTAACAGCGGGGGAACCGAGTTTCCTATCTGCATATATGTTTTTGTGTAAGCCCCGCGGAAAAAGTAATCATCTGGATATGACTGTACCCTCGCCGCTTCCCTCGGCGTAAGCCCTCTTGCCTGCGTGGGATGAATATACATATTGCAGTCAAACTTCATATGCGCCGTTATGGTTTTGCACACTTTGTCACTTTCCAGTTTAAAATACTTGTCCTTGAAAATATCATTTCTTCGGGCATATGGCATAATATCCGCAATTTTAGGATCATCTGAACGGTCACCCTGGTTCATCCGGCCAAAAATTTCGATATCCCTGTCATTGTTATATCTTGCCTTGTGGTTCGACACAACCGGCACCATTCTGTCCTGATTGATATAAGAGATATATTCGTTTGTATCCGTAATATTGTTTTTTTCAATTTTATATCCGCTTGCCGGTGAGCCGGTCTCCGTCGAATTCTTAACCCGGGATGCTTCTAACGGCCTAAGTGCAGCCAGCGCATCCCCCAGCGTATGTTCCGAAATCTTTTCTCCCAGCTCAAATATTTCCTTAAAAATCTCTTCATTGTCGACACCGACGCAATTACCAATATATATCAGTCTCTCTCTGTTCTGAGGCACCCCGAAATCCTTCGCGTTCAGCACATGACACTCCACAGTATAGCCGATCTTGCGAAAATCTTCTTTTACCTGTTCTGATACAGACAGCATCCCTTTCACATTTTCCATAACAAAAAAATCCGGGCCTGCTATTTGCACCGCTTCAACATAGCTGCGATACAGATAATTTCTGGGATCATCAATCAGACGCTGCCTGTTGGCCATACTGAATCCTTGACAAGGCGGTCCCCCCACCACAATATCAACACTCCGCCCGGCAAGTAACTCATCCAGGTTTTTAACTACATCCTTAATGTCACCCAGCACAATATGATCCCTGGGTGTCTCCGGGTGATTGTGGGCGTAGGTATCCACACAGCAGTCCTGGATGTCGTTGGCAAGACTTGTGATAAATCCTTCCTGGGAAAACCCCAGTGACAGGCCGCCCGCTCCGCAGAACAGATCAATCATCTTCAGTGAGCTGTCATTCACACCCGCCCTGGCATTCTCTATGTAAGTATTGCAATACTTGCATACCGGGCATTCCACGCAGCGCTGCTCCGTTTTATTACAGATAACAGCCAGGCGTTCGAACGCTTCTCTAAGCGCACTGTCGCTTTTCAGATCCGTCCGATATAATTGTGCCCTTTCCTTAAGAAATTCCTCGTCCACCGCTTTTGTGACACGCTCCAGGCACACATCGACGGCTGCACTTTTCTCATCTCCCAATCCGGCTTCCGCAAATGCTATGAACTCGCTTTTATCATCTCTGTACTCCATGTCAATCTACCCACTCTCCATGTTCTTTTAACGTATCTTTTACGGATCGGGCGACGGCTTTCGATACATTCACTGTAACGGCATTTCCAAACTGTTTATAGGCCTGGCAGTCAGAAACGGGTATCACAAACGAGTCCTCAAACCCCTGCAATCTCGCACATTCTCTTGGGGTGAGTCTTCTTATTCTTCCATTTTGCGTCACATAATTGTCCTGACATGCCCTGTGCATTTTCGCCATAGTTGCACACAGTGGTCTTGCAATCTTCAAATCGATCTCTGATTTTGCCTGATATCCGCCTGTCCCATTAGACAGTATTGTAGGCAATATCCTGTCCGATAAATAGTACTTACTCTCCACATCGTGTTCCAGCAGCTCCTGCAAGGTTTTATGAAGTTTCTGCGGCTTTGGAAATTCATAGTTTATCGACTGATCAGCAAAGCACACAATATACGTTCGGTTTCTCGTCTGGGGCACCCCGAAATCCGCTGAATTCAATATTTCTCTGAATACATGATATCCCAGCACATTATGCAATACACGGTAAATCTCTTTATAGGTTTCTCCATTCCTGTGTGTTGTAAGAGACCTCACGTTTTCAAGAATGATCACCTTCGGCTTTTTTCCTTTTTGTATTTTATCATTGATAATTTCCGCGATTCTGAAAAACAAGGTGCCTCTTGTATCTTCAAACCCTTTTTGCAGTCCCATCATGCTGAACGGCTGACACGGGAATCCGCCGATCAGCACATCACAGTCGGGAATATCTTCCAGAGGTATCTCATTGATATCCCCCAATACAATGTGGTCGCCAAAATTGGCTTTGTAAGTCTGTACCGCGAATTTATCAAAATCATTGGCCCATATCACATCGTAACCTGTATCCATAAAGCCTTTGTCAAGCCCGCCAAGTCCGCTAAAGAGCGATACAACCTTCATTTAATCCGCCCTCCTAAACACAACTTCCAGATAATCCTTCACTTGAAGCAAATTCTCAAATACCGCCACACTCAGCCCTCGCATCTCCTCTGTCGCAGGCGTTAAGTCCGGCACCATAATAGGACGCAGACCCGCGCTGTGCGCCGAGCGGATGCCGTTATAGGAATCCTCAATCGCATATGTATTTCCGGGCACAACGCCCATGCGCTCACATGTCATCAGATAAATGTCTGGTGCCGGCTTGCTGTTCTTTAACAGATCGCCTCCCACCACCACCTGGAAGTAGTCATAAAGCCCTGCTTCCTGCAGCTCCTGCGTGACGACGGCAAGTCTGGTAGAGGAGGCAAGCCCCAGCGGAATTTTATTTTCCGACAGATAGTCCAGCAGTTCCACCGCGCCCTGTTTCACGGGAATCCCCGACTGATCCGCAGTTTCATGAAACAGCACGGAACTTTCCTCACTGAATTTTTCGTAAGGAAAGTCCTTCCCGTAATGGGCATGGACAATCTCCTGCGTGCGCACCTTATTCGTGCCGATACAGCGCATGAATACCTCCCTGATACCAGAGATTCCATGCTTTTCACCAATACGCTCCCAACAGTCCAAAACCAGCCTTTCTGTATCGAAAATAGTACCATCCATGTCAAAAATCACCGAAATATCTTCTTGCCGCATACGCGCCCCCTTTGCCCTACTCTTTTCTGATATAGGAAATGAATTGGTTGCCATTCTCCTCAAGCCACTCCGTAGAATCATTCATGCCCCGTTTTTCCAGCGTACCCGCCACCGGGTCCATAACCACGATATTCAGCTCGTTAAATCCTGTAATCAGCACTGCATTGCCATCCTCCAGTGTGGCGAGCACAGGAATGTCCTTATTCACATAATACAGCACCGCATCCAGGCTGCATCCGGTCAAATCCAGTATCGTGTAATCCTGCAGATCGCTTTCCAGAATGTCCATCACTGTGTCGCCCTGGTTCAGACGTCTCTGCGTATTTCTCGAAATTCCTTCGTATTTCAGGATCGTGTCAAGACAGACCGCAAGCGAACCCTCAGTCTCCGTCACCTCATCCTCAGTGATCGCCATAATCTGATTGCGCGTGCTCCTTGTCTCCCTGCGCCACACGTAGTCTCCGTCGTCATCCACCACTACACCCGCCACGCGGTACGCCAGTTCTACCGCCCTGCCCGGATTGGTATAAAGGTTTTCGATTCCGTTCTTCCCATACACATAGAAAAAGTCTTCCGAAGATCCGTCGCCCAGATCGCCCACCGAACGGTTCCCCTCAAAAAGGATTTCCTTCGGTGTCAGATGCTTCAGCCCCTTGACGTCTATCTCGTTCTTCACCGTAATCTGGCAGATGGTTTCATAGGTTTCTGTAACTACAGAGCTCAGCACATTATTTCCGCTCCTGACTTCCTCCGTATTCATAATCTGATCATCAAGGGTAGGCACATAGCTTTCGCTCTCCTCGTCGTACACAACCCTGGAAAGTGTAAGCTGGTTCTCCGTAATTTCGCTGTCCACCACATACACATTCTCTTTCTGGTAAGTCTTTAAAACACTGCCTTCATCACTCTGGATTTTCAGACAGTACATAGGAAAAGTTGTAATACCCGTCCTGTTCTCCTGGACATCCCGTTCTCTGGCAAGTCCATAAATCAGATCTTCCTCCATAAATCCCACAACTGAAATATACTCGCCCGCTCCCGCCTGGATCTTCGTCTGTTTCTGCGTATTCAGATTCATCAGAATCAGACCGTTTGCGGCGTAAAGATCGTTTCCTTCCTGCCAGACCAGCATTTTATTGGACTCTGACACATGATAGCCGCCCTCTTTCAGTCCCGTCACCACCGTCTGCATCGAGAGATTTCTGACATCTATCGCATACACACCGCCGTCAAGCATAAAATAATATATGCCCGTCCTGCTTAAATAGGAAAGTTTCTCGATATCCGTCTTCAAAAGCTCATAGGACTTGTCGTAGGGAATATACGCCAGCTCTTCCACCGTATTCGCCACGCTGTTATAGGCGTAAAGCGCAACGCCCACGCAGCCCTCATGCCGCCCTCTGTTCATATAACCGTACACAAGAAACAGGATATTTCCCGTCTCGTCCACCGTCAGAACCCGGATGTCATGCCGGTCGTAAGCGCTTCTTTCGTCCCTCAGCTCCTCCGTGTTCCCGTAAAAACTGAAAAGCCTGGCCAGCTTGTTGTCCGTCACATTATAACTGTAGAGCTTATCCGCCACCGTAAAGGCAAATACGTTGCCGCCGTCGCTCTCCTTAAGCTCCACCTTTTCCCCGGTTATCCCAAGCACAATTTTGTCATTGATGTAAACGTCAGCTTCCTCATCAAAGATCTGCTCCATCGTTCTCTCAAAATCAAGCAGATACATCCGATCAGGTGTGTAGCGGATTCTGTAATATTCGTCAGCCCGGTAATAACTTGTTTTTTTCCCATCTTTGATACTTACCAGATATTCCAGCTTAAAGGAGCCGGTCTGCTCCGCAAGCTCTTTGATCGTAATGCGCGGCTCCGTCACCTTCCTTACCGGCAGATCTCCCCAGGTTACCTGATGGAAGCTGGAATGAATCGTCACTTTGTGGAAAGTGGTATTGTCTCCCTCCGCGTTGGATTCCAGATATTTCGTCAGTTCCGCCGCCTCTTCCTTGTCGAAAGTGCGCTCGTGGAAATCCGTGATGTAATCCAGCTTCTCGAGCGCGTGAAGCGATTCGCTCAATATGATTCTGGAATAATATCTGACCGGCTCACTGTTTTCCAGGGTAACGAGAAAAACAAGCATGTACTCGGTCTCGCTCTCAATCAGATCCTTTAGTGTAATTGAGAAGGAAATCTCGTCCTCCTCCTCTTCATAGTTTTCCACCGGCGTACTCTCCACCAGCCGTTCCCCGTCCAGGCTTCTCACCTCGAAGCCAATGGCATCGATTCTGCGCCCATACGTGTCCATTCTTACGTCAATCTTTCTGTCCTCACCGATGGGCTGGAGGTTGTCCCGCAGATAGGCACATTCCATGCTCTGGGCATAGCCATGCAGACTTCCTACCCTGTACGTGCCCACATACATGGACAGCACAGGGTAAGTCGCCTCACCCATCTCAGTCGTCATATCTGTATTTCCCTGGTTCATCACCCTGCTCAGAATCAACAGCGCAAGCGCAAATATGCAGCCGAGCAGGAGCCCCTTTACGATAGCTCTCTTCATGTATTTCTAATTCCTCTGTCAAAACTTCAGAATCCCGTTCTGATTCATATGGCGCTTTTTATAAATTTCACCACACAAAAGCACCTGGACAAACTCTGCGGTGCGGTTCCAGTCCTGATCTGTCCGCTCCGCATCCCCATCCTGTTTCAATTGATCCACAACGACCTGTGTCAGACGGTAAATCTGCCACTTGTCGGGATATTCATCATAAATCACACTGCCTTCATAGTCTAACCGATCCAGAATCCCTGCAATCACTTTCTGATATCTCTTTGCCTCCATCGGATACATCTCCTGCAGATATTCCAGATCCCGCGCCACGGTATCCTGTTCCTGGTAAAAGAGCGGCATCGGATACGCCATGTAAAACGGTAAAATCCTCGATTGTCTCATATACTCACCATGATAATCAGTCGTTTTATTTTATCATATGGCAAGACTACTGGAACGTGAAAATTTTATAACTGCCGCCGGATCCTAGTTTTTTAAAAGCCTGAAACTTCCCACAAGCTGCTGGAGCATCGCTGCCTGACTGGATAATTCCTGACTGGTGGCCGCGCTTTCCTCCGCAGTCGCGGAGTTATTCTGCACCACGCCGGATATCTGCACGATACCTGCGGCCGCCTGCTCAATTGCATCCGTCTGATCTTCCACGCCCTTTGCCACCTGCTCCATCTGTTCTACTGCCTCACCTGCCATCTTTGCCGCAGCTGTCACCGAATCAGTCACCTTCCCCACGACAAGGCTTCCGCTCCCGACCGCTTTTACAGACCGCTCAATCAGCTCCTTGGTCGCTTTCGCCGCCTGATCCGACTTGGTCGCCAGTTCTCTCACTTCTTCAGCCACCACGGCGAATCCCTTTCCGCTCGTCCCGGCGCGTGCCGCCTCCACCGCCGCATTGAGCGCCAGAATATTTGTCTGAAAAGCGATATTTTCAATGGTATCTATAATCCGTCTGATTTCATCGGACGATTGCGTAATCTGACTCATCGCCTGATTCAGACTGTCTATATACTCGCTGCTCTCCTGAAGCTTTCCTCCTGCCTCTCCCACAACGTCTTTTGCCTCATCCGTCATCTGCGCAATTCCCTTTGCCTCCACACTCATATTTGAAATGGTTCCGCTGAGTTCTTCAACTGCGCTTGTCTGCTCCACCGCGCCCTGGGATAAAACAGCAGCTGTAGATGCCACTTGATCCGATCCTGTCGAAACCTGCCCGGATGCAGAGACAATGCCCGCCATTGTCGCATTCAGCTTATCGCTGATGACTCGCAATGATTCCCACAAAACAGCAAAATCACCTGGATAAGGCTGCCCGGAAACCTCTCTGGTCAGATCTCCATCCGCGATTGCGCCGAGAATATCCTGCATTTCATGTATAATCGCACCAAAATCTTTGACAAGCTGTGCCGTGGAATCCGCCAGTATCCGCGTCTCATCTTTACTCTTTACCTGCGGAACCGGGCTTCCCAGATCCCCCTGTGAAAGCGCCTGGATCCGCTTCGCACACTTGACAACGGGCATAACAATGGAGTGACTGACTCTCATGGAAATGAGAATAATCACAAAACATGCCACGATACAGACTGCAGTCTGTATCAAATTTCCGTACTCTGCCGGACGCATGAACTCATCCTCATCTACCGTCACTGCGATCGACCATCCATCCGTCCCCGCAATGGGCGCATAGCTCTGGATATTGTTGGACTGATCCTCCGCATAATAGAACCGTTCCACACCAACTTCACCGAGCGTCATCTTCTTTTCGATTGCGGCTACTGTCTGAAGTCCTTCATCGTCAGGAGCTTCTGCCGCATCCCGCATGACATTTTCCCGGTTCATCACCGACTCCTGATCAACATAGGCAATTGTGGTGCCCTCTTTGTCCAGAATGTATGCCTCGCCTTCCTCTCCAATCTTCAGCCCTTCAATAATAGACTGTAAAATATCGGTATCGCACTGAAAGTAGAGTACGCCTTTCACTGCATCGCCTTCCCGGATCGGGGCGGCAACCATGAGATAGATATCTTCACCGTCTATATAGGGTGTAGACATATAACCGTTCCCCTGCACAGCTGCCTGGAAAAAGGGTTCTTCGGAAATATTCACATCATGCACCACATCATAGCCGTCTGTATCGGCCATGCCGCCAAAACGCATATAATAGGCATCTGTCCGTTCCTGAATAAACGCCTGTTTTTCCTCCGGTGAAACATTTTCATCCACGAGGATCGGATTCGATGCCATTTCCGCTACTGTCAGCGTGTAAGTCGCGATCTTATTTTCCGCCGCCATAGCGGCAAGCTCTGCCGTTTCCAGCACATTTTTTTCAAGTGCCGACGTAGTGGAATACCGGGTTACCATCGTACTCACAATCCCTGCAATCATTGAGACACATACTGTTGCCAACACCACTATAGCAATAATTTTCGTCTGAATTTTTCGCATTTTTCCGTCCCCGGGCGCTTCGAATACCGAGCCCCTTCTCCCTTTCCATTCGTCTGTTTATCATCGGGCAGGGCAGATTTTCTCCCTGCCTGCCATGCAGCCCGCATGCTGCGAAACATCAGACTGCCCCATGCGGACCTGTGTATAAACAAGGGAACGGATCAATCCGTTCCCTCATAGTACCTTGTCATTTATGCACTGTCTCTATCCTCGCCACAGCTCTCTTCAGGGACATCTCTGCCCTGCGCATATCTGTTCCCGGTGCGTGTTCCCTGATTCGCTCCTCGGCGCGGGACTTGGCTTCCTCCGCGCGCTCCACGTCAATCTCACCAGGCCACTCAATGATTTCAGCAAGCACTGTGACCTGATCCGGCAGCACCTCGGCAAACCCCGCATGCAGAGCCGCTTCGGACACTTCCTGATCCTTCGTGATCGTGAGGATTCCGGGCGCAACAATCATCGTCATCGGGATATGTTCCCTGTATATGCCGACCTCGCCCTCGACCGTGTTAAACTCAACCATAG
Source organism: uncultured Lachnospiraceae bacterium (assembly GCA_965114645.1). GTDB lineage: Bacteria > Bacillota > Clostridia > Lachnospirales > Lachnospiraceae > UBA3282. The sequence continues at coordinate 7,921 of CBCOZL010000038.1, read as the reverse complement.
ACACCTCATCCTCAAAGAAGACTCTGTCTGGTGTGATGATCTTTAGTGTAAAGTTTCTGCTGTCCTCAGCCATATATTTACCTCCTGCGGCTATTCGGTTTCCTCATAGCTGCACTCTTACTTCTTCACGCGGGCAACTACGTCATCGATACTTCCCGCATTCAGGAAATAGCTTTCCGGAATATCGTCGTGCTTGCCGTCAAGAATCTCCTTAAAGCCACGGATGGTCTCGGAAATCGGCACATACACGCCGCTCATTCCTGTAAACTGCTCCGCCACATGGAACGGCTGGGAGAGGAATCTCTGTATTCTTCTCGCGCGGGCTACCACCAGCTTATCTTCCTCGGAAAGCTCATCCATACCGAGGATGGCGATGATATCCTGCAGCTCCTTATATTTCTGGAGAATCTCCTGCACGCCTCTGGCCACCTGATAATGCTCTTCACCGACAATTCTCGGATCAAGGATTCTGGAGGAGGACTCAAGCGGGTCAACCGCAGGATAGATACCTAACTCCACGATGGAACGGGAAAGCGTTGTGGTCGCATCCAGATGCGCAAATGTTGTTGCCGGAGCCGGGTCAGTCAGGTCATCCGCCGGCACATAAACCGCCTGAACGGAAGTGATGGAACCGCTCTTTGTGGAAGTGATGCGCTCCTGCAGTGCGCCCATCTCTGTCTGCAGTGTAGGCTGGTAACCCACCGCGGACGGCATACGGCCGAGCAGTGCGGACACCTCGGAACCTGCCTGGGTAAATCGGAAGATATTATCAATGAAAAGCAGCACGTCCTTGCCGCCCTTGTCACGGAAATACTCCGCCATCGTAAGTCCTGTCAGACCCACTCTCATTCTTGCTCCCGGCGGCTCGTTCATCTGTCCGAACACCATCGTTGTCTTGTCGATAACGCCGGATTCCTCCATCTCGTGGTAAAGGTCGTTACCCTCTCTGGTACGCTCGCCCACGCCGGTAAACACGGAGTAGCCGCTGTGCTCAGTCGCAATATTGCGGATCAGCTCCTGAATCAGCACTGTCTTTCCAACGCCGGCGCCGCCGAACAGGCCGATCTTACCACCCTTCTGGTAAGGGCAGAGCAGGTCTACGACCTTGATACCCGTCTCCAGAAGCTCTGTCGCCGTGGACTGCTCCTCGAACGCCGGAGCCTGTCTGTGGATCGGCTCATGCCCCACATCCGTGGGAGCGGGTTTATTGTCAATCGGTTCTCCCAGAACGTTAAAGATACGTCCCAGCGTATTTTCTCCGACAGGAACCGTGATGGGAGCGCCTGTTGCAACCGCATCCATACCTCTCACCAGTCCATCAGTAGGCCCCATGGAGATACATCTGACGGTATCGTCACCCAGATGCTGTGCTACTTCCACAGTCAGATCCCCGCCCGTCTTGAGCGGTATTCTGATCGCGTCATTAATCTCCGGCAGACTGCCTGTCGAAAATTTAATGTCCAGTACGGCGCCGATGATCTGAGTGATTTTTCCAAGATTTTCACTTGTTTTTACTTCTGCCATCTCTTTTTCCTTTCACTCGTATTTAATATTAGCTGATCGCATTCGCACCTGCGATAATTTCTGTTAATTCCTGCGTAATAGATCCCTGACGCGCTCTGTTATACATCAGTGATAAGTGATCTATCATTTCCTCAGCATTGCTCGTTGCGGAATCCATAGCCTGCATTCTCGCACCGTTTTCGCTCGCAACCGCTTCTACCAGGCCGCCGTAAATCAGGCTGGTCACATATTTCGGAATAATCATGTCCAGCGCCTCGTCGTCCTCCGGCTCGAAGTTCATCATCGCCTTGCTTCCCGTCTCCTGCTTTTCCTCCGAAGCGTTCTGCGCCGGCTCCACGGGAAGAAGCTTGAGAAGCTTCGGCTCGTGGACTACCGTATTCTTAAATCCCGTATAGGCGAGATAAATCTCCCCGATCTCCCCGGCCGCGAAGGAGGCAAGCAGCCTCCGGCTCAGGGCCATCGCATCCACATAGGACGGCTCCTCAATAATCTCAGAATTTTCTTCCACGATCTCATAGCCGTTACGGTTCAAGGCATCTCTGCCCTTCTTGCCGATTGCGTAGATCCGCAGATCTTCCTTCTTAAAATCGCCCTTTGTGATCAGTTTCACAATGTTGGAATTGTAACCGCCCGCGAGACCCCTGTTGGAGGTGATCACGATCACGGCCTTCTTCTGCGATTCCCCGGCCGTCAGGTAGGGATGGTTTAAGCCGCCGGTTTTTGCCAGCATGGAAGTCACCGTCTCGTACATACAGTTAAAATATGCCTTCGACTGTTCTGCACGCTGTTTCGCCCTCTGCAGTTTAACGGTAGAAACGAGTTTCATAGCCTTGGTAATCTGCTGCGTACTCTGAATACTGCCTTTACGCCTTTTTATGTCTCTCATTGAGGCCATAGCATTACCCTCCTAATCAATTCTCACCGCTGCGGAGAATGCTCTCTTTTGGCATTCTCCCGTGTGAGACTTAGAACTTCTCCACAAACAGCCTCTGCTGTGAGTGGTTAGAAGTTCTTCTCACACTGTGAACTGCGCCTTGAATTCTTCAATGGCTTTCTTGAGCTTCGCGTCTGTCTCGTCGTTAATCTCTTTATTCTGAACGATTGCATTCGGCACTTCGGGATATTTCGTGTCAAGGAACTCAAAGAACTCCGCCTCAAATCTGGTGATATCCTCTACCGCAACGTCAAGCAGATACTTGTTCGTCACCACATAGATGATGATAACCTGGTACTGTACCGGCATCGGCTTGTACTGAGGCTGTTTCAGCACTTCCTTGATTCTTTCACCCTGCGCCAGCTTCTCTTTCGTATCGGCGTCAAGCTCGGAACCGAACTGGGAGAATGCCGCCAGCTCTCTGTACTGCGCAAGCTCGGTACGGATGGGAGCGGCAATCTTCTTCATCGCCTTGATCTGCGCCGCGCCGCCCACTCGGGACACGGAAAGACCCGCGTTAACTGCCGGACGGAAGCCGGAATTAAACATCTCTGTCTCCAGATAGATCTGTCCGTCTGTGATGGAGATCACGTTAGTAGGAATATATGCCGATACGTCGCCCGCCTGCGTCTCGATGATCGGAAGCGCCGTCAGCGAACCGCCGCCATACTCCTCGCTCATTCTCGCCGCACGCTCTAACAGTCTGGAATGCAGATAGAATACATCACCGGGATATGCCTCACGCCCCGGCGGTCTCTTGAGCAGCAGGGAGAGTGTACGGTATGCTGCGGCCTGTTTGCTCAGGTCATCGTAAACCACCAGCACATCCTCGCCGTTCTCCATCCACTCCTCACCGATCGCACAGCCGGAATACGGAGCTATGTACTGTAAAGGCGCCGTCTCGCTGGCTGTCGCGGCAACTACGGTGGTATACGCCATCGCGCCGTACTCTGTCAAAGTTTTCACAATGGAAGCGACCGTGGACGCCTTCTGGCCAATGGCCACATAGATACATTTCACGCCCTGTCCCTTCTGGTTAATGATCGTATCAATCGCAATCGCCGTCTTACCTGTCTGCCTGTCGCCGATGATCAGCTCACGCTGTCCTCTGCCGATGGGCACCATAGAGTCGATCGCCTTGATACCTGTCTGTAACGGCGTATCCACAGATTTTCTCGTGATAACGCCGGATGCAACTCTCTCAATTTTACGATACTTGTCAGTCTGGATCGGACCCTTACCGTCAATAGGCTGGCCGAGAGCATTTACAACACGGCCGAGCATGCAGTCGCCTGCGGGTACCTCTACCACGCGCCCTGTGGTCTTTACGGTGTCGCCCTCGTTGATATTGTGCTGGTTACCAAACAGAACCGCGCCCACATTATCTTCCTCGAGGTTCAGGATCATTCCGTAAACATCACCGGGGAACTCCAAAAGTTCGCCCTGCATTGCATTCTCAAGTCCGTGCACACGGGCAATACCGTCCGCCACCTGGATAACCGTACCCACCTCGGATACTTCCAGCTCGGAGGCATACCTCTTAATCTGATCCTTAATGACTGAACTGATCTCTTCTGGTCTTAAATTCATGGATCATACGCACCTTTCTTTATTATTTTCTAGATCTGTACTTTCAGCAGATCCTTCTGCAGCTCATTCAGTTTCGTCCTGATGCTGCTGTCAACAACTCTGTCGCCGATTCGGATAACCATGCCCCCGATCAGGGAGGCATCCACACCGTAGCTGATCTCCATAGACTTATACTGTGTGGTGTCGAGCAGTTTTTTCTCAACTTCCCTGCACTGGTCATCTTTAAGCGGAACGGCCGTTGTCACCGTGGCGATGCCTATTCCCTTATACGCCTTAACCTTAGCGACAAAATACTTCAGGATCTCGTCGATCTCCCTGTAACGGTCTTTTGAGATAATGATAGTGAGAAACCCGAGCAGCTCCTCGGATATCCTTCCCTCAAATACGCTCTTGGCAACCCCGATCTTCTCCTCCTTGATAATTTTCGGATGATTCATCAGTCTGCCAAAATCTGCATTCTCCGCAAGGATTTTCTGAAGCTGTTCCATTTCTTCCAACAGGACGTCTATCTTACCTTCTTCCACCGCCAGTTCGAACAACGCGTCACCGTATGTCTTTGAAATCAGCTTAGCCATGTGCTCTCACCTATTTCCTTAAGCGTCTCTTCCACCAGACTGTCCTGTACAGTGGTGTCAATCGCCGCATTCACAACCTTGGCGGCCATCATGGATGCAAGCACTACCATCTCGCGCTTCACCTCGTCAACAGCCTTCTTCTTCTCAAGCTCCGCTTCCACGTCGGCTCTCTCGAGAATCCGGGCCGCCTCCTCCTTGGCGTCCGCCACAATCTTATTTTCATTCGCCAAAGCTTTCCTGCGCGCCTCCGCGAGAATCTCTTCGGCCTCTTTGTCTATCTCTTTCAGCTTCGTCTCGTACTCTTCCTTCAGCGCCTTGGCATTTTCCATGTCGGACGCTGCCGTATCCAGCTCGCTTTTGATGCGCTCCTGCCGCTTTTCCATCATATCCCGGACGGGATTAAACAGAAAATGGGAAGCGATCAGAAAGAGCGAGAACACAGCTATAATCATCAACACGGAATCCGCAATCAACTGTAAGTCGAGGTCAAACAACCTCGGCGCCATCTCAGCGGACGCCAGCGCCAAACCCGCAACTGTCGTACTCAAGCGTTACCCCTCCTTTCCTATGCCTCTCATGCCTCACAAGTCTGCGCACCTGCCGCGCTGACTGTGAAGATGTCTAAACTTCGCCATACATCAGGCACGCCGTGAATCGGTTCTGAAACGGCCTGATGTCCGTAACCAAAGGTATCTGCCATTACGGAAGAAGCGGCTTAACGAAGAGCAGCAGCATAGCAATCAACAGACCGTACAGACCTGTGGTCTCGGCAACGGCCTGCCCCAGCAGCATCGTAGAGGTAACGTCAGACTTCGCACCAGGATTTCTGCCTACCGCAGCAGCAGCATGACCCGCCGCAATACCCTGGCCCACACCAGGTCCGATACCTGCGATAACCGCAAGACCCGCACCGATTGCTGAACATCCTAAGATAAAATTGTTGTTAAATTCTCCCATTTTTAATTTCCTCCTTAGATAGGTTTTAAAATTTACAATTTCTTACTCTGTCGTACATGCGTCCGTGATGTACGTCATGGTCAGCATACAGAACACATACGTCTGGATCGCGCCCGAAAACAGATCGAAATACACATGGAGCGCCGCCGGCCAGATGATTGCGATCTTCGACAGAAGCGCATACACCAGAGCCATCATTACAGTGCCTGACAGAACGTTTGCGAACAAACGCAATGACAAAGAGATCGGCACCGCCACATCGCCGATCACATTGATTGGCGCCCAGATCGGCCACGGATCACATAATCCCGAGAGCACGCCCTTCACTTTCTGATACCTGAACTTGTTGAAGTGGATCAGTACAAACGTCATAACACCCATAGGCAGTGTGACGCCGTAATCCGCCGTCGGCGGTCTGAGCCCGAACAGTCCCGAAATATTGCTCAGCAGGATAAAAATAAATATCGTGCTGATGTAGTTGCGGAATTGCGGACTGAATTTCCCCATAACGCCGCCAACCATCTTGTCAAGCATCTCCACTACCAGCTCGACAATGTTCTGGAATGTCCCCGGAACTTCCGAGGCATGCTTAACAACGCGGTTCGCCGCAATGCAGAACCCTATGATCACCAGCATGACGATCAGCACGCACACATGGGTGGTGGTGATCCACACGGTCTGCCCAAAAAGCTCGTAGGAAAAAACGCCGTGAATCATAAAGTCAATATCCGCACCGCCGGACAACATAATTCCCTGTCCCATCCTCTCACCTCCTTCTACACATAATTGTATGTAAAGTTTTAACCGGGTAGAAAAAATTTTCCTGCCCGCCGCGCGGCCCGCACGCAGCGCCAACAACAGACGCCCCCATGCAGGCCTGTGCCTTTATAAAGCAGTACCGTCCGAGATTTCCTGTTCTTTCTTTCCCGCCCGCAGCCTGTGAATCAATGGATTCAGGTAAGCTGATACTTTCATGCCCATATAGCCGCAAAAGGCAAGAATCGGATTGGCCAGATTTGTGTACATCAGCACACCAAGCACAATCACCAGAACCACATAGCGTATGATATTTTGCGCGCCCAGGCTCTTTACAGCTTCCTTCTCCGGCAGGTCAAGCCCCCGGTCCAGAGACCACCACATATGAAAGGCTCCCGCAGCGGCTAAAAACACGCCGATCCAGAGTCCTATGCTGTAGGAGGGGTTTCTGGAAAATACCAGAAGCGCTATCTCAAAAACAACACCGTATGCCAGAATGCCCAGCCAGAGCTCAAGCAGCGTTGGATCAATCTTTCTCTTCATTTTCTTCCATCTCTTTTTTTATCTGCGTACTGCGCCTGCGCGTCCTCGCAGGCGTCTCATAAATCTTTCTTGCGAAACGGAACACATTGGTAAATCCTGCCAGCGCGCCCACGAAAAAAAGCGCCACCATCCAGACATTGGTCCCAAGCTTTCTGTCCAGATACATCCCTACAAAGGAACAGAGAAAGATGGGAACAAGCATGTTGACGCCAAACTGTGTGATCATCATTAACGCCTGATAGACAGTTTTATGATACTTCAAAGTACCGCCTTCCCACCCCACAGAATTTTCCCTAAAACCCAACAATCAAATTATACTCATTTTTGGTACTTATGTCCAGCGAAATATTGACATTTATCCCCCAGCGGTGTACGTTTAATATCAAAGTAGGCAAGCCCGCTTGCGGGATTCGCTTCGCGAACCCAAAAACAAGACGGAGGGACAACGATATGGCTGATCCGATTCTTTACCGCAAGAGACTGATTCCCGAAGAATGCGTCCTGTTGAAAGACGACAGGCTTCTTTACCGTGACGAGGAAATCATCGTGACTGCCTGGAATACGCTGAAACCCCGTAAAGACCTGCATCACGGCCTCTCCTGCTACTATCTGGAGAAAGGCATAAAAGTGAGCCGTTTCTATGACAAAAACGACTCTCTTCTGTATTGGTACTGTGATATTGTAGACTATGATTATTATGAGGAAACAGACACATACATCATCACCGATCTTCTGGCGGACGTCATCATCTATCCCGACGGCTTCGTGAAGGTGGTGGATATCGGCGAGCTGGCTGATGCCAGGGAAGCCGGCCTGTTAAGCGATGCCATGCTTAAAAAGGCGCTTCTGACACTCAACCGCCTGCTGCAGGTGATTTATGACGGCGGTTTTGTGAAGCTGCAGGAGCCGCTGGAAAAGTATGGGTGATTCGACTTTACCCCGCCTGCCCCGCCGTGCTGATTCGCAAAATCACCGCTTCGCGTCGATTTTTGCTCATCTCGGGCTTTCGCCCTATAGATTTGCGCCATCTCAGCCATCCGAA
>CBCOZL010000037.1:0-35176 GCA_965114645.1 uncultured Lachnospiraceae bacterium | reverse complement strand
ATATGGTAGACGTAGATACTTGGAGTTCTTTTGCAAGCTCTCTAACGGTCATGTACTGTATTTTATCAATATCAGAAACGATATATTTGTAAATGCGAATATCTGTTTCGTTATACTTCTGTATTTCTTCATACGAAAACATACTGTATTTCCTCCAACGTATTTAAATGCCTTGATTATATACTGATTTTGCTCGCTTTACAAATGCTGGATATATACAGGAATGAATGAGAGGGATTCCGTAGTAATCGGCATTGCGCTGCAATGTGCCCTTGCTTTCCCGGCTCATGATGTTCCGAGGGGAGCGGCTATGCGGTTTTCTTCCAGCTTCTGTGGGCTTCCTTTGCCGCCTGTTCCTCACGCTGGCGGCGGTCATTCCCTCACCCTCATGCACAATCACTTTTTCGATAAACTCGTTGAGCATGGAAGTTGTCAATTCAGAGAAATCAGTATAGCATTTCACAAGCTGGATAAACTGGTCTGTTTTCTTTGAGTTTCCCCATTTTTCAGCCTGCTCGTTCGCATCCAAATGAAACAAAAAATGCAAAAACACAAAACCTTTGTTATAATTGAATCACCACAAACAACCATAAAAAGGAGTGTTTTTGCATGAATAATTATAGCAGATTAGGGTATGAAATTAAAAGGGATTTTACAAACTTTTCGTTAAAAATTTGTTGTCAACAAACTTTAAAAGTAACAAAATATCCATTAAATATGCGACTTCCCGGCTCCATACTTCTTCATCATGCACAAGACAAGCCCGCACTTAGACGGCGCTTACGCGGCATTTGGAAAAGTGATTGAAGGGCTGGAACATGTAAATAAAATTGCTGAAACAGCGACCGACCATGAAGACCGGCCGCTGGAAGATCAAGTGATGCAGACGGTTACCGTTGACATGTTCGGGGTGGAATACCCGGAACCGAAGAAACTGTAAGCAGTGGCTTCTAGACAGTTCGTCTAATGTTTGTCTTTTCCTCCTTAGCTTTGGCCTAAATATTCATCATTATAGAGATTTTGCATGGCCATTATCTCCTGAATAAGCAACTGAAATGAAGGATGATAATGGGTTCCCTGCTGTTTTTGCCTGTTGCGTTCATAACAAATTTATTCCATATCGCCATATCTTTCCTGGTTCTTCTTTATCATCAAATTGTGTTTTTTCGTAAAAAGGATATGTCACTTTAACTTCATCCAGATGATCTAATGCAAAAAGACACGTTCCCAATGCCATCGGCTTTGATCCGATTGTACATAAATTAAGCAGGGTTCCCCTGTAATCCTCTAAAATCTGGCATAATAGGTTATAGACGTCAAACGGATTATTTGCTACCGCACATCGAACATTTTCGCGGCCGATTTTATTAATAAAATCTTCGTTATTAAATAAACTAACATCCTTAAGTTTAGCTGTATACGAAGGGAATCCATTTACGGCGAGAGTCTGTAGGATCTCCTGCCCTTCTTCTGCAAGCGAAAAATATACCTGTCCGGCTAAACCGCCATCAAATCCAAGAAAGATAACCAAAATTTCCTTTTCATTCTCACCCGAGTTACAATATCCTTGTATCGGCGCACATCTTCGCTCTTTCTTCTTTTTGTTGTGATATGCATCAAAATACCCTTCTTCATAGATATAGAACTTCGGTTCAGTATAAAATACATCTATATGCTTTACTTGAATAACATTTTTTAACACCATCATGATACGGTAAAGATTTGGAATGCTAAATCCCGTAATATCAAACGCAATGCGATCTTCCTTTTGAATGTTTACTTTAGTTAGTTCGCGAAGAGCAGCCATATCAGTCTCTTCTCGTATTGCAGTAGGCAGCGATATCCCAAGATCACAATAGAATAAATCCTCTTGTTCTTGGCTGATATTACTATGAAAATTCTTATAGTCCATAATGATTGTTTTATCGATATTCAGATTTTCTTTTAATTTCAAGAAAGCCGCCCTGCTTCTTCTTTCTATATTTGGGGCCAGTAAAAAGTAGTCATACGCTTCCCTGTCAAATATGTTTTCTTCAGTCACTAATTCCATATCATAAATCTGTTGAACCATCCTCATTCTCCTTGACAAAATCAAACATTCTGAACTGTTGCATTTCTTCTTTATTTCCTTTAACATACTTTTTAGCGTCTATCGACTTATGGAGCATTAAATTAAAATTTTGCTTACTTATAATAGGATTAAAACCACCTCGCGTCCTATATGAATATTGATATATTGGCGCAAAAATTCTGTTTAATAAATAGAGTTCTCCCCTTGCTGTATTTCCGACAGACTTTAACTGCCGTTTATTTTTTCTTATAATTGCACCTGAGTTTATCAATTCAATCAGATAATAGTTTAACTCACTATCATTTCTAATTTCATTTTCATCGGCAAAAGCAAACTGGTTTGTTTCTGGATATTTGCCCCATAGATCACGATGATACTCTTCAAAGATACTCCCCATGCTGTCAATAAATGTATATAACTTATTACCATTGTTACTGGACATGGCAATCTTGCGTCTTTGGTCTTCCGCTGTATCCACAGCAGCAAAAGTTTGAATCTGCCGAGATATGGGTTTCCCATCTTTCAAGTCTTCCAACATTGAATCGTTCATATGTTTGAAAGTGTTTCTGCATAAGGATATAAAATCATTTATTGAGCCACTGGAAAGTTTTAAAAACGTGTTAAAGCTGTAGTATTGCTTGCGTTCTCCGTAAACAGTAAGCAATATATAAAGTAATGTAAGCCGATATTTGCCAGAATAGTCAAGCCGATATTTCTTTATATCTTTTGACTCAATGGGATTGCTTTTAATATAGGAACTCAGCTGCTTAGCATCCCTCAGCTCCCGGTATTTTCTGCTTAGCGCACCGATTTGATTATATTGACCACCTCTCATTACACGAAGTATATTATACATTTCCATCAATTTCTCATCACAAGATAGTTCTTCTATAACTTCTTGCATGCGATTCTGTTCAGGAAAATACTCTCTTAATAATTTAAAGTGTTTTGTTCCCTTTCCAACAATTGACGCAGCTTCTTCATCAAAATCTTCCTTTTCTCCCAATATATCGGTAATATCAGTTAAACAATTTTCCCTAAAAATATCGATACTTTTTAATCTTTTCTTTGAAATATTTACAGCAAATTCTTCATAATCCTTATCTCTTTTGTAGTTAAGTGGACGGAGAAGAAAATCCCGATCAACCTGCAAACGCTCAGCTGATACATTTGTTTTGTTGTTATCCATTCCTGCGGGTCTCATGCCCAGTCGATAGGTTAAATTAACAGTATCGTCCACTTGTTTGAGCAGTGTGTTGATCAGCGGCTGAAAAATGCCGACATTTTCATATTCATCCAGCCATATGACGAACAGAATTTCTTCCCAGCCGGGAATACCATTGCTGATTGTACAGATTAAGTCTGTGACTAGCCCTCTTGATCCGCTTAATGGCATCATATTATTAAGCCATTCATCATCATAAATAGCGGAATTGATGGTTTGATCCATTTGCTTAATTAAACTATTTATATACTGGCGTACTCCATTAATGGAAGAATGTTCAATCGAAAAGAAAGAACATAATACCTTTTCCACCGTATATGTGTCACAATCACTATAAAAATCTTCTAATATTTCCAAAATTTGACGCACAATAAACAATTCATAATAACGTTTAAAAATTCTTTCTTTATTCACAATATCACAGTCTAACTCTTCAAACAAATTATAAAAATCTTGTTTATATCGAAAATATACGCCAACGCTTCTATTTTTGAAAAAATTTAATTTTTCTTCCATTGAGACACTGTCACATGACTTTTTCTGGATAAAGTAGGATAAATATTTCATAATCATAGTTTTACCAGTACCACGAATTCCTTCAATCACTATAGGAGTTCTGCAAGTCAATAATTCGCCCTCACTTAAATCATATAGGCGAAAGGGACTACACCAGTACTGCTGGACCTCCAAATACGACATATCCCTCGCCGTACATTCCGAAAAAGGATTCTTAATAATATTTTCTGCCATCTAATATATACTCCTTTCCGCTATATATCTTTGGATATCTCGTAAACAAAGGAACCCAGCCGTTTCCGGTTCCCCAAAATATTGGCAGCGTATTGTCGGGAGTATTATAGTCAAGCCCCATCATATACTGCCCGTTTTTATATCCTAAAGGATGTGACTCCATATAATCCCATCCCGTTACTGCCTTTTGTCCATATGCTCTACAAAATTCTTCAGCAATCGGTTTTATTTCTGCAATTCTTTCATCAGAAAAAGCATAAGAAGATTTTGAAAAAGCTTTATCCCGTTCATCTAACACCATTGTGGAAATGACTTTTATGTGATTGGGGTTATCCTGCGGACCTCTTAATTCTGTAACTGCTTTGTCTGTCGCGATTAACATCGCGGCAAATGTATTTTCCGCATTTATTTTTCTGGAATGTATATAATCGAGCGCCTGATTTCCGGAAATAGTAACATCATCTACATATACCAAATTTTTATAGGCTTTTGTTGAATCTATTTCAAAACTGCCTTTTGCCAATAAGTTTTCCTGTCTAAAATAATATAATATATTATTACCGCTTTCACTGTCATTTCCCAATCCAACAAACAAGGTATCAGTAAGTATGTTATTTATGGCAACTGCCAGTTTCATACCCGTATATTCTTGAAGCTTTTCGTGCAAATATTGATTATATAGATTTTTACAAAGTAAGCGTATATCTTCTTGTGTATAATAAGTAAAGTGCGCCAGAAGCCACAGCGCCAGTTTTCGTTCATTTTCAATCTTATTGAAGAATTGTCCATTAAAATTGTTCAGCCACGATTCTATTTGTGCGTTTGAAATTTGGTTTTTCCATGCAACTACTGATGTGTTAAGAATAATTTTTATCAATCGTTCTGAATTCAAACGCTTCTCAATTATTTCCTCTGCCCTTTCTTTGCTTATCATATGTTTCCTGGAACCTCCCCTTTGATCCATTTGCGTATGTTTCATTAATTTCTATGCCAATCCATTGTCTATTTAGCTGCTCGGCAACTGCTCCCGTCACATTACTCCCAGCAAAGGGATCAAGCACTAAATCATTTTCTTCAGTGAGAAATTTAATAAAAAAACCAGGTACTTCATGAGGCATTCTTGCCGGATGAATATCCAATCCGTTTTCTTTGCAGTATTCAAAATAGCTTCCTTTGCTAGCCGTATTAGCAGCAATTATTACATTTGCAGGAATAGCTCCGCCATTATCTACCATAAATGAGCTATCTCCAATTACATGTTCCGATGGTCTACGCCCTGCATTATACGATTTTCTATTAATCAGCTTCTGCATTTGTTTGCTGTACTGCTCAAGTACATGTCTATTGTTAGCTTTGGGATTTGGTGTATTTGATAACCACCATATTCGTGTAAAAGCATCTTTCACGCGAATTCGGCGTTTGTTTACCCATTCTATCGGTGCAGGCAACGCAGATGGATTATAGTGAATAAATTCCTGACATAAATACAAATCACCTTTTTCTTTAAACTTTAATAATGTTTCAAGCGGTAAAGTAGAATGCACGGGCAATCCCTTTTCCCATGCATTTCCAATTTCTATCACAATGGAGCCGTCATCTGCCAAAATATTACTTAGCAATGGAGCTAACCCGGAAAACCATTCCAAATATTCTTCGCCGGTCATATTTCCATAACGCTTAGCCCTATTTAGCGGAAATGGCGGAGAAGTGAAAATTAAATTGGCTTTATGACCTTCATTTGTATCTATAAAGGAACTAATAATTTCCTCGCAGTCTCCAAGATACATTTTCCCACGCGGTGTCTCATAGTATAAATTATTCATATATAGTTATTCCCTTTGTCGTTTGTCCCTAATCTCATTTCAGAAAAGTTCATCTATCTGGGAAAAGTATATCATATTTTTCAAAACAATAACATGATTTTAAGTCAGCTTTTATGTAAAATACTTTTTGAGCCGAAAATCCAATGAGCTATATGTACAATGTTTCTGAGATACAAAGCATCCTCCTCACAGTCGTCACAGACTGCTATCCGCATGGACACTCCTCCTTGAAAAATTATTACATTCAAAAAACTGCCCTATTCATAAAATATATACGGCATATTATACTTCCTGTTATTTAATTTTCATAATCCGGCCACAAGTTACGTTATTCTTGCATACTTAAGATAAGTCTGAGTACAAACACGCCGTCATCATTTTTAAAATCATATTCCCCATCGTACTTTTCGGCCGTCCTGATAATACTGGAAACTCCGACGCCTCCCGTAAATTCGCTTACAGGTTTTCCGTCCTTCAATGCCATTTCTCTTCTGCAGGAATTGCGGCAGAAAATAATCAGTTTATTTTTTCTTTTTTTGAGCATCAGGTCAATAAAGCATTCCCGCCCGTCCGGATATTTTTTCACTTCCATACATGCATAAATTGCATTTTCATAAGCATTGGCAAGAATTGCCACCAGATCAATACTCGGCATCCCCAGATTCTTTCCAAGCTCAACATCCATTCTGACCTTGATCTGTTCCCGCTCCGCCTTTCTCGTGTAAGCTGACAGCATATTGTTCACCGCTACATTGGCGCAGATTATCTCCGGCAGTCCCTGATCTGTTTCTCTGTCATACTCCTGCAGATACTGCAGCAGCTCTTCCGTCTGCCCTCTGCGCGCGCACTCCGCAATCACTGCATTGTGATGTCTGATATCATGCCGAAGCCGCCTGCCGGACTCCACCGATTCTTCCAGAATCTCAATCTGCCGTTCCAAAAGCCTGTAGTTCATCTGTATGAGCTGGTTTTCCCTCTCATATTCCTTCTCACGCCCGACATGCAGATAAAATCGGAAAATGAGGAGCTGCAAGGTCCCTGTCAGGAAAAAATTGATCACGATCTGATAAATTCTCTGAGGTGTCATTTCCCGGTTCATGGACGGATTTAAAATATAAGCGATGCCCAGCAGAATGCATATAATCATTAGCGCAACACTAAACTTATCCGCCTCGCTCTCCACATACTCCCCAAAACCCTTTATTGCTTTTTTGACATATTTATTGATCAGAAAAGCAATGAGCCCAATCAGAAAAATGCGCGCGAAAATATCCGCCCATACATTGCGGTGAAAGAAGAGAATGGAAATCTCCAGCGCGCCTACCAGGAAAAAGGCAAGCAGGTAAAAGACAAGCGCGAGTTTATAAATAACCACATAAACAGAATCCCTGCTCATAACAGCGGCAAAGACGGCAAAGCAGATATACATGACAAAAGCCACCATCCGCGCACAGCTTTCCCAATCCACCACATACCAGACGCATGCGAGCATAATCAGTACCACAGAAAAACAGGTATAGCAGACAATGGTCTTCTTCCTGTCAAATCTTGATTTTGCCAGCAGGGAAAACAATAAAATGGTTCCTGCAAGGCTGATTGCAAACCGTATAAATGCTATGTATACGGAACCTCCTAACATGTAAAATCCTCTTTTCCAGCCCGACTCATCAGCAAAGATTTTCGGGTTTTATAGCAATATTCTACAATATTTTTTCACTAAAAAAAGCGTCGGGCAGCGATTGTTACCTGACGTTTATTTTCATGTTGTTTTTGGCTGTGAAAAAAATGATTGCGGGGAAAATTTTATGCTATACTAAAGAAAAATGTGCAGTTTTTTTATGTGGAATTTACGCCTGCGGCCAGACTGCGGCTGTGTAAAAATGGGGATAGCTATGTATAACATTCTTATGGTGGATGACGATCTGATGATACTGGAAAACAATAAGACGTATTTTAACGCGATGGGCTATGAAGTTGTCTGTGCGGATACCGCCTCTGCTGCGGAAAAAATCATTTTGTCCAACGCCCTCGACTGCGTCATACTGGACGTTGACCTGCCCGACATGAGCGGCTTCGAACTCTGCGAAAAAATACGTTCCAAAACAGGTCTTCCCATTGTCTTTCTTTCCGGCTATACCGAGGAAGAAAACCGAATCCGCGGATTGTCGGTGGGCGGGGATGACTATGTGTGCAAGCCCTACAGCTTAAAGGAGCTGGAACTGCGGGTGCAGGCGCGCATCCGCTCCGGCAGGGCCGCCGAGCCTCCCAGAACGCTTACTTTCGGCCCTCTTTCTATCTGTCCCTCCTCCTGCAGTGTCAGTTACGAAGCGAGCTCCGCAGATTTTTCTTCCTATGAATTTGATGTGTTGTATTTTCTCGCAAGACATCCCAATGAAATATACACGCCGGAGCAGATTTATGATTCGGTCTGGAAAGCGCCGATCAACAAGGGACAGAAATCCCTGCAGGTTATCATGGGGCGCATACGCAAAAAGCTATACGATCTCTGCCCCGGCCACGACTACATCCAGACCAAACGCTACAAAGGTTATCTTTTTGTTCCCGACTGGAAATGAGCAAAGCAGACCGCCGCTCCGGCAGATGCCGACAGCAGGACAAATCCCGCTGCTACGGCCAGATAATTGATCCGGCGGTTTTCAGCATGCAGCGCCCGCTCACTGATCTGCGGAAAGTCATTGCCGTTTGCCTCATATGCAGATAAGGCGGGAACGGCTTCCTCTTTTTCGAAGATTTCGGAATCTACGGGGGCCATATCCCCGACGGTTTCCGAATGGAATCTTCCGACGGTTTGCGCGGACTCATCCTGCTGCGGATGTTTCTCAGTGCCATCCGCAGATCCCGCATACAGCGCCTGCCCGGCATTGCCCCCGGAGGATTCTGCGCGAAACCGTTGATCCATATCGGCCCCGGAATGATCCGTGATGGAAAACGCCTCGTCTGAGCCACCATGATCCGATGCAGTCTGGCCGGAGCCGCCGTCTCCTCCGTGTGTCTGGTCTTTACCTGCCGGAGGTTTTCGGTTGTCGCCCTCAGAACCGTTTTCGCGGTCTGTACTCGTGCCGGGTTCTTCCTCCCCTGTGGATGTGCCGTCTGGTTCTTCCTGCGGTTCATCCGGCGGATTTGTTATGGAAGTGCCGCCGCCCCGGCTGCCGCCTATGTCCTCCTCCGAGTCCAGATTGTCCGCCGCATAGCAGAGCACATTGGAAAAATATTCGGTTCCGTTATTATTCCACTGCAGCCGGATATATATGTTGAACGGGGATTCCTCGTCGTCCTGCTCTCTTTTGCACGCAATATAAAACCCTGCATCTGCGGTTGTTACACGTTGTTCTTCAAACAGCATCCAGTTGTGTCCGTCAAACGAATATTCTGCCCTTATCGTGAACGGCAGATTTTCCTCCGGCACTGTGAATCCACCTTGAAATGTGTACAGACAGCCTCTCGCCACCGCATTCACGCCCGTAAAGGTCAGAGGATAATCATTGTAAACGACCGTACACGAAGCCGGTTCCATGGACGCCGCCTCTAAAAAAGAACCCTGCAGTCTGAAACGCCGCCTTGCTTTCTGCTGCTCCCCGGTTCCTTCCAGATTCCACGATACCGGAACCTGCACATCATTACTCATCCGCCCCTGGCGGTTGACCCTGCAGTTTATTTGCGCAGGAAGCGCCTCATGGATTGTCTGCCCTTTTTCCACAACGGCGCAGATATCGTCCCTAAAATACATGACATACGGCGTATCGGCATAATGGACGCTTCCCGATATATGGCAGTCGGCAATGACCAGTCCGGCCCCTTCCTCCTGCCAGGCAGCATATCGATCGCTCTCCACTGCCACGCCCTGCATGGAAAGCAGCCCGTTTTCCGCCACATAAAAGACAGCTTTGTCATTTGATTGGCCCGCAAAGAGAAGGTGATGGTCACCCGAAAGCTCAATCTGCCCAGTCACAGTAATGGTATACTGATCCGTATCAACAAGAATGTCCGGCATTTTCGTCATACCGGGACAGAAACTGTAATCCCCATCCAGGACAATATGGTCCGCCAGCTTTACCGTGCCGCCTGTGTACTTGTGCGATCCCAGCCAGTCTATCAGAGCAGAACCCGAAGATACGAGTTCTTCCTGTTCCGGCTCTGCATCGACCGCCGGAGCACCGCCTGCTTCCGCCTCCGCATCGACCGCCGAGGCAGCATCCGCCGGGCCTTCACCCGTTTCCGCCCCCGCATCAGACGCCGGAGCGTCGCCTGCCTCCGCCTCTGCATCGACCGCCGGAGCACCGCCTGCTTCCGCCTCCGCATCGGCCACCGGGACATTGCCTGCCTCCGCCTCCGCATCGGCCGCCGGAGCATTGCCTGCCTCCGCATCGACCACTGGGGCACCGCCTGCTTCCGCTTCTGCATCGGCCGCTTCCGGCTCCGCATCAGACGCCGTTGCAGCACCTGCTTCCGCCTCCAGGGTAACGGACGGCTCCCCGCTTTGCTCAGCCGCTGCTGCAACGGCAGAGTTCATCCCAAAAAGGGAAATTCCTGCTATCATAAACGATAAAAATAAATAGTTACACTTATTTTTCATACAGTCCTCCAAATTATGCCCGAAGGAGCAACAATAACCATGAAACAGACTACACTAAAAAAATCTGCGGTTCAGACAATCCTGACAATCACAGGCGCCCTTGTTTTCAGCCTGCTTGGATTGTCTCTCGTTACCCAATATGATAATAAATATATAACAAAGGCGGCTCCCGCACAAGGAAATCTTTGCATTCTTCCAGAAAAAGGCTACTGTTCTCTCGTTGACGGCTGGGCGTTTTACCCAGATAAACTGCTGTTTTCTGAGGATTTCTCTTCCGGGACATATACGCATTACAATACATGGGCAGGCGAATATCCCAACCTGTCCCTGTTCCATGAAGACGGGAATCCTTACGGGATCTCGACATGGCGCATACATCTGCGGGGATCCGGCAATGTCCTTCTCTATCTGCAGGAGCCTCTCTGTGCTGCCAGAGTCTATGTGGACGGCATTTGTCTGGGCGGAACCGGCGATGTGTCTCCGGGCGCTTACGCTCCTCTGATCAAAGACAGCACCTATGCATTTACCCTTGACGGGGATGCGGAGCTGCTGATCCAGACTGCCAATTATTCCCACTACTACGGCGGAATCTGGTACGCCCCCGTCATAGGGGATGCGGACAGTGTGGGACATCTCATCGCTTCCCGCATGCTCATCTACGGACTGCTGTTTTTTTCTTCCCTCACGCTCTCCCTGTTCTGTATCGTGCTCTGGGAACGCAGGGAAGACAGCGGCAGGACAGCCACCTTCTACTTCGGCATGTTAAGTCTTTCCTTTGCCCTGCGAATCTGCTATCCCTTCTTACGATTGTCGGGCATACCGTTTGTGCGCACGCTCTATGCGGTGGAGGACGCTGCCGCCGTATCCGGCATTTACTTTTCCATGCAGATTGCCCTGCTGCTGTTTCTGCCGCAGACAAGCGCCGGTACCATTTCCCAGCGTCTGAAAAAAGCGCTCCGCTTTGTTTCCCTGGGGGCTTGCTGTATTGTCATCGCTGCGCCTTTGCTGTTGTTTCCTGCCATTCCCGGCCTTGTGCAGTGGTACGGGCCTTTCATTTCATGGTACAAGGCAGTCATGGCGTTCTTTCTGATCAGTCTGGCTGTCTACGGCGGGCTTATGGGACTGCTTCACACAAAGACCGTTCTCGCCGCCGCTGTCGCAAATGGCGTCTGTCTGATGTACAGCGTCCTTTCCATCGGATACTATGAACCGTTTGCCGGCGCTTATCCAGAGGAATACGGTTCCTTCTGCATGGTGGCTGCATTTGCCTTTCTGATGGTACAGCGCAGCCGGGAGATGTCTGATGAAAACAGGAAGCTCAATTTTCATCTGCAGGAGGAAGTTGCGGAAAAAACGGATCATCTGCGCAGGCTCCTCACCGAGAGAAGCCAGCTGATCTCAGAGCTCGGACATGACATGAAATCTCCTCTGACGTCCCTATCTAACATGGCGCAGATCATACGCCTGAACGATATCATGCTGGATGAGGACACGCACCAGCGGATCATTCAGATAGAAGAACAGTGTAATATTTTGGCTGACCGTCTGAAATCCTTTCAGGAGATCGCTGCCCAGACAAGCTCTCCCGCCAAAATGGAACCTCTGCTGCTGAATACCTTTCTCTCAGATTTTTGCCACAGCTGCCGCCCGATTATAGAACTATACGGGCCGAATTTCTTTGAAAAAATAACGCCGCGCCACTGTCATATTATGGCAAACCGCGAACAGCTTTTCCGCGCACTGGAAAACCTTTTGTACAACGCTGCCGACTTTACGCCGCCGGACGGCAAAATAACGCTCTCTCTGACGGCAGACGAGGACTTCGCCTATATTACCGTCTCGGATACGGGCTGCGGCATTTCGGAAAAAGATCTTCCCCATATTTTCCGCCGTTCCTACACAACCCGCAGCGATAAGGGCGGACAGGGCCTGGGACTTGCCATCACGCGCGCCATTATTCTGGAACATGCAGGACAGATTGAGGCTGTCTCCCGGGAAGGAGAGGGAACTACATTCACAATCTGTATTCCGACGGTGTCATCCCGCACATCTTTTTAAAGTACCGTGTAAAGTGCGGCAGGCTGTCAAATCCCGCCTGTGCTGCCGCCTGCCCTACCGGGAGTCTTTCCACCCGGAGCAGATACTTGGACCGCTCCAATCGGGCATCCAGCAGCTCGGATTTGGGCGAACGGTTAAAGAACAGCCTGTAATAACTGTAAAACTGGCTCGTCCCCAGATTCGTCAGGGCTGCCATGCTGTCCGCGTCCCACTTCCTGTCAATGTGGGTCAGAATCTCAATTCTCGCTTTCCTGAACTGCTCAAACAGATCGGCGTGTGTCCCCGCCCCCTCCGGGAACGTATGCAGTTGTCTGGAAAAAAGAATAAACAGCTGATGCAGAAGCTTATCGGTCTGTTCCTGGTAATAGTCCTGCTTTGTCACGCTCTCCACATAGATTGCCTTGAAAAGTGCATTCATCATGTCTGGATAAGGCGGATAAACGATCCTGTTGACGGGCAGATCGTACGCATCCACAAAGCAGTCGTCATCGGCTGTAAAATGCACAAAACTGTTCTTAAACCGCCCGACGGCCTGATAAATCTGCGGTTCTCCGGGCGTGTATAGTATGCACGCACCGTCCTCTGCCATCTGCGTCCTGCCTCCCATCTGCACTTTCATGGGCGCCATCAGATAAAGAAAGAGAAAGTCTCCGCTGCCTTCGGGGCGGTTGATGATATCGCAGTCAGGGTTAAACCTGTTATAATCGCAGTAACCTGTGTGAAACATGGGAAATCTCCTTTTCCGTATTTTTTCTCAGGCATCCGGGACTCATCCGTATTACTCCCTGTCACCTATATTGTATTTCAACATCGGAAGAAAAGTCAAATATGGCGCAAGAAAAGATATGGTTATTTCTGTACCTTTTGCTAAAATATTTTTAAGGTTTTCAAAGCTGTACGGGCAAATCATTACAATAACTGGAGAAAGGAACAGAATATGAAAAAAGCACAGGTTATTATCGACAAAGAATTCATCGTAAGTGAAATTGACAAAAGGGTCTACGGGTCTTTCATCGAGCATCTGGGAAGAGCCGTCTACGAGGGCATCTATCAGCCGGAAAGTCCCTTCGCGGATGAGCAGGGCTTCCGCAAAGATACGCTGGAACTGGTAAAGGAATGCCAGGTTCCCATCGTGCGTTATCCCGGCGGAAATTTTGTGTCCGGCTACCGCTGGGAGGACGGCGTTGGGCCGAAGGATCAGCGCCCCGCCCAGGTTGACCTTGCATGGCAGGTCGTAGAGTCCAACCAGTTTGGTCTCAATGAGTTCGCTGACTGGTCAACAAAAGCCGGAAGCGAAATTATGATGGCAGTCAATCTGGGAACGAGAGGACTTCAGGAGGCGAAAGAGCTGCTGGAATACTGCAACTTTAAAGGCGGCACCCTGATGAGCGACCTGCGCAGATCCCACGGTTATGAGCAGCCCCACAACATCAAAACCTGGTGTCTCGGCAACGAGATGGACGGCCCCTGGCAGACCGGTCATAAGACAGCCGTGGAGTACGCAAGAATCGCAGGCGAGACAGGAAAAGCCATGAAAATTTTAGATCCTTCCATCGAACTGGTAGCATGCGGCAGTTCCAACTCCCATATGCCTACCTTCGGCGAGTGGGAAGCGACTGTACTGGACGAGTGTTACGACACGGTAGACTACGTTTCCATGCACCAGTACTACGGAAACCGGGATAACGATTCCGCAAACTTCCTCGCAAGCAGCGTGGATCTGGATCAGTTTATCTCGTCTGTCGTTTCCATCTGTGATTATGTGAAAGGCAAACATCACGGCAAGAAAAATATCAACATCTCCCTGGACGAGTGGAATGTCTGGTTCCATTCCGAGGAAGCGGATAAACAGCTTGAGAAGTGGGTGCAGAAGCCTCATCAGCTCGAGGATATCTACAATTTTGAGGACGCTCTGCTGGTGGGCAGTATGCTGATCACCATTCTGCGCCATGCCGACCGCGTAAAAATCGGCTGTCTTGCACAGCTTGTAAACGTGATCGCACCGATTATGACTTCCGACACAGGCGCATGGAGGCAGACAATCTTCTATCCTTACATGCATGCGGCCACGCTTGGACAGGGAACCGTTTTAAACACGATCGTAAAATCCCCTGTGTACGAGGCGAAGCAGTATGGCGAAGCTCCCTATCTCGACTGCGTGGTTGTCGAAAACCCGGAGCGGGAGGAACTGGTTGTCTTTGCAGTCAACAAAGATCTGGACGAGGATATGGAAGTAACCCTGGATCTGCGGCAGTATGCAGACTACCGGGTGCAGGAGCACATTGTTATGCACAGCGATGACTTGAAAGCAGTAAACACGGAAGGAAATCCGAACAACGTTGTTCCCGGAATCGGAGGAAACTCAAAAGTGGACGGCGGGATCCTGCAGGCTGTCTTTGGAAAAGCGAGCTGGAATGTGATTCGTCTTTCCAGATAAAATATGTTTCGTTCATAGTTTATTCATATTTAATTTTAAAAAACTTCATTTTAGAATCATGATTTAGACATTTCTACACCATATACTAAGATCATAAGATACAACACAGCGAGCTGATAACAAAGTTAGCTGATTAATTTAAAACTTTTTCATAATAAATGCCAAGTGAGGGCAACCTTACTTGGCATCCTCCCTTTTCTGGGGAAATTTTCCTTTTATCTGCCCTGCAAAATATCCATGTATACAATTTTTCCTTTTCATCTATTTTTTATTATGGTATACTTGAATACAACAAAAAGGAGGAAATGTATCATGGTTGAACTGATTACAAATGTGAACAGCGCCGTCAACGGTTTTGTCTGGGGCATCCCCATGCTGGTGCTGCTCGTTGGAACGGGTATTCTGATGACTGCCCTCACCAAATTTTTCCAGTTATCCCACATCGGACACTGGTTTAAAAATACCATAGGCGGTATTTTTCACGACAAACATATTACGCAACACACGGATAAGGAAGACCAGTCCATCTCCCAGTTCCAGTCGCTTTGCACAGCCCTGGCTGCCACCATCGGCACCGGCAATATCGTAGGTGTCGCCAGCGCGCTGATCGCCGGAGGCCCCGGCGCCATCTTCTGGATGTGGATTGTCGCTTTCTTCGGTATGATGACCAACTACTCCGAAAATGTGCTCGGCATATACTACCGGCGTAAAAACGAGAGGGACGAGTGGTGCGGCGGCGCCATGTACTATCTGAAGGACGGACTTGGCGCCTACAAGGGATTTAAGCAGATCGGCGCTGTGCTGGCTGTCCTGTTCTCTATCTTCTGTGTGATGGCGTCTTTCGGCATCGGCAACATGAGCCAGATCAATTCCATCTCCGGCAATATGAAATCGGCTTTCGGCGTTCCTACCTATATAACGGGTATCGCCCTTCTGATCCTCGCCGCCCTTGTTATCGTGGGCGGTCTGAAGCGTATCGCTTCGGTTACGGAAAAACTGGTGCCGTTCATGGCTATCATCTATGTGCTGGGCGCTCTGGTTATCTTCTTTATGAATATCGATCAGTGCGGCGCTATCTTTTCCGCTATCTTTAAGGGCGCGTTCGGCCTGCGCGCGGTAGGCGGCGGTATCGTCGGTTCCGGCGTCAAAATGGCTGTCACCTGGGGTATGAAGCGCGGCGTATTCTCCAATGAGGCGGGCCTTGGCTCCTCCGTCATGGTGCATTCCAGCTCCAATGTGAAAGAGCCTGTGCGCCAGGGTATGTGGGGTATCTTCGAGGTGTTTGCGGACACGATGATCGTCTGCACGCTGACCGCTTTCGTAGTGCTCTCTTCCGGCCTGGTTGACCTGGAGACCGGCGCAGTGTTGAGCGCCTCCGAGGGTTCGGCCCTGGTGGGAGAAGCTTTCGCCACGAAATTTGGCAGTGCAGGCCCTATGTTTATCGCCATTGCCATCCTGCTGTTCGCGTTCTCCACCGTGCTTGGCTGGAGCCACTACGGCTCTAAAGCGTGGGAGTATCTGTTCGGTACCAAATCCATGATCGCCTACAAGATCGTGTTCGTCCTGATGATCTATGTGGGCGCAACGATGAATCTCGGGCTTGCATGGGATCTCTCCGATACCTTCAACGGCCTGATGGCGATTCCTAACCTGATCGGTGTCATAAGCCTGTCGCCCATTGTTATGAAGATCACCAAAAACTATGTGGCAAGGGTGCTGAAAAAAGAAGAGATAAAGCCGATGCTCTCCGCGTTCCCGGATATTGAGGATACGCATGCGGAGGAGCTGAAGAAAATGTATCAGTAAGAAATCGTTGCAATTATCCTATGAAAAAACCCCGGTACAGCCATAACAGCCGTACCGGGGTTTTTATATGCCATCCAGCAGAATGCCGCTGCATTCCGTTTCTGCCATTTACGCCTTTCCGTCGGAACCGAGCACGTTTTTAATCTTGTGCGCAACCATATCCTTCACAGCCTGTCTTGCGGGCTTCAGATACTGGCGGGGATCAAAGTGATCGGGATGCTCCGCGAAGTACTGACGGATGTTGCCGGTCATAGCCAGACGGATATCGGAGTCGATGTTGATCTTACATACGGCAAGCTCTGCTGCCTTACGAAGCTGCTCCTCCGGGATACCTACTGCGTCAGGCATGTTTCCGCCGTACTGGTTCACCATCTTTACGAACTCCTGCGGAACGGAAGAAGAACCGTGAAGCACGATCGGGAAACCGGGCAGTCTCTTGATGCACTCCTCAAGCACGTCGAAACGAAGCGGAGGGGGAACAAGAATGCCGTCTGCATTTCTTGTGCACTGTGCAGCCGTGAACTTGTATGCGCCGTGGGAAGTACCGATTGCGATAGCGAGGGAGTCACAGCCTGTCTTATCTACGAACTCCTCCACTTCCTCGGGACGGGTGTAGGACTCTTTGCCGGCCTCTACAACGACCTCGTCCTCAACGCCTGCCAGTGTGCCCAGCTCAGCCTCAACCACTACGCCCTTGTCATGCGCGTACTCAACTACCTGCTTGGTCAGTGCAATGTTGTCCTCGAAAGACTTAGAAGAAGCGTCGATCATAACGGAGGTGAAACCGCCGTCGATACAGGACTTACAAAGCTCGAAGGTGTCACCGTGATCCAGGTGAAGAGCGATCGGGATCTGGGGATTCTCCGCTACAGCCGCCTCAACCAGCTTCACCAGATAAGTGTGGTTCGCATATGCGCGCGCACCCTTGGAAACCTGCAGGATTACAGGGCTGTTCAGCTCGCCGGCAGCTTCAGTAATGCCCTGAACGATCTCCATGTTGTTTACGTTGAAAGCGCCGACTGCGTAACCACCGTCGTAAGCCTTCTTAAACATTTCGGTTGTTGTTACTAATGCCATACTATTTTCTTCCTTTCTATTAAAATTTTTTATTACTTTCCATCATCTGGAATCCAACTTTTATTTTAACAGCCAGTCCTTAGAAAGTCAACAACTCCGCCGCGATGCGGACAGCTTTTGCACAACCTTCCGCCCGCGCAGACCGCCCCTCGTTTCGACAGTCAGACCATGTCCTTCGGTACCCGTATTGCAAGCGCCTGGTGCCAGCTCTCAACCACCACCGACTGATGCTCTCCGCCAAACTCTCCGTCCAGCGTCCAGGCCACCGGCTCTTCCGACTCCACTTTCAGCTTCTGGGTCGTGAAGGTGTAAATGTGTTCGGATTTTACGCGCTTATCCACAAGTGCGCGGATGATATTGTTGATGTCCAGGGGATTTGTCGGCTTACGGATCAGCGTCACCTCAAACAGCCCATCATCCAGCGCCACATTCTGTCCCGTAATGCCGCGGAACCCTCCTACCGAATGGGAATTGGTCACCATGCCGTAGAGAAATTCTCCCTCAATCACCTCACCGTTACAGGTTATTTTCAGCGGATAGGCGCGCACGGACGGAAGGCGTCTGACCCCCTCTATCAGGTAAGCCGCATGGCCAAGCACATTCTTTGTGTCCTGGGGCGTCCCGTAGGACACGTCTGTAAAGATGCCGAACGCCGCCACATAAATAAAAATACCGCTGTTAAACTTTCCAACGTCGCAGGCAAAAGTCCTGCCGTTCACAACGACATCCGCAGCCTGCAGCATGTTCTTCGGAATTTTCAGACTGTTGGCAAAATCGTTGGTGCTGCCCGCCGGGACATAGCCGACTGGAAGCCTTTCCTCCGATTTCATCATACCTGTCACCACTTCGTCCAGAGTGCCGTCCCCGCCGCTGCAAACCACGATATCGTAACCGGCGCGTCTCTCCTTTACGGCCTTGACTGCATCGCCGGACGCCTGGGTCGGATAGGCCGTCACTTCATAGCCGGCTTTCACAAAAGTATCAATGATATCTAGCAGATTACTTCTGATCTGCGCTTTGCCCGCTCTGGGATTATAGACAAAAAGCATTTGTTTAGCCATAGACTCCCTCCTGATTTTATTTCAATGTCCGCGCTTGATTTCCTGCTGATATAATAAAAAGCTGCCCAGAATCTCATCCGCACACCGCGTCACAGGATTCTGAACAGCCCACACATTATGCCTTATCAAATGTCAATCCTGTCACACCCATTCCTATCTGGTGGTCAGGAACTTCTCGATCTCCGCAACCGCCGACTCCTCATCGGCTCCATCAGCGGTTACCGTAACCTCAGCCCCGCTCTCGAGTCCCATGCTCATCATGCCCATGATACTCTTTGCGTTCACCTTCTTGTTGTCGGAACCAAGATACACGGTGCTCTCAAACTGGCTGGCCACCTGAACAAGCATCGCCACCGGCCTTGCCTCAAGGCCCGTCTCCAGTTTGATCTGGATTGACTTCTGAATCATAATATTTTCCTCCTCTTTTCTTTTCGAGGCGTGCTGCCTCTTATTATGACCTGATTTTGTCAGCAATTTCACTCAGCCTGCGTAATCTGTGATTCACCCCTGATTTCCCCACAACTGGTTCCAGATATCCCCCCAGCTCCTTTAAAGCCGCATCGGGATATTCCAGCCGAACCTCTGCCATCTGCCGCAGATTGTCCGGCAAATTCTCAAACCCATACCTGTCTCTGATCAGAAGAATGTCTTCAATCTGCCTGCCGGCAGCCGTCACCGTCTTGGAAATGTTGGCCGTCTCGCAGTTAACCCTTCTGTTGATCGAATTGCGCATCTCTTTCAGGATTCTCATATTTTCCAGCTCCATCAGAGATACATGCGCTCCCATCACATTAAGGAGATCCACAATGCCCGCGCCCTCTTTCAGATAGACCACCTGGTATTTCTTTCGTCCAATGATTCTGGCCTCAATCTGAAATTCCGAAAGCACCTCCCGCAGCTGTACTGCCTGTGCCTTCTCATCACAGACAAACTCCAGATGGTAACTCTTCTCCGGATCGCTCATGGAACCCGCACTCAAAAAAGCGCCACGCAGCCAGGCTCTTGCGCAACAGGAATGTTTAATCAAAAGACAGTTGACCGATTTGGTTAATTCTATCTTTCCATCCTCTGCCTTCACAAGATATAACGCCTCTATCACCCTGCGTTCCTTCTCGTCATCGGGGATCAGTCGCTGCCTGCCCCGCATAACAGTTTCTATATTAAATGTTTTTTTTAGTAATGTAAAGCATTTTCTCGCAACTGCCTCATTTTCCGTGTCCAGGCAAAGGTGCCGTCCGCCCTCGCAGACGCTGCCGTTATAAAGCAGGAGCGCCGCCAGCTCCGCAAGCTGACAATGCCTGGCAGAGCTTACATGGGCTGCAAGCTCCTCTTTTACTGTTCCCGAAAAAGACATTTTTCTTCCTCTATTTATTCACGTCCCGATGATACAGCTTCACGCCGTAAGTGCCGTGATCCTTAAGCCCCGCGTAAAGCATATTGGCAAGCGTCACACTCCTGTGTTTGCCCCCGGTGCAGCCAATGCCGATCACAAGCTGGTGCTTGCCCTCTTTCACATAGTTGGGAATCAGAAAGTCCAGCATGTCCACCAGTTTTTGCAGAAAAGCGCCAGCCTCCGGGAAAGACATCACATAATCCTGCACCTCTTTGTCATTGCCTGTCTTATGCTTCAGTTCATCAATGTAGAAGGGATTCGGGAGAAAGCGCACATCAAATACCAGATCGGCATCCGCCGGAATCCCCTTCTTAAAGCCGAAGGACAGAATTGTGACTATCAGTGAATTATATTCCTTATTTCTCACAAAAATATCATCAATTTCTTCTTTCAGTTCCCTCGTCAGAAGATGGGACGTGTCAATGATATAATCTGCCTTTTCCCGGATCTCCTTCAGGATCTCCCTCTCCCGGCAGATTCCCTCCTCCACTCTTCCCTCGGGGGAAAGCGGATGCAGTCTCCTTGTCTCCTTGTACCGTTTCAGAAGAGCGCTGTCGCCCGCCTCCAGAAACAGCATTTCAAACAGATAACCGTTCTCCTTCAACTGGTCCAGAATACGGCGCACGCCTGCGAACGACTGGTCAGCGCGCACATCAAGCCCCAGCGCCACCTTGTTGACCTCGCTTGCAGGCGTCGTGATCAGTTCCACAAACTTCTCAATCAACGCCACCGGCAGATTATCCACGCAGTAAAACCCCAGATCCTCCAACATTTTCATGGCGGTCCGTTTTCCCGAACCGCTCATCCCCGTCACAATCACAAATCTCATGTTAACGTTCTCTCTTCCGAATATTCCGATTCAGCCCTCATTCGCAAAATCGCGGCCTCGACGCTCTTCGCCGCTTCACTCCGGCTGAACTGTTTTTAAAAATCTCCTAAAAAAATAACTTCAGGCTCCAGCCGGACATGAAACCGGTCCCGCACGCGCTCCTGTACTTCCTCGATCACTTCCCTGATATCCGCCGCCGATGCACCGCCGGAATTGATGACAAAGCCGCAGTGTTTCTCGGACACCTGCGCACCGCCGATGCGGTAGCCGCGAAGGCCCGCATCCATGATAAGTTTGCCCGCATAATACCCCTCTGGCCTCTTGAATGTGCTGCCAGCGCTCGGATACTCCAGTGGCTGCTTACTCTTGCGCTGCTTCATCAGTTCTTCCATCTTCGCGCTGATCTCATCCCGATTACCGGGTGTCAGTTTCAAGACCACCCCCAGCACAATGAAAGGCCTGTTTCTGATGATGCTGGTGCGGTAGCCAAATTCCATCGTATCATTGTCCAGAGTCAGGATTTCCCCCTCTTTGTCCATCACTCGGACCATCTGCACAATCTGTTTCATTTCTCCGCCGTAAGCGCCGGCATTCATCACAATGCCGCCGCCGATGCTGCCCGGTATCCCTGCGGCAAATTCCATGCCGCTTAAGCCTGCATCCCTTGCCGCAAACGCCACCTGAGACAGCAGTGCGCCCGCGCCCGCCGCAATATGATCTTGCTCCACACGGACTGCACTCAGCCGTGGACCAAGCTTTACAACAATCCCTCGATAACCCTTATCTCCCACAAGGAGATTGCTGCCATTTCCCAGAACAAAGTATTCCTGCTCTATCCGGCCCAGGTAGGAAACAAGCTGTGACAGTTCATCCTGCGTCTCCACTACCGCCATGCACTCCGCCTCGCCGCCTACCCGGAAAGTGGTATGTCTGTTCATCGGCTCATGGAACAGAAGCCTCTCTTCAGGAACAATCGTCCTGATATAATCATACATTGATGCACTCAAAATTTACTCCCGCTCATTCTTTTATTTATATAATATATCCCTTACAGCTCATACCAATTCTTACAATCAACAATCCGCCCTGCCCGTAAAACAAATCCTGAAACCGGGCTATGTCTGATCTTCTATAACAGTAATCTCGCCGCGCCGTAGATGCCTGCATCATTCCCAAGTGTCGCAAGCGCAAAGATCACATTCCGACAGCCGGAAAACGTCGTCTTCTCAAAGGAAGGTTTGATGTACTCAAAAAGCACCTCTCCAGCCTTCGACACACCGCCGCCGATCACGAAGATCTCCGGGTTGATAATCCCCGCGATCACGCCCAGACCCTTGCCCAGATAGTCGCCAAACTGCTTCGCAATCTCCACGGCCAGTTCGTCCCCCGCCTTAACCGCGTCAAACACGGCTTTTGCAGATACCTCACCCGTTCTCAGAACGCTGTCCTTATCGCTCGCCTGTAAAGCCCGGTTCGCAAGTCTGGTGATACCCGTGGCGGATGCATACTCCTCCAGACAGCCAAGGTTTCCGCAGCCGCATGGTTCCGTCTCGTTATCCTCCACATGAATGTGGCCGATCTCGCCGCCCGCCCCCGTTGCGCCCGTCATAATCTCACCGTTTATGATGATGCCTCCGCCCACGCCTGTGCCGAGGGTAACCGCCACCAGATTCTTATGCCCCTGGCCGCCGCCTTTCCACATCTCACCGAGCGCCGCCACATTGGCGTCGTTGCCGCCCTCCACGCGCATCCCGTCAAGCAGTGCGGTAAGCTCCTCCTTCATGTTCATCTCTTCCCAGCCCAGGTTAACGGCTATGTGCACAATGCCGTTCTTCTCCACAGCCCCCGGCACGCCGATGCCAACGCCGGCAACTTCCTCTGCCGCGATGGATTTCTGCGCCATCTTTTCCTTTATAGCAGCCGCGATATCGGGAAGAATTTTCTCCCCGCGGTTTTCTGTCCTGGTGGGAATCTCCCACTTCTCCAAAACATTGCCTTCCTTGTCAAATAACCCCATTTTGACAGTGGTTCCACCCACGTCTACCCCAAATACATAATTTGCCATACCTGCCTCCATTTTTTTATTTTTACTCGTCCTCATCATTCCTGCCGTGCGCGAGGGAGTTCTGTACGCGCTTGTACAGCTCCTGTGCCGCATTGTAGCCCATCTTCTTCTGGCGGTGGTTAACGGCCGCAGACTCGCAGATGATTGCCAGATTACGTCCCGGTCTGATCGGAATGCTGTGACAGACTACGCGGTTGCCCAGATACTCGGTGTGCTCTTCCTCCAGCCCCAGACGGTCGTACTCCTTATCTTTATCCCAGTCCTCCAGCCGGATAACCAGATCTATGTTCTGCGTATCCCTGACACTGGATGCACCGAAAAGCGCCTTCACATCCACAATGCCGATACCGCGCAGTTCAATAAAGTGCTTTGTGATATCCGGCGCGGAACCGATCAGCGTGTCCTCGCTGACACGTCTGATTTCCACCACATCATCCGTCACCAGACGGTGTCCTCTCTTAATCAGCTCAAGCGCCGCCTCGGATTTACCGATACCGCTCTCACCCGTAATCAGGACACCCTCACCGTAAACATCCACAAGTACACCGTGCACGGAAATGCAGGGGGCAAGCTTCACGTTCAGCCAGCGGATAACCTCAGCCATGCAGGCCGATGTCGCCTTTTTGCTCATCAGAAGCGGCACGCCATGTTTGACCGCAACTTCCCTGAAAATTTCATTCGGATGCAGCTCCCGGCAAAACAGAATGCCCGGCAGCGGGTTGTTCAGAAGCTTCTCAAAAATCTCCCTCTGTCTGTCCTCATCCAGACCGTTCATGTAAGAGTATTCCACAAAACCGACAATCTGCAAACGCGTTGTCTCAAAATGCTCAAAATATCCTGCCAGCTGCAGTGCCGGTCTATTGATATCTGGCTGCGTCACCTTGACTTTTGAAATGTCGATTTCAGGCGTCAGGTTCTCCCACTTAAATTTTTCGATTACTTTTGTTAGATTAATGCTCGCCATAGCTTCCTCCTCATTATTGTATTGCGCGGGTTCCGCCCCGTTTATTGCCTACATATGTTTCCAATGGCCTCCTCTACCACTGCGTTTAAACTCTTTCCATGCTCAATCGCATAAATTGCAATATTTCTATGAAGTTCCGGGCTGATCCTGACATTGAATGTTCCTTTATACGGCTGTTCCGGCTCCAAGTTACGTTCTTTGCAATCCTTCAGATAATCATCAATTACATTTTTGAAATCCTGTTCTAATTCCCGAACCGAGTTCCCTTCATAAGAAAGCAGCGATTTTATCCCGACAACTTTTCCGAACAAGCAATCGTCTTCTTTGGAATACTCCACGGTTCCATTATAATTTTTATAAAAAAGCAAATCGCTCATAGCAAACCATCCTTTCTCAATTTCTCGATAACCTGTTCCAATATATATCGTTTTAATATACCATTCGGATGCGGCTTATGAAAGTTGATTGTTTCATTGCTTTCGGCTTTGATAAACTTAATTCCGGATCCCGAATTCCCCTGTTTCAAATTATAACCAAAACACGACAATAATGATTCCATTTCATCAAAAGTAAAATCCTTAGGTAATTTCAGTAATCGTTTTACCAGCTTCTCCTTTTTACTCATTCATTTCCCTCTGTAGTATAGTGTATCATTTCAATATCGAATATGCAACTAATAATAGTTGCATTATCTGCCCTCTACTTTTCCTCCCTGCTGCAAATCATTTTTCCCTTCACTCTCCTCCGCCCGAAAATACTCATAAATCTGTCCTGCAATATGCTCCGGGATTTCGGGTACCTCGCAGAGTTTCTCCACCGACGCCTCCTTAATCTCATTGATGGAGCCGAAATGCCGCATCAGTGCCTTTCTCCTCGCCGGTCCCACACCGGGAATCTCATCCAGAACAGACTTTACCTGCGCCTTCGACCGAAGCGACCGATGGTACTCTATCGCAAAACGGTGCGCCTCGTCCTGGATTCTGGTAATCAGCTTAAATCCTTCCGAGCGCGTGTCAATGGGAATCTCCACATTCTGATAATAAAGACCTCTGGTCCGATGGTTGTCGTCCTTCACCATGCCGCAGACAGGAATATCCAGCTGCAGCTCGGAAAGTACCTGTAATGCAATATTGACCTGTCCTTTGCCGCCATCCATCAGAAGCAGATCGGGAAACCTGGTAAAGCTCCCGAACGTGTGATCCATCTGCCTGCGGTCCAGATCCTCCTTCTCCTCCATGCCGTGGACAAACCGTCTGGTCAGCACCTCTCTCATGCAGGCATAATCATCCGGCCCCGACACGGACTGGATGCGGAACTTACGGTAGTCGCTGCGCTTCGCCTTCCCTTTCTCGAAAACCACCATGGAACCCACATTGGCAAAACCGCTGATATTGGAGATATCAAAAGCCTCCATGCGGCTCACGTCCTCCAGATCCAGAAGCGCCGCGATCTCCTTCATGGCTCCGATGGTCCTCCCTTCCTCCCTGCGGATGCGCTCTTTATCCTGGCTTAAAATCAGTCTAGCATTCTGTGCCGCCAGCTCCACCAGCTTTTCCTTCGCTCCCTTTTTCGGCACGCGGATATAGACCCGCCCTCCCTTTCTCGCGCCAAGCCATTTCTCCAGAATCTCCGTATCCGCAATTTCCTCCTGCAGCATGAGTTCCTTCGGGATATAGGGCGTTCCCGCATAAAACTGTTTTACAAAATCAAGAAGAATCTGCGCGCTGTCACAGTCTTCCACATGGGTCATATAAAAATGGTCTCTGCCGATCAGCTTGCCATCACGCACAAAAAACACCTGCACCACCGCGTCATGCTCCTCCAGAGCCAGCGCTATGATATCCTTGTCCTCTCCGTCAGAATCCGTGATCTTCTGCTTCTGTGCCACACTCTTTACGCTGTTGTACAGATCCCGGTATCCCGCCGCCTCCTCAAACTCCATCTTTTCTGACGCTTCCGTCATTTTTCGTTCCAGTTCCCGGAGCATCGGTTTGTAATTTCCGTTCAGAAAGTCGAGCGCCCGGTCGATCCGCGCCCGGTACTCCTCCTTGCTGATATAGCCCTGGCAGGGCGCCGTGCACTGCTTGATATGATAATTCAGACAGGGACGCTCCAGCCCGATATCCCGGGGCAGCCTGCGGTTGCAGGTCTTAAGCTGATAAAGTTTGTTCATCAGATCGATGGTGTCCTTCACAGCCGTCGCGCTCGTGTATGGCCCGAAATATCTGGACTTATCCTTCTTCATCTCCCGGGAAATAAAAATACGCGGATATTCCTCTCCCACAGTCACCTTGATATAAGGATATGTCTTGTCGTCCTTCAGCATGGTATTATATTTCGGACTGTATTCCTTAATCAGATTATTCTCTAAAACAAGAGCCTCCAGCTCCGAGTCCGTCACGATATACTCAAACCGCGCAATCTGCTCTACCATCCGGTCAATCTGCGGCCCGCGCCCCACAATTTTGCGAAAATAGGAGCGCACACGGTTATGAAGATTTACGGCCTTCCCTACATAGATGATCGTATCGTTGCCGTCATGCATCAGATATACGCCCGGAGAGTTGGGCAGCTTTTTCAATTCCTCGTCGAAATCAAACATACAAACATCCTCACCATTGTTCTCCCATTATTGTACAGGAGGCGGATAAAGAAAACAAGGCAAAGTCTTTCACCGACTCTGCCTTTTCTGAAACACAAATACTATTTATCTTCGGAAGTATGCCCGGGATCGGGCGCCTGCGAAAACAGGCCTCTGGGGCCGGCAGGTTCCTGCGCCGGGGCGCTGCCCTGCTGCGGCTGTCCCTGCATCTGCGCGCCGCTCTGCTGTGGCTGTCCCTGCATCTGCGCGCCGCTCTGCTGTAGCTTTCCCTGCATCTGCATGTCGCCCTGCTGCGGCTGTCCCTGCATCTGCATGCCGCTCTGCTGCGGCTGTCCCTGCATCTGTCCGCCGTTTTGCTGCCATGCGCCTGCCTCTGGCACCGGGTGAAAATTCGCAGCGTTCTGTGCCCCGGACTGTCCCGCCGGACTCATCATCTCCCGGGCTCCTCCGGCCGCCGCATTCTGCATTTCCGGCTGTACGGCAGGATTCCCCGCACCCGGCATATCCGGCTTTCCGCCATTCTCCTGCGCCTGCTCTGCCTTCTTATCCCCTTTGGCCGCCGCGCCTTCCTCTTCCTCCGCAGGTTCCGGGATGCCCTTCTCCTTGCGGTAAATCTTCATAAACTCCTTGCCCGTGATGGTCTCTTTCTCGATCAGATGTGCCGCCAGCTTATCCATGATCTCGCGGTTTTCTTTCAGAAGCTTCTTCGCTCTCTTATAGCTTTCATGGAGCAGCTTCATCACCTCAGAGTCAATGTCCGCCGCCGTCACATCGGAGCAGGTCAGCGATGCCCTGCCGTCCAGATACTGGCTTTCCACCGTGGCAAGCCCCATCAGCCCGAACTTTTTGCTCATGCCGAAGCGGGTAATCATATTTCTTGCAATGCTGGTCGCCTGTTCAATGTCGTTGGCCGCGCCCGTGGTCACCGTGTCAAAGACGATCTCCTCCGCCGCGCGCCCGCCCAGCAGGCCCACCAGCCTGTCGCGAAGCTCCGCCTCGGTATCCAGATACTTTTCCTCCTCCGGCACATGCATGACATAACCAAGCGCTCCCATCGTGCGGGGCACAATCGTGATCTTCTGTACCGGCTCTGAATTTTTCTGCAATGCGCTCACAAGCGCATGGCCCACCTCGTGGTAAGATACGATCTTGCGCTCTTCCTTGCTCATCACGCGGTCTTTCTTTTCCTTGCCTACGAGCACCTGCTCCACCGCGTCAAAGAGATCTTTCTGGCTCACATACTCCCTGCCCAGCTTCACGGCATTGATGGCCGCCTCGTTAATCATATTCGCAAGGTCGGAACCAACCGCGCCGGAAGTAGCCAGCGCAATCTCGTTCAAATCCACCGAATCGTCCATCAGCACATCCTTGGAATGCACCTTTAAAATCTCTACGCGTCCTTTCAAATCCGGCTTATCCACAATGATCCGCCTGTCGAAACGGCCCGGACGAAGCAGCGCCTTATCCAGAATTTCCGGCCTGTTGGTAGCCGCCAGAATGATAATGCCCTTTTTCCCGTCGAAACCATCCATCTCTGAGAGAAGCTGGTTCAGTGTCTGCTCCCGCTCCTCGTTGCCTCCGCCGTATTTCGTGTCACGGCTCCTGCCGATGGCATCAATCTCGTCTATAAACACAATACAGGGAGCGTTCTTCTCCGCCTCCTTAAAGAGGTCACGGACACGGGACGCACCCACGCCCACATACAATTCAATAAAGTCTGAGCCGGACAGGGAAAAGAAAGGCACATGCGCCTCACCTGCCACCGCCTTCGCCAGAAGCGTCTTACCCGTACCGGGAGGCCCCACCAGAAGCGCGCCCTTTGGCAGTCTCGCACCGATCTTGGAGTATTTTCCGGGATTGTGCAGGAAGTCTACCACTTCCACAAGCGACTCCTTCGCCTCATCCTCCCCGGCCACATCCTGGAAAGTGATGCCCGTCTCCTTCTGCACATAAGCCTTCGCCGTGCTCTTGCCCACGCCCATAGGCCCGCCTTTGCCGCCCATACGCCGGAAAAGAAGACTCAGAAGCCCCCACATCAGAAGCACCGGGAGAATATAGTAGAGGAGCACCGTCATAATCACGCTGGAGCTGTCGGAGACTTCCTTCTTCATCTCCACCTTGTGCTCCAAAAGCCGTTCAGCCAGCTTGTCGTCATCCTCCATCTTACCCGTGTAGTAAGTGCTCACACCCATACCGTAAGCATAAAGAAATGCGGAATCCTTCTGCTCCGCTTTCGGATAAACCGTGATGCGGTCAGAACCCACCTGCACGCTTTTCACCTTTCCGTCTTCCACCATCTTCACAAACTCGTTGTAAGAGATTTCCTGATTGGTGGCTCCCGTCAGCATCTTCATAAAAACACTGACACAGAGAAGGGTGATCAGCGCCGCTACCACAAGCATAATCAGACTCTGCCTGCGGGGATCCCCGCCGCTTCCTCCGGGGCCGCCCGGGCCACCGCCATTTCCAGAGCCGCCGTTTCCAGGTCCACCGGGACCAGGGCCGCCGCCATTATCAAATTGATTTACGTTATCTGCCATGAGGCATCCTCACTTTCATTTTTATGCAATAATCTCATTATAAGATAGTAAAAATCATAAATCAATGAGGGAATTATGAAATTCTGAACACATGTGTAAAAGAATTATAAATTTTTTTACAATTTTTGACCTTTAGAGTAGATTTTTTCTATCTTCTCATTGTATAATAAACAGTGTATTGTTTTTGACGGTAACTATTCAATTTTTTGCATCGGAACTGTGAAGGCACTAAACAGTTCCTTTTCGCATTTTAGAAAGGAACAGACAGATGGCGGTAAAATATGTATTCGTCACGGGAGGCGTTGTTTCGGGTCTCGGCAAGGGCATCACGGCGGCATCTCTGGGAAGACTCTTAAAGGCGCGCGGTTACAAAGTGACCATGCAAAAGTTCGATCCTTACATCAACATTGACCCGGGTACCATGAATCCGATCCAGCACGGAGAAGTGTTTGTCACCGAGGACGGCACCGAGACCGATCTGGATCTCGGTCATTACGAGCGTTTCATCGATGAAAATTTGGACAAAAATTCCAATGTGACAACCGGTAAAGTATACTGGTCCGTATTGCAGAAAGAGCGGAGGGGCGATTACGGCGGCGGCACCGTGCAGGTTATCCCCCATATAACAAACGAAATAAAGAGTAGATTTTATCGCAACTTTACAGACCAGGAAACCCGCATTGCCATCATCGAGGTGGGCGGCACGGTGGGCGATATCGAGAGCCAGCCCTTTCTGGAGTCCATCCGTCAGTTCCAGCACGAGGTGGGCCGGGAGAATGCGATTCTGATTCATGTGACGCTGATCCCGTACTTAAGCGCCTCCCAGGAGCTGAAAACCAAACCGACTCAGGCCAGTGTCAAAGACCTGCAGGGTATGGGTATCCAGCCGGACATCATTGTCTGCCGGAGCGAGCATCCGCTGGATCAGGGCATCAAGGACAAGATTGCCCTGTTCTGTAACGTACCGAACAACCGCGTTCTTCAGAATCTGGATGTGGAACATTTATATGAAGCGCCACTCGCTATGGAAAAGGAGCATCTGGCACAGGTAGCCTGCGAGTGTCTGAAACTGGACTGCCCCGAGCCGGATCTGACCGACTGGAAGGCTATGGTGGAATCTCTTCGGACTCCTACCGATTCCGTGACGGTTGCCCTTGTTGGCAAATACACACAGCTTCATGACGCTTATATCAGCGTGGTGGAAGCTTTAAAGCACGGCGGCATTTCCCACCGCTGCGTGGTAGATATCAAATGGGTGGATTCCGAGACCGTCACACGGGACAATGTGGATTCCCTCCTGCACGATGTAAACGGCATTCTGGTGCCCGGCGGTTTCGGTGACCGGGGCATTGAGGGCAAGATCGAAGCCATCACTTACGCCAGAGAGCATAACATTCCATTCCTGGGGCTTTGTCTCGGTATGCAGTTATCCATCGTGGAATTTGCCAGAAATGTGATCGGCTACAACGATGCGCACAGCATCGAGCTGGCGCCTTCCACCACCCATCCAGTCATCGCGCTGATGCCAGATCAGAACGGTGTGGAAGATATCGGCGGTACCCTCCGACTCGGTTCCTATCCCTGTGTGCTGGACAAGTCGTCCAAAGCGTATGCGCTGTACAATGAGGAGACAATCCACGAAAGACACAGACACCGCTATGAAGTCAACAACGACTACCGCGCGGTGCTCACGGAAAAGGGGATGCGGCTTTCCGGGCTTTCTCCCGATGGTCGCATCGTAGAAATGTGCGAGCTGGCAGATCATCCATTCTTTGTGGCGACACAGGCGCACCCGGAATTAAAATCCCGGCCGAACAGACCACATCCGCTCTTTAAGGGATTTGTGGAAGCTGCACTGAAATATAAAAACAGTTGAGAAACGAATGGCATAACCAGAGCTGACGCCCGGTTATGCCATTCTCATTTCTCACATTATGAAATGTGTTTCACTGTGTACACGCATGATGCATGGCAGACTCTCAGTTCTCCTCCAGCGCGTTCAGCTTATCCACAATCTCCTGTATATCCGCCATATTCATATCGCCACCGAAGCTGATTGCACCCCGCAGAGGTGTAAATCCGGCCATGGCCGCACTCATTCCCTCGGATATCGCTTCATTGGCAACGCTGCTCTCCGCTTTTCCCTGCTCTCCGCCAAAAATATCAAGCTTGAGAAGATCCTTCACAATCTCCCTGGCGCGCGGATCTTTGAGCACATCGCCCATAATGGTGTCCGTTGTGTACACAAAAGGAATCTTCACAGTGGATTCCACCGTAATCTCTTTCGTCAGTACAATATCGCGGGAAGACCTGCCGATCATAATGTCGAAAGCTCCCGTCTCCACATGCCAGTCCTGGAGCTTTACGCTATAGTAGGCAAACGCCCTTTTGTCCAGCGTAAAGGTCACCGTCTTCGTCTCTCCCGGTGCGAGTTCCACCTTCTCAAAGCCTCTCAGCTCCTTCAAAGGACGGATCACCGTACTCTCCTTATCCGCCACATAGAGCTGCACCACTTCCTTACCCGCCATATTGCCTGTGTTCGTCACATCCACGGATACCGTCATAACATCGGTGTCCTTCATCTGATCCTTATCCGTAGTCAGGTTGGCATACTCGTATGTCGTATAGGAAAGGCCGTGTCCGAAGGGGAACAGCACATCCATTTTCTTCTTATCATAATAGCGGTAACCCACAAAAATACCTTCCCGGTATTCTACCTTGTCTTTTTCCCCGATGTAGAAGAGGAAAGAAGGGTTATCCTCCAGTTTGAGAGGAAATGACTCCGGCAGCTTCGCGCTGGGATTCACCTTTCCAAACAGAATATCGCAGACTGCTCCGCCTACCGCCTGGCCGCCGAGATACGCCTCCACGATGCCTTTCACCTCGTTCACCCAGGGCATCTCCACGGGAGAACCGTTGTGCAGCACCACGATCGTGTTCGGCTGAACCGCCGCAACCTTGGATATCAGCTCATTCTGACAGTCCGGCATCCGCATGTGCTCCCGGTCAAATCCTTCTGATTCAAAAGCGTCCGGCAGTCCCGCAAAGATTACCGCCACTTTTGCTTTTTTCGCCGTCTCCACCGCCTCTGCAAGCAGCTTCTCGTCCGTTCTGTCCTCCTTGTCATCAAAGCCCTGCGCATACGTCACATGACCCATACCCTCCACTGCGTCTAACGCCGAAGTGACCTTGTGGCTGTTGATATGTGAGCTGCCGCCGCCCTGATAACGGGGCGTCTTCGCATATTTTCCGATAAAAGCAATGTCATCCTGCTCAGAAAGGGGCAGTACACCCTCATTTTTTAACAGTACAATCGTTTCCTGCGCCACTTTCCGCGCCATCTCATGGTCTTTATCCCGGTCAAAGACCGCGTTCTTATCCCTGTTTTCCTCGTAGCGGAATACAATATTCAAAATACGCGCCACCGCCGTGTCCAGCACTTTTTCTGGCAGTTCCCCGCTCTGTACGGCGCCAACGATCAGCCTGTCATTCGCCCCGTGCGAAGAAGGCATCTCCAGATCAAGCCCAGCCTGCAGATCCTTCACGCGGCTGTTGACCGCGCCCCAGTCACTCATCACATAGCCGTCAAATCCCCACTCGTCACGGAGTACCTCCGTCAGATATTTGTGGTTCTCTGCCGCATAAGTGCCGTTGATTTTATTGTAGGAACACATCACCGTCCAGGGCTTCTCCTTCTTCACCGGGCCCTCAAAGGCCGCCAGATAAATCTCATGCAGGGATCTCTCACCAATCTTGGAATCCGATGACATTCTTCTGGTTTCCTGATTGTTCCCCAGAAAATGTTTGATGCTGGTTCCCACATTTTTGCTCTGTACACCGTGAATCAGCGCCCCCGCCATCTCGCTCGCCACAAGCGGATCCTCGGAATAGTATTCAAAGTTACGTCCACAAAGAGGGGATCTTTTAATGTTCACGGCCGGACCGAGAATCACACTCACTCCCTCCGCCTGGCACTCTTCTCCCAATGTCTCCCCCATCTGCTGTATCAGCTCTCTGTTAAATGAAGCCGCCGTGCCGCATCCTGCCGGAAAACATACCGCTTTGATACTGTCGTTGACCCCTAAGTGGTCGCCCTCCTGATCCTGCTTGCGCAGACCGTGCGGTCCGTCCGACACCATGCTGGCGGGAATCCCCAACCGCTCCACCGCCTCCGTGTGCCAGAAATCTGCACCCGAACACATAGATGCTTTTTCTTCCAGCGTCATCTGTGAAACGATCTCTTTGATTTTTTCTGCTGTCATGCTATCCTCCATTCTGCAGTCCGCTGTTTTAACTGCATGCATTTACCGGGACAATCTTCCCACCTTCTCCATGCCATAGAAAAACCGCCCCTGATCTGTTCTTAGTGTAACATGACCGGGCGCGGCTTCCAATAGGTTTTTGATGATTCTATAAAAGAAATATTATTTCCAATACTGCAAAATCTTCTCTTCCGCCTCTGCCTGAGACAGCGCATATTTCTCTATAATCTTATCTATGGTATCCGCTTCCGTCTGCCCGGTTTCCTGCAAAGCTTCCACCATACAGCGAATCCCCTGTTCTATTCCTTGTTCTATTCCCTGCTTCCTCCCCATTTCCATGCCTTCCCTGATGCCTTCCTCACGCCCTTCCTCGCGTCCCTCACTTTTCAGCGTCCTCTCATACTTCTCCACATCAAACTCTTCCAGCAGCATGCCAAGCACCTCCGCACGGTTTTCCCTCAGAACCTTCTCAAGGATCCCGTTTTCTATACAATAATCCACCGCATCCTCCAGCGCACGTTCCGTCCGCTTCCCTTCAGCCATACACCTTCTCGTTATTTCCACAAATTCCGAGTATTCCTCCAGCACCCTGCATTTTTCCATCAGCAAACGGTTATGCCCCCGGTTTATATTGAGCACCCGCACCGTCACCTCCACGTCCGCTTTGGCTGCCTTATTCTCAAAGGCGTCCGAAAGTCTGATTGTCTGCTCCTCCGGCATCTCCTTTGTCCCGTTATAGAACACAACACACTTTGGTGCCGGCAGGGAAACCAGCCCCGTCCCATACAGGCTCTTTTCTGCACGCCCGGTCACCCTCTGGTATTCCTGCGCCAGGTAGATCAGGAACCGTACCGGCAGGTTCGGGCTGTACGTGCTCTGGTGCTCGTACATATTTAATGTACCCGCCAGCACAAAGGCAAGGTCATTTTTCATCACCACGTAAACCGCACTCTCGATCGTCACAATCTCAAGTTCCGACGAATCCCCGTAATCAGTCCCGTTCAGCGCGTTATACAGCTCCAGGAGCGCCTCCCTGTCTTTCTCGAACAGGAACCGGAACAGCCTGTCCTTTACATTCCTCCGTACCTTTCCCCTGTACCCGGATCTCCAGTTCCTCCACAAGTTCCATACATGTCCTTTCTGTGCCATGCTTCCTCCTTCCCGTATCCCGGCAGGAAAGAAGACATGTCCCCCACAGATGCATGTTCCAGTTCCTGCCGCATCTTCTGTTGTCTGTATAATAGAAAAATCCGACAGAAACTGTCCTGAACGTGCGGAATGCACCCCTGTTAGAATTTCCCTGATGGGTTTATTGTATAGAAATTATTTGGAAAAGTCAACGATGATTTTGAACGGAATAACGTTTTATGTCCGCAGCCTGCACTCCCCATGCACCACATTCAGCCGCTCCGCATTCTTCATAAAATAAAGCGTCTCCAGCGTCTCCCCCATATATCCGAGATACCTGTCGTTCCTCTCACTCCCTTTCGGCACGCTCAGCTCCTCCGTCCGCATAAGAATCGGGAACAGCCACGCACAGTAATCCCGCAGCACACTCTTCTTTGCGAGAATCACATTGTAATTATACAGATACCGCTGTCCCAGAATTTCGGGAAAAG
>CBCOZL010000036.1:0-35667 GCA_965114645.1 uncultured Lachnospiraceae bacterium | reverse complement strand
GAGCAGAGGACTGAAAATCCTCGTGTCACTGGTTCGATTCCGGTTCTGGGCATTAGCTAATGGAGATCCTTGTAATTACTACATTCGTGGTGGTTATGAGGTTTTTCATTTTGTAGAATTTTCATTTACTTTTCTACGATCCTATTGTTGCAAAATTTTGAAGTTACTTGAACATATCGTCCAGATAACGGACTTGAAGTAATGTTTGCGCGTAAAAATTAATTAAAAATGGCATAGAAAGATATTTAAAATGGAAAATCGCTC
Source organism: uncultured Lachnospiraceae bacterium (assembly GCA_965114645.1). Taxonomy (GTDB): domain Bacteria; phylum Bacillota; class Clostridia; order Lachnospirales; family Lachnospiraceae; genus UBA3282. Next base: position 35,403 of record CBCOZL010000036.1, on the reverse strand, counting down.
TATAACCGAAAGTGAGTTATAGGGCGATTGTTTTATGCCTGTAAAGGAGTGTCTGTGTGCCAGAAGACACCGGCATTTATCGGATTTTAGAATAGAAATTTCTAACGGAGTATGATACCATTAGTAGGCAAATGTTTTTAGAACATGATATGCACAATGAAAAGAAGGGCAGTGGATGGTGAGAGGATATGAGTAAGTTAAAAAAGGGCATTCTGGCGGCGTTTGATCATGTGACGGAGTGTATGATGCCGATCATACCGATTCTTTTGGCGGGCGGCATCCTGAAAATTATTGTGATGCTTTTGACGGCGGTACATATTTTGACGGGGACGACAGAGGTGATTATGTCGGCGCTGGCGACGACTCCCTTCTATTTTCTGCCGGTGTATGTGGCTTATTCTGCGGCGAAACATTTTGAAACGGATCCGCTGATTGCGCTTAGCAGCGTATGTGTTATGCTGCTTCCGGACTTTGCGTCCCTGATGGAAGGCGGCGGGCGTGTTACTTTTGCGGGGATACCTGTGGTAGCGGCGACTTATGCCTATAATGTGATTCCGATCATTTTGCTGATTTATTGTATGTCACATATTGTAAAGTGGCTGAAAAGGCTGATTAAGGAGAGCCTTCAGCCGTATTTTCTGGCTGTGTGCGCGATCTTTGCCACCTCGCTTCTGGGCATTCTCGTCATTGAACCGATTGTCAGCCTGCTGAGTGGTCTGCTGGCGGATGGGCTTGAGATGATGCAGATGAGGGCGCCTATGATCGCGTGGGCGTTGTTTGCGGCTCTGACAACGCTGCTGGTGTCCACGGGAATGCACTGGATCTTTATCACGCTTGCGATTACCCAGATCGGGGTGACAGGTGTGGATTATGGCATTATGGTGGCATTTCTGATCTCCAATATATCGCTCGCAGGCTGTGACCTCGCGGTGTTTGTAAAGTCGAAATCAGCGGATAAAAAGGCGATGTCGATCAGCGCAATGATAACGGAATTTGTTTCGGGAATCGCGGAGCCGTCCATTTTCGGGGTGTGCTTTAAAGAGAAAACGCCGCTAATCGGTAATATTTTCGGCTGTATGATTGCGGGAGCCGTGCAGGGGCTTCTGACGGTACACTGTTATACTTTTGCATTCCCGTGCGTTTCGACGATTTTGATGTTTTACAGTGTGGATGATCCGGCTAACTTATGGAAGGCCGCTGTGGTGGCTGTTGTGTCCTTTGTGGCAAGCTTTGTCATCACTGCACTTGTGTACCACGATACGGAAAGTGCTTCGGAGAATTGATGTTTGTCAGTTTCTAGCAGAGTTTTTGACTGTAGAGCGAGCGGTTTTGCGGAGGATGTGTTATACTGAAAGGAAGGGATTTACTGCGGGACAGCTTGACCTTGAGGGACTGTCCTGTACAGGAATCGTGAAATACAGCCGATATAAGAAGTAGTTGACGGCACAACAAAAAGGAGTGCGGTGATGAAAAAGCTGTTGTTTTTTATTGGAGATATTGAGACGCAGGGATATTTTTCCCTGCAGATCGCGGAGGCGATGAAAGAGCTCGGGCATGAAATTTTTATTTATGACCTGAGCAAGCCGTGGGAGAGTACGGAGAAGTTTTTCCGATTTTTTGAAGAGGGAAATACAGCGCTCATCAATTTTAATTTTCATGGGATGAGTGGGGAACATTATTTCCTGGATGAGAATGATACGACGATGTGGGAGGCGCTGCACATTCCAAGCTACAATATTGTGGTGGATCATCCTATGTATTATCATCATTTTCTGGAAAGGGTTCCTTCAAACTATCATCATATCAGCATTGACAAAAATCATGAAGCTTACATGCGCAGGTTTTTTCCAGAAATTAAAAACGGGCCTTTTCTGCCGCTTGCGGGCACGCAGCTGCACCCCGGAAAAACGAATGTGCCGATTGCCTTTCGGAAGTATGATGTGACGATGGTAGGAAACTATTGCAGACCATCTACTTTTGATAAATATATTACAAGGATTGACGACGAGTACACAGCCTTTTATCATAGAATGATAGAGGATCTTTTTGCGCACCCGGATCTGACGGTAGAGGAAGTGGCGCAGGCCCATCTTCTGGCGGAGCTTTCCGAGGTGCCGGAGGAAGAACTGAAAAAGACCATGGCAGCGCTCACCTTTATTGACCTGTATGTGCGCTATACGTTCAGGGGACGGGCGGTGCAGGAGCTGGTGGACGCAGGCATTACGGTGCATGTTTTTGGCGATGGATGGAATCTTTTGGAGTGCAGGCATCCCGAAAACCTGCGCATTATGAACAGTCTGAATTCCGAGGGATGTCTGAAAAGGCTGTGCCAGACGAAGCTGTCCCTGAATGTGATGCCGTGGTTTAAAAACGGCGCTCACGACAGAATATTTAATACCATGCTGAACGGATCGGTATGTCTGACGGACAGCAGTATCTATCTGGACGAAATTTTACACGACGGCAAAGACTGCCGCCTGTATTCACTCAAGGAGATGGAGCGGCTGCCGGAAATAGCAAAGGAACTGTTGGCGGACCCGGATCGTATGCAGGCGGTCGCGGATGGCGGGTATGAGCTTGCAAAGGCGGGACATACCTGGGCACATCGGGCAAAGGAGCTGCATAATCTGGTGGAAGAGGAGTAGTAAAGTAACTGGTAAACATCACCCGCAGGAATGGAGGAAAGGGAAGAATGGAACTGTTTAAGAACCATCAAAGAAAACGCAGGGAGCGTTTGCAGAGGCTTTACGAACGCCATAAGAGAATCCATAAGCTGCTTCGGGAGCACGGCGAGGATATTCTGAAATCTGAAAATTTTATGAGAACCAGGAAGCACATCCAGCATGGCACCATGACGGTGCACAATCACTGCATGGATGTGGCGCGCTACAGTCTTCTGATCAATAATAAGCTGGGAATTGGCTGTAACAAGCATGACCTGATCCGGGGTGCGCTGCTCCATGATTATTTTCTCTACGACTGGCACGATAAAGCGTATCTTTCCCAGAGAAAGCGTCTGCACGGTTTTCATCATCCGATGACAGCGCTTCGAAATGCGGAGAAGGAGTATTATCTGAACGACATTCAAAGGGAAATTATAAAGAAACATATGTGGCCTTTGTCGGTGGTGCCGCCTACCTGCAGAGAGGCTTGGGTTGTGACGGCCGCGGATAAGTACTGCTCGCTGATGGAAACTGTGGGCGTTCACCGGGGACATGGGGCCAAAGCGTCATGACGGCGGGAAAGAGCCTGTATCAGGCATTATCAGACTATGCGGCAAGTGATTTCTACCCCTATCACATGCCGGGGCACAAAAGGAATCCGGCAGGCGGCGAGATGGCGGATTATCACAAAATAGATATAACGGAGATAGAGGATTTTGACAATCTGCATCAGGCGGAGGGCATTCTGAAAGAGGCCCAGCTTCGGGCAAACCGCCTTTATGGGGCGGACGAGACATTCTTTCTTGTCAACGGCGGCTCTGGCGGCGTGCTCGCGGCTGTTATGGCGGCGTGTGAACCGCTGGATGAGATTCTGATAGCCAGAAATTGTCATAAGTCGGTATACCATGCAGCGATTCTGCATGGACTGATCGTGCGCTATTATTATCCGAAAATGATTTCGGAGTACGACATTTTTGACGGGGCCTCTGCGGAGGAGATTGGTAATCTTCTGGACATGTATCCTGAGGTAAAGGCGGTGGTCGTTACTTCCCCGACTTACGAGGGGGTTCTTTCTGATATTCCCGGGATTGCCGCCGCCGTACATGAGCGGGGGAAGATCCTGATCGTGGATGAGGCACACGGATCGCATTTCGGCCTGTCGTCGCATCTGCCGGAGGGAGCCATCAAGGGGGGCGCGGATCTGGTGGTCCACAGCCTGCATAAAACCCTGCCGGCCATGACACAGACGGCGCTGCTGCATGTGAAAGGTGACAGGGTGGACAGGGAGAAACTACGCAGGTACCTTTCTATGTTGCAAAGCAGCAGCCCTTCCTATGTGCTGATGGCGAGCATGGATGCCTGCATGAGGTTTCTGGAAGAACAGGGGCAGGAACGGTTTGCCGCCATGAGGGGACATTATGAGAGCTTTTGCGAAAGGACTGCATCCCTCGGGCATATCCGTATCGGGAAAATGACAAAAGTGTCACAAAAGAGACATGAGCTGAAGGGCTGGGATCTCGGTAAAATGGTGATTTCTGTCAAGGGAACAAATATGACAGGAAAAGAGCTTTGTGACATTCTGCGGAAAACCTATCATCTGGAGATGGAGATGGCGGCGGAAACTTATGTGCTGGCGATTATGACGCTGATGGATGAGGCGGCAGGCTGGCAGAGATTGGCTGACGCGCTCTGTGAAATTGATGATAGGATAGAGGAGAGCACAGATGACGCGAATGCTGCGCCGGGGAAAAGAATGTCCTATTTGAACAGGCCGTTGAAAAGCTGTATGACGCTTGGACGGGCATTTCACAGCGAATGGGAGACGATTTCGATGCAGAAGGCCGTTGGAAGGATCGCAGCCGGTTTTATCAACCTTTATCCGCCGGGCAGCCCGATTGTGGCACCGGGGGAACTGCTGGATGAGACGGTGTTAAAGCGGATCGAAGAATGCCGCAGAACAGGCCTGCACATACAGGGCGTGTCTGAGAAGGGCGAGATTGTTGTAGTGGCGCTGTAGCGGTTGAAATTCTTATTATATTAAGGTAAGATAATGACATGGGGAAAATAGTATGCCTGATGGGGAAGAGCTCATCGGGGAAAGACACCATATATAAGAGGTTGCTGGCGCAAAAAAACGTTCCTTTAAGGACGATTGTACCTTATACGACCCGTCCCATTAGGGCAGGGGAACAGGACGGTGTGGAATACCATTTTACGGATGAGGAGGGCTTTCAGAAGCTTCTGAGACAGGGCAGTGTGGTGGAGGCGAGAGCCTATGACACCTGTTACGGCATCTGGAGGTATTTTACCGTGGCGGATGCGGAGATTGATCTTTCCGCGTACTCCTATGTACTGATCGGTACGCTGGAGGCTTACGATCAGCTTCGCGGGTTCTACGGTGCAGACAAAGTGCTGCCGGTCATGATTGAGCTGGATGACGGCGTACGCCTGCAGCGCGCTCTGGACAGGGAAAAGGCGCAGGATCATCCGAAGTACGAGGAGCTGTGCAGGCGGTATCTGGCCGACGCGCAGGACTTTTCCAAGGAGAAGCTGGCGCTCTCCAAAATAGACAGAACCTTTTATAACGACCGGCTGGAAAGCTGTTTGAACGAGATTACGGATTATTTGCGGGAACGTTTACAATAGGACGTTGATGATGCGGGGAGGCGATGGGAGTGGACATTAAGGTAAATCAGATACAGCAGGCGCCGCAGATTGAGCAGCCGCAGCAGGCACAGGAGACGGACGGTACTTTTAAGTTTACTCTGGTCAGCAGAATCGAGGAGCAGGATCTGCAAAACGCTCTGACCGGTATGATGGAGGAGATTACCAGACAGGGAAATAAGCTCGCAAAGCACAGGGATATCAAGGATATGAAGCGCTACCGCGCGCTGGTGAAGGACTTTCTGAACGAGATTGTCAATCGCTCTCACGCTTTTTCGAGAGAAAACTTTCTGGACAGAAGAGGCCGGCACAGAGTTTACGGGATCGTTCGCCTGATTGACCAGAATCTGGACGCACTGGCGCAGGAGCTGGTGAAGGATGAGCAGGACAATCTGGCGATTTTGGAAAAAATCGGAGAAATCCGGGGGTTACTGCTGGATATCTTCACATAGCCGTTGCATGGCGGTTGGGAACTTACAGGGGGATAAATGTATGGCAAAGTTTTCGGATATTGTCGGGCAGGAAGAACTGAAACAGCATATACGGAACGCGATTGAGATGGACAAGGTTTCCCACGCTTATATTATCAACGGTGAGCGCAATGCGGGCAAGGAGTTTATCGCCCGTCTTTTTGCGATGACGTTACAGTGTGAAAAGGGCGGAACGGAGCCTTGCGGGGAATGTCATTCCTGTAAACAGGCGATAAACCGCAACCAGCCGGATATTATTTACGTCAGCCATGAGAAGCCGAATACCATAGGCGTGGAGGATATCAGAGAGCAGATCAATAACGATATCGGGATCAAACCTTACAGCAGCCCGCGCAAAATTTATATCATGAACGAGGGCGAGAAAATGACGCCGCAGGCGCAGAACGCGCTTTTAAAGACGCTGGAGGAGCCGCCGGCCTATGCGGTGATTCTGATTCTCACCTCCAACGTGGAGGAATTTCTGCCAACGATTATCAGCCGTTGTGTGGTATTAAACATGAAGCCGGTGTCAGATGCGCTTGTGAAAAAATATCTGATGGAAGAACTGGCGGTTCCCGACTATAAGGCGAATATCTGCGTTGCATTTGCGAGAGGAAACGTGGGCAAGGCGAAGCATCTTGCCGGCAGCGAGGAGTTTGAGAAAGTAAAGGAAGAGGCCATTTCGCTTGTAAAATATATCAACGATATGGAGATCAACGAAATCGTCAAGGCGATCAAGAAAATTACGGAGTACAATCTGGATATCAATGACTATCTGGATATTTTGACGGTGTGGTACAGGGATGTGCTTCTGTTTAAGGCGACAAAAGACATGAACAGCCTGGTTTTCCGCAATGAGATCCAGCAGATTCGGAGAGTGGCGGACAGGAGTACTTACGAGGGGATCGAGATTATTGTGAATGCGCTCCAGCAGGCGAAGAGAAGACTGGATGCCAATGTCAATTTTGACCTGACGATGGAGCTTTTACTGCTCACCATCAAGGAAAATTGACAGGGAATAAAGTGACACTGCGCTTACTTTTTTGAAAAGGTAAGCTGCAGGTAATGTGGAGGTTGATAGATTATGACTAAGGTAATAGGCGTGCGGTTTCGTACCGCCGGTAAGGTATATTTTTTTGATCCGGGAAAGTTCGAGATCAGGCAGGGAGACCATGTGATTGTGGAGACGGCACGTGGCATTGAGTATGGCACAGTGATCGGGGCGCCCAGAGAGGTGGAGGACGATAAAGTGGTACAGCCATTAAAATCGGTTCTCCGGATAGCAAACAAGAAGGATGATGAGCAGGAGGCGTCGAACAAACAGAGAGAAAAGGACGCCTTCAAAATTTGTCTTGAAAAAATAAGAAAACACGGCTTACAGATGAAGCTGATCGACGCGGAATACACGTTCGACAACAACAAGGTTCTCTTTTACTTTACAGCGGACGGCCGCATTGATTTCCGGGAGCTGGTGAAGGATCTTGCGTCTGTGTTTAAGACGAGAATTGAGCTGCGCCAGATTGGCGTGAGGGATGAGACGAAGATTCTGGGCGGAATCGGTATCTGCGGACGGCCGCTCTGCTGTCATACGCATTTGTCGGAATTTGCGCCGGTATCGATCAAGATGGCAAAGGAGCAAAACCTGTCCTTAAATCCCACGAAGATTTCCGGCGTCTGCGGCAGACTGATGTGTTGTCTGAAAAATGAGGAGGAAACTTACGAGGAGCTGAATAGAAAGCTGCCGAATGTAGGTGACTTTGTGACTACGGACGATGGGCTGAAGGGCGAGGTGCAGAGTGTAAATGTGCTGAGGCAGCTTGTGAAGGTCATCGTGGATGTGGGCGATGAGAAGGAGATACAGGAGTACCGGGCAGACCAGCTCCGGTTTAAGAGAAGGCACGGAAAGAACCGCAAGGCGGAAGCGAATGACGCGGAGCTGAAAGAACTGGAAAAGCTGGAAAAGAAAGACGAAGCAAGAAAATAAATCGGAGAATGGGCGGTGCGGGATATATCTTTGAAAGAGAATGAGCGGATCGATGATTTGCAGAGGAACGGGTACCGTATCATACAGGATCCGGATCGCTTCTGCTTCGGGATGGATGCGGTGCTTTTGTCAGGTTTTGCGGTGGTGAAGGATGGGGCGCGGGTGCTGGACCTGGGAACAGGGACGGGAATCATTCCCATTCTGCTGGAAGCGAAAACGCAGGCGGCGCATCTGACCGGGCTGGAGATCCAGGCGGACAGTGCGGAGATGGCAGGGCGCAGCGTAGCCTTAAACGGGCTGGAAGAAAAGATAGATATTATTACCGGGGATATTAAGGAGGCAGATAAGCTGTTTGACGCTGCTTCCTTTGACGTTATTACCTGTAATCCGCCTTATATGATCGGGCAGCACGGCCTGCAGAATCCTTCGGATGCAAAGGCCATAGCAAGGCATGAGATTCTCTGCACGCTGGAGGATGTGATATCACAGACGGCCAGACTTCTCGTGCCGGGAGGCAGGTTTTTTCTCGTGCACAGGCCGTTCCGGCTGGCGGAAATTATCGTGATGCTGACCAGATATAAGCTGGAGCCAAAGCGTATGCGGCTGGTATACCCGTTTGTGGACAAGGAGCCGAACATGGTTCTTCTGGAGGCGGTACGGGGCGGCAGGCCGCGGATGACGGTGGAGAAACCGCTGATTGTGTACCGGGAACCGGGGGTGTATATGCCGGAGATTTATGAGGTGTATGGCTACTAACGCAAAAAGTACTTCTAAAGACGTCCCGCCATTGGACAGGAACAAAGTCAGCACAGCTGACTTGGAAGTACTACAGTTTGCGTAAGAGAATGCCTGAAAAGCGGCATTCTCTGCGTGGATTTGAAAGGATAAAGTATATGCCGGGAATGTTATATCTGTGTGCGACGCCGATTGGGAATCTGGGGGATATGACGCCCCGTGTTGTGGAGACGTTACAGAATGTGGATCTGATTGCGGCGGAAGATACGCGAAACAGCATTAAGCTTCTGAATCATTTCGGGATCAGAACTTCTATGACAAGCTACCATGAATATAATAAAGTAGAAAAAGCAGACTACCTTGTGGAACAGATGCAGCAGGGAAAGAATGTGGCGCTGATTTCAGACGCGGGAACCCCGGCCATTTCCGATCCGGGAGAGGTGCTTGTACAGAAGTGCCAGGAGAGGGGCATTGCGGTCACTTCTCTGCCCGGCCCGGCAGCCTGCATCACGGCGCTTACGCTTTCGGGGCTTTCCTCCAGACGGTTTTGTTTCGAGGGTTTTCTGCCTTCGGATAAAAAGGAAAAGGCGCAGATCCTTACGGAGCTTAAGGAGGAATCACGCACGATTGTCATTTATGAGGCGCCCCACCATCTGGTGCGGACGCTTGGTGAGCTGTATGGGGCTCTGGGTGAGCGCAGGATCACACTTTGCAGGGAGCTGACGAAAAAGTTTGAAACGATACTGCCTACCACGATTGGAGAGGCCCTTTCCCTCTATGAGCGGGAGGAGCCGCGCGGGGAGTATGTACTTGTCGTGGAGGGAAAGAGTCTGCGGCAGAAGGAAGAGGAACGGCAGGATTCCTGGCAGAGCATGACGGTGGAGGAACACATGGCTCTTTACGAGAAGGGAGGGATGGATCAGAAAACAGCCATGAAGCAGGTAGCGAAAGACCGCGGCGTGCCGAAAAGGGAAATCTATGCTGTCATTCATGGCCCGGGAATGCACTGATTTATGCATTCCATAAGGGTATGATTAAATTTCTTAATATTTATGATCAAAGTAATTGACAAAAAGCCCAGAATCCGTAAAATTAGGATTGACAAATGTTGGGACAGATAATATACTTTGAATGTCAAACTATTTTAATGACGAAAAGGAGAACAGGAAAATGTTAGAGAGAGTGATTGAGATTATTCAGGAACAGTTAAACTTGGACGGTGTAGAAATTACCGAGGATTCTTCTTTCAAGGACGATCTTGGTGCGGATTCCCTGGACTTATTTGAGCTTGTTATGGCTTTCGAGGAGGAGTACGGCGTAGAGATTCCTTCCGAGGACTTGGAGCAGATTACGACAGTAGGCGCTGTAGTTGAGTATATGAAGAGCAAGGGTGTAGAGGCGTAAGCCGGGCGGCAGTTTATGGTTTAGAAAACCGCCACAGTGTAAAACGTGGAAGGAGAATGCGGAGCATTCTCTGAATCGAGCATGAGCGCCCGATATGGGATTTGAGGTTTATAGAATGAAGACAAAAATAACAGAACTTCTGGGGATTGAATATCCGATCTTTCAGGGCGGAATGGCCTGGGTTGCAGAATATCATCTGGCAGCCGCTGTATCGGAAGCGGGCGCACTCGGTATTATCGGCGCCGGCGGCGCGCCGGCGGCTTTCGTGAGGGAACAGATCCAGAAAGCGAAAGAACTGACGAAGAAGCCTTTTGGCGTGAATGTAATGTTGATGAACCCGGAGGCAGACGAAATTGCAAAGGTGATCGTGGAGGAAGGCGTTAAGGTAGTGACAACAGGCGCAGGGAATCCCGGTAAGTATATGGCCATGTGGAAAGAGGCGGGGATCAAAGTGATTCCTGTAGTTGCCAGCGTGGCTCTTGCAAAAATGATGGAGCGCGCGGGCGCGGATGCCGTGATCGCTGAAGGAACGGAGTCCGGCGGACATATCGGTGAGGCGACCACAATGACCCTCGTACCGCAGGTAGTGGATGCAGTCAGCATTCCTGTGGTGGCAGCAGGCGGCATTGCGGATGGCAGAGGCTTTGCGGCAGCTATGATGCTTGGCGCAGATGCAGTCCAGATGGGTACACGTTTCCTGGTGGCGGCAGAGTGTACCGTACATGAGAATTATAAAAAGAAGGTGATCGCTGCGAAGGATATTGATTCCGAGGTCACCGGCAGGGCAAACGGCCACCCTGTCCGTCAGATCCGTAATAAGCTGACAAGAGAATATCTGCAGATGGAAAAGGACGGCGCATCTCTGGAAGAGATGGAAAAGCTTACACTCGGTTCCCTGCGCAAGGCGGTAGTGGAAGGCGATGTGGTGACGGGTACCCTTATGGCCGGGCAGATTGCAGGCATGGTCAGCAGAGAGCAGACTTGTGCAGAGATGTTGGCGGAAATCATGGATCAGGCGGAAATTCTGTTAAAGTTAAAATAAAAGAATCGTCGCTGCAGGGCGGCGATTTTTTTCAGATAAATACTTTGAAATTCAAAATATTTATGGCGGCACGGGGAATCATACAGGAAAGGAAAGGGATTCAGTTATGGGAAAGACAGCGTTTATGTTCCCGGGACAGGGAGCACAGTATGTGGGGATGGGAAAAGATTTCTATGAGCAGATTCCGATCTGTAAAGAGATGTTTGAGCTTGCGGGCAAAGCCAGCGGCCTGGATGTGGCGGCGCTCTGCTTCGAGGAGAACGAGCAGATCAATATTACGGAATATACGCAGATCGCTATGCTGGCAACAGAGGTGGCTATGCTGAAGGCTGTGGAAGAGAAGGGTGTGAAACCCGATGTGACAGGCGGCCTGAGCCTCGGTGAGTACGGCGCGCTTGTGGCAGGCGGCGTGATGAGCCCGGAGGATGTGTTCAAAATTGTGCGAAAGCGCGGCATTTATATGCAGGAAGCGGTACCTCAGGGCGGCGCGATGGTGGCTGTGCTCGGCCTGGATACGGCTGTGATAGAGCAGATCTGTGAGGAGACGGACGGCTGTGTGACGATCGCAAACTATAACTGCCCGGGGCAGATTGTAATTACGGGCGAGGAAGGCGCAGCACAGGCGGCGGTGGAGAAGCTTACGGCGGCAGGCGCAAAGAGGTGCATTACGTTAAATGTCAGCGGTCCTTTCCACTCTCCTTTATTGGCGGGTGCGGGCGAGAGGCTGGCCAAGGAGCTGGAGACAGTGGAAATCCACGATATTGCCGTTCCCTATATCGCCAATGTGACGGCGGACTATGTGAGGGATAAGGCGGATGTAAAGCCTCTGTTGGAGAAACAGGTTTCCTCTTCCGTGAAGTGGCAGCAGAGCGTGGAGCGGATGATTGCAGACGGCGTAGATACATTCATTGAGATTGGACCGGGCAAGACGCTTTCCGGGTTTATGAGGAAGATCAGCCGGGATGTGAAGGTGATCAATATAGAGAAGGTAGAGGACCTGGAGAAGCTGTCCTAAACGGCAGGGATGTCTGGGCAGCGGGAAATGCGTCTGCTCCGAAAAGATTCGGACGGAGGTTTGGAATGAAAGGGAGGATCGGAGAATGCTGACTGGTAAAGTAGCTCTTGTGACAGGCGCGGGGCGCGGGATCGGGAGAGAGATTGCACTCACGCTGGCATCGTATGGCGCGGATGTGGTTGTGAATTATAACGGCTCGAAGGAGAAGGCGGAGGAAGTCGTTTCGCAGATTGAGGCGATGGGAAGAAAAGCGGCGGCCGTGCAGTGCAGTGTGGCGGATTTTGAGGCGTGCGGACAGATGATTACGGATGTGCTTGCCGAATTTGGGCACATTGACATTCTGGTGAACAACGCGGGCATCACGAAGGACAATCTGGTGATCAAGATGACGGAGGCAGATTTTGACGCGGTCATTGACACCAATCTGAAAGGGACATTCAACACCATAAAGCATATGTACCGTCCTTTCTTAAAGCAGAAAGCGGGCAGGATCATCAATCTGTCCTCTGTCAGCGGCGTGCTGGGCAATGCGGGACAGGCTAACTATGCGGCGTCCAAGGCAGGTGTGATCGGCCTCACCAAATCTATGGCGAGGGAGCTTGCCAGCAGAAATATCACGGTGAATGCGGTTGCTCCCGGCTTTATTGACACGGACATGACCCAGGCTATGACGGACAGCGCAAAGGAGGCGACTCTTGCGCAGATTCCGCTGAAGCGTGTGGGTACGACGAAGGATATCGCGGAGACGGTGGCTTTTCTGGCGAGTGATAAAGCGGGGTATATTACGGGACAGGTGATTTCCGTGGATGGCGGAATGGCTATCTGAAAATGGGAATGATATGGCAGGGCGATGGCTGATTGCACAGGTTAAGAATATGACAGAAAGTCGAGAGGATAAAGGAAAGAAGGAGTTTGAGTATGAGCAGACGAGTGGTTGTAACAGGAATGGGGGCTATCACCCCGATTGGCTTGAGCGTAGATGAATTTTGGGCGGGCGTGAAGGAAGGCAAAACTGGTTTTGCGCCCATCACAAAGTTTGATACGGCAGATTTTAAGTGTAAGCTTGCGGCTGAGGTCAAAGACTTTGACGGCAAAAACTACATGGATTTTAAGGCGGCAAAGAGAATGGAGCCTTTCTCCCAGTATGCGGTTGCGGCGACCAAAGAGGCGCTGGAAGATGCGGGTATTGACATGGAGAAGGAAGATCCTTACCGCGTAGGTGTGGCAGTAGGTTCCGGCACGGGTTCCCTGCAGGCAATGGAGCGCTCGCACACAAGACTTGTGGAAAAAGGGCCGGGCAGAATCGAGCCGCTATTTGTACCGCTTACGATTTCTAACATGGCGGCGGGCAATGTGTCGATCCAGTTCGGATTGAAGGGCAAGAGCATCAACGTGGTGACAGCCTGCGCGACAGGCACAAATTCCATCGGTGAAGCGTTCCGTGCAATTCAGTACGGGGATGCGGAGGTGATGGTGGCAGGCGGCACGGAGGGCAGTGTGTGCCCTATCGGCGTTGGCGGTTTTTCCGCATTGACGGCGCTTTCCACCTGTGAAGATCCCGCAAGATGCTCCATTCCGTTTGACAAGGAGAGAAGCGGCTTTGTTATGGGCGAAGGCGCGGGCGTGGTCGTGCTGGAAGAACTGGAGCATGCGAAGGCGCGGGGTGCAAAAATATACGCGGAGGTAGCAGGATATGGCTGTACTTCTGACGCCTATCACATCACTTCCCCGGCTGAGGACGGCGCAGGCGCGGCCAAGGCTATGGAATATGCGGTGAAGGATGCAGGGCTGAACCTGGAAGACATTACCTATATCAATGCCCACGGAACAGCAACGCACCATAATGACCTTTTCGAGACGCGGGCCATCAAGCTCCTCTTCGGTGATCACGCGAAAGACATTAAGATCAATTCCACCAAGTCTATGGTAGGCCATCTTCTGGGCGCGGCGGGCGCGATTGAGTTCGTTACCTGCGTGAAGGAGCTGCAGGACGGCTATATTCACAGAACGGTGGGCTACCAGGTGCCTGATGAGGAGTGTGACCTAAACTACTGCAAAGAGGCTTATGAGGAGAATTTTGAGTACGCACTGTCCAACTCTCTCGGGTTCGGCGGACACAACGCAAGCCTGTTAGTCAAAAAGTATCACGAATAGGAAGGAGACACGACATGTCATTGATGGGTGCAAAGGAAATTATGGAGATTATTCCCCACAGACAGCCCTTTATGCTGATTGATACCATAGAGGAGATGGAGGAGGGAAAACGAGTAGTCGCCAAGAAATGCGTGAGCTACAATGAGCCTTTTTTTGCAGGGCATTTTCCAAAGGAGCCGGTGATGCCGGGCGTGCTGATTGTGGAGGCGCTGGCGCAGACAGGTGCGGTGGCGATCTTAAGCCAGCCGGAGTTTAAGGGAAAGACTGCTTATTTCGCGGCGATCAACAACGCGAAGTTTAAGGGAAAGGTAGTTCCCGGAGATGTGCTGACGCTGGAGACTGAAATTATCAAGATAAAAGGCCCGATCGGCGTAGGCGCGGGAAAGGCCTATGTGGATGGGAAACTGGTGACGCAGGCGGAATTGACTTTTGCAATCGGCGAGGCGTAAGGACTGCACGGCTTCAACACTGCGTAGGGCCTGGAATGAAGCCGGCGCAGTAACTTTTGCGGAGCGCGGCAGCAGCGGATATTGGGCGAGTATCGGAAGGACAGGGAAAAATAGATGGGAAATGTGAAACCGTTAAAGATAGGTGATTTGCTAGCCCGTGTGCCAGTGATTCAGGGCGGCATGGGAGTGGGGGTCAGTCTTTCCTCACTGGCCGGAAATGTGGCGAAAGAGGGCGGAGTCGGCGTGATTTCCACGGCGCAGATCGGCTACCGGGAACCAGATTTTGACACGGATCCGATTGGCGCGAATCTGCGGGCAGTCGGCACAGAGATTGCGAAGGCCAGAGAGATCGCAAAGGGCGGAATCCTGGGTGTCAATATCATGGTTGCGACCAGAAAGTATGAAGAGTATGTAAAGGCGGCGGTAGCGGCGGGCATCGATCTGATCATCTCTGGCGCTGGGCTGCCTATGGATCTGCCGAAGATTGTGGGGGCTGCCAAGACAAAGCTTGCGCCCATTGTATCCAGTGTGAAATCAGCGCAGGTGATCATGCGGTACTGGTGGAAAAAGTATAACAGGCTGCCCGATGCGGTGGTGATCGAGGGGCCTTTGGCCGGCGGCCACCTGGGTTTTCACAAAGAGCAGCTTGCAGATATTGAAGGCCTGCATTATGATGAGGAAGTGGAAGCAATCATTGCACAGGTCAATGAGACGGCGGCGGAGCACGGAACGGAGATTCCCGTCGTCATGGCAGGCGGTATCTATACCCGCGAAGATATGGAACACTATCTGGAGATGGGCGCTTCCGGCGTACAGATGGCGACGCGCTTTGTAACGACCTACGAGTGCGATGCGGATCCGGCTTACAAGCAGAGTTATATTGACGCGAAGGAAGAGGATATCGTCATTGTGCAGAGCCCTGTGGGTATGCCGGGACGGGCGATTCTGAATCCCTTTATGAAGCGGGCGAAGGAAGGACAGATTCCGCACGAGAAATGCCATCTGTGCATCAGCACCTGCAAGGGGGCGGAGACGCCTTACTGTATCACGGACGCGCTTGTCAATGCCGTGAAGGGAAAGGTGGATGAGGCGCTGCTTTTCTGCGGCGCGAACGCATACCGCGCAACGCATTTAGAACATGTGAAAGACATTCTCGGAGAGTTTGCGTGACAGCATTGAGCAGTGCGCAGACAGAGGAATAGGTGTAGCGGCACTGCGAGATGAAGGGAAGCAGACAGAGGAATAGGCGGAGCGGCACTGCGGGATAAAAGGAAGCATAAATTATGGGAGAGACGGTGTGAAGACAAGAATTATAGGAACAGGGAGCTGTCTGCCAGGGACAGTGGTGACAAATGATGATCTGTCCAAGGTAATGGACACTTCTGACGAGTGGATTAGCAGCAGGACAGGAATCCGGGAACGGCATCTGGTGAAGGAGGAGACAACCGCCAGCATGTCTGTGGAGGCGGCGAAGCGCGCCATGAAAGACGCGGGAGTGACTGCGGAGGAGATAGATCTGATCATCCTGGGTACGGTGTCGGCGGACTTTGTGACGCCTGCCTGCGCCTGCGAAGTGCAGGCGGCAATCGGGGCGGCGAATGCGGTTGCTTTTGATATCAACGCGGCTTGTGCCGGATTTATGTTCGCTTTGAATATTGCAAACGCGTATATACAGGCGGGCATATATCGGACGGCCTTGATTCTGGGGGCGGAGACGCTCTCAAAGATCGTGGACTGGGAAGACAGGAGCACCTGTGTGCTCTTTGGAGACGGCGCCGGTGCGGCAGTTGTACGGGGAGATGAGCAGTATGGGCTGCTTGCCTTTGATCAGGGTTCCGATGGAACGAAAGGCGATGTGCTTGCCTGTCCCGGCCGTACGAACAACAATCCCCTGATCCAGACGGATCAGAGGCTTAAGTTTGTGCATATGGACGGACAGGAAGTTTATAAGTTTGCCGTAACGACGGTGCCCGCTTCCTTACAGAAAACGATTGAGGCGGCAGGACTGACGCCGAAGGACATAGATTACTTCGCGCTGCATCAGGCGAACATACGAATCCTCCAGTCGGTGTCAAAGAGGCTCCATATTGAGGAAGACAAATTTCCGATCAGCCTTGATCACTGCGGAAATATTTCAGCGGCCAGTGTGCCGATTCTGTTAGATGAGATGAACCGCAAGGGCCTGCTAAAGCCTGGTATGAAGGTTGCACTCAGCGGTTTTGGAGGCGGCCTGACCTGGGCATCCGCAGTGCTTGAGTGGTAAGATTCGCGGTAAATAAAACGCAGACCAACACCGGTCTGCGTTTGCTTTCGTTCATTCTGTTGTATCAGTGCCTATTCCTGGTTTCTGATGCGGTCAATCAGACTCTCCTTTTTCATTTTCCTGCTGATAAACAGTGTAATTGCAATCTGGCCGACCAATAACACCAGAGCGAGTCCGACGGTTTCCCAGAGGGGATAGTGGTAGCGGCTGATACTCATAATGTGCTCGTCCTTTGCCCAGAGGAACAGCAGATATCCGGCTGCGTTGCCGAGAGTCAGGCTGATAAAGAGCGTGCCCGCTGTGAAAACAAGCCCTTCCCCGGAGAGCATGTGCACGAGTTGTCTGTCGGAGAGACCGAGAGCCTGCAGGATGCCCAGCTCCTTCTTTCGCGTGACAATACTGGTGATCATCGTGTTGATCAGATTGATAAAACCGATCACGGCGATCAGGATCAGAAGCAGATAGAGCGGATTCTTCATCAGATCTATGGAAGAGTGTCCGATCGCCAGTTCTACATCCATGGCATAGAGCGTAAAATGTTCATTTTCCGCTACAATTTCCGTAAGCGCTGCCTTTACGCTGTCATAGTGTGCGTCGTCTACATGCAGATAAATGCTCGTGGTTGGATCGCAGGTCAGTCCCAGACTGTTCCATGTATCCTCTGTCATAACCAGATAAGTGAAATTGGCATCCGGCTCTGCCAGGGCAGCGAGCGTCACCGTCATGGGAATTTCCCGGCTGCCATCGTGGAGGGTGATCGGGAGGACATCGCCTATGGAAAGACCATACTGCTCAAAAGAGTAAGCATGGGTGCAGACGATTTCATTGTTTGCCGTCATGCGGTCGTAGTCGATGCTGCCCTGTTCCAGACAGGCGTTTAATTCCGTCACATCGTCTCTGGTAAAGTAGGAGAGCGGCAGGTGGTTCTCGTAGTCCTCGTACATGGCAGACTCCATATCGGTGGAGGAAATAATTTGACCGGGTGCCCGCTCCACGGATTCTACGCCCTCTATGGAGGACAGTCTGGAAAGAAATGCCTCACTAAAGTAATCCTGCTGTACCAGATTTTCCAGATTGTTTTCGGGATATTCCTTATCATTATAAAGGGCAGAGTCCAGAGCGATGCGGAAATCGCCTCTGGGAATGCTGCGTCTTGCGAGGTCTTCTGCGCTGATGCTGCTTAAAACGGCGGAGACACAGATAAAGAGCACGCAGCTCAATCCCATAGTGAGGATGGTGACGGCGGTACGCTTCCTGTTGCGCGTCAGATTGGCCAGGGTCAGTGTGGACACCTTTACCTCGGTGTGTCCCTTGCGGCTCTTGCGGTCGTTTGTGTTTTCCTGATAGCGGATCGCCTCTACCGGGGAAACCCTTTTCGCCATGCGGATGGGCTTTTGCAGGGAAACCGCCACAGTGATCAGCGAAGCCGCAGCCGCTATGAGCAGCACAGGCAGGGAAAACATGTGAAGCTGTCCGATAATTGCATCCGCCGTGTCGCGGGAGTAGGAGCTGATGGCGGAGCCGCTGCTGTATGCCCACAAAGCCAGCGGAAACAGCAGGTAAGGAAGCAGGAATCCGAGTAACAGCCCGACAGGAACTGCAAAGGCGGACACGATGGCGCCCTGCCAGTAAAATAATCTGGCGATCTGGCGCCCCGATGCGCCCAGCGCTTTTAACTTGCCGATCTCCTGCACGTCGGTGATCACGCCCACATAGTAAATGCTGTAGATCACCAGAGAGGAAAAGAAGATCACGATCAGACCGATGACAGCCATGACCGCTATGGTTTCCGTACCCGGGTTAGTCGCGGTGAAAAGATACTCCTTGTTTATATTTACCCTTCCCTCGTCCAGTCCGATATCCGCGGCAACCGCGTTGATTCGGTCTGTCATTTCATCAAAGGTCAGCTCCTCTTCTCCGTAAACGCGCAGGGTGGCGTCCGGCTCGGATTCATAAAGTCCGTCCGCCCTGCAGCTGTCTAAAAGGGTTTTGGAGATGCGGCCGGTCCACATCAGGCGGCTGTCATCGATCTTATCGGAGATTTCCACGTCCGGCTCCAAACCGCTGATGGTAAATTCTCTGGTTAAAATTTTCCCTTTGCCGTCTACACGGAAAGAGAGTGTTACCTTGCCGCCGATGACAGGCTCTGCGCCGACGCGGCGGAAAAAGGCGGGTGAGGAGCAGATTTCGTTCTCCGCTTCGGGATAATGCCCGGAGGCAAGAGCCACAGAGTGGAGCGAATCATCGCCGACTGCGGATCGGGCATCCTTTAGGGTTTCCTGATAGGAAAGGGCGCCGTTCATCTTTCCGTTTTCGATAGTTGCAAAAACTTCCGCAGTGGTTATGGCTTCCACCTGAATATGTTTCGACAGGACACTTACCTGATCGGGCGTTAAGCCCCTAAAGCGGGCATGATAGTCCGCCAGAGCGTACATTTGCCGGTTCATATCCAGTGCGGCGGTGCCGACGGTGCCGATTGCCATGAGCAGCATGGTGGTGAGCATGACAGCGATGCCGGTGAGCATGGTGCGGCTTTTATTGTAACGCAGCTTACTTAGTGCCAGACTTCTGACCGTGTTAGTTTTCTTCATCGGAAACCACCTCGCTTTCCCCGGAGGAGAGAATGCGTCCGTCCGCCAGAATGATCGTGCGGCCGGCCATCTGCGCCACTTCTTCATTATGAGTGATGACCACGAGAGTCTGTCCGTATTTGGCTGCGGAAGCCTTTAAAAGGGCCATTGTTTCATCGCCGGTCCGGGTATCCAGATTGCCGGTGGGTTCATCGGCCAGAATGATGGAAGGTTTGGCAGCGATGGCTCTGGCAATGGCGCACCTTTGCTGCTGGCCGCCGGATAGAGTGTTGGGAAGATTTTTCATTTTTTTCGACAGTCCCAATGTCTGAATGATATCGTGGATAAAGGACTCGTCCAGGGGTTTGCCGTCCAATCCAAGAGGAAGGACAATGTTTTCCCACACGTTGAGAGAAGGGATCAGATTGTAGGCCTGAAAAATAAAGCCGATTTTGCGGCGGCGGATTTGAGAGAGTTTCGCTTCCTTGAAGGAGGCAATGTTTTCCCCGTCGATAAAGACGCTGCCGGAGGTGGGATTGTCCAGTCCGCCCAGCATGTGGAGCAGGGTGGACTTGCCGCTGCCGGATTTGCCGATGATGGAGACAAACTCGCCCTGTCTGATTTCCAGATTGACATGATCCACGGCTTTGACCTGATTGTCGCCTGTGCCATAGTATTTGCATAAATCCTCAGTCTTTAAGATAATGTCCGAATGTTTTTTCATCGTGTTCTATACCTGCCTTTCTACTTGTGTTTCTTATAAGATAAGCATAAGGCGGCAATCTTACAGGAGACTTACAAATAGAAAAATAATTACTCATCGGATTTGGTATCTGCCGTAAATCCTGGCAGAGGGATATGGACAATGAAAACACTTCCCTTTTTGGAAGCGGATTTTACGCTGATCGTACCGCCCTGTTCTTCCAGGATACGCCTGGCGAGATAAAGTCCCACGCCGGAGCCTTCTGTCTGCTTTATGGAAGGGTGGCTGCCGCGGTAGAAGCGTTGGAAGATTCGGCCGGCTTCCTCCCTGGGCACGCCGATGCCCTCGTCCTCGACTTCCAGACTGATATAGCTGTAGAACCGATGGAGTCGTAAGGTTACCGTACTGCCCGCAGGAGAATACTTGACGGCGTTGTCCAGAAGGTTTGCAATGGCTTCCGAAGTCCAGCGTCTGTCCAAAAACAGTGGTGTGCGGGCTTCACATTCCCGATCAGGATCCAGCAGTTCGATGGCAATATTTTGGGGAAGGGTTTTTTCATATACTGTATTGACGGCATCGGTGAGTACATCGGACAAAAAGACGGACTCCCGTTTCAGCGTAATCAGAGAGGTTTCCAGGCGGGATATATTGACTAAGTTGGTCATTAAATTCTCCAGACGATCCATCTGTCCGGCACATCTGCCTAAAAAGTCCATGCGTTCCGGCTCGGAATCAGCTTCCATGCACATGGCGAAGCAGTTTTTCAGTGCGCTGACAGGGGTTTTCAACTGATGGGAGATATCCGTTACCAGTGTTTTGGTGTGGTCCCGCTCTTCGGCCAGAGACTGTGTTTTTACCTTCAGCTTATGTCCCAGCTTGAGGAGCGTGTCAGTGAACGATTCGCTGAAAATGGGAGTAAGGCTGTTTCGATCTGCAAAACGGGAATAGTTGTCCGAGAGGTAAGACTCCAGCAGTTCATGCAGACGCTGTTCCTGTTTTTGGTGGTTTTTAGCAAATACATAAAAGCAGAGCGCGGTGATTGACAGATAGAGAGCAAGAATGGCGGTCAGAAGAGAAAAAAACGACAGGAGAGCGTCACGGTAGTAAGGAGAATCGGTCATCAGCAGATTTTCCCGGTAGCCGTATTTTTCAAGGATGGAGAATCCCCTGCCAAGCTGGCTGTATTGTGTGTCCTGCATGGCGTCTAACAGCGTCTGTTCTGCATCGGGGTACTCGGAAAGAATGGCTCCCGCAATATTTCCATACTGTTTCAGTTCCAGAGAATACTGCGCGCGCAGCAGGGAAAAGCCCCAAAGGCCGCATATAAAAATAAGAAGTACAGTAATTCCAGAAATAACCGCACAGGTTTTCCAGGCAAATCCAGATGTTTTGACAGTGGTTTTCATCGCTTTGCACATTTCCTTTCCCAAATATAGCCAAGTCCCCGGATGTTTTTTAAGATGGCAGGGCTGGAAGGGTCGTCCTCGATTTTTTCCCGAAGCCGCCTGATATTGACAGAGAGGGTATTCTCATCGACAAAATTTCCTTCGATATCCCAGATGGACTCTAAGAGCTGTCCCCGTGACAAAATCCGCATCGGATTTTCCATAAAGAAAGCGAGCAGAGAATATTCTCTGGCGGTCAGAGACAGGTTTTCACCGTTCTTTGCGGCCCGCTTTTCTTCCGGGTAGAGCGTGATATTTCCTGAGACAACCGTTTTTGGAAGTTCTGACGGGAAACGCTTTAAGAGAGCGCCTACTTTGGACACAAGGGCAGCCAGGGAAAAGGGTTTCGTGATATAATCGTCGGCGCCCTGTCCGTAACCGGCCATGATATCCTCCTCCCGGTCCAGGGCGGTCAGAAACAGAAAAAGGACATCGCTCTCCTGCCGGATGCGGGAACAGAAATCCAGGCCGCTTCCATCCGGCAGGGTGATATCACAGATAATCAGGGCGGGTGAAAACTGATGGAAGAGTAAAAGGGCCTCCTTCATCGTGAAGGCGCTGCGGACCGTATACCCTTCCTTTTCTAATTTCAGACGGACAGAATGGTTGAGGCTGTCATCATCCTCTAAAAGTAAAATTTCCTGCTGCATTTCAGAAGGCCTCCCGTAGTATATATGATTTGGAAGGGCGGCAGTCCCACCCTCAAAAAGACAGATAAGCAGATTATAGCATGGCG
The DNA here is from genome assembly GCA_965114645.1 of uncultured Lachnospiraceae bacterium. Classification (GTDB taxonomy): domain Bacteria; phylum Bacillota; class Clostridia; order Lachnospirales; family Lachnospiraceae; genus UBA3282. Next base: position 13,106 of record CBCOZL010000036.1, on the reverse strand, counting down.
CGGTACGCGCGTAAAGCGGAGGATGGGCAGCGTCATTGAGAACCGAGGATTTAAATGCTATAATAACATTACCACAGGAGTGTAGGTAAAAAAGACTGCAGAGGGCGTCGATATGCGTATTTTAATTGCGGAGGATGAAGCGGAACTGGCAAAGGGGCTAAAGTTTCTGCTGGAAAAGAATAAATTTACCGTAGACATGGTGCATGATGGCGAGGAGGCTCTCGCGTATTTTCGGTGCAGGGACTATGATGTGGTAATTCTGGATATTATGATGCCGAAGGTGGACGGCCTGGAGGTTTTGAGGCGGATCCGCGAGGCGGGTTCCGGCGTTCCCGTGCTGATGCTGACGGCAAAGGCGGAGATTGAGGACCGGGTGGCAGGCCTGGAGGCGGGGGCGGACGATTATCTGCCGAAGCCCTTTGCCAGCCCGGAATTTATCGCCAGAGTGAAAGCCCTTTCACGGAGGAATGCAGCATATACGGAGCTGTGCCTGTCCTTCGGAAATGTGGAGCTTGACTGTAACCGCTACGAGATGGCATGCAAAGGAAAGTCGGTGCGCCTGAACAATAAGGAATTTCAGGTGATGGAGCTTTTTATGCGCAACCCCCGGTTTGTGTTTTCTACGGCACATCTGATGGATAAGATATGGGGACAGGATTCGGAGGCGGATGTCAGTGTGGTCTGGACTTATGTGGGATTTCTTCGGAAAAAACTGAAGGAGCTGGAGGCTGATATTGAGATTCGGACAGCCCGGGGCGCGGGGTATTTTCTTGATTTGTAAAATGGAGGCTTGAAAGGGAGAGCAGATGCTGAAAAAGATACAGAGACGTTTTATTTTGGCGGCGATGGCGGCGTTTGGCACGGTGACGCTGCTAATTATTGTCGGAATCAACGCGGCAAATTATTACAGGACAACTGCCATACAGGATGGTCTGGCAGAAGCGCTGCTTTCGCATGAGCAGACGGTTCCGGCGAAACGGCAGACACCGCCTCCGCCTCTCAGGGAGATGGAGGGGAGAGACCCGGAGGCAGCGTTTATGACCCGGTTTTTTACGGTTCACTGCGATACGGACGGAAGGATCAGGGCGGCTTCAAGGGACTATATCTCTTCTGTGGATGAGGTGACTGCGGAGGCATACGCACAGGCCGTTTTGTCTAAAGGCAGGGAAAAAGGGTACTATGAAGGCTATCGCTACCGGGTAAAGCGGGAAGAAAATGGAATCTCGGTTCTCTTCCTCAATTCCACAATCCAAATACAGTCCATGCGTTCTCTGCTTTTTGTATCGCTGTTGATAGGAGCCGTCAGCCTTTTGATGGTATTTTTTTTGACCGTTTTCTTTTCAAGGCGCGCGATCAGGCCCTACATAAAAAATCTGGAGCGGCAGAGACAGTTTATCACGGACGCGGGGCACGAACTTAAGACGCCGATCACTTCCATTGCAACCAGTGCGGACATCGCGGCAATGGAACATGAGGGGGACGAATGGATTGACAATATCCGCAGGCAGGCCGCCCGGCTCACAAAGCTGGTGGGGGATATGGTTGCGCTGTCAAGACTGGATGAGGAGACGCCGTTCCCGGATAAGGGCAGATTTTCCCTGAGCGAGGCGGCGTGGGAAATCGCCGAGCCTTTTGCGGTTCTTGCGAAGGCAAAGGGGAAACGCTACAGCCAGCACATTGCGGAAGACTTGACATTATACGGTGACAGAAATTCCATTCAGCGGATGATATCTATTCTGCTGGATAATGCAGTCAGATATTCTGACGATGGCGGCGAAATCCAGATGCGGATTTACCGCAGGCGGGGCAGAATCTGCGTGGAGGTGTCTAACACCTGTGATCTGGCGGATATCTCTGATCTGGACAGGCTGTTTGATCGGTTTTACCGCATGGATGAATCCCGGTCTGCCGCCACGGGCGGCACGGGAATTGGCCTTTCTCTGGTGCGGGCGATTGCGGAAACGCATGGAGGGAAAGCGGCGGTACAAAGCGCCAATGGAAAGGAGATATGCTTTCGGGTGATATTTTAGGGCTGAATCATTGTTCATCAAAAAATCACAACTGATTTTAAGTACATTTTAGGAAACTCTTCTATACTTTACCCATGCTTTCAGCTGAGCAGAGAATGCCTTCCTGCTCATTTCAGGAAGGTGCAAAGCAGTGATAAGACAGCAGGGAAAGGAGAGGAGCGGGTGAAGCAGGAATATCAATTCCGGCATGAATTGAAGTATCGGATCAGCTATGCGCAGTATATCGAGTTGAGAAACCGCCTGCGGACAGTGATGCAGAGCGACATACATACAGGCGTAGACGGCAGATATCTGATACGGAGTATTTATTTCGATAATTATATGGATAAAGCGTTGTATGAAAAGAGGGACGGCGTTCCTGTACGGGAGAAATTCAGAATCAGATATTATAATGATGATTTTTCCTATCTGACGCTGGAAAAGAAGATTAAGGACGATGATCTGTGCATGAAAGTGGATGCGCAGATTTCGGAAGAGCAGTGCAGAGAATTGCTGACGGGAAGAATGGACTGGATGGAGGAGCATCCCTCGCCGCTTGTGCAGGAACTTTACGCGAAAATGCGTTACCAGATGCTTCGGCCGAGGGTACTCGTATCTTATAGAAGAGAACCTTACATTTATCAGGCGGGAAATGTGAGGATTACCTTCGATTCCGATATCCGCACGACCCTGTTTCACAGAGACTTTCTGGAAGAGCAGGTATTGGATGTTGACACGGCGCAGACGCCGCAGGACATGATTCTGGAGGTAAAGTATGATGCCTTTCTTCCGGCAATTATCCGCAGGCTTGTCCAAATAGACACACTGCGGCAGACGGCGTTTTCAAAATATGAGGCATGCAGACGGTTTGGTTAAATGAAGGAGGAAATATGACTTTTAATGATATTTTTAAATCCAGCTTTTTGGAAAATGTAACGCAGTTTTCACCGATAGACACGTTGATCGGTATGCTGTTCGCACTTGTCATCGGCCTGTTTATTTTCGTGGTTTACAAGAAGACTTTTAACGGCGTGATGTACTCGTCCGGGTTTGCCCTGACGCTGGTGGGACTTTCCCTTGTGACAACACTGGTGATCATGGCGGTGACATCCAATGTGGTGCTGTCTCTCGGCATGGTGGGCGCACTTTCCATTGTCCGTTTCCGGGCGGCAATCAAGGAACCGATCGAGATTGTGTATCTGTTCTGGTCGATTGCTTCGGGCATAGTCATCGGTGCGGGTATGATTCCGCTGGCGGTGATCGGCTCTGCAATCATCGGTGTGATTCTGATTCTCTTTGCGAATCGGAAGACACATGAAAATCCCTATATCCTCATTCTGAACTGTAAGGATGAACAGGCGGAGGATACGGCGGTGCAAATCGCGCGGACGGCATTGAAACGGTTTCTGGTGAAATCGAAAACGGTAAGCGGCGGGGGCATTGAGCTGACAGCGGAAGTGCGTCTGATGGATGCGGCAACATCCTTTGTGAACAAACTGTATGATATAGAGGGGGTGCATAATGTTACCCTGGTAAGCTATAACGGCGAGTATATGTCCTGACAGCGGGAGGTGTGCAGGCCCGCCGTCTGCCGCAGGCCCTCTTATGCATGATCTCAGCAGGGCTGCGGTCAAGGAAGCGTAAAAGTGAGGTGAATTATGATTTCATACAAGCATATAGCAAAGCTGGTCAGTATAATCATGGCGGCCGCTGTCGCGTTCTGTCTTTGGATGACAGCCTTTTCCCGGCAGGCGGTGGAGGCGCTCGGCGGGGTGAGTGTACCGATGGCGTATGAAGAAGCATTGTTTGATACGGAAGAAGTGATGCGGATTGATATTCAGATGAAACAGGAAGAGTGGGAGGAAATGCTGGAGAATGCCGCAGCGAAGGAATACTACGCCTGTGATGTGCAGATTAACGACCAGAAACTTGGCAATGTGGGACTCCGCACAAAGGGCAATACGAGTCTGTCAGCAATTGCCAGGAATCCCGATACGGACAGGTTCAGTTTCAAGCTGGAGTTTGACCATTATGTGGAAGGGCAGACCTGCCTTGGGCTTGATAAACTGATTCTGAATAACAACTATGCGGATGCCACCAGCATGAAGGAGGCTGTTGTCTATGATATGTACCGATATCTGGGAGTGGATGCATCCCTGTACAATTATGCCGAACTTTCTTTGAACGGAGAATATCTGGGCGTATACCTGGCTCTGGAGGCTGTGGAGGAGAGCTTTCTTCTGCGAAATTACGGAACCGGGGACGGCAACCTGTATAAGCCCGACAGCATGAAGATGGGAGGCGGCGACAAAGGAGCGTTTGGGGGAGAGCCGCCCAAGCCCGGGGAAAAGGATGTTGCCGCATGGAAGGAAGAGCGGCTGGAGGAAGGGGATGAAAGGAAAAAGACAGAGCGGGGAAAAATGCCAGACGGCGGCCCTTCTATGGGAGGCGGAAACGGCGCAAACCTCAACTACACCGATGAGGAACTTTCCAGTTATTCCGATATCTGGGATGGCGAGGTGACAGATACTGGCAAAGCGGATCACAGCAGGGTAGTTACGGCTCTCAAGAATATTGGCGGTGGAACAGATCTTGAAAAATACCTGGATGTGGACAATCTGCTAAAGTATATGGCGGTGCATGCGTTTTCCGTAAATCTGGACAGTCTTTCTGGAAACATGGCGCACAATTATTATCTGTATGAATACAATGGAATGCTGAATATTCTCCCGTGGGATTATAACCTTGCTTTTGGCGGAATGAATATGGGGCCTGAGAATGATGCATCGGAGGTCGTGAATGATGCGGTGGATACTCCTTTTGCGGGGACGACATTTTTTGACGGCCTGCTGGAGAATGAGACATATCTTTCCCGCTACCACGAGTATTTAAACCAGTTGGCGCAGGAGTATGTTCTGGGCGGAAGGTTTCAGGAAGTTTACGAGGGAATCAGGGAACGAATTGACACACTGGTGGAAACTGATCCCACCGCGCTCTATTCTTATGAAGAGTATGAGGCGGGCGCGGAAATGCTGTATCAGACGGTGATGCTGCGGGCGGAAAGCGTCAAGGGACAGATTGCAGGCACCATACCGGCTACGGACGAGGAACAGCGGGAAGACACCGCAAACCTTGTAGATGCATCAGAAATTGACATCTCCGTTATGGGGGTGATGGATATGGGAGGAGGTGCAGAGCAGAAAGCACGAGGCCGGCAGACAGGCGGTAAACATATTATGCCGGGAAATTCATAGAATGGAAATAAGAACATCATTTTTTTCGGAGTTTTCATGTTAAATTATATCTGGGCTTTTATGATTCTGATTGGCGTTGTGTACGGTGCGTTTACGGGGAAAATGGCGGAGGTGACAAACGCGGCGCTCGACTCTGCCGGAGACGCGGTGTCTCTGTGCATCACTATGATCGGCGTGATGGCGCTGTGGGTGGGACTTATGGAGATCGCGCAGAAATCGGGCCTGATTGCAAAGCTGACGAGAGGGATACAACCCTTCATCAGCTTTCTTTTTCCGCGCATCCCGAAAGGGCATCCGGCCAGAGAGTATATTGCCGCAAATCTGATTGCCAATGTGCTGGGGCTTGGCTGGGCGTGCACGCCCGCCGGGCTGAAAGCGATGGAGGAACTGGCGAAGCTGGAGGAGGAGAGAGGGACACCGGGATATGTGCAGGAAGGCGGAAATGTCAAACATTGCGCGGAAGCGGCTGGCAGTCTTGACGGAGGAAGCGCGGCGGATGGTTTGGGAGCCACCGGCAGGAGGAAAGAGAAGCGGGAGCGTGTCGCCAGCAATGAGATGTGCACGTTTTTGATATTGAATATTTCTTCCCTGCAGTTGATACCAGTGAATATGATCGCTTACAGGCAGCAGTATGGCAGCGTGAACCCGGCGGGGATTATTGCCCCGGCGATTGCGGCGACGTTTGTGAGTACGGCGGTGGCGGTGGTGTATTGTAAGGGGAAAGATAGGAAGCGGAGGGGGTAGGCTCTTCGCTCTTTGCCAATTTTGTATCCCCAAAGACTTCTTATAATGATTTATCGTATACAAAATTTTGGGAACAGGGTATAATACAAACAGAAAACAGATTATAAATTGGTTGGAGGCTGGACTAATGGCAATTAAAACGATTGAAATTTTAAATGTAATGGTATTTAAGCGTCATTTGAGAAAGAATAATGCCGCATTTAAGTCTATAGAAGAAGGGGATTCATTTAATGATGGATTTAAGATAGAATTTTGTGATGGGATAAATGTTCTGATTGGTGAAAATGGAGTTGGAAAGACAACCATTCTGAAAATGATCTATGCCGCAACGCAATGCTCAATTAAGCAGACGGATCAGGGAAAAACAAAAAGGCTAATACAATTTTTTTCAAACAGCCTAAAAGATAGCGATGCTTTAAAAAATGCAGAAAATAAAGCAGATTATTGTTATTATAAAGTATCAGACGGAACGCATAGTTTTGAAGACAGTCTTTCCCATAAAGGTATATTCAATTACGATCAATGGCTTGGATTAGATATACAATCTGTCTTTATCCCTACAACAGAAATGCTGTCACATGCAAAGGGATTCCTGGCTATGAATCAGAAATATAATATGCCATTTGATGGAACGCAGATAGATATTATTGTAAATGCTTCTTTACCAGAGACGCGGAAAATCCCATTTACTATGAGTAAAATCCTTGATAAACTAAGCGCTGTAATTGATGGGACTGTTATTTTGGAAAATGATTCTTTTTATGTATTAAAAAAAGACGGTCAGAAAGTTGATTTTTCATTAGAGGCAGAAGGATTGCGTAAATTAGGTCTACTTTGGAAATTAATACGGAATGGTCTTTTGGAAAAAGGATCAATCCTTTTGTGGGATGAACCGGAAGCGAATTTAAATCCAGAATTATATCCCCTTGTCGCAGAGATTTTGTTGGAATTACAGAAAAATGGAGTTCAGATTTTTTTGGCAACACATAGTTATAATTTTGCAAAATACTTAGAAATCCGCCGTACGAATAACGAGCAGGTGATGTTTCATAATCTTTATAGAAGCCACAATTTATTTTCGGATGAAATGCAAAAGATATTCCCCGGGATGGATGATAACAGTGAAGCAATATATAGTCAATCAGCGGACAAAATGGACAAGATTAAATATAATCACATTATGACCGCAGATAACAAATTGCTTGATGAAGTATATGAACTATGAGGAAATGACAGTGAAGAACTTACTTATAGAAGAAAATGGTGCATACAGTATTGATTGTAAGGCTGCTGTATGGGCAACAGATAAAATACATGAAGACTATCACAATGCAGGAATACACATTAATGATGTGGATTTTTTGATTGAAAATTCTACGCATATTCTCATGGTAGAATATAAGAATGCATGTCTTGCAAGTGCAAAGAATCCAGAAGCGTTTCATCCAATGGAAGATAAGAAAATATCAATCATAACACGCAAGTTTTATGATTCCTTGCATTATTTGAGATTATTGGATAAAACCAAACCGGTTTGGTACATATATATTCTTGAATATCCAAATGGAGATGTAACTACTAGAAAAAGACTGCGAAACAGATTAAAAATGGAACTGCCTTTTTCTCTGCAGAAGAATATTGGAAATGGAAAAAGATTGATAGATAGGGTAGATGTTCTTTCCATAGATGAATGGAATGCTGATAGTCAGTGTGGAAATTTTCCAGTTAAACGAGTATTAGAATAGGCTCATTTATATGGAAAAAATTAGACATTTCCTTAAATAAATGAATAACTTCATGCTTCAGGAAAATATTTGAAAAGTTCGTGTCACTAACTTGACACAAGGGGGGCTGAAGGCGATGGAGGAAAGAGAAGCGGGAGCGTGTCGCCAGCAATGAAATGTGCACGTTTTTGATATTGAATATTTCTTCCCTGCAGTTGATACCTGTCAATATGATCGCTTACAGGCAGCAGTACGGCAGTGTGAACCCGGCGGGGATTATTGCCCCGGCGATTGCGGCAACGTTTGTGAGTACGGCGGTGTACTGTAAAGTAAAAAATAGAAAACAGAAATGATATTAACATTATTTAGACAAGGTATATAGTCTCTTTATTGACGTGTTTTGTGGGAAAAGATATAATTGTTTGAAACAGATGATAAATGAAAGGTATATAAGAAATGCTGATTGCAGATAAAAGAGATTATAGAAGAGGGTACGAAAAGCATTACCAGTCATATAAACGACTCAAAAGTGAAAATGCAGATATAAACAGTAGAAGATTACTATTGGTTTATAGTGTGGAGTGCGGTTTGAAATATAAGCTATTAGATAAATGGAACGAGGAAAATCCTCAAAAAATTTTGGAAGGCACTGATGATAATAAGATAAAAATTTTGAAATCCCATAATTTGGAGAAAATATTAAAGGAATTAGGACAGCAGGGAAATTTTAAATTTCCACGATTGGAAACTGTACATAGAGATATTGTACATGTAGAAAGTTATCATCAGTTTTACCGATACTGTATTAAAACACTGGCAAATCAATTTGACAAGGAAGAAAAGGTAGAGGACTTATTAAATGATATTGCTTGCTGGATTAAAGAAGGGATGAGAAGACAATGATGTTATATACATGGAAAGACATAGAAAGAGAGTTGTTGTTAAAGAAGGCTAAGTGGAAGAGAGTGATTTCCGATACTGAAATATATACCGATGAAGTAATTATTCATTTAAAAGAAGGACAGGCAGAGACATCTGCCCAAAAAATATTAAGGGATATTTTTGGAGAAAAGTATGATAACGAGAAGATATTGCTGGATTTATCGGATGAATATTTAGATGTGTCTTTTGAAATAGATCAAAATGAGGAGAATGATAGTGTAACCACACCGCTTTTTAGAAACGTTTTGTACCAGAAGACAGCGTATTTTAATGAACTGATAGAAAAGGAATTGCCAGGAGTACCTGTCCTTGCGTTTCATTCGTACAAGGGAGGTGTAGGACGTACATTATCTTTATTGGCTTTTATTAAAGCATGGTCTGAGCTAAACAAGGTAGAGAATTCTCGAAAACTTCTTGTTATTGATGCTGATATTGAGGCACCGGGAATAACATGGCTTACTATGAAGCAGGAGGAAACAGCGTTTAGCTTTTTGGATCTTTTGGAAGTTACGCAGGAAAAGGATAATACGGATGAGATTATTGAATTGATTGCAGACAAAGTATCAGAATCGACTTTTAAAATAGAAACAGAAAGAGGAAGGGCAGAGCATATTGTCTTACCAACGTATAGATATGTGGAACAGTTACTTGATATGTATGCAAGTCCTGAAAGTCTTGCCATTAGTTATAATAAAAAATATATTTTAGCGGAAGTTTTATCAAAATTAGGGAAAAAAATAAATGCAGGGTTGGTGTTGATTGACTTGAGGGCGGGACTAAGCGAGTTTTCTGCGCCGATACTTTTTGATCCAAGAGTAAAAAAATATATTGTGTCATCAACATCTTATCAGTCTGTTAAAGGAACAGAAATACTTTTACAACAGTTGAATAAAGGTCTGCCATTGAATGAGAATTCCAAAATACCTGAAGTTTTATTGACTATGGTGCAAAATGGAATGAATACAGATGAAATTATTAGCGAATTAGTTGCTGTCTATCATCCAAATATAGTTGAAAGCGATGATTCTATAACGGATAATATAGTGACGGAGCTTCCATTTGCTAGTGAGCTGGTACACTTAGAAACATTGCCAAAAATAATGGCAAATTTAAGTGGTAGAGATTTTTACAAAAATATTTGTGAAATAGTTAAAAATAGTTATATGATTTCTCAAGAAACAAAGAGTGCTAGTTTAAAGATATCAAGAAACAAAGTGATTAATAAAATTCACGAGTTTGCGGCAAACCAAATTACAGCAGAAGGGAATGGAACATTTGAAGTATTAATGACAGAGTCAATTCAGAATTTAATTAGAAAATTTAAAAATAATATTCCCAATACGGTAATAATGGGCGCGAAAGGATCTGGTAAAACATTTTTATATAGAGAAATATTAAGAGATCAATATTGGGAAATGTTTGTTGAACGTATGGGCAAAAATGAACCAGTATCGACAGGTCTGAGTAACGATAAATGTATGCTGGTGGTTCCGCTTTTGGCTTCGGGAAATGCGGGAGGATTTCCCGAGGTTATTAAAAATGCCATAGCTAATTACAATAAATGTGTAATGAAAGGGGAAATTAGTAATTCAGTATATGTAGATAGTAAAGATATGCTGTTAACGCATGTAAGAAGGGATCATGATATTTTAGAATGGAAAGAAATATGGAAAAAAGTTATTTTAAATGCCTTTGATAAAACATATCAGTCATTGGCGGAACTTGAGAAAGAATTGCAGTATAAGCACATAAAGATTGTATTTTTGTTAGATGGACTGGAGGAGATTTTTGAGCATACAATATCGTCGGAAAACGAAAAAAATGCAATTAGAGCATTATGTAGAGATTTAGTTGACGAAGTGAAAATAGCTTATCACAATGTGGGGCTTATGATATTCATGAGAAAAGATATGGCGCGGGATGCATTGACAATTAATTATGAACAATTTTATTCTTTATACCGTGCCGTTGAATTGCAATGGTCTAATACTGAGGCATTAAGACTGGCAGTCTGGTTGACAAGTCGGGCTGTACCGGATTTTTATCGTGGAAATATACCAATTGAAACTGCTCCGGGAGAAATAATTGAAGAGACGCTTAATCGATTATGGGGAGTTAAACTAGGAAAGCCAACATCTAATGAAGCAAATTCTTCAAGATGGATTTTGGCGGCACTATCAGATTTTAATGGTCAGCTACAGGCGCGTGATATTATCAGATTTTTGGAGAAAGCAACTGACCATGTAGGCAAAGCAGTGTATGATGACAGATATTTGATGCCTACGGAAATCAGAAAAGCGGTTTCAGAATGTTCTAATGATAAGATTGGCGAAATAAGAGATGAAATTAAGGCATTGGGACCAATTTTTGATAAGTTAGAGCATGCATCAGAAGAAAAAAAGGTTTTACCATTTGCGGTGGATACTTTTAATCTTACTCAAACGGAAGAAAAGATTATGAAACAGGAGGGTTATTTGAAAATAGATAATGACCGATATTATTTGCCTGAAATTATTAGGCATGCTTTAAAGTTTAAGTACGAAAAAGGTGCACGTCCCAAGGTACTGTCTTTGCTTCTGAAATAGGTATTGATTAAAACTTATCCATCCATGTGATTGGATAAATTGCATGGATGGTTTTTCAAAACTTTTGTGTCATTAACTTGACACAAGCCGGGCTGAAAGCGATGAAGGAAGCGCGGCAGTGTGAACCCGGCGGGGATCATTACCCCGGCGATTGCGGCGACGTTTGTGAGTACGGCGGTGACGGTGGTGTACTGTAAGGTGAGGGATGGGAAAGCTTCCTAAATAGGTGCTGGTATTAAAGGACGACCACACGATTTAGGGATCGAGGAAGTGAAAAGTTGCTCAATTTGCTATTTTAAATACAGTAGTTGTTAAAAAGCAGGAAGCCTTTATGAGAGATATCCTGCTTTTTATATGCGCTGCTATATTTATCATTAACTTGAACGAAATTTGCAGTATTTTTAGGTATTGATGGAGTTCTCAATACAAAGACAACCGTAGAACGTACGCCGGATGGCCATACGGGAATTGATGATGCAAGGGTTGACATTATTGCAAAGGCAGTATATTTTACGGAGAATAATATGGGAAACAATACGGATAAAGAGCATCCCACGGCGCAGCTGATAGAAAAAGTGGATATGTTTCCGTTTGTGAACATGCAAATATTATCGGAAACGGTAAAATATGGAAAAATAAAACTCTTGACAGCGGCGTTAGTAAGCGAAGCCAGGAATAAACAGAAGGAGGTTTCCATATGAGATATGTTGTTGGTGATATACACGGATGTTATCATCAGTATCAGATGCTGCTTGAGAAGATTCAATTTTCCGAAAAGGACGAATTGTATGTTCTTGGTGACGTTGCAGACCGTGGGCCGGAACCGATTAAGGTTTTGCAGGATATGATGAAGAGGACGAATGTTATCTTTATCCTGGGTAATCATGATTTTATTATGTATACACTTATGAAAAAACTTTCTGTGGAAATTACGGAAGAGAATTATGATAAGCATTTGACGGCAGAACTCCTTTTGGATTATAATTTGTGGCTGCAGGATGGCGGACAGGTTACGGCGGAGCAATTTGGTAAACTAAGCTATTCCGAGAAAATGGACATGCTGGACTACATAGCGGGGGCATCTTTATATGCAGTGATAAAAAATAACGGAAAAGAATATAGACTTGTCCATGCCGGACTTGGTAATTTTACGCCGGATAAAGAGATGGATAAGTATGATCTATACGATTTTCTGGAAGAGAGAACAGATTACACCAAAAGATATTATCCAGAAGAGAATATCTTTCTGGTAACGGGACATACGCCGACTGTTTTTATAAAAGATTGGGGAAAAACGGAAGTATATATGAAAAACGGTCATATTGCCTTGGACTGTGCCTGTGTGACGGGAGGAAAACTGGCGGCATTCTGCATAGAGACAGAGGAAATTGTTTATGTGGATGGACTTTGAAACGTGGAATATCAAGGATTACGGGTCTTTTAGAAGACGGGGTGCGGGGGGAAGGTCAATAGGAAAAGGCTGAAAATTTGCGCCTGGTAAAGAATTCTGGAAAGATATAAGAGAGCATTACACGAAGAGAAAAAGTGGAAAATTAATAAACTGGATTCAGGACCCGGATGACTTTGAACACAATCCCAATAGTTTGTTAGAGCAAATATAACAGACGAATTTTGGAGAGATCAAAGAAACTTATTCATAGACTTAAAGCGGTTTCTGCACTAAATACAACGGTATTGTATCTGTAATGATCAGTTCATTTCCCGCCTCCATAATTGCTTTTCTGATACCTGCATAAAAATTCGATTTATACGGCTCCTCTAAAGTTATGTGATCACAGTGAGTGCTGATGTAACAAATATATTCATCTGCATTCAGTTTCCGCACAC
>CBCOZL010000035.1:9702-35750 GCA_965114645.1 uncultured Lachnospiraceae bacterium | reverse complement strand
CTTTCGCCCTATAGATTTGCGCCATCTCAGCCATCCGAAAGCAAGCTTTCTTCTGGCTAATTCGCCGTGCTGATTCGCAAAACCGCCGCTTCGCGGCTTCCTTTTGCTCATCTCGGGCTTTCGCCCTATAGATTTGCGCCATCTCAGCCATCCGAAAGCAAGCTTTCTTCTGTCTGATCTGTCACAAATCTGCACGGCTCAATGCTTAATAGAAAATATGCCCGCCGATGGTGTATTTGGGGGTGATGCCGTCTACGGGGGTTCGGAAGTAGACGCAGCCGCCTACGTTGGTGGTGCCGGCCATGACTTCGTCTGCGGCGCGGTAGCAGTTTGACGTGGCCCTGCCCTCCGCGAGGGCGAGCGCAAGGCGTCCGCTGGCCACTGGGGAAAACTGGCCCGACTGGTAAATCACCCCGGTTACCGTATCGGGGTATACGGAGCTCAGCACACGGTTGATCACAACCGAACCGACAGCCACCTGCCCGCTGTAGGACTCGCCTCCCGCCTCACAGTAAATCAGATTCGCCAGAAGGTATCTGTCCCCTTCGGCAAAACTCACCTCAGAAATGTCTCTCCAGCTCGACTGGGCCGCCAGCTCTGCCATCCGGATTTCTTCCGCCAGCTTTGCCCGGAGGGCCGAAAGGTTTTCCTCCTGCTCCTTGATCTGCTGCTCGTAGGCGAGCGCCGCCGCCTCCGCCTCGGAAATCTGGTTCTCCGTGGCATTCAGGCTGCTGGATGTCTGGCTCACAAGCCCGGAGACGCGTCCCTGCTCCGCCACAACCTGCACTTTGTAGTCTGCCAGTTCGGCCCGGTTCTCCTCCTGCTCCTTTTTCGCCTGCTCCAGCTCCAGCTGCTTCTGCTCCATAGCCGCCTGCGCCGCTTTGTACTCGTCCAGAACCTTTCCCTGATAAGCGGAAAGCTGTTCGATATATTCGTTTTTATTTAGGAAATCCGACAGACTTCCCGAGGAAAAAAACAGTTCCATATAGAGATTGCTGCTACGCTCGTAGGCAAACTGGATCTGCTTTTTCATGGTGGCATACTGCTCTTCCTTCAAGGCAATCGCCTCGGCCAGCTCCTCCTCCACCTGGGCGATCTGCTTCTCCAGATCATCAATCTCCGCTTCCTTTTCCGTGATCTGCTCTTCCAGCTCGTTCAGATTATTGCTCACCTGGGCAAGCTCTGTGTTCAGCGTAGAAAGCGTGCCCTGCAGGGAACTGTGCTGCTCGTTCAGCCCTTTCAGGTTTTCCTCCGTCTCATCCAGCTTTTCTTCCGTCTCTTCCCGCTGCTGCTCCGCCTCCTTGATCTTCTGTCTGGTCTCCTCCGTCGCCTGCACGGAGAGCGGCATCATGCCACAGAGCAGAACAAGCGCCAGGCTGGCAGCCGCTCTTCGTCTTATTTCCATAATAACAGCCATGCCTTTCTGCCCACAGGCATGATGCCCCCGGACACGCCAGTGTGCTGATATGTGCCTTTTATGCAAGCAAAGAACATGTCCACGCACTAACAGTTTTCGATCAGATCCACACGTCTCTGGTGCCTCTCACCGTGGGAAAAAGGCGTTTCCAGAAAAATATCAACGATATCGAGCGCTACCGCCTCCCCGATAATCGCCGCACCCATAGCAAGCACGTTGGCGTCATTGTGCTCTCTCGTAAGTCTTGCAGATACCGGGTCGCCGCAGAGCGCACAGCGGATTCCCTTTACCTTGTTCGCCGTCATGGAAATTCCGATGCCCGTGGTGCAGATCACAATACCCTTCTCGCACTCTCCCGATGCCACCGCTTTCGCCACCGCCGCGCCGAAAACCGGATAATCACAGGAACTTTTGTCCGGGCACCCGAAGTCCTTGCACTCCACGCCCCGCTCCTTCAAATGTGCGATCACCTTCTGTCTCAAATCATATCCACCGTGGTCACTTCCAATTGCTATCATATCTGCCTCCTTTTCTGACGCGCGCATAGCGGCGCCTCCTGTCCTATTTTATTTGCAAATGCCGTCAGCCTGGCATTCTTCCGTGCGAGACATCAGATTTCTCCTCACACGTTTACCACTCTATGCCCGGCCGCTTTCAACAGCCGGTTCATAACTGCCTGCAAAACGCCTTCCCCGTCGAAGCTCTCCGAATAAATCAGCTCCACACCCTCATCGTCAAACTCCCGCAGAATGCGGTACAGCCCTTTTGCCGCCGCAGCCGCGTCTGCTCTTTTCCCAACGCTGCGCGGCACATCCGCCTCATACTGTTCAACCGTCTCATCCGTGGCGATGACACCTGTTTTTTTACTGTGCAGGCGTCCGTCAGCAAGTTCACCGCTGATATAAGCCGTCACCGCCTCCGCCGCTCCTCTGACAATCACCAGCTTGCCCTGCGGCGCATAATGCCGGTATTTCATGCCTGGTGCCTTCGGGGCCTGTCCACTGTCTGCGCGAAAAAGCGTCTCATCCTCCTCCACGTGTCCCAGCTTCTGTCGGAGCATTTCCCCGGTGATAAATCCCGGCCGCAGAATCGCCGGCGGCTCCACCGTCAGATCCAAGATCGTGGATTCCAGCCCAAGCGTGGCATCGCCGCCGTCCAGTATCATCTCTATCCTGCCGTCCAGATCCTGTGCCACATATTCCGCCCGCGTAGGGCTCGGCCTGCCGGATCGGTTGGCGCTTGGCGCCGCCACATAGCCGCCTGCTGCCCTGATAAACGCCAGAGCCACGGCATCGGACGGCATACGCACCGCCACCGTTTCAAGTCCTCCCGTCGTCTCCTCTGGCACCAGCTCCGATTTCTCCAGAATCATCGTGAGCGGCCCCGGCCAGTACGCCTCCGCCAGCTTCTTCACCGCCTCCGGCACACACTTTACAATGGCTGGCAGCGCTTCCATGTCCGCGATATGCACGATCAGCGGGTTGTCGGAAGGCCGGCCTTTGGCCTCATAGATTTTCCTGGAAGAAGCCGGATTCAGTGCATCTCCCCCCAGCCCGTAAACCGTTTCCGTTGGAAATGCCACCAGGCCGCCCGCCCTGATAATTTCCCCGGCCTCATAAAGTAACTCCTTACTTCTTTCTGCTTCATCTATTTGAACTACTCTTGTAAACATATTTCTCTCATGCCCTCACTTCTCCGCATTCAAGTACTGCAGGATGGCCAGATGGATCGCCCATGCCGCCTTTTCCTGATAGGCCTCCGAGGAAAGCTTCTGCGCCTCCTCATAGTTGGAGAGGAAACCGCATTCTATAATAATAATAGGAGTTGAAGTCTTTTTCAAAAGGTAATAGCTGCTGTTCGCCTTCGCCTGTCTCGCATTATCCGGGTCAATCTGTTCAGTCAGCATCTGCTGCATACGCTCTGCAATCTCCCTGCTCTCCTGGCTCCCCTCATAATAAAAGACCTGCGCGCCATGCACATACTCCTCATGGTAACTGTTCTGGTGGATGCTTACCGTCAGCGCTGGTTTCTTTTCTTCAATCAACGCCACACGGTTTTTCATATCCTGCACTTTTTTATTGGAAACATTCTCATCATAAAGTCCGGCGTCACTTTCCCTTGTGAGCACCACGTCCACATCAGCCGCCGTGAGAAACAAGGCCAATTTCTTTGCAATCTTTAAATTGATATCCTTTTCCAGACTGCCGTCCACACCCACTTTGCCCGGATCCGCCCCGCCGTGTCCGGCGTCAATGACCACACAGGGTTTTTCCTTTCCCGCTTTCTCTGTCACCACCCGGTCCGAGGATGCCATGCGCACCCCGCCCCGCAGAGCAAATCCAAAGGCTGCAAGAAGCAGCAAAATCAAACCCGTTCTGACAATCCTGTCATATTTTCCCGCTTTTTCTTTCTCCATTTTTCACCTGGCCAAAATCCGCTTTCCGCCATCAGGCGCAGTGCGGATCCGGCGCTGCCGATACGCGTCTTAGTGAATGTATATGAAGAAAGCATACGGAAGATAACCCTTCCGTACAGGATTTTACCATGCTGCATCATTACGGCTCATTCATATATTCCTCTATCACATCCCAGATATCCGCCGTCTCAAAACCGAGCCGCCAGGCCGCCACACCTGCGATCTCATACTTTTCCATAATGTTCAGCTTGACTTTAATAGACTCCGCGTCCTCCAGCCACACCTGGCACAGTCTGTCACCGTCCTGAAATTCCCCGTAGTTCTGGCAGGTTGCCTCGTCCCAGCGGGTAGCAATTCCATGATCCGACACATAAGTCTGCGCCATTTCCATGCCAACCGCCTGGCTGCTTATACCTTCCGCCCCGGTTTCCCAGATCCTGGTATAAAAAGGAAGGGCATTTATCACCTTCTCCTTCGGCACCTCCGCCACCGTGTTTTTGATGCCGCTTTCCACGAAATTGATCGAGGCCACGCTCCCCGTCTCATCACTGCCGTTATAGTGCTCGTCATATCCCATAATAATGACATAATCCGCCACCACACCCTGCTCGGCACGGTCGTAATGATCCGTATGGTTCATTGGCACATAATTGTCCACCGAAAGTACAATGCCATACTTTCTGCACGGAATCGATAATTCCCTGATAAACTGGATAAAGGGTTCCCCCGCATCCAGACTCACGTTTTCAAAGTCAATGTTCAGCCCGTCCAGATTATATTCCCGAACTGCTGCCAAAAGCTGTAAAATCAGACGCCGCCTGTTGGATGTCTTTGAGAGCACCGTGTACAGATCCACATCCACGCTGTCCACGTTGCCAACAAGCGCCCACACTTCCAGCCCCATTTCATGAGCCCTGTCCACATAGGAGGTAGTGGCAAAGCTGCTGAACTCTCCCTCGTTTCCCGTCAAGGTAAACCATGTCGGGGAAATCACATTAAGCCCCTTCGTCCTCGCGACAGTCTCTTCCAGTGTGTCGTTGCCTCCCACACCGCCGATCACATGCCAGCCCAGATTGATCTTATAATCCCGGGTGTTTGCCTGATACTCAGGCTCCACATAATCTGTTACAGGAACCGGCTCTTCCTCCGTCTTTTCCCCCAGCCTCTTATTCTCCACATAGCCTATCACAGAATCCTGTGTCTTTACCTTCGTCCATGTTTCCATCTCCTCCAGTATGATCACCTGGTCGCCCGCTGATACATCTGTCAGAATATCACTCTTAATACCGCCCTGATAGCGCACCTGTGTGTCTTTCGTGACGGGCGCGGTCTGCCGCCTGTCCCATTCGGTATAAATCTGCATATGGTTCGGCTCTGTAAAAAGCTCATAGGAAAAGTTTGCGTATTTTTTTACAAAATCCGCTGCGATATAGAGTGCATCCCCTTCATAGCGGGAAATGGTATAATCATAGCTTTCGCCACTCTCAACAAAATCCGCATCATAGCCGGTTACAGTCCCCGTGCCGATCACATTCGCATAAACCATGTCCGGCGTTGTGTAGAGAAGGCTGTTCTCCGACTTATCCTCATAAAACCTGTCGTTAAAATATTTGTGCACGGTAGCCATGTCAAAATAGCATATACCATCAAATATTTTCGCATGTTCTTCTATCTGTTCATCCTGTAAAATAATGGGGACATCGTTCTCCCCCGCAATGCCAAAATATTCCGTCAAATCCGCTCTTTCTTTTGAATAAGAGTATTTTTCGAGCAGTTTTGCTCCAAATCCCGCTGCGCCGATCAATATAATAAGAACAACCGCAACTATCACTGGAATTATTTTTTTCATTTGTCCAGCTCCTTTTTTGACGTCTGTAGTTAACGCCGACCAGGCAGGGAAGTTTTCCCTCTCCTGCCTGCCGCGTTCACTACGATTATAACAAACTATTCCCTTTCAGTCATCAGTTTTTTTCAGGTAATGACAGCGTCACATAGCGGGAAGCCTCCCAAAACCAACCTTACCACAGACCCTCTTATGCCGTTTCCCAAAAGGATTCGCAAAAAAACTATAAAATAACTCAACCGTGATATACTAACGGCATATGATATATGAGGGCGGAAATAGTTCTGAAGATGACTCTGACATGCAAATGAATTTGAAAAATATCTGTATAACCTACTCATTCCTTGTGAATTATATTTTGTGTACCAAAGGAAATTTTTAAAAATTAGCCCGGCGCTTAGATGGGAATAAGATATGGTCTCTGACAAGGCACATAGCCCATAAGACTGCCTCCGCCAAAAGATATCGGCAAAGACACAGATGCTATTTATTTAATTTTCGCATGCCTCCTTTCCCTGCGGAATATCAGAGACATCTTGTAGTTAGATTATAGGCATAATCTGACAGGAATTGCAAGCATTTTCTAAAATTATTAAAATTTTTTAAACACTTATCGCGCACTATTGACTAAAACCGACCTCTGGGATTAAGATACACTTAACTTAAGAGATGCGGGAAACCTTCCCGGCACCAAAGCCATTATTCTAAAATCAGAAGGAAGAGAACAACAACATGAAAATAGAAAAAGTGAATGAGCAGCAGATCCGCTGCACCCTCACAAGAGAAGATCTGCTGAACCGTGAATTAAAGATCAGCGAACTGGCCTATGGCACGGAGAAGGCAAAGAGCCTCTTCCGTGATCTCATGCAGCAGGCCGCCTATGAATGCGGCTTTGAGGCCGAAGATATTCCTCTTATGATTGAAGCAATTCCCTTAAATGCCGAATGTATCGTGCTGATCGTCACCAAGGTGGAAGATCCCGAAGAGCTGGATACCCGTTTCGCCAAATTTGCACCCTCCGTCCATGACGACGAATATGAAATGGAAGAAAACGAGGATAATGAGGCGCTGATGGAAGCTTTTGCCGACAGTGCGGACGAGGTTCTCAATCTCCTGCGCCGGATGAACGGAACGGAAGAATCCACTCCATCTCCGAAGCCCGCGTCCAAAGGAAAAGCACAGCCGGCCCTTCCTGGTCACGAGAAAACAGCCAGCCGTCTGTTCTCCTTCCGTTCTCTGCGCGAAGTGAGCAGACTGGCACGCGTAATCGGCACCTGCCGCGGAACCAATACTTTATATAAGGATGAGACCGGCGGCAATTATCTTCTGCTGTTTGCTCCCGAAGATCTTGACGCCGCGGATTTTAACCGTATCTGCAGTCTGATCTCAGAATACGGCAGACCCGAAAAGACAGCGAACTCCGCAAAGGCATATCTGGAAGAGCATTTTGAGCCGTTGATAAAGGACAGCGCGGTGGAAACGCTGGCGCGGATTTAAGCAGATGATGCAAATTCAATTAGAAGCAAAATCCCACACTGCCATCCGGCTTCCCGGAAACAGTGTGGGATTTATTTTGCCCTATCTGAGTTGATGAAACGTCCGCATCTCACATCTCCGGCAGCCGCTTCAACGAAATCTGTCTGCTTTAAACTGCCGCGATCTTCGCCATCAGATCATCCGCATTGATGCCGTGCACCATAGCAGCTTCCTCTAAGGTTTCTCCCTGTGCGGAAGGACAGCCGAGACAGTGCATACCGATCTCCATAAGCACGGGCGCGATATCTGGATTGATTCTGAGCGCCTCTCCTATTGTTGTATTCTTTGTGATATCTGCCATTTTATTTTCCTCCATATCTTCATTTTGTGATAGCTTCTGATAAAATATACACTTGCTTTCTGTGTCAGATACGATTATAGAGGAAAGCTTCTGCGCAGTCAAGCGAAGCTTGGGGAAATCTCCATGGCACATCGATACTGTCGCTCCACCTCCTGCAGTAATTACGTTCGTATATACCCTTCTTTTCCCTTAAACAGCATACGCTGTTTTATATTCGTAAAACAGCCCGGTTACTACGTTCCTGCCCTCAGCTGAAATCCAGTTCCGAAAGACACAGGTACAGATCCTCAAAAATACCTGCCTTAATCCGGGCCGTGAAACTATGCGCCGCCGCCTCTTTTCCATGTGCAAAATCATACACCGTGACTGTTTCTTTCTCTGCGTCCACAATCCAGTATTCCCGCACGCCCGCTTCACGGTAGAGCTTCACCTTGTATGCATAGTCCATCTTTGCGCTGGAGGGTGACACGATCTCAATCACCCAGTCCGGCGCACCGTGGCAGCCTTTTTCGTCCAGCTTGTCGCGGTCACAGGTCACAGATATATCCGGCTCCACATAGTTATGCCTGTCATTCTTAATATACACTGCAAACGGCGCAGGATATACTTCACAGCTCCCGCTCTGTCTCCTGATATAAAATTCAATTTCAAATGCCAGCTTCATCAGAATTTTCTGATGCGTTCTCATGGGTGCATCCATCCGAAACAATTCACCGTCAATCAATTCCGCACGTTCTCCCTCCGGCAGCGCCTCGATATCCGCGACTGTATATCCTTTTCCGCCTCTGATCATCGTAAATCCCTTCTCCGGCCCCAATGTTGTTACAAGGTCCGCCTTTTCCAAATCCTTTACGGGTTTCCGTTCCGCAAATATTTCCTGTGCTGCTGGTTTTCTGACTTCCATAGTCATTCCTCCTGTTCCGCAGGAGAACTTCGGATATGTAAGTCATTCCATTGATCCGTCTGCCGTTTCAAAGCTGTGCCACTCCGAAATCTCCCGCTTTTAAATTGTGTTGGTTGATTTAAAAGCATAGAAATTCTGAAACGCAGATTGGAAAACCGAACATAAATGCCGGTTTTATATGACTTCGGCGCGGCTGTGGCAGTCACGCCGAATATTTGTTATCAAGAAAATGTATATGCTTTTCGTTTATTATAGAGTGCAAAAGTCCGAAATGTCAAGAACGGAAAATCGTCCAATCCACATTATTGCATTTTTCACAAAATTTTCATGCTTTTTTTGGCATTTGTATGAGAAAAAGAACAAAGGTCGTCTTGACTGTGATTCGACACATGGCATATAATATTCTTACCGATTCAGAGTTATGCGGCGCAATTATGCATGATTCCGAATGTAAACCATTTCACAGTTACTTTATTAAAAATTTTAAAATAGGAGGTTGGTACAAAAATGAGACCAGAATGGAAAGACTTTGTAGGCGGCAAGTGGGACAAAGAAGTGAATGTCCGCGACTTTATCCAGAAAAACTATCACCCTTACGACGGTGACGAGGCATTCCTGGCTGAGCCTACACAGAACACAAAGGATCTTTGGGCACAGGTACTTGATCTGCAGAAACAGGAGCGTGAGGCAGGCGGTGTACTTGATATGGATACCAAGGTTGTATCCACTATCACATCCCACGGCCCCGGCTATCTCGACAAGAGCAAAGAGACCATCGTAGGTTTCCAGACAGATAAGCCCTTCAAGCGTTCCTTACAGCCTTACGGCGGTATCAGAATGGCTGAGAAAGCTTGCTCCGACAACGGCTACGAAGTAGATCCCGAGATCAGCGAGTTCTTCTCCACACACAGAAAGACACACAACGCAGGCTGCTTCGATGCTTACAATGCTGAGATGAGAGCTTGCCGTTCTTCCCACATCATCACTGGTCTTCCGGATGCATATGGCCGCGGCCGTATCATTGGCGACTACAGAAGAGTTGCTCTGTACGGTATCGACAGACTGATCGAAGACAAGCAGGCGCAGAAGGATTCCACCGGCCGCGTTATGACCGACGATGTGATCCGTCTCCGCGAGGAACTTTCCGAGCAGATGGTTGCACTGAAGCTGATGAAGGAGATGGCTGCTTCTTACGGATGCGATATCTCCAAGCCCGCTACTAACGTACAGGAAGCGATCCAGGCTACTTACTTCGGATACCTTTGCTCTGTAAAAGAGCAGAACGGTGCGGCAATGTCCCTCGGACGTACGTCTACATTCCTTGATATCTACGCAGAGAGAGACCTTGCTAACGGCACATTCACCGAGCAGCAGATCCAGGAGTTCGTTGACCACTTCATTATGAAGCTGCGTCTGATCAAGTTCGCCCGCACACCTGAGTACAACCAGATTTTCGCAGGCGATCCGGTTTGGGTAACCGAGTCTCTCGGCGGTGTTGGCGTTGACGGCCGTCACATGGTAACAAAGATGAGCTTCCGTTATCTGCACACACTGACCAATTTGGGTCCTTCACCCGAGCCGAACCTGACAGTTCTCTGGTCTACCAGACTTCCTGAGAACTGGAAGAAGTACTGCGCTAAGATGTCCATCCAGACCTCTTCCATCCAGTACGAGAACGATGATCTGATGAGAGTGACACACGGCGATGACTACGGTATCGCATGCTGCGTATCTTCTATGGTTATCGGTAAGGAAATGCAGTTCTTCGGCGCACGCGCTAACCTTGCTAAGTGCCTGCTGTACGCATTAAACGGCGGCGTTGATGAAGTAACCAAGAAACAGGTTGGTCCGAAATACCGCGCTGTTGCAGGCGATGTGCTTGACTATGATGATGTTCTGGATAAGTTCCTTGACATGATGGAGTGGCAGGCAGACGTTTATGTAAATACACTGAACATCATCCACTACATGCATGACAAGTACTGCTACGAGAGAGCAGAGATGGCTCTCCATGACAGAGACGTTAAGCGCTATTTCGCAACTGGTGTTGCAGGTCTGTCCATCGTGGCTGACTCCTTATCTGCTATCAAGTATGCTAAGGTTGAGCCCATCAGAGATGAGGACGGCATCATCGTTGACTTTAAGACAACCGGCGACTTCCCGAAATATGGTAACGACGACGACCGCGTAGATGAGATCGCACAGGAGATCGTTCACAAGTTTATGACCGCGATCAGAAGACATCACACCTACAGAAACGGTGTTCCTACAACCTCTATCCTTACCATTACTTCCAACGTAACTTACGGTAAGGCTACCGGTAACACACCTGACGGACGTAAGAAAGGCCAGCCTTTCGCACCCGGCGCTAACCCGATGCACGGTCGTGATACCCACGGTGCAGTTGCTTCCCTGTCTTCTGTATCCAAGCTTCCGTTCAATGATGCACAGGATGGTATCTCCAATACCTTCACCATCATTCCGGGCGCACTCGGCAAAGAGGATCAGGTATTCGCAGGCGACCTTGAGGTAGACCTCAGCAAATAACAAATTGTCGCCTGACAGCGACAATTCAGAGAATGCTCCGCATTCTCCCAAAATGATTTACACTGTCGCAGGATGCTTAAAATACAGGCATTCTCCGATATAAATGAAGCAGAAGGAGTTGTTAATTATGGATGATAAGCAAATGATAGATGATTTTATCAAGATGATGGATTCCGGGATGGCGAATGGCGTCGGGCATGTGAATGTGGACGTTGATAACAATGCCAACAACTCTAAAAATGTGCAGACCATGGGGTGCACGGATTGCTCCCGCGCCCCGCTGGCCTGCAGCGTTCCTACCCTCCACGATGGATTGGACGGGTTGGAAGACTATAAATAGCATTGGATCATACGGCATAAATCCATAGGGAGAAAGTCCGTTAAACGAGTGGACGGAAGGCGCGAAGCGGCGTGTTCACGAGTGTTTATGGCGCAGTGCAGTATAGACTATAATAAGCAAAACAGGAGGACAATACAATGGCAGCAAATGCTCAGGTAGATAACTTAGTAAACTTATTAGATGGTTATGCAACAAAGGGCGGCCATCACCTTAACGTAAATGTGCTCAACAGAGATATGTTACTGGATGCACAGAAGCATCCCGAGAACTATCCTCAGCTGACCATCCGCGTATCCGGCTATGCAGTAAACTTCATCAAGCTGACACCGGAACAGCAGGCAGACGTTATCTCCCGTACTTTCCACGAGAGTATCTGATCACGTCAAAACAAAAGAATGCCGGAAGCCTTGCGATAAGTCGCAGGGCTTCTTTTTTCTGGATTTTATTTTTCTTCTGTGCTATGATATAAATAATCTCAAGCACTTTTAATGAAACAGGATAACACATAAACAAATTGCAGACAATAACACAGAAAGGTTGGTGACTCTATGCCAAACGGAGCAGAAATTATCAGGGATTCCATTAATGAATTTTCCAGAGTGCAAAATTGGATGCTGATTGTCGAAGATAAAAACTCTACACTATATCAATCGATGTATGACAGATACACGGAACTAAAGATGACATTGATATCATTAGGGGTAAATCTCGCAAAATTTGACAAAATCGAGGGGTAAAAATTATGCAGGGAAGAATCCATTCCTTAGAGAGTTTCGGTACGGTAGACGGGCCCGGAACCCGTTTTGTTGTATTTGTACAGGGGTGCCCGATGCGGTGCGCTTACTGCCACAATCCCGACACCTGGGAGATGAACGGCGGCACGTTGATGGAGCCGGAATATATTTTTGAACAGTATAAGAGAAACGAGGCGTTTTACAACGGCGGCGGCATCACCGTCACCGGCGGAGAACCACTGATGCAGGTAGATTTTCTGATCGACCTCTTTACCATCGCCAAGAAAAATAATGTCCACACCTGCATCGACTCCTCAGGCATTGCCTACAAGAAAAATGCAAACCCGGAATGGCTCGCAAAACTGGATCGTTTGATGGAATTGACTGATTTGGTCATGCTTGATATCAAACATATTGATCCCGAAAAGCACAAGGAGCTTACTTCCCAGCCCAACGACGGGATTCTCGCGTTCGCAGAGTATCTGAATGAAAAGCATGTGGACATGTGGATCCGCCACGTCATTGTACCGGGCATCACGGATGACGACAAGTATCTGTACCAGCTTGGCTATTTCATCGGCGCTTTCACGAATCTGAAAGCCCTGGACGCGCTTCCCTATCACACAATGGGGGAATCCAAGTACGAGAAGCTGGACATGGAATACAAGCTCAAAGGCGTTCCCGCTATGGAAAAGGATAAACTGATTGACAAGAAAAAAGTCATCCTGGACGGGATCCGCAAGCGGCGGGAGGAGCTCGGCATACACGCATCATAACTCCTGCGCCATAACTTGATTCAGAAAATGATTACTTTTATTTACCAATCATTCAAAAAGGGACAGAATCAAAACCGATTCCGTCCCTCTTTTTTGTATCTATGTTCTTTCACTTATTCCGCTCTGTGAAACGCCAGCCGGCTTCGCTCAATTCGTCACCCACTTCTTCAGCGCTTCCTCCAGCCTCTCGATATCCACAGGCTTCGAAATATGATCGTTCATTCCGGCATCCTTCGCCCTCTTAATGTCGTCCGCAAAAGCGTCCGCTGTCATAGCCACGATAGGTATTTTCTTTAAGTCCTCACGCTCTAAAGCACGGATTGCCTGTGCAGCCTCGTAGCCGTTCATGACAGGCATCTGAATGTCCATAAAGATCAGATCAAAGTAACCCGGCTCTTTCTCCTGCACAGCCTCCACAGCCAGCTTTCCGTTCACTGCCATCTCTACCTGTATGCCCACCATGCCAAGGAGTTCTTTGGCCACCTCGATATTGATTTCATTATCCTCCACAAGCAGTACACGCCTGCCTGTAAAATCCTGCTGGCTGAATGTTTCCAACGCCGAGACTTTCTCCTCCTGGTTCGGTTCCAGCGCCTCCTTGAGCACACGCACCAGACGGGATTTAAACAGCGGTTTCCCGATAAAGGCATCCACTCCTGCATCCAGCGCTTCCGCCTCAATATCGGCCCAGTCGTAGGCCGACTGTATAATAATCAGAACGTCATCGCCAACTGTCTTTCGAATATCTTTCGCCGTCTCCAGCCCGTCCATGCCGGGCATTTTCCAGTCGAGGATGATCACTTCAATGCGTTTCTTGTCCTTCGCCGAAATACGCTCCAGCGCCGCCTCTCCGCTGGTCACATACTCAGCGTCCATACCAAGGCTCTTAAGCATCTCACAGGAGCTCTCACATGCCGTCTCCTCATCGTCCACAACCAGCACAGGCATCCCATTGTACGCGGCCAGATCAGCCGCCGTCATATCATCGAGTTTCAGATATACGATGACCGTAAATTTGGAACCTTTTCCCAGCTCACTCTCTACCTTAATATCACCCCTCATCATGCGGGCGATATTGACTGCAATCGACATACCAAGTCCCGTACCCTCAATCTTGCCTGTCCGGGAATCCGCCGCTCTGGAAAACGGCTCAAAAATTTTCTGAATGTACTCCGGCGCCATACCGATGCCGGTATCCTCAAAGATAAACTCATAACAGCCACAGCCCTCGATATGGGAAGGCTTCTCAACAATATGAATGCTGATCTTTCCGCCGGAAGGCGTGAACTTCACCGCATTGCCCATAATATTCATAAAGATCTGCTGCAGATGCTGCTCATCTCCGACCACATTCTCGTGCTCGAGCTTGGCAATACCCGCATTCAGCGCCAGACCTTTGAACTCCATCTGTGAGCGGAACACAGTCAGAAGGCTCTCTATCGTATCCGAAATATTAAAGGCGCCTTCTGTCAGACTCACCTTGCCACTCTCGATACGGCTCATATCCAGCACTTCATTGATCAGACCGAGCAGATGCTTGCCGGAAACCATGATCTTTTCAAGCGCATCCAGCACACGGTCTTTCTCTTCTATATGCATTGTTGCCACAGAAGTCATACCCAGTATCGCGTTCATGGGTGTACGGATATCGTGGCTCATCCTGGAAAGGAAATCGCTCTTGGCATGGTTGGCCGCCTCAGCGCGCTCCACAGCCTGCTCCAGCATTTCTTTCTGCTCCTCCTCACGGCGGATCATATCGTCGATGCTTCGGATTGCTATTGTAATGGCGGAAGGCTCTCCTTCTTCCATCTCAGCAACCGTAATGGCAATGGAACACCACTCGTAACCCTCTTCGTCCGCTTTCTTTCTCTGGAACTGTAATTCCATATGATCTCTGTCGGAAAGCTGTTTCCGAATATTATCAATAGCCAGAAACTCTTTTACCAGCTCAATATGCTCCTGCATGATAATACCGCTCTCAAAACTTTCCGAAACCATGTCATCAAAAGTCTCCCTCCTGGGTTCCCCTTCGCAGTCCGGATAAACGGTATCACAGGTATTTTCCTTCAGATTGATATAATAAATAGCCCTGCAGGCACGCGCCGTGCTGTCCATCGCATTTCGGTAAACCTTCGTCCGCGCCGCTATTCTGTCATTTTCTTCCCGCAGCGTTTGATTGCGTTTCTGGTTTCCGTAATCTCGGATCAACTGCATCAGGAACACAATAGCGCCCAGTACAATGAGTACGGCACTGATATAGTAGAAGGTATCGGTGCCGGACAGGATCTTGTCCCTCGGTATGGTCAGAATGCCAATCCATCCATTGTCCAGATGCTGGAAATAGACATTTCGGACTATTCCATCCATAGGCGTCAGGTTCTCCAGCACATGATTGCTGCTGTTGCAGATTGCGCTTTCTATGTAGCTGTCCACCAGCGCCTGAAACTCCTCCCGCTCGTAGTCCCAGCAGGATTTGTAGTAGAGCAGTCCCCCATTTTCATCCACCAGATAGAACGAGGATTCATCGGGCAAAACCAAATCCTCATTCTCCAGATCAAAAAAGGACGGCAGCAGATCAACCGCCAGATAACTTCCCGTCGAGGGAACTACCTTGCACATGGTGATCACCGGCAGCTCCGTCATATAATCCGTGTAAACAGGGGAAACATAGACATCCCCTCCTGCCGCAGCCGCTTCCCGGTAATAGCCTGCCTCCAGAAAGTTATATTTATAAAGCTCTTCCAGTTCGGGATTGTTCGACACGATCTCCGTGCCGTTAAACGCCTTACCGTAAATCTGAATATTTTCCTCGCCATATACTTTGATGAGGCCGTCCATAAATGGGTACAGTCCTTCCCTAAGCTCTTCGATCGTGATATCTTCCTTCTCACGCTGCTCAATGTAGTTTACGCTGATCTCCAGAACGGCTTCACATGTGCGGATGTCGCTCTCCTCCGCTCCCGTATAGTTCTCCACCAGAGCCAGTCCCATCTGATTGGTGTTCGTCCAGAGAGTCTCGCGCAGAACCAGCGTACAGAACACGACAACAAGGATAAAGGATCCCAGCACCAAAATATTATTGCGCATTTTTTTTATTAACGATATTTCTTTCATTCCGTTCATTATGACACACTCATCCTATTATGTATTTTATAAGGCCGGTTTTCACCGCTTGCTATATATTTATACCCCATATTATTCTACCCAGCGCGGATATAAAAATCAAGACATATCCTGCATAAAAGCTATATTTTTCTACTTGTATATTAAATCCTTTTATATTAAAATAAAAACGTGGCAATTTATCATTGCTAACAATCATTTTTAAAACATAAGGAGGATATAGTCATGGCATTCGTAATCAGTGACGCTTGTGTAGCTTGTGGGGCTTGTGAGGCTCAGTGCCCGGTTGGCGCGATCAGCATGGGCGACGGCAAGTTTGAGATTGATCCCGCTAAGTGCATCGACTGCGGTTCCTGTGCAGGCGCTTGCCCGACAGGCGCTATCTCTCAGGGCTAATGGACATTCGAACAAATGATTGAGGGAACCGTCTCTTAGAAATGTGTATGCATTTCTACGGGAGCGGTTCTTTCTTTTTGCCTCTGCCAAACCGCTCCGCCGGACGACGGCGCTGGCTTATCATCTCATCGATCTTGCGGAAATGCTCCTCTTCTCGCTTTTTGCGCTCCTCGTCCCGCTCTTCCTGCTGTCGGAACTGATAATCCAGCTCCTTTAAAATGCTTTCCTTAATTTCTGTGCACATTTCCCGATTGGCATTTTTGACTGCATCAGTCACCATATGCTGCAAAAGATACTGCAGGCGCTTCGCCTTCTTCTCCTTTTCCTCATCCAGAGGTTCCTCGTACTCCTTCAGTTCCTGGCTCTCCTCCGGCATCTCCAGAACCGTCTCTTTTCCCTTAGACATGGTAACCATATACTTCTTTGCTTTTCTCATAACCATTTCCTCCACTTTTTCTTCTATCGCCTCTCCATTTCCATCCGGCACATCCTTCTGGCCGTACAGCTCCTCTCCTCCACCCTGCAGCACCATCCGTATGGCCTTGAGCTGCAATCCCTGCTCCTTGAGCTGCCTGATGCGGCACAGCGTTTCGATGTCCTTCTCTGAATAGCAGCGGTGGCCCATTTCATTCCGCCCAATCGGTAATTTCAGCTCATCCTCCCAGTAGCGGAGCACATGTGGCTCCACCTCCACCTTCTTTGATGCCTCTGAAATATAATAAACGGTATCATTCATGTACGCTCCTCCCTTTCTTTTGGTCATACAAGCCACGTTCCTAGTCGGATGAAAACACAAAAAGAGACGCCCTGTTATTGGGTCGTCTCTTTTGTAAGTTTATATCTGCGATTTATTTTGTTCCGTCCACGCCCGTTCACGGCTGTTTTGCTCATAATCAGGCGTTCCCTCAGTGTATTATTTGGCTAAATTCGCAAACTTGGTATAATCAGGCAGCCAGACCAGCTCCACCGTTCCGATCGGACCGTTTCTCTGCTTCGCTATGATAATTTCCGCAATGCCTTTCCGCTCCGTGTCCTTATTGTAATAATCGTCGCGGTAGATAAACATCACCACATCGGCGTCCTGCTCGATGGCGCCGGACTCACGCAGATCGGAGAGCATCGGTCTGTGATCGGGCCGCTGTTCCACCGCACGGGAAAGCTGTGAGAGCGCCACCACAGGCACATGCAGCTCCCTGGCAAGAGCCTTTAAGGAGCGGGAGATATCTGAGATTTCCTGCTGTCTGGAATCTGTGGAACGGCCGCTTCCCGACATCAGCTGCAGATAGTCGATAATGATCATCTCCAGATTGTGCTCCAGCTTATATTTACGACATTTGGAACGCATCTCCGAGATGCTGATACCCGGTGTATCATCAATGATGAGATTGGATTTGCCGATCTGCGCCGCGCTCTCGATCAGCTGTTCCCATTCCGCATCCGACAGGTTGCCGGTCCTAAGATGCTGGGAGTCCACCCGGGACTCCATAGAAAACAGTCGGTTCACCATCTGTTCCTTGGACATTTCCAGACTGAATATCGCCACGGTTTTATTCTGCTTGAAAGCCACATATTGGGCCACATTAAGCACAAAAGCCGTCTTTCCCATAGAAGGTCTGGCCGCTATCAGAATCAAGTCCGAGGGCTGCAGTCCCGCAGTCCTGTAATCCAGATCCAGAAAGCCCGTTGCCACCCCTGTCACATTTCCTTTGTTGTGGGAAGCGCGCTCGATGTTTTCCATCGCATTCATTACGATCTGCCGGATGGGAACGAACTCCGCCCCGCCCCGTCTCTGCACCAGGTCAAACACGCGCTTCTCCGTATCCTCCAGAATGGTGTCCAGACTTTCCTTACCGACATAGCAGTCATTTGCAATCTCTTCATTCAAACGGATCAGCCGACGGAGCACTGCTTTGTCCGCGACAATGCCCGCATAATACTTTACGTTCGCCGAAGTGGGAACCGCTGTAATCAGATCTCTGATAAATTCAGGGCTGCTGACCTCCGAAGGCACATCTTTCTCCCGCAGTCTGTCCTGCAAAGTCACCAGATCCACGGGTTTTCCTTCGTCGTTCAGTTCCACCATCGTATCGAACAAAACACCGTATTGTTTGTTGTAAAAGTCCTCCCCCACCACAATCTCAGAGGCCGCCACAATGGCCTCACGATCCATGATCATGGAACCGACGACAGACTGCTCCGCCTCCATGCTGTGGGGCAATATTCTTTTCAGTAGTGTTTCCTCTGATGCCAAAACTGACCTCCGTTAACCATCAAATCTGCCTCTGCCCGTCCTCAGGCATCGCATAAAACCGCCCTCTCATACATTACCCTGCGCAACGTCTTCAAGCTTCCGTCACTTTCACCTTCAGCTTCCCCGTCACCTTCGGGTGCAGCTTTATGCCAACCTCATAAACGCCCAGCGCCTTGATCGGCTCAGGGAGCTGTATTTTCTTTTTATCCAGTTCCAGACCGCACTGCTCTTTCGCGGCCTGCGCAATTTCCTTTGAGGAGACGGATCCGAAAGCCTTACCGCCTTCGCCGGACTTCATTTTCAAGGTAACTTCCTTGGTCTCAAGCGCCTCAGCCAGCTCCTTCGCCGCGTCAAGCTGTTCCTTTGCCAGCTTGTCCGCATTGGCTTTCTGGAGCTTTAAGTCGTTCTTATTCTTCGCGTTTGCTTCCACACCGAGCTTCTTCGGCAGCACAAAGTTTCTCGCATATCCGTCGCTGACGTTCACAATCTCGCCCTTTTTTCCAAGTGTCTTCACATCTTCCAGTAATATGATCTGCATGGTATTCCACTTCCTTTCCTGTCTTTCACAGACATGCCGGACACACTCTTTTCCCATCCGTCATGCCGGTCTTTTCTGTGCCTTTATCCGCATGTGCGCATCATCAATCCGCGTTCAGCTCGCCTTCTTCTATCATGGTGTCCAGCGTTCTCTTGATGCTCGCAATGCCTTCCTCTATGGTACCGTTCTCAAGCTGCGCTCCCGCTATGTTCAAGTGGCCGCCGCCGCCCATTCTCTCCATAATAACCTGCACGTTCACCTCGTCGATGGAGCGCGCGCTGATATAGATAATTCCGTTGTATCTGGTGAGAATAAAGCTTGCCCGTATGCCCTTGATATTGAGCAGCTCGTTTGCCGCCTGCGCACCCACCACGGTGGGGCTGGCCACGTCCTCCCCCGTACAGATGGATATGGCGTAAAACCGCCTGTAAATCTCCGCCTGGCTGACAGCATCCGCCTTTGCCTTGTATTCCGCCGCATCGTCCCGGAAGAGCTTTCTGACGCGGGTTACGTCCGCACCGTTCCTGCGGAGGAATGCCGCCGCCTCGAAGGTTCTGACGCCTGTCTTTGTCATAAAATTATTGGTGTCTATCATAATACCCGAGTACATGCAGTCCGCCTCTTCAGACCGAAGCCTCAGGTCATCGCTGATGTACTGCAGAATCTCGGACACCATCTCGCAGGCCGAAGACGCATAGGCCTCTATATAGGAAAGCGTTGCATTCTCAATAATTTCCGTGCCCTGTCTGTGATGATCCAGCACCACAATGGACTTACACCGCTTCAAAAGCTCGGGACACTCCGTAATGCTTGGCTTATTGACATCCACCACCACGAGCACAGCGTTGTTGCCCACCGTCTCCAGCGCAAGCTGGCTGTTGACAATCATGTCGTCCGCATAGTCATCGTTGTCCCGGAACATCTCAACCATAGGCTGCATGGAAGAAGTCACATCGTTCAGGACAATGTGCGCCTTTTTGTCCAACGCCTTCGCAATGCGGTAGATTCCCACTGATGCGCCGAAGCTGTCCACATCTCCCATGCGGTGTCCCATCACATAGACCTCGTCCTTGACGGAAATAATTTCCCGCAGGGCATGCGCTTTTACCCGGGCCTTAACGCGGGTGCTCTTCTCCATCTGCTGGCTCTTTCCGCCGTAATAAATCACATTTTCCGGCACCTTCACCACCGCCTGGTCGCCGCCGCGGCCAAGTGCGATGTCTATGGCGTTTCTTGCAAACTCGTAATTCTGTGCGTAGGACAGGCCGCTTAAGCCCATGCCGATGCTGATGGTGACCGCCATCTCATTTCCGATGTTGACCGTCTTCACATCCTCCAGAATATCAAACCGATTCTCCTGCAAGTGGGTCGCCGCCTCCTTGCGCATGATCACGAGATACTTGTCCTTCTCCAGTTTCTTGCAGATGCCGTCCAGCGCGGCAATGTATTTATTTACCTTTCTGTCAATCAGTGCAATCAGCAGGGAGCGTCTGACTTCCTCCACGCTCTCCAACGCCTCCTCGTAATTGTCCAGATAAATGAGCGCTACGGCAAGGGACTGGTCGTCCACTTCCTTCAAGGCGATCTGCAGCGCCGTCTCGTCAAACAGATACAGGGCAATCAGATAACCGTCATAGCCCTGCGCCTCAATGACATCGCTGTTTTCCGCCATTTCCTTCAAGGAGATCTTTTTCAGCTTCGCCACATAATTGCCGTTCTCGTATTCCACCCGGCACTCGATGTCTTCCTCCGTTTCCCGTCCCGGAAGGTTGTCCTTCGTAATTGTAGGGAAAAGGGTAGTGACCGACTTCCGATACCCCTTCTCCTGATGGGTAAGCCGCTCAAACGCGATATTCGTCCAAATAATTTTTCCCGCATCATCCAGAAGCGCATGCGGCAGTTCCAGATCCCGCAAAAGCCTTCTCTGAATCTGGCCGTACTGGGTCGCAAAACTGATCAGCTCATTCATAATGACCGGCTTGTTATAGAGCATCATGGACGTGACGATCGCAAAATAGAAAATTAAAAAAGCGGTCACCACAAGACCTGCCCGGTAATCCAGCAAATAAACCAGAATATCCACAACCGCAAGTAAAAATCCCAGATATAAGGAGGATTGCAGATAAGACTTCATCCGCCCTTTTAACTTCACTGTATTTTTCATTTTATTCCTCTTGAAATAGTGTTCCGCCATTTAGAAGTTCTTCTCACGTTAGTATAGCATTTTTTGCCAAATACCGCCACATCTATATATAGAGTTTTTTCGCGCTAAAGCGACATAATATGGATATGCACATAAGCAGACGCGAACTTCTCCGCCTAAACGTACAAAAAACCGGATACCCTGGGGCACCCGGTTTCCGTATGTCTCATATCATGCTTAGTCCTGAACGTAGGGCATCAGAGCCAGATGTCTTGCGCGCTTGATTGCTACCGTAAGCGCTCTCTGGTGCTTCGCGCAGTTTCCCGTGATTCTTCTGGGAAGAATCTTGCCTCTCTCGGAAATGTATCTGCGAAGCTTGTTGCTGTCCTTATAGTCAATTACATTATCCTTGCCGCAGAATACGCAGACTTTCTTTCTTCTGCGCATACCTCCCTTTTTCTTAGGGAAATCCGGCCTGTCTGATTTATTAAATGCCATAGTAAACCTCCAATCCCGCGCACTGGGCGCCTTACCTTAATTGAACGGCAGTTCCTCGTCGATTCCGTCGGGAATGTTCATGAAGCCATCCCCCGCTGCCATCGGTGCGGATTCTGTTCTGCCTGCCGGCACATAGTCATTGCCTGCCTGCTGGGATGCGTTCTTGCTCTCTGCAAACTCCTGATCCTCCACTACCACATCTGTGGTATACACCTTGACGCCATCCTTATTCGTATAGCTCCCTGTCTGAATGCGTCCTGTGACTGCGATCTTCGTACCCTTGTGGAGATATTTCTCTGCGAACTCACCCGATCTCCCAAAAGCTACACAGTTAATAAAATCTGCCGTCTGTTCGTCATTATTGCGATTAAATCTGCGGTCTACCGCCAGCGTATATCTGGCTACCGCCGTCGCGTTCTCACCCTGGGAATATCTTACCTCGGGGTCTCTTGTCAAACGTCCCATCAGAATCACTTTATTCATATAGAATACCTCTTTCTATTTCTCGTCTTGTCTGACGCACAGGTATCTGATGACGTTATCCATGATGCGGATGCGGCTCTCGATCTCGCCGGGAGCTGTGCTCTCAGCCT
Source organism: uncultured Lachnospiraceae bacterium (assembly GCA_965114645.1). Taxonomy (GTDB): domain Bacteria; phylum Bacillota; class Clostridia; order Lachnospirales; family Lachnospiraceae; genus UBA3282. Next base: position 13,394 of record CBCOZL010000035.1, on the reverse strand, counting down.
CAAAGCGGATAAAGTAATAAAAAGCCTCTTTCATCTTCTGTACTTCGTACGCGAGCCTCTTCTTACCCCAGTCGTCAACTTCTGTGATCTTTCCGCCGAACCTCTCTACCAGAGCTTTCACCTTCTCCAGCGTAGCGGCCCGCTCGTCATCTTCAATCTTCGCAGTGACAACAACGGCTAACTCATACTTGTTCATGCTTCTTTACCTCCTTTTGGTCTCTGGCCCCTCTTATCATAAGGAGCAAGGATGTGTGGCTTTACGCCAATTTAGTATATCACGGGTACTTATGATAACACAGTCCACGGAATTGTGCAAGGAGTTTTGCCGAATAACTCCAGAATTGTCAGTTTCGTACAATACCCCGCACATTTTTCTCCGCTTTCACCCGCGGAATCATAATCTGGTGTCCGCAGCCTGCGCATTTCAGGCGAAAGTCCGCACCGATCCGCAGCACCTCCCACTCTGAAGAGCCGCAGGGATGCTGTTTTTTCATTTTTAAGATATCACCGACCTGAATATCCATACTGCCTCCGTTCCGGGACTGCCGCCGTGACTTTTATCGCCATTTCCGTGCTGACGGTTTTCACCCTAATCAAGCCGGGAAAAAATCTCCCCGATGCTCCCCTGCACTACCAGGTCAGCGATCCCATCTCTCGCGGTAGGGGTCTTATTGACAAGTACCAGCTTATTTCCATTATAATAATCCAGCAATCCTGCGGCCGGATAAACCGCAAGGGAAGTGCCGCCCACAATCAGCACGTCCGCCTCGCTGATGGCGCGGATTGCACCCGTGAGCGTGTTCTGGTCCAGGCCCTCCTCATAGAGCACTACGTCCGGCTTAATATCACCGCCACAGGTGCATTTCGGCACACCCTCGGAATCGGCAATATAGTGCACATCATAAAACTTGTGACAGCTCTCGCAGAAATTGCGCAGAACGGAGCCGTGAAGCTCATACACCTTCTGACTGCCTGCCGCCTGATGCAGTCCGTCAATGTTCTGGGTCACCACCGCCTTGAGTTTTCCCTCACGCTCCCACTGGGCCAGCTTTAAGTGGGCGGCATTGGGCTTCGCGTCAAGGCAGAGCATTTTGTTCCGATAAAACCGATAAAATTCCCCGGTGTTTTTTCTGTAAAAGGTATGGCTCAATATGGTTTCGGGCGGATAGTCGTACTGCTGGTTATAAAGACCGTCCACACTCCGAAAATCCGGGATTCCGCTCTCTGTGGACACCCCGGCGCCCCCGAAAAAGACGATGTTATCCGATTCGTTTACCCACTGTCTCAGTTGTTCGAGATTCTCCATGAAATTACCTCCCTTTCACTTAGTTTGTTTGTTATTAAGTCAATTCTGATATTTAATTTTGATATTTATTATCAAAATGTGTTGACATGACCGACTGCCTGCGATATGATATTTTTAAAGGTGTTACCTATAGCAAACGGTTCACCTTGGGTTTTAGTTACATATCAAAAAAGCAACTTAACCTTGGTGTGGGCGGTCGCTTTTCTGATGTTTATGTATCCTGTATGATTGGATGGTATTGATCGTCGTGACGATGATGCTGATTATCGTCACGACAATACCAACAATCCCTACTGTCGTTTCTATCATCATATCCTTTACCTTTCGGAAATTTTCCAAATGTATCACCCCCAGAATACCGGAAGTTCTCAAAATGTACTCATTTTGGCGAAAGGTGAACCGCTTACCGTTTAAGGTAACACCTGCATTCATTATAGAAAATTTCAGAGAACAAGTCAATCGTTATTTTATATTTAAGAATACGAAATAACGTTAATCACTTGTGTTCCCCCAGTCCCAGCCGGTTCACAGCCGAGAAGATCGCCCGTACAGAAGCCCTCGTGATATTGGAGCTGACGCCCACACCGTAGGTCACACTGCCGCTCTCCGCATCCAGCAGATGAATATAGGCCGCCGCCTGGGAATTGGATCCGCTCTGGAGCGCGTGCTCCTCGTAATCCAGTATTTTGACATTGATATCCAGCGTCTCCTGCAGACCTCTCTTCACGGCATCAATAGGGCCGTTTCCAACCGCCTCAAAACGTTTCTCCACGCCTTTGTCTGTGTAAACCACAGTTACCTTTGTATCAAATTCGGACTCTGTCTCTTCGCTCAGATCATCCACCCGAAGCCTTCTGAAATGGATGGGTTCTTTCTTCATCAGATATTCCTGGCGGAAGCTTTCCATGATCTGATCCGGGCTTACCTCGCCCTGCTTCTCGGAAATGGCCTGAATGACATTGGCAAATTCCCGGTGCATCCCCTTAGGCAGTTTAAAGCCAAAATAAGTATCCATGACAAAGGCCACACCGCCCTTGCCGGACTGTGAATTGATGCGCACGATAGGCTCATACTCCCGGCCGATATCCGCAGGATCAATGGGAAGATAGGGCACTTCCCAGTATTCCCCGCCCCGTTCTTTCAATGCCTTCACGCCCTTGTTGATGGCGTCCTGATGGGATCCGGAGAAAGCGGTAAACACCAGCTTGCCCGCGTAGGGATGTCTGGGGTGCACAGGAATCTTACAGCATCTCTCGTAAATCTCAATGCTCTCGTTCACATGCTCGATGGCAAGCTCGGGATCTATGCCCTGGGAAAACATGTTATAGGCAATATTCAAGATATCCACATTTCCTGTTCTCTCGCCGTTTCCGAAAAGGGTGCCTTCCACACGCTCCGCGCCTGCAAGCAGGGCAAGCTCTGCGGTCGCCACACCGGTTCCTCGGTCGTTGTGGGGATGTATGCTCAGAATGATGCTCTCCCTGTTTTCCAGATGTTTGTCCATCCACTCAATCCTGTCTGCAAAAACGTTGGGCGTTGTCATCTCCACCGTGGAGGGAAGATTGATGATCATGGGATTTTCCTTAGTCGGACCCCACTCCCTCTGCACCGCATTGCAGACTTCCAGCGCATAATCTAACTCAGTGCCGGTAAAGCTCTCGGGAGAGTATTCCAGAATCACTTTGCCGGGGAATTTCGCGGCGTGGCGTTTCACCATCTTCACGCCCTCAACGGCAATGTCTATGATCTCCTCGCGGCCCATCTGGAAGACCACGTCCCGCTGCAGGGTTGAGGTGGAATTATAAATATGCACAATGGCCTGCTTACATCCCTCAATGGACGCAAAGGTGCGCTCCACAAGTTCCTCCCTGCACTGGGTCAGTACCTGTACCACCACATCATCGGGAATCAGCTTCCTGTCCACGAGCTGGCGCAGGAAATCAAACTCAATCTGGCTGGCGGCCGGGAACCCGATCTCGATTTCCTTAAAACCGAGTTTAATCAGATAATTAAAAAACTCAATTTTTTCGGACACGACCATAGGGTCAATCAGAGCCTGATTGCCGTCTCGCAGATCCACGCTGCACCAGACAGGGGCTTTCTCAATCTGCTTGTCGGCCCACTCCCTCTCGGGGTAATCCACCACCGGGTTTCTGCGGTATCTCTTATAATTTAACATGACTGTAACTCCTCCCTTTCCATGTTGTCTTTTATGCGCAGTGCAGCTCGATTCCGCTTTGCTCCATCTCGCTCACGGGCTTTCGCCCTATGCATCCGCAATCCGAAAAAGCCGTCAGCTAGCTGCCGCTTTTTCATCTGCGCACTCTGTCACGCAGTGCAGCTCGATTCCGCTTTGCTCCATCTCGCTCACGGGCTTTCGCCCTAT
>CBCOZL010000035.1:0-9602 GCA_965114645.1 uncultured Lachnospiraceae bacterium | reverse complement strand
GCATCCGCAATCCGAAAAAGCCGTCAGCTAGCTGCCGCTTTTTCATCTTACGTCTGCGCACTGCTCATTGCTTACGTGCAAAAACCCCGCTGCATAAAAATACAGCGGGGTCGTCCGAACGTGACACTATTCTCCAAGACCGCTCTCAATTGCCTCCACTAATGCCTTGAGAGCTGCTTCCTCATCTTCACCGTCACACACAAACTCGATTTCATCGCCACACTTGACACATGCCCCGAGCACGCTAAGGACACTCTTGGCATTCGCTGTATTTTCACGAAATGTAAAGGTTATCAGAGATTTAAACTGCATCGCTTCCTTACATAGGATGCCTGCCGGTCTTAGATGTAGCCCTGTCGGGTTTTTGATGACTACCTTCTGACTTACCATTGCCTTTTCCTCTTTCTTACATGATACTATGAGTATACCATATCTCTGTATGTTATCTCAAGTCCTACAGCATAATATTCTGTATCAGTTCGGCGAGCTTCTTCGCCTCCTCGGTAATAACCTTCTGATCCTTACCCTCAATCATAACCCGGACAAGCGGCTCTGTGCCGGAGGGACGGATCAGTACGCGCCCTTCACCCGCAAACTTTTTGTCCAGAGCAGCGATTGCCTCCGCAATCTCGGGATAATCCATAAATTTCTCTTTTTTGTGGTTGGGCACCTTTGCACCGACTAACGCCTGGGGCATCACTTCCATAATGGAAGCCAGCTCCGACAGAGGCTTTCCCGTCTCCACGACTACCTGTAAAAGGTGCAGCGCGCTCAAAAGACCGTCCCCCGTCGTATTCTCATCCAGGAAAATCACATGGCCGGACTGCTCGCCGCCAAGGCTTGCGCCGATCTCACGCATCCGCTCCAGCACATAGCGGTCGCCCACCTTGGTCTGCTCAATCTTGATCTTGTTTTTCTCACCCATCAGGAAAAAGCCGAGATTGCTCATTACGGTTGCAACGATGGTGTTCTTATTGAGCTTTCCGTTTGTTTTCATGTGATTGCCGACAATGGCCATAATCTGGTCGCCGTCCACAATGTTGCCAAGCTCATCCACCGCCAGCAGTCTGTCAGCGTCTCCGTCAAAGGCAAGGCCGAGCTGCGCCTTTTCATAGACAACTCTCGCCTGCAGCTCTTCCATATGGGTGGAACCGCAGTTTGCGTTAATGTTTGTGCCGTCAGGACTATTGTGAATGGCTACAACCTCAGCCCCCAGCTCCTTCATGGTCTCCACGGAAGTGTAATAGGACGCGCCCTCCGCACAGTCCAGTACAATCTTCATGCCGCGCAGATCCACATTCACGGCTTTCATGGCGTGGTTGATATATTCCTCTCGGGCATCCGTGCGGTACTTGATTTTTCCCACACTTGCGCCCGTGGGAAATTTGACGCCCTTCATATCGCTCTTGATCAGCGCCTCGATCTCATCCTCCAGCGCATCGGGGAGTTTGTAGCCGTTACCGTCAAAGAATTTAATACCGTTAAACTCAACGGTGTTGTGGGAAGCGGAGATGACAACGCCCGCATCCACCTTATATTTTCTGGTAAGATATGCCACCGCAGGCGTGGGAACCACACCCACATACACCGCATTCGCTCCTACGGAACAGACGCCTGCCATCAAGGCATTCGCCAGCATATCTCCCGATATCCTTGTATCACAGCCTACCATGATTGTGGGCTTGTGCTCATTCTCTCTGGTGAGGACGTAGGCGCCTGCCTGCCCAAGCTGCATCGCCAGAAGGGGCGACAGCTCCTCATTTGCAACCCCCCGGACTCCATCTGTACCAAATAATCTGCTCATACATACCTCCGTCTATCGTTTTTAGAAATCATTCCTGCTCTGTTATAATGTGCACCCGTACTTCCGTAACACCCGTCTGTTCGAGATATCGTCCCTCCACTGAAGCGGTTACCGGCATCCAGTAGCTACCCTCGGCAAATTCTTCCATATCCTCATCAGTCATCCATGCATCCAGATCCACCACAGCCGTCACTTTCTCTGCCGTCACTTCATTTAAAGCTGCAAGCAGTCCTTTGAAAGTAACACTACACTCATTTGCCGGCTCTGTGATAACGGCCCTGTAACCTTCGGGAAGACCATCAAAACGGATTTGTTCTACAGGAATCCGCACAGCGCGTTCACGCTCTGCCTCAATCTTTGCCGTGGCATTGACCCTGCCCACAAAATTATCTTCCGCCAGCGACACACCGTCTGGCAGATACTGGGTGATATCCACGAGCACAGTCACATCCTCAGACGCATCAGTCACATCAAGTACACCCGCAGGAATGGCAACCGCCTCAACATTTTCCAACAGCTTCGATTTTCCCGCCACCGTAACTGACCCTTTGCTGAAGGTTACCTCGCCGGTATACTGAAAACCGTCCCCAGGCGTTCCGGTCACCTCGCAGGTGATAGGCAGTACCTTGCGCTCCAGAATTTCTACGCTGACACGCACCTTTGATATGCTTTTTTCGATGTTTTCTGCGGTGATTTCCTTTCCGTTCTCATCATAAAGACGTACTTCGGAATCCGTGCTGATATCGTTTGAAAACCCGGAAATATCGACTTCCGCCTGCGCCTTGCTGACTTGTGAGATAATGGACTGCGGACCCGAAATGCGGATCAGGTTCTGATCCGTGGTGACTTTTCCAACCACATATCCCTCACGAACTTCGCCCGTAGTAATGGATTTTACCGGAAGGGATCTGTCCCGCTTTTCCTCAATGCTAAGGCGTACACTGTCGATGTTGCCGCGTATGCTGTCCAGTTTGTCGCTGTATTTATTTGTAGAAAGCTTGATAGCCACGGTATCTACGCTGGTCAGGTCGTTGACATCCGCCACCGCCACGATATTGCTCTTGTCCAGAGAATCAATAATGGATCGTGGCGCGGAAATCGTGACCACGTCAATCATATCCGTGCCGTCCAGCACCTCGTAAACCTGCCCTCTGTCGGTAATCAGATTCGCGTTTTTGATGGTAACCGGCACATCCGTCACGCGATAGGTGCTTATGGGATCATTTATATTTGTAACGACCAGCCAGAGAACTGCCGCGCTGAGAAAGGAGGCGATTTTTAAGCCCCAGTTCCGGGTAAGCTTATTCTTCATTCTTAGCCCCTGCCTTTCCTATGCTCTTGCCTTTAAAAAGCTTGCGCTTCTTCTCCTCCATCGGTTTATCCTGAATTTCTAAAAGTCTTTCCTTTAATCTCCCGGCATCCACACTCCGCTCAAGTGCACCGCCGTAGGCAACGCTGATTTTTCCAGTCTCCTCGGACACAATCACCGTCAGGGAGTCCGTGACCTCGGAAATGCCCACACCCGCCCGGTGCCTGGTTCCCAGATCCTTACTGAGAGCCATATTATCCGACAACGGCAGATAGCATGTGGCGGACACGATTCTGTTCCCTCTTACAATAACTGCGCCGTCATGGAGGGGGGTATTGTGCTCAAAAATATTGATAAGGAGCTGACTGGAAATAATACCGTCCACATCGATACCTGTTCTCTCATATTCCTTCAGGGACTGCTCATGCTCAATGACAATGAGCGCGCCCGTCTTCACCTTTCCCATCTCCACGGAAGCCTTTACGATTTCATTCACCGTGCGGTCGGAAAAACGGCCCGTCTCCCGCTTGTTGGAATCCAGAAAAGAAGCGACGAAATTTTTCCGCCCCAGCTCCTCCAGCGCAGAGCGCAGCTCCGGCTGTAAGACTACTACGAATGCCGTTGCGGCAATACTGATAATATTGGGAACGATCCAGAGAATCGTATTCATCTTACAGAGGGCGGCAATCACGATAAACACCATAATTACAATAACACCCTTTAAGAGTGCCCAGGCTCTCGTATTTTTGATCCATACGAGAATATGGTACGCCACAAAAGTCAGAATGGCGATTTCCGCCACATCGTTCCAATGCACCGTAGGCATGTGCAGTCTCGCGAGATAGACGCCAATCCAGCTATTCAGTTGTTCCATCTCTCCATCACCTGCCTTCTGTGTCAAATTCTATTCTGGTCAATTTAAGGCCGCGAAACGGATCCCGCAATCGAGACAAGCTCACAGCCGGGCAAAGCATGCATCGAACGACGGCCGATTTGTCAGTGGTGCGTCGGCCGGGCACTTCTTCCGGTACCGCTTCGCGCAGAGCTGATCTGCTTCACCTTTTTGTCCGGTTTTGCCACGGTGACCTTCGGCACGGCCTTAACATAATAATAATACTCATCGTCCTCAAACTGAACCTTTTCTGTTCGACTGTAATCTACATAAAATACGAAAAACTGCAGCACCAGCACGAGCAGAAAGGAGATAACCGTCCCCAAAATCACACTGAACAGAGGCTGGTTTATCTCAAAAATCAAGTCTCCCACCAAAAGCACCATGATATTCACCACCGCACCGGCCGTCATCGCAATCGTCCACGCGTAGTCAATGCTCAGACGCCGCAGGAGATAAACGACAATCACTGTCATGGCAAAAGCCGCAATCGTCACAACCATCTCCCGGTTTTTCATCAGTCCGTCAATAATAAACTTAAACTTGGCCGCCGTCTCCTCATCCGCCATGGCCGCAATCACTGTCGCATTCTGCGTTACATAATGGATCATATAATAGACCATCACACCGCAGGCAACGGAGACAGCCGATGTGGGCGCGCCGACCAGTCCCATGGATATGGGAATGACATAAGGTATGCGCATAAGGAAGCAGAGCGGCAGAAGCACCACAACAACCGTATCCTTCGGCGAAAAGCGAAGGTACAGCAAAAAGAGCAGAAGAAAGCCCGCACCGATTACCGCAGCGCATTCCATGCTGAAGGTGTAGAGATGCAGAAGCACGAAAACAGCACTCATCAGGACGATAAAGTTCATCGGCATGAAAGAGCACATAAGCGCCACAATCAGCACCACTGTCATTCTGTTAATCGTCTCCATATACCCCAGTCTGGAATTGATCAGCACAAGGGTTACCAGCGCCAGAAGAAACTTCAGAAGCGGCGTGATATACACCTCGTATTTGCTGTATATGGTCATAAGTACCTGTTTTGCAACCAGTAAAGTAGTCATTGTAAATCAGTCCCTTTATCCGTTCTTGTAACTGTTCTGTATCTGTACAGTTACCCGTTCCTCTCCTTTTTGTACATGGCTGAGAGCTTGTGCAGATTCACATAATATGCACGCAGACTCTTGCTCGCCCTGCTGTATCTGACCGCATATACCACATAAGAAATGAGTGCATACGCCCCCACCGTCCCCAGATACAGGAAAAGAACATTCTTGGCAAATTCCAGGAGATCCATCTTATAAATCTCCGTCATAAAAATTTCAAAATCATAAAAAATGTACATAGCAAAAACCACTACAAATGCGATGGTTGCACTTATAATGGATTTAAGCACCTGCCAGCCTATATAGTCGCTCCGAAAATAACTGCCGATAGCCAGACATTTCTTTCCCTCACGGGCTTCGTAGGACGCCATCTTGGTCATCAGAACGACTCTCTCTTCATTTAACATACCTGTCTCCAATTTCCAGTCAAAATATCAGTTCAGGAAACGCATTTTGGGATTTTCCTTGGTATCCTTTTTCTTCTGCACCTTGATCGGCTCAGGCTTTTTGATGCTGGCACCCAGCTCATTGGCCATGCTGTTTTTACACTTACCGCAGAAACGCCCGGATAAAATAGCAGCGCCGCAGTTTTCACAGGAAAGCGTAACGCCCGACTCCGCAGACAGCTCCAGCCGCTCTTCCCTGAGCCACTGATGGATCTGGTTCGTGGAAACGTCACATGCTTCCGCCACCTGCTGGATGCCAGCATGCCCATTATCCTGAATGTACTTCTTTACTTCCTGAAACTTCTCCTCCAGTTTCTCGCGGCATGCCATACAAATCGGCGGCCCGGAGACATAATTAAAAAGATTTCCGCACTTTCTACAATTCCTTACGTTCATACGTTACCTCCCTGAGATATATTTTCCTGTCATATCCCACTGCCAATGGCCAGAGATATGAAATAAATTCGTTCTACACCCGCCTTTTTCAATTCGCGGCACATGGCATCTATGGTGCTGCCAGTCGTGTAGATGTCATCAACAATGATAATTATATCTAATTTTACATCATTATAGCGCATTTTGAAAGCTTTTTTCAAATTATTTTGCCTTTCGGCGGCAGACAAGTCTTTCATGGGCACGGTTTTCTTTGCTCTTTCTATCAAATCAGCGCGCACAGGAATGCCCGTGCACGCAGAAAGTTCCTCCGCAAGCACCTGCGCCTGATTATATCCGCGTTTTTTCAGCCTGCTCTTGTGAAGCGGCACAGGAACCAGTGCATCTGCCTTGCAGGAAGCAATAAACTCCCCTAAACGGTCCGCCATACAGGCCGCATAACAGGCGGCATACTCCCGTCTGCCGCGATACTTGAAACGGGCGATCGATGCAGAAACGCTCCGATAGGAAAAAAGCGCACGGCCGCTGTCGAACAGATGCTTATGAGCAAAGCAATCGGCGCAGTATTCTTTTTCATAGTTTCCGATATGCTTACCACATTTTAAACAGTACGGCGGTTCCATGTAAGAAAGTTTTGTTGTACACTCGCTGCATACAAGCGCATTCCATGGCCTGACAGGCTCATCGCAGACAGGGCAGCGGCGGGGAAACAGAAGCGTGATGACTGTGTCTGCCGCAGCACGGAGACAAGTCTTCACAGCAAAACGCGAAGTGAGATGTGTGTTCATAGATGTGTCCTTTCTGATGTGAACGGGCGGGCTTTGGCCCACCTGGATCCGGCCCGAAAGCCGGTGTGACGTTACTCCGCGATCTGTATCGAGCGGATCTGATCCAGGAAGCCGGTATATCGGTGGTTTTCCCGGTTATTTTCCACCATTTCCGACAAGGTGGCGCGGCTGCCCAGAATGGTGACGCACGCCTTCGCGCGGGTGATACCCGTATAGAGAAGGTTGCGGTTAAAAAGCATATGGGGTCCAGTCAGAAGCGGCATAATCACAGCCGGATATTCGCTGCCCTGGGATTTATGTATGGTGACCGCATAGGCCAGCTCTATTTCGTCAAGTCCCGCGTAGGGGTAAGTAACCCGCCTGTGTTCATCAAATTCCACCACCACTTCTCGGGCATACTCGTCGATCGTGCGGATCACGCCGATATCCCCGTTAAAAATTCCCATTCCCTGATCAATCGGAATGTTGTAGCGGCTCACAACTTCCCACGCAAGCTGGTAATTATTCTTAATCTGCATCACCTTGTCGCCTTCCCTAAAAAGGGTATCGCCGGACTGGCACTCCCGCTTTTTGTCGTCCGGGGGATTCAGATATCTCTGCAGAATGCCGTTTAGCGTCTCCACGCCCAGCTTGCCCTTCCGCATAGGCGTGAGCACCTGAATATCATAAGGGGTTGCGTCCACATAGCGTGGCAGTTTTTCCAGAATCAGCTGAATCATATGTTTGTATATGACATTTGTGTCGTTTCTTTCCAAAAAGAAAAAGTCTTCACTTTTATTGTCCAGAACCGGTTCCTCCCCGGCATGGATTCTGTGGGCATTCAGAACGATATCACTCTCTTTAGCCTGCCGGAAAATCTTTTCCAGCACCACGGTCTGGAACGCACCGCTTCTGATCAGATCGGAGAGCACCTGCCCTGGCCCGACGGAGGGAAGCTGGTTCACGTCGCCCACCATAATCAGACGGGTTCCCACGGAAACCGCCTTTAAAAGCGACTGAAAAAGAAAAATATCCACCATGGACATTTCGTCCACAATGATCACGTCCGCCTCCAGCGGATTTTCTTCGTTGCGTTCAAAACGTGCGGCCTTCCCCTCCAGAGCCGCCGCCCCGGAAAGTTCCAGGAGCCGGTGGATTGTGCGGGATTCATAGCCCGTCGCCTCAGTCATGCGCTTGGCCGCCCGGCCCGTGGGAGCCGCCAGACTGATATCCATTCCCTGGGAGAGAAAGTAGCGGATGATCGCGTTGATGGTGGTAGTCTTTCCCGTTCCCGGGCCGCCGGAGAGAATGAACACACCGTTTCTGATGCTCTCCAAAACGGAACGCTTCTGCAGGCTGTCCAGCACAATGCCGAGATCTACCTCCACTTGATCTATTTTTTGTAGAAGCGCCTCCTCCTCGGCGGGAAGAAGCTCTTCCGATATATTCAAATCATGCAGCATCCGCGCGCAATTTAATTCGGCGTAATAAAAAGTGCTGGCATAGACACGGCATTCCCGCGAAGGCTCGATGCCGTTCTCCACAGGAACATATTTTATGACCAGTTTTTTGTCCATCGCCAGATTCTGGAGCTGCGGTTCCATCAGAGGCGGCTCAATGCCTAAAAGCTCCCCGGCCTCAGCAAGCAGTCTGTCCGCCGGGAGATAGCAGTGCCCCTCTCCACCCGCCTGCTGCAGGGTGTAGAGCAGGCCGCTCCTGATACGATAGTCCGAATCTGTGTGAATACCGATCTTTTCCGCAATCTCATCCGCGATGCGGAAGCCGATTCCCTGAATGTCCTCCGCCAGCCGATAGGGATTTTCCTTCATAATACCATAGAGCCCCATCCCATATGCTTCGTAAATGCGCAGCGCAAGCGTATTGGAGATACCGTACCCCTGCAGAAAAGTCATGGCGTCCCTGGCGTCCCTCTTCTCGTAAAGGGATGCCGCGATTTCCCGGGCTTTGCGAAGGCTGATTCCTTTTACCTCCGCCAGACGCTCCGGCTCCTCCTCGATCACACGGTAAGTGTCCGCGCCAAAAGCTTTGATAATCCGTTTCGCCAGCGCTTCTCCCACGCCTTTTACCGCGCCGGAGGAAAGATATCTCTCCATGCTGATCTCATCGCTGGGAGGCAAGATTTGATACTGTTCAATTTTAAACTGTTTTCCGTATACCTGGTGCTGAATATATTCGCCCTGGGCTTCAATCGTCTCACCCTGGTCCATGGTTTTAAAAAAACCCACGCAGGTGATTTCGTCCTCCTGCGTGAGAAGATTTAAAACCGTATATCCATTGTCTTTGTTACGGTAAATAATATGATCTATAAATCCTTTGACTGTTTCCATAGAATACCTGTGTGGTGTAGAATACTGCAATTATCAGGAAATGCCGTAGTTGATCTTTGCCTGCTCATATAACATCTGCGCAAGGGAATTGGAGCCCTGCGTTGCGGTCTGCTCGGAAATCTGCTGGATCACCGTGTCCTTAAAATAATCCACCATATTGGAAGCATAGCCGTCCTCGTCCTCGCCGAAGATATCCACGGTTTTCTGCATTTCCTTATAGACCTGCTCCCACAGATAAGCCTCAAACTGCTTGCAGGCATCAAAGAGGGCATCGTCCTCCTTTTCCTTGCCGGCCTTGTCTGCACTCTGCAGATTTTTCTGAAGGTTCTCTGTGGCCACACGGTTTGTGTCGGTCATGTAGTTCGTGTATGCGGATAAGTTGGTTAAATCGTTCATATGCGTTCTCCCTGTTTGCTCATGCGCCCTGCCCCGCCGTGCTCATTCGCCAGCCGCTTGGCGCCTTGCGAATGCGGGCTGTCGCCCTATTAGCTGCGCAGTGCCCCGCCGTGCTCATTCGCCAGCCGCTCCGCG
>CBCOZL010000034.1:24143-37256 GCA_965114645.1 uncultured Lachnospiraceae bacterium | reverse complement strand
GATTTGCCCTCCCCCTGCATAGCAGGGGGTTTATTTTTGTCTGTGACACAAAAATGAGGCTGTGCATGGGGAATCTTCCCATTCACAGCCTCTTCTCCATCAGATAAAACCTTCCCTTCCGCCAGTCCGCAACGCCCCGCCGCTCATAGCCATGTCCTGTGTAGAGAGCGATTGCGCCAGGGTTTTGGCTGAACACGTCAAGCCGCACCGCACCGATTCCCCTCTTTCTCATCTCCGCCTCGATATAGGCAAGGGTCTGTCCCGCAACTCCCTTCCCCTGATACCTTGGGTGGACACACAGTCTGTGCACAATGCAGTACCTCTGGTCTCGATGCTGCCAGTCACCGTTCTGGTATTCCGGTTCGCACGTCTGATTCACGGTGACGGTAACCGCCACTTCCCCATTAACCGTCCCGATCAAAAGTGTATTTTCCTTCAAATCAGACAAAAAGTCTTCCATAGTGGGATAGTATTCATCCCACTGATCAATGCCCCGCTCCTGCATATGGGCGATGGCGGCAGCGACCAGTTCACGGATCACTGCCACATCCTTCTGCTCCGCTTCTCTAAACTCCATTTTTTCTCCGTCTGTGAGGCTTCTCTATTTCTGTTTTCCGGCCATATAACAAAACCCATAAGCCGGAAGCGGTATCTTCGCCGGGGAAACGTCATCCCCCGTAAACATATCCTTGTACTCGCCCGTCACGCCGCACAAAGATACCTCCTTATTATACTCGCTGAAGTTGAATACGCCAAGTATTTCTTCTCCCTCACAGGATCTGCTGATACACAGCACACTCGTATCTCCCGTTTCAACCGTCCTCGCATCTGCCTGTGCGGCAAACACCTTTCCTGCGCTCCTGATTTTTTCCAGCCGGTCAAGCTGTCCGAAAATCTGTCCTGTCACGCTCTCCTCATCGGAAATCTGCTCCGTCAGCGTCCAGTCCAATTTTCCCCGGTGCAGATAGCGGGAGTCCGCCGCCTTGTCCGGGTTCTCCTTATAACTGTAATCGTTCACCTGTCCGATCTCATCCCCGCTGTACAACACAGGAATCCCGGACTGCATGAACATGTAAGCGTGAAGCATCACATCCAGTCTGACAGCCTGCTTCATGGCCTCCTCATCCTGCTCAAACCCAGCCTTTTCCACACCGCACATGGAGGCTGTGGTGCCGCAGAACCTGGCGTCTCCCGAAACGGGATCGGCGTTGTAGAGTTCACCCCTGCTGCCGCTGTCTCCCTCCAGTCCCTGAAAATAATCGTTCAGATACTGTTTGTGGGAACGCTCCTCAAATCCCCATTGGTGCAGGGTATCATAATCCAGTCCCCAGCCGATGTCATCGTGACAGCGGAGGTAATTCAAAAACAGATATTCCTTGGGCAGTCCGTTCACAATATCGAGCTGTCTCTTAAGCAGCCTCACATCCCGGGTCGCTACCGTATGCCAGGTCGTCGCCATCGTCGTCACATTATAGAGCATATGGCATTCCGGCTTCTCCAGTGTGCCGAAATAAGGAACCACTTTCTCCGGCTCCATCACGACCTCGCCAAGCAGCAGCACTCCCGGACACACAATTTCACTGATCATGCGCATCATACGCACAATGGTGTGCACCTGCTTTAAGTTGCGGCACTGCGTATGCAGCTCCTTCCAGATATAGGGCACAGCGTCAATGCGCATAATGTCGATTCCCTTGTTCGCCAGAAAAAGAAAATTGTACATCATCTCATTGAAGACCCGCGGATTTTTGTAATTCAGATCCCACTGGTAAGGATAAAAGGAGGTCATCACAAAATGTCCCGCGTCCGCAAGATAGGTAAAATTGCCCGGCGCAGTGGTAGGAAATACCTGGGGAACCGTCTTCTCGTACTCAGCCGGAATGGCTTCGTTGTCAAAGAAGAAATAGCGGCTCATGTACTCGCCTTCCCCCGCTCTCGCCCGTTTCGCCCACTCGTGGTCCTCCGAAGTGTGGTTCATCACGAAATCCATGCAGACGCTGATCCCCTCTTTCCGGCAGGCCGCCGTCAGACTCTCCAGATCCTCCATCGTTCCGAGCGCCGGCTGCACCTTCCGAAAATCCGCCACCGCATAACCGCCGTCCGAGCGGCCCTTTGGTGTATCGAGAAATGGCATCAGATGAATGTAGTTGACGTTACAGCGTTTGATATAGGACAGTTTTTCATGCACACCCTGCAGATTCCCCGCAAAGTTGTCAATGTAGAGCATCATGCCGAGCATATCGTTGCCTTTGTACCAGTCGGGTCGCTTCTCTCTCTCCCCATCCTTCTTTTTCAGATCCCTGGCCCGCTCCTCGTAGAAATCGTGAAGTCTGTCGCACAGTTCCGCAAACATGGAACCGTTATCGTATAGCTCCATATACAGCCATCTCAACTCATCCAGATGTCTGTCAAAACGCCTGCGGTAATCCGCCTCCGCCTTAGATACCTTTTCCTTCGTCTGCACTGTCTCTGCCTTCGCCTGCGGCGCCGCCTTTTTCGTCTTCGCTGTCTCTGCCTTCTTGCCTCTCATATCTGCCTCCCTGCTTCTACGCTTCCCTGATAAGCTCAATCTGATAAGCCGGATATTCTTTAAACTCCACCGGCATGGGAAGCCCCGCCTGCATCAGATCCGCACCAAAATAGCGTCTGCCGTTCTCTGCGTCCCGGTACACTGCCTGGGACTCCAGCCCTCTCATTTTCACATAACTCACTGTCATATTTCCGTGCATTTCCAGCATAACCACGCTGACCAGCGCCCGGTCCTTTTTCTCCGACACGAACATCCATGCGGCGCAGGTGTCCGAAAAAGGATTTGTCAGCCGGTAATAGTTACCCCTGCGGATCAGCATTTCCCAGCTCTTATACTGTCTGATCTGTTCTCTGACAGCCGTCTTCTCCTCCTCCGACAGCTTCGCCGGATCCAGTTCATACCCGAAAGTTCCCGCCATAGCGACAACGCCTCTCGTGTGCAGACTCACACTCCGGCCCGTCTGGTGGTTCGGCACGGCCGACACATGGGAACCGACCGTGGAAGCCGGATAAAAGAAGGATGTTCCGTACTGAATCCGCAGCCTGTCCAGTGCATCCGTGTTGTCGCTGCACCAGATCTGCGGCGTATAGTAAAGCATTCCCGCGTCAAACCGTCCGCCGCCGCCGCTGCATCCCTCGATCAGCATATCCGGGTATCTTTGCAGCAGTTTTTCCAGGAAATCGTACACCCCGATCATATAGTCGTAGGTCACTTTGCCCTGGCAGGTCTCCATCGAAGAGACGTCAACAATACTGCGGTTCATATCCCATTTGACATACTCGATCTTTCCCTGATCCAGAATGCCGCAAATCTGCTCAAAAATATATTCCCTCACTTCGGCTCTGGAAAAATCAAGCACAAGCTGGTTCCGGCATCTGACGGGCTCCCTGCCCGGAATCCGCAGCGCCCAGTCCGGGTGCTGTCTGTACAGCTCGCTGTCCTCCGACACCATCTCCGGCTCAATCCATATCCCAAACGAGACACCTGCTCTATTGACCTTTTGAGTCAATTCCTTTAAGGAGCATCCCAGCTTCTTTTCATTCACATGCCAGTCTCCCAGACCGCTGTTATCATCCTCACGTTTTCCAAACCATCCGTCATCCATGACGATCATGTCAATGCCAAGGTCTGCCGCGCTTTCCGCCAGTTTTAAGATGGTGTTTCCATCGAATGTAAAGTAAGCCGCTTCCCAGCTGTTCAGCAGGATCGGCCGGGGCGCATTTCTGTACTTTCCTCTGCACAGATGTTCCCCGATACAGTGGTGAAAACGCGCCGACAGTGTCCCCAGCCCCTGATCCGAATAGGATAATATGGTCTCGGGAACCACGAGCTTTTCCCCCTTCTTTAGCGGATAGTGAAACAGGTCGCTCTGCAGTCCCATCAGGATTCTTGTCTGGTCATACTGATCCCGCTCAGCCTCGCAGAGGAAGTTACCGCTGTATACAAATACAAGCCCGTAACAGCTTCCTGTGTCCTCCGTAGTATTCCTCTCAGCGAGAATGACCGCCGGATTATACTGGTGGCTGGAAGCGCCTCTGCGGCTTCCTATGGCGTATGTGCCGTGCCGGATCTCTTCCCGCTGCAAATTTCTCTCCATCGTATGTCTGCCGTAAAAACTGAGCATGTCGTAGCTGCCGGTGAGAAAGTCAAGGCAGGCAGACGCTGCCTTCCCGACCGCCACCCCGCTCTCTCCCCGGTTCTCTATGACAGCGCTTCTTGTGATGATGTCCGCCTCCGCCAGCACGCCGTACAGAAGCGTCACCCGCACGCCATTCACCTTATCTTCCAGATAGATCTCAAGCGTCTCCGCTTCCCCGGAGTCAGCATAGACTGCCGGAAGTCCCGGCAGTCTATACTTTTCCTTTTTCGTCTCATGTCCGACGTAGCGTAAATCACAACAATCAGATCCATCCGCATTGTGGATGATAAGGGCGCTGTTTCGAAAATCTCCGATGCCCATGACCGGGTATTCCTGGGGTAGAACGTCCATCGAGTAGGTTCTGTCATTTCCCGCGTCGGAAGGATTGCCGGAAAATCCCCTGTCATAGCAGGTTAACAGATAATCCATATTTCCGTACACCCGCCCTCCGTAATACAGATGCAGCAAAAACCCAAAGTCATCCACTTTCATCTGATAAGAGGTGTGTGCCGTGTCTAATGTGAAAATCCGCTTTTCTTGCTGATATCCAATTGCCATAATCTATACCAAATCTGTCCTTTCTTAAAGTTTGTCTTACTTCTTTTTCACGAACCGTTCCTATCATACCGCATTTCGGCATCATTTTCCAGTCCGCTTGTTATTTTACAGCCCCATTTACAACACCGTTCAATATCTGTTTCTGACAGATCAGATAGAAAACAAGTATCGGAATCAGCGACAGTAAGTAAGATGCGAACGCCAAATTATAGTTGGTTCCAAACTGTGACTGGAAATTCAACTGGGCAAGGGGAAGCGTGTTCTCGGAAGAACCCGCCATGATGATTAATGGCGTCATTACATCGTTCCACACTGCCAGCGCCGTGATAACTGCGACAGTCGCATGCATCGGTTTCATAATCGGAAAAATAATTTTCCAATAAGTCAGCCATGTGGATGCGCCGTCTACCCTCGCCGCCTCCTCCAGTGCCAACGGGATATTGGTCAGATAACCCGAGTACAGCATGATGTTCATCGGCATGTAAAAGACAACATACAGAAGAATCACGCCGAACCAGTTCGCCAGGCCCATCTCCGCCGTCTGCTTGGCAAGAGGCATCATCAGGATCGCAAAAGGCACGAACATACCGCTGACGATGAAGAGATAGACAAAATTATAAAACTTGTTTGATTTGTTCCGTCCAAGCGTATATCCCATCAGGGAATGAATCAAAATGGAAAGACCTACTGTCAGCCCGGAGATCAGCAGACTGTTTTTCAAAGAGTTCCAGAAATCCGTTACCTCCATCGCCTCCCTGAAATTCTGCAGACTCCACACCTTAGGGAGCGACAGGATACCGCTTATGCTGTTGGTCATCTCTGAGGGCTGTTTGAACGCGATCACAACAGTCATATACAGAGGAAAGATAATCGTGGAAAGCCCGAGAATAAGCAGCACCAAAACGGTTTTGTTTGATTTTCCAACTGTCGATGTTTGCTTCATAACTGCTCCTCCTTTGAACTGGAAAATTTCATCTGCGCAACAGAGATCACTACAATGACAATAAAGAATACCACCGCGTTCGCGCTCTGGAAACCGAACTGTCCGCCCGACATACCGTTATTGTAGATCAGGTAGGAAATGGACTCCGTGCTCTGCGCCGGGCCGCCTTTTGTCAGGGCGATGATCTGGTCAAACACCATCAGGAAGTTTTTCACGCACAACACCATATTGATGGAGAAAAACGGAATAATTAACGGAAACGTCAGGTGCTTAAACTGCTTCCAGCCAGTCGCGCCGTCCAGACCGCCCGCCTCGTAGACGTCTTCCGGCACCGTCTGTAAACCCGAAATATAAATGATTGTGTTCATTGCGATCGCCTGCCATGCGCAGACAATCATAACGCCGATCCACGCTTTGTTCGGGCTTGACAGAATACTGGAGCTCAGCCCCTGCATGCCTGTCATGTCCGCCAGAGCCGGAACGATATAAGTAAAGAAGTAGTTAAAAATATAACCTACTACCAATGCTCCCAGTATGTTCGGAAGGAAATATGCGCCGCGGAAAAATCCCTTTGCCCTGATCTTGCTGTTAAGTCCAAGCGCCAGTATCAGGCTGAGCACATTTACCACGATCGTTGTCACAATCGCCAGCTTGATCGTAAACAGATAAGATTTGCCTACCCGCGCATCCGAAAACAGATCAATATAGTTGCGAAGCCCCACCCAGTCATGGCTTCCAAATCCTCTGGAATTGGTGAAGCTGTACATGGCGCCGCGAATCAGCGGAATCGTGTTAAAGCAGATAAACAGCGCCAGAATCGGTATTGTAATCAGTAAAAACGTTCTCTTTCTCTCATTTTCATGTTTCGTCATCACTTTTACCCCCTTCCTACTCTGCGCTTCCGTGCGCGGCTTCATAGTCCTGTACCATGCGGATGATGTCCCTGTTATATCTCTGCCAGCTTGTATCAAAGTTCTTCAGGAATGCATCCTTGTCCTGTTCGATGAGGAATGTCTGCAGGAGTGCATCCACCGACATTTCGGACGGATAATAGTGATCCTGGTAGTCCGTCATGTTGCCGCTTGCGATAAACTCCGACATACCATCCAGTATAGCAGGTAATGTAAAGCTTCCCTTTTTACACGGAACAGATGTCTGCGCGTCAATGTACTTCTGCAGGGTGTCATCCTGATACAGGAAGTTTAACACCTCGTAGGCAGCCTCTTTGTTCTCGCACGCCTCCGTCACACAGAATCCAAGGTCAATTCCCGAATTCAATGTCCGGCTCTCCTTCTCGTCACTGGCCGGCATAACGAATGAATCCATTTTCAGATCCGGGTTCACCGACAGGATCTGGGGCGCCGCGTAGCTTCCGATGGGATACATGGCAGATTCCCCTCTGGCAAAAGCCGTACAGGCGTCATTGTAGTTGTAGGCAAACGGATCATCCGGCCCGTAAGGCAGAAGCGCCATATACTTTTCTGCAAGCTCACCGTACTCTTTCGTAAAAGTTGTCTGTCCCTTGTTCACCTGCTTGGTCGTATCCGCCGGAGCAAGCTCCACCGCCATCGCATTCCAGGGAGCCAGACAGGTCCATACGTCCTTGAATCCGAAACAGAAAGGCAGGATGCCCTCCGCCGAAATCTGATCACACAGCGCAAGCATCTCGTCCCAGGTTTCCGGGATCTGCCAGCCATGCTCCTCAAACATCTCCCTGTTGTAGAGAATACCCGCCGCGTTGGCCGCATAAGGCAGAATGTAAGTGCCTTCTGTAGGAACAAGCTCCAGCGCTTCCGCGATCTCCAGATAGCCTTCATTGACGTTCTGCATCCCCTCATAGCCGGAGATGTCCGCCAGTATGTCGGCGTCCACGAAGTATGAATAGTTGATGTCTCCGCCGATTCCTATGATGTCCGGGTAATCCTCCCTGATAAACCTTGTTTTCAGAATCGCCATCGCATCGTTAGGCGAGCTGATGGTCAGGTGGATGTCGTCATGGGAGGCATTGAACGCATCCTCCACCGTCTTAAAATAGTTTGCCGCCTCCGGCTTATACTGCACAATCTCAACTTCAATCTTTCCGTCCGAGGTACTTGCGCATCCCCAAACGGCCGGCGCCAGCGAAGTAAGGCCCACTGCCAGTGCCAGACTCCTTAATCCCTTTCTCTTCATTGCCCTTCTCCTTCCTTTTTGGAATATAATGTGTCTAAAGCAGATCTAAGTTGATTCATTTTATTCATTGTAACATGCCATAATGCTATCAAAAATGCAGATATTTTGTTAGTTTTATGCCTTTATGCAATTTTTCTGCATATATCTTGAAGTAACCACGCATTTTGGTATAATAGAGTGAAAGTACTTTCACATATAAACCTGATTTCTGAAACGGAGGCTATCCATGAGCGAAGTTATCTTTTCCGTATTTCCCAGTGAAAATTTTGTGGATCTTGGGTTGTATCAGTTTGGGTGGGAACAGTGCGCACCCTCCCATTCTTTTGGGCCGGCGGCCAGAAATCACTATCTGTTCCACTATTGTCTCTCCGGCACCGGCGCCCTATTCGCCGAAAACTCCCACGGCGAATCCATCCGCTATCAGATCAAGAGCGGGCAGGGTTTTATGATCTTCCCTAATCAAGTATGCATGTACATCGCCGATTATGACATTCCCTGGGAATATGCATGGATTGAATTTGACGGCCTGCGCGCCAGGGAGACGGTAAACCTGGCGGGCCTCACTCCCGATCAGCCGGTCTACCGCGCGCGCTACAAAGACGTTGCGGAAACCATGAAAAATGAAATGCTATACATAGTAAACCACAAGGAAGAATCCCCTTTTCATCTGATCGGGCATCTCTATCTGTTCATAGACAGCTTTGTCCGGGCTTCCACCTCCACTCAGATCGGAAAAGGGAACCGTCTGCGGGATTTTTATATTAAGGAAGCTTTCGCCTATATCGAGCAGAACTTCCAAAACGACATCTCTGTGGAAGATATCGCCGCCGCCTGTGGGCTGAACCGAAGTTACTTTGGGAAAATATTCCATGAGTGCACCGGGAAATCCCCCCAGACATTTCTGATCTCCTACCGCATGACAAAAGCCACCGAACTCCTGAAACTGACGGAACTGTCCGTGGCGGATATCGGGAATGCAGTGGGCTATCCAAACCAGCTTCATTTCTCACGGGCCTTCAAAAATGTGTACGGAATCCCGCCCAGGCAGTGGCGCAATGAAAACAGACCAGTTATTTAGCGAAAAAGCGTTGACGTACTGTTTTGACATCAAGTATAATTTTACCAGTACGGCATAAAGAAAAATACATTAGGAAGCGAGGTCAACATTTTGAGACAGTTTTTTGGTATGAGCCAGAGCGGCAATCTGGAGGAGGCAGTCCGTGGTCTGAAAGCCCCTCAGTTGATTATGCTTTTGTCCAACAATGAACAGTTTGAAGATCATGTAAAAAAATTAGAATCCCTCTTCCCCGGCGTCCCCAGCATCGGCTGTATCGGCATGAGCTACGACGTCCGGGTCGTTGAAAAGGGTGTGGGCGTAATCGCCTATTATGACGGCATAAACGCCGTTGCAAACGTGCTGGAGCATGTGTCGGTTATGCCCGTAAAATACATCGGGCGGCTGCAGAAAGACATACATAGCATTAAGAGTTCCGGCAGAGATACGGTGTGCATCGATTTCTGTTCGGGAAACGATGCCTGCGTACTGACTACCATCTACAGCGCTTTACAGCGCAGCAACATTTCTCTGGTCGGCGGAACAGGCGACGGCGGGAAGATTTCTGCAAACGGAAAAGTGTATGAAGACGCCGTGGCTTACGCGCTGATCAAAAATCTGAACGGCAAGGTAAAGGCCTACAAGGAAAACATTTACCATCAGCTCGGCAATTACCGCTTTGTCGCTTCGGGAACGGACAAGGCCAACTACCGGCTCGGTCAGTTAAACGGAAAATCTGCCAAACAGGTATACCAGAACATCCTCCATGTGACGGAGGAACAGATTTCCACCCAGACCTTCAAGAACCCTTTTGGAAAAATCAACGGAAACGACACCTGTATCATCTCCATCAAGGAAGTCAGCGGCAATTCCCTGACATGTTTCCGACAGGTAAACGACTCCGATGTGCTGATCCTTCTGGAGCTTGGAGACTACAGACAGATCGTCCGGGACACCATCCAGACAATCAAAAACGATTTCCAGAAAATTTCGGCTGTGTTCTCCGTAAACTGCCTGTTCCGATATCTGCTCTTTACAGACAACAATTACATGAAAGAATATCTGATGGACATGAGTACGCTTGGACAGCATGCCGGTCTGGTCGGATATGGGGAACATTATAACAACCGTTTTGTCAACCAGTCCATGACCTGTGTTGTATTTGAGTAAGGGAGGTGCGAAAATGAAATTCCGAAAAAATACCCAGAGGGAAGAAAAGACTCTGGATCCGATCGTATATGTAGTGGAAAGCCTTCAGGAATACCGCAACGCCCTGATCCAGAGCGAAGTGAACTCCCTGCATGAGCTGAGCATGGTCCGCCGTTCCTTCGGCACAGTGCTGCAGGATTCAGAGGATCTGAAAGGTTCCCTGTTGGACTTCGAGCAGACCTTTTCCAGCATCAATACCGTATCCGGACAGTTTGCGTCGGTGAAGGACAATATCTTCGAGTCCGTAAACCAGGTACAGGGCGAAGTGGAGACGCTGAAAAACAGTTCTCTGCAGGTGGCCAGCCATTTCGATGAAATGCAGAGCACCTTCGACACCTTCCAGCTCTCCTTAAATGAAATCAGAAAATGCATGGGGCGGATTGTCTCCATCGCGGATCAGACAAACATCCTCTCCCTGAACGCCTCCATCGAGGCTGCCAGAGCCGGGGAACAGGGAAAAGGCTTTGCCACTGTGGCAGGCGAGATCAAGAGTCTGTCCGAGGAAATTAAAAATCTTGTGGCAATGGTGGACTCCAGCGTGGGCGATGTGGAATCCGGCACCGAAAAGCTCAATGCCAGCATTCAGACTTCCCATCACGCATTGGAAGAAAGCCTCACGAAAGTGGATGAGACCTACGCCATGTTCGCCCAGATCACACAGGCGGCGGACGGCGCGGAATCCGTACAGACAGAGATCTCTCAGGTCATCGACGATTCCAAGAACAAGCTCATGACGCTGAGCACCTTCTTTGATAAAATGAAAAAACAGTATGAGACGGTTATGCGGCATATCAACCGTGTCAGCAACATGGGGACGACGAAGAGCGCCATGTACGAGGACATCGACAATATGATGGCGCAGATTCCTCCCATCATCAACGATTACAACGCCGGATAAAAAATAAGAAACTCTCCCTTTACAGGAGAGTTTCTTATTTTTTCCCTTTTGTGCCCAAAAACGTGGGGTCGCTCTGAAAAGCCCGGAATTTCCGCTCAATCTCTGCCTCGGGCAGCACGCAGTGATAAATCTCCAGCCCGGCCACTTTACCGTGGAAGGATTTCTGGTATTCGTCCCCGCCTATGATGATCTGTTCCGGCACCTTCAGATTGGGCGCCCGGTCCTTGCTGCCAATCAGCATACCGTTAAAATACAGTCTGACCAGCCCCGTAATCACATCGCAGGAGACGCACATATACGACCACTCTCCCGGCACCGCGTGCCTGCCGAAGATATCAAACCACTCATTCACTTCCCTGTCGTCCTTCATGCGGAACACACAGCTGCAGATCGCGTCAGAAGGCACCAGGCTTAAGAAACCGTCAAGATAAGTGATGTAAATCACACTTGTCCATGACTGCATTTCCGCTGTGTTGACCCACAGACAGATGGTGTAGCTCTCGCTGTACATGACAGATTTCGGCAGGACGACTATGTTTTCTCCCACCTTTCCTCCCGGGAAGGAAAGGGCCATCTGGCCTTCCACCACCCCGGTGTCGTATGTAATCCCCTCACCCAGGATTTCTCCCTCGTTCTTTCCCTCCGCATCCTTCAGATGATGGTCGAAGGAGTACACTGTTGGAATCCGATTGCTGACAAAGAAATAGCGGTCACGGTACATCTCAAAAAAGCGCTCCGGCGGCTGCGGTTTCCCATAAAAATCTCCCAGCCCGAGCTGCGCACCGTAATTGGCCAGCGCTCCCGCCTGGACAGTGCTTGCAATCCCCTGCGCAACGATCATAAACTGCAGATCCCGGCCAAGCCCTATGAGATTGCGGAACAGCAGAAGGGGACGCCTGTCGTTTCCCTTATCCGCCTGCAGCAGTCTGGGATCCAGCTTCAGAATATTCGCCGGAACCTGCTGCAGCACCTTAAAGGAAGAGGCGGATCCAAAATTTTCGATGGCGATCTCAAATCCCATCTCAGACAACGCTTCCACCGCACAGACAATCTTCTCTCCCCTTCCAAGAAAACTATCCTCCTCGATGCAGATCTTGATATCCTCCGGCCTGACCTGATAGGTTTCCAGACATGTTCTGATATGCTCTATGCCGCCCGCCTGCAAAATCGTTCTTGCGGAGATACGGATATAAATCTGCAATTCTTTAAAAACCGTGTCCTGCCATCTCTGTTTCCACTGGCAGACCTGTTCAATCATCATCTTATCCAGCCTGGTAATCACACCATACTGCTCCAGCACAGGAATAAAGGTTTCTTCCTCCAGAATCCCTTTCTTCGGAAAATGCCAGTACAACACCGCTTTTGCCGCGTAGACATCGGAGTTTTGCAGATAGATCATAGGCTGGAAACACAGCTCAAACTCCTCCTCGCGAAATGCGGTAAGCGCCCTGTCCTTCATCGCTTTCTGCTCGGCAATTTGTTCCCGTATGGTTTCGTAGTTTACATAACTTCCCTTCCCGTTTCTCTTGACGTAGTACATCGCCTCGTCTCCCTGATCGAGAATCAGGGATAAATTCTCGCTGGCGCTGCATCCGCCCACATAGCCGATACTGAAAGAAAGGATCTCCCGCAGGGATTCGTCAAACTCCTCCCGCAGTCTGCGCTGAAGCCGGGCAATCTGCTCTTCCGGGTCCTCGCCGCACACCTTGCTGTCGCAGAGCACCACAAACTCATCACCCCCGAGCCGGACCACAAGCTGACCCGGAAACACATCCTGGAGAAGCCCGCTCACAAACAGCAGAAGCTCATCGCCCTTCGCATGGCCGTAAACATCGTTGACCAGCTTGAAATTGTCAACATCCATGTAGAGGCAGTTGATGCATGCATCCTCCGGCAGTGTATTCCAGATCTCATACATTCCTCTTCTATTGACCGTTTTAGTCAAATAATCTGTATTCTGTTCACTTCCCGCCCGATCCATCAGGCCGTCAAACAAGCAATTCATACGATCCCCCCTCGTTTTTGGGCTCCGCTCAGTCCCGCAGTGCACGCTCGATTCCGTTTCTCTTCATCTCGCTCGCGGGCTGTCTGCGCTCCGCTTCGGTCCGTG
>CBCOZL010000034.1:0-24043 GCA_965114645.1 uncultured Lachnospiraceae bacterium | reverse complement strand
CTGGACAAGCGCCACTGGCGCTTAGCACCCCTATGCATACGCAATCTGAAAAAATCGTCAGCAAGCTGCCTTTTTTTTATCTTTCGTCTTTGGCTCCGCTCAGCCCCGCAGTGCACGCTCGATTCCGCTTCTCTTCATCTCGCTCACGGGCTGTCTGCGCTCCGCTCCGGTCCGTGCTGGACAAGCGCCACTGGCGCTTAGCACCCCTATGCATACGCAATCTGAAAAAATTGTCAGCAAGCTGTCATTTTTTCATCTTTCGTCTGCGCACTGCTCATTGCCTATACGCACATTATAAAATATAGAAGCTGCTGTTTCAACCGTTAAACGGTTTCACAGCAGCTTCTGGCAATGGAGTGTATGCCCGAAAGTAATGTCCCTAGCCCTTGACCGCTCCAGCCGTCATACCCTCAATGAAGTATCTCTGGAAACAGAGGAAAAT
Source organism: uncultured Lachnospiraceae bacterium (assembly GCA_965114645.1). GTDB lineage: Bacteria > Bacillota > Clostridia > Lachnospirales > Lachnospiraceae > UBA3282. The sequence continues at coordinate 23,601 of CBCOZL010000034.1, read as the reverse complement.
GATAAATACCGGGAGGATACCAAACATGGAACCGGCAATCAGCACATCGTAGTTGTTTCCGTAGGGTGTAAGCAGGGTGTTCAAACCAATCGGAAGCGTAAACTTCTCCGGACTTCTGTATACCAGCATCGGCCAAAGTACGTTATTCCATGAACCCATCGCACACAGAATTGCCATAGCCGCAAACGCCGGCTTCGTGATCGGCATCATAATCTTAAAGCAGATGCCGTACTCGGTAGCGCCGTCGATACGGCCCGCGTCCAGAAGATCCTTCGGCAGCCCTGTCATATACTGCCTGAAGAAGAAGATCGTGGATGCGCCGCACAGTCCCGGCAGCATTACGCCCCAGATCGTGTCAACCAGTTTCAAATTAATCATCTCCTTGTAAAGCGGGAGAATCAGAATCTCGAAAGGAACCATCATGGTTGCGATTACAAGGAAGAACAGGAAGTTCTTCAGCGGGTAATTATACATGGTCAGACCGTAAGCCACGATGTAGCATACAAGCAGCGTCAGGAATACAGTGACAAGCATCAGTACCAGACTGTTCTTATACCACATGAAGTACCGTTGTCCGTCCACGTTTTTGCCAAACAGGTATGTATAGTTGCCAAGTGTCATGGTGCTGAAATCCAGGTTGATACTGAGTCCCCGGCGGATCAGCTCCGTACCGGGCCGGAAGGATGCAATCAATCCGGCAAACAGCGGATATATGATAAGAAAGGAGAGAACCGCAAACAGCGCCGTAGCTAACACGGTCAAAATGTTTCTCTTTGTTCTCATTCCCATCGTTTCTTCGCCTTTTACAGAGGTTGTTTCTGCCATATTAGTCTTCCTCCTTCCCTAACGTTCCATTTACAATGAGCTGTACGATATTGATAGCCAGTGCGATCACAAGCAGGACGATACCTACCGCGCTGCCGTATCCGAGCTGGTTCTTGGTAATGCCGCGCTTGTACAGATATCCAACGATGGTCAGACCGATGTTGTTCGGCGAATCGGGACCTGCCCACAGCATGTAGGATTCCATGAACATTGCCAGACCTGCGTACACGCTGATCGTCAACACGTAAACAGTGGTCGGTTTCAAAAGAGGAATGGTAACATATCTGAATTTCTGCCATGCGGTCGCGCCGTCAATATCGGCTGCCTCATACATAGCGGTATCTATCGCTTTCAAACCTGAAATAAAATAGAGCATATTTACGCCGGTCCATCTCCAGCATGCCACGAGCAAAAGTGCGCCGAGACCGGTTGCCTTTACTTTCAGCCATTTAAAAGTGCCAAGTCCGAGAGCCGTCGTGATCACATTCATCTGACCGGTCGGATACTCGGAGAACATCAGTCGAAACAAAGTACCAGAGATAACTACAGAAGTAAGAGCCGGTACATACAGGCAGGCTTTCCAGAAGCCTTTCGCCTTCACCAGTCTGGAATCCATCAATACCGCCCAGAGCATCGGGAACGGAATCAGCAGAACCAGTGTCATAATCATGTACTGAAAACTATTTTTAATTGCCGTGTGGAAAATGCCGTCTTTCAAAAGCTTTGTGAAGTTTTTCATCCCCACCCATTCCGTGCCGGTAGGTTTGATATCCTGAAAGCTCATCGTAATTGTACTGCATAACGGATAAATCCAGAACAAAAGAAAACTGATAATAAAAGGAAGCACAAACACATAGGGCGCCGCCTTCTGCGAATAGAAAAACTTTTTAAATTTATTCATACGCACACACTCCTTACCTTACCCATACATAAGATCTGTTTACTATAACACCCATCTGAAAACAAAGAGGGGATTGCATTCACAATCCCCTCTATTCAATTCCATTGGAATTTACTACTGTTCAAGATCAACCACATCCTGAGCTGCCTGCAGCGCCTCTTCTACATCCATGCCATTCTCGAGAATGTCGTTCAGCGTTACGTTACACATCTGCTCGTTGATGGTCGGGCTGATAGCTGTCGTGTAAACAGTTCCGATATCGTCCTTGATGCTGTAGAGTACATCGTAAGGATAGTTGATAAAGAACTGGTTGTACTGGTTGTTGTCGTCATGTGCGAATGCGTCGTCGTTCCAAAGAACGGTGTTACATACGTCGAAACCAAGGTTATCCCAGATGAGCTGCTCACCTTCCTCGGACATCTTAGCCCAGCAAAGGAACTCGGAAGCCAGAGCCTGGTCAACTGCCTGCTGTGTCACAACAGTACCTGTACCGCCGATACCTACGGAGCACTTCTGGCCTGCCTCGAATACAGGACACTTAGCGATGTACCAGTTGCCCTTCTCCTCAGGCATGTAGTTGGTGAAACGGCTCATGTACCACATCGCCTTCGGGAAGGATACGATGTTGTGATCCAGAATGTTCTGGAAACCTGCCTCTAAGTCAACGTGTCCGTCAGGGGATACCATTGCAAGACCGCTGTTAACCCACTCCTGCTCCATGGTGCACATCTTCTTGATGGACTCGAGCTGTACGTCTGCCGTGCCGCCCATACCGCCGGTCCAGTCCTCACCGTACTCAGCCATAGCGATCCACTGCCAGTCACAGCCTGCGGTATCAACGGAAGTCCAGTGCTTGCCATCTGTAGCGATCGCATCCACATATTCCTGGCCGAGCGCTGCATAGTCATCCCATGTCACAACAGCGTCGATCTTAGCGATCACATCATCATTGGAAATGCCCATAGCCTCTGCCATAGCCGCTACGTTATAGTACATTACGGTAGCGCCTACATGATAAGGAATACCGTAATAGTTTCCGTCAGATCCGGAGTAGACATCCATTCTGGCCTGAACCATGGTGTCTAAGTAAGGAGCAGCGGTGTCGTTCTGGGGAACAAGCCATGTGTCAAGACCTGCTATCACGTTCGGGAACTGACCGATCTCCACGTCACAGATATCAGGCGCGCCTGTACCTGCGTTCAGGGAAGTTAAAAGCTTTGTATGCATGTCTGCGTAAGGATATGTAGTGCAGGTGATCTCGATGGTTCTGTCGGGATTCTGCTCATTCCATTTCTCAACCATGTTGCCGTAGTGCTGTCCGTGGATCTCCACGAATGTCCACATCTCCATGTGTGTACCATTGGGATCACCAAAGGTAGCGGTAGGAATCTCCTCCTCTGCTGCCGCGTCATCTGCGGGTGCTTCCTCTGCCGCACCGTCGTCTGCTGCTGCATCGTCGGAACCAGCATCCGCTGCGGGAGCCTCCTCTGCTGCGCCGCCATCTGCTGCCGGAGCGGAACCTGCGTCACCGCCGCCGCATCCTACCAGTGTTGTAGCGAGCATCGCTGCAGTCAACAAAGTAGCCAATACTTTCTTTTTCATCTTTCTTCCTCCTTTTATAGAATATACTGTCAGACAACCACTCGATATTTTGTCTAAAATACTTTAGGCGTTCTGCCATATCTTTCCAAAGAAATATCCGACATTTTTTGCCCCACAATGTAACTTGTACTTTTTTCAGTTTTTAAAAATTAAGCAACCTGTACATTTTTTTTTTTTTTGTGGTTATCTTATGTTCATATTGTACAATAGTATATGTATTGCGTCAATAGCTTTTTGAATTATTTTAGTTTTTTTTGAAATATTTAAAATTACATAAATTTATTCACTCATCCATATTCCCGCAAACGCCCCATTTCTCATAGGGACAGCTGTTTTTCTTCATCGCCGCCCGCAGCTCCACGAAGCACCCGCACGCCCTGCACATGCCGTCCAGAAGCAGGTCACATTCCTTACAGAATGAGAGCCGCTTCTCATAAAGCGGCTCCTCAACCTTTAACTCTTCATCCAGACCGGCTATGTAATCGTGCAGATTTTGAAAATATGCCGCCTGATCCATGTCCCTTGTGAGACATTTTCGGCAGATCCGTCTGTTTTCGATCTCCATGTCCGTCCTCCTGCCAAATCCTGCCAATTTGCAATAAATCTTCGCCAGACAGCGAACATTAAGAGTATGCCTGCGGCAAACTCTGAGAATGGCTCGCATTCTCCCGGAATGATTTGCACTGTCGCAATCTCCTATGGAATGAAAGAAAAAAGGGCACAGCCGCAACCACACCCTCTCTTCCGTTATTCTTCTGCTCCGATCAGCGGATGCGGAAACTGATTACACTGCCCGCAGGCGCGGTAAAGCATATCTTCCCGTCCTTCACCTTATAGGCGTCGAACGCTTCCTCCTTCACCTTCTCCGGATCATCAAAGGTGTTGTGGGCGTGCATCTCTCCTTTCAGAATAGCTGCCGTAATCTCCTTCGGTGCAAGTTCCATAAAGGACATTTCCACAGGTGCGTCCTCATCCGTAGAGAGATTGGCCAGCGTCACATTCACGCAGCCGTCCTTGTCCACAGAGACGGACTCATCGAGGAACGGCACCTGACACGCCTCGTCCACGCCGACCGTCTTATTTCCTTCGATACAGCTCTCCACAAGCTCCGCATCCTGATGATGCTTATACATGTGGAAAATATGGTAGGTGGGCGTGAGAATCATCTTCGGCCCCTCCGTCAGTATCACGGACTGTAATACATTGACCATCTGCGCGATACATGCCATTTTCACCCGGTCACAGTGCTTGTTGAAAATATTCATGGTCACGGCCGCCACCAGGGCATCGCGCATGGTATTCTGCTGATAGAGGAATCCCGGGTTCGTGCCCGGCTCCACATCAAACCAGCAGCCCCACTCATCCACGATCATACCGATCTTCTTCTCGGGATCATACTGATCCATGATGGCGCCATGCCGCTCTATCAGTTCTTCCATGTAAAGCGCTTTCGCCATCGTTGTATACCACACCGCATCGTCAAACTCTGTGGCGCTGCCCTTGTTCTCCCATCCGCCCGGATGCACATAATAATGGAGCGACAGGCCGTCCATGTAGCCGTTTGGAATGTTGTTAGGCTGGGGCGGTGCAAAACAGGTCTTAAGCACGCCCTCCGTCCAGAAATAGTCCGCCACATTAGGGCCGCCGCAGATCTTCTTGATGGGCGCCGCATTGTCGTAGTGACGCACATAAGTCTGGTATCTTCTGTACAGGTTCGCATAGTACTCCGGGGTCATGCTGCCCCCGCACCCCCAGTTCTCATTGCCCACGCCGAAATAGTCGATCTTCCAGGGCTTCTCATGCCCGTTTTTCTTGCGCAGATCCGCCATCGGGGAAACGCCGTCAAAGGTAATGTACTCCACCCACTCGCTCATCTCCTGCACCGTGCCGCTGCCAACGTTTCCATTCACATAGGTCTTACAGCCAAGCTGATCGCAGAGTTCAAAAAATTCGTGGGTGCCGAAGCTGTTGTCCTCCACCACGCCGCCCCAGTGGGTGTTGATCATCTTCTTGCGGTTCTCCTTCGGGCCGATGCCGTCCTTCCAGTGGTACTCGTCCGCAAAGCAGCCCCCCGGCCAGCGCAGCACCGGGATCTGCATCTCCTTGAGCGCGTCCACCACGTCCTTGCGCATACCGTTCACGCTAGGGATATCGGAATCCTCTCCCACATACAACCCCTCATAGATACATCTGCCCAGATGCTCCGAAAAATGCCCGTAGATCTCCGGGCTGATGTGCCCCTTTTTGTTCTTCTCATTGATGAACAATTTTGCCATACCCTGTTTTCCCTCCTAAAATTCGTATGATTTTTGCGCAATTCCTTTCACACGATATCCATGTAGAATTCACCTTTTTGTAAATTAATTTACGTTGTTAAAATTTGAATACCGGCCGGCCATTCTCCCAGCCAAATTTCATCAGCATTGCATGGCGATTCGGATTGTAGAGCGGATCTCCAACGATCTCCGTCTCCGTCCGGGCATGATACACCATAATATCATTGCCTTCCTCGTCCACGGTAAAGCTGTTGTGTCCCGGCCCGTAAACGCCCAGCGTCTCGTCAGACTGCAGCACCGGGTAACGCTCCTTTTTCCAGGACAGAGGATCCAGAAGATCCGCATCCTCGTCCGCCGTAAGCATTCCCATGCAGTAAGCGATGCCCGTCTCCGACGCGGAATAGGTGACAAAAATCTTTCCGTTACGCTTCAAAACGGCCGGTCCCTCATTCACCCAGAAGCCCACCCGCTCCCAGTCGTAATCCGGGGTGGTAAGAAGCACCTGCACGGTCTTTAACTTGTAAGGCGTCTCCAGTTCTCCGATATAGAGGTTGGAAATCTGCTTCCCGACTCCCACTTTTTCCGCCCAGATATAAAACCATCTGCCCTTATTCTCAAACACCGTACCGTCCAGAGAAAACGCCTCAAAGGAAAAGACATCGTCGTCCGCTCTCCCCATCTTGCCTTTTTCCGTCCATGTGCCGGTTATGGGATCCTCGTCCTTACACTCCAGCACATAAGGTCTGATCTGCCAGACATCGTCCTTGTCGCCGCCCGCATAGTAAATGTACCATGCGCCGTCAATATAGTGAAGTTCCGGCGCCCAGATATGACAGCTCATAATCCCCGACTCATGCTTGTGCCAGACTTCCGTCTCCGGGGCGTCCGCCAGCCCCGCAAGCGTATCGGACCTGCGCAGCACGATTCCATCGTAAGCCGGCACGGAAGCCGTAAAGTAATAACTGCCGTCCGTATGCCTGTACACATAAGGATCCGCCCGCTGTAATATCCACGGTTTGTTGTAAAGTAATTCGCTCATCCAATCCCCCATTTCCGGCTTCTCCCCAAAAGCCATTTTTTATTTTTATAAATTATTTTAATAGTATCTAAAATTATACCGGGTTTTTGTAAAGAAAGCAACTATTATTTTCGGGCGGTAATGAGAAAAAGCAGTCTCGCGGCTGAATCCCGCACAGATATGATTTACAGACAGGTGCAGCCGGACACCACGCCGGAGCGCCTGCATAAAATAAAGTAACTCCCCCGAAGGAAGGAACCCGTCATGTCTGATCCCACCGTACTGATTGCCGGCCGCCCCGAGGACACCAAAAACTATGAAAACGCCCTGATGAAACTGAACGTTCCCTTTCTCGTCAGTCTGGATGCCGGCCAGGCGGACGCCGCCACCCACCTGCTTCTCCCGGGCGGCGGTGACATCACACCCGCCTTTTTCGGCCAGACTGACCACGGTTCCCGCAGCGTCGACACGGAACTGGATATCCTGCAGTTTGACATCCTTTCCCGGTTTACGGCACAAAAAAAGCCCGTGCTCGGTATCTGCAAAGGGCTTCAGCTCATCAACGTCCATTTTGGCGGCGATATCACACAGCACATCGACACCGCCGAAACCCACAGATGGATCGGACGTGACCAGTTTCACTACGTCTTTCACGGCAGCCTTGGCCGGCGTGATTTCTTTTACCAGCTCTACGGAAACAGCGTCAAGGTAAACTCCGCCCATCATCAGGCCGTAAACCGCACAGGCGAGGGGCTTGTCCCGGTCTGCCGGGCCGGGGATAACGTGATCGAAGGGCTGGCCCACGCCGCTCTGCCGGTTCTCGCGGTACAATGGCACCCGGAACGGCTTCCCGATGACGGGGGCGAATCGCTCTTTTCCTACTTCTTATCACTCCGCTGAGGTTTCGGCCGCCTTTCCAGATGCGCCTGCTCCTTTGCATGGCGGGAAACCGTCTCAAACAGGGCGCGCATAATCTGCATCACCACTCTGGCTGTCTCCTCGTCCACCTCGCCTATGGCCCTGCCGATCTTCTGGACGTTCTGCACCCAGTGCGCCGTAAAATCAATCAGATTGTCCGTCTCCGACGCCTGCACCACCCCGTACAGCGTATCCACAAAAATGTGCATCTGCGTCTGATCCAGTGACAGAATCCATTCGTTGAGCGTCTGATCCACAAACCTGCGCCCCGGCCAAATCTCATCCACCATGCGGAAATCACCGTTTTTCACAAGCCAGGTATACGGATTGTGCTGGGCAAGTCCAATGGTTTTGCTCTCCACCACCCGGTAAGCAATGTCGGTGTACAATAGCATCCCTACCATCGAAGAGCGCGGCACGGTCTTATGAATCCGCCCCTCGATCTCCTGCCATGCCCCCTGCTGCCTAACCTCCGGCCGGAAGCCCGGCCCGTCATGGTCATAAATTCTTTCTATCCGCTCCCGCACCGCCGGTTCACAGTACATGGCCGCATAGACGGCCAGATTTCCGCCCTTGGAGTGGCCGCCCACAAAAAAACTGCCCTCAATCGTCCTCGCCGCCTGCTCCAGATAGGGCACACTGCGAAGCTGTCCGGGCACCGGCTCCGAGAAGGCCAGATTCAGGTCCTCCTTCCAGCCCACCATATTCTCATCCGTCCCCCGGAACACCACATAAGTCAGTCCCCCGGAAAAGCCGCACACCACAGCGGAAAACTGACTCTCCCGCTCCGGCTCTATAAGGTTTACATAATTCCATAAGCGCAGATTTCCGAAACGCCTGCCATTCAAGGCACCCATAAAGAGCGCCGTATTGTCCCTGCGGTAACGTTCATCCGCGTAAAGATGGTCATAGTCCGCATGGGCGGCGATCTCCTGCAGGCTCACCGGGGGACGTTCCTCCTCCGGCCCCGGCACGATCCCGTCAAATTTCAGATAGGCAAGCTGGCTGATCACCAGGCTGTCCACATCGCCAAAAGGCTTCTCCTCCAGGCTGTAATCCCCGTATTCTCTCAGATAATCCAAAATGGTTCCCATTGTTTATACTCCGAAAACGCCCCGTCTGCCGTCAGATCATCCAGCTATCCCATACTAAGAACCTGTGCCTCACATCCGCCGGAATCCCCGTGTTACCCTCACTCTATATTTTCGCTTCCAAATGTTCGATATTTTTAATCAATACACTGACCGTTCCATCGGGATTGGTGATAAACTCCACGCATTTGGGATTTTTGTACTGCTCCATCGGTATTTTGATCTCAATGCCCGTGTCCGTAAAAAGGTGCTGGCTCTGGAACTTGCGCATCGTGTTTTCACTCTGCGGCTCAATGGTCTCCTTCACCATGTTGTACTTTTCCATTTTATCCTGAAAAGCCGTTCTTAATTCCGGCTCACCCTCAAATATCTTCTCCGCGATCTCCTCCACCACGAAGCCGCCCTTCTCCTCCATCTCCTCCTGTATGATGCTCTTGGCGCGCATCTGCTTCTCAAAACGCTCGCTTTCCGCAAAGCCCTCCTTCTGCACGCTCTCCACGGCGCGTCCCACAAGGGACAGCTTGGACTTATGGGAGAGATGGGAGCTGCACTTTAGGAAAAGGAAAGAAAAATAGTCCGTCTTCTCCCCGTTCACCTCGTACTTCTTCTCCACCACCTGCACAGAGAGATCCGAGAGTCTGATGACCGCCGCCTCCGTCAGCCGCTGGGTCTGGGACGGCAGGATAGACTTGTGCCTGATCAGCTCGTTGCTGTTTCCCTCCCCCTCCGAAAGGGGCATGGTCCTGTGGGTATAGAGCGTCTTGTAGTTCATCTTGAGAAGCGCCAGATAATCCTCCTCGCCCTCCCGGAACCGCACCACCATCAGATCAGCCGGCGGTATGTCGATGTTACCGCTCATGATCTCGTACAGAAGGCCTGCAATCTCCTGGCTGATGCCGACAAAATTCTCATCCTCATATCCTGTCAGCAGCTTGCACACCTCCGACTCCCGCTCATAAAAGCGGCACTCCTTCGCCTCATCCCCGGCGCAGATTTTCCCGATATGCTCCCGCGCAAAATCTGCCACCTCCGAGCCGAACTCCAGCTCCGTGTCGGAGAGCACCGGCATCCCGATGGTAGGGTCCAGAATATGTACGATAATGCGGTTTATCCTGATATTTTCTTTGACCATATTGTGCTATTCCTCCTCTGTATCATACAGTCAGCGTCCGTAAAGACCTGGAACTGCCTGCCGCCCGGTTATCTCAATGATACTTTCCCTCATAGTCGGTCCCGGTCTCAGTCTGCATTAAGTTTACATAATATTGCGGATCGCGCTCCATCAAAAGCATGGTATGAAAAGCCTCTAACAGCATCTTGTCCCCGTTACTCTTCATCTGTATGCGATCCCTGTCAAGCTGAGCCTTGAAGTGATCCATCTGCCACACCATAATGTCGATCAGGCTGTAGCCCGCCACCTGATATTCGCAAAGGAAATTTTCATGCTCCAGGTAGTATAGAAACTCCTTTGACACGCCCTCAGACGCAGTCAGCATCTCAAAAAACCGCTCCAGATATGCCTCGTCCTCCCCGGCATAGTAACACAGCGCACGCGCCCAGGCATAGGCTTTCGTTCTCTCCTCCCCATTCATCCGCCACTCCTCCTTCTTCCACTCTCTTTTCCGCTTCTTACTTCCGTTTCCCGCATTCTCTTACGCTTCCTGCTTCCGTTTCCCGCATTCTTTCCGCTTCCTGCTTCCGTTTCCCGCATTCTCTTACGCTTCTCTTTGCCGCTCCCGCTTCCATACGCTTCCTGCCCTGTCTGTCTCTCTTCCATCCGCTGCATCGGTTCTTTTTTCCCGGCTTTTCACATACAATATGCTAAACAACGCTAGGACGTGTTTTCTATGGCTCTCTTAGAACAGATCAACAATCTTTTGTGGGGACTCCCCCTCATTATCCTGCTTATGGGTACACATATTTATTTCACCTTCAGACTGCGCTTTCCCCAGAGAAATCTTTTCCGCGCCATCCGGCTCTCCCTGTTTTCTGCCGATGAAACTGCTTCTGCCGGAAGTGGACCTGCCTCCGTCGGAGATGAAAACGCCGTGTCAAAGACCACCCGGAATCTCTCCCCCTTCTCCGCCCTTTCCACCACGCTGGCCGCCACCCTCGGCACGGGAAATATCATCGGCGTCTCCACCGCCATCGCTCTCGGCGGCCCCGGCGCCATCTTCTGGTGCTGGATCACCGGGATTCTCGGAATGGCCACCGCCTACGGCGAATGTTATCTGAGCGTCCGCTACCGCCAGCGGAAGGCGGACGGCCTCTACGTCGGAGGCCCTATGTATGTGCTGAAAAACGGTTTACATAACAATAAATTAGGCAGTCTGTATGCACTCTGCACCCTTGTCGCCGCTTTCGGCGTGGGCTGCACCACCCAGGCAAACTCCGTCACAAGAGCGACAACCTTAAGCTTTGGCATCTCTCCCCACCCTGTCGGCATCGCCCTTGCTGTGATCACAGGCGCGGTCATCCTGGGCGGCATCCGAAGCATCGGCAGTCTCTGCGAGCGCACCGTGCCCGCCATCACTTTTCTGTACCTGTTCGGCTGTGTCCTTCTCCTGTGTCTCTACCGCCACCAGCTGCTCACCGCTGTGGTCTGGATTCTGACGGACGCCTTCTCCTTTGCCAGTCTGGCCGGGGGCGTGGCTGGAGCAGGCATACAGCGCGCGCTACGCTACGGCATTGCCAGAGGACTCTTCACCAACGAGGCCGGCATCGGCACATCCGCCATCGCCGCAGCAGCTTCCCACACCAAAGATCCACGCATACAGGCCTATGTATCCATGACAGCCGTTTTCTGGGATACGGTAGTGATGTGTCTGCTGACCGGGCTTGTGGTGGTCTGCAACATGCTCTATGACCCGGCCTCCACTGCCGGGGCAGCCGAAACGGATCTGACCGCCGCCGCTTTTTCCCATCTGCCCTATGTGGGGGACGCCTTTCTCACGATCTCCCTGTGCGCCTTCGCTGTGACCACCCTGATCGGCTGGTCCTATTTCGGGGAAAAGGCTGCGGAATATCTCGGCGGAAGCCGCAGTATTCCGCTCTACAAGCTTCTCTATATTGTAATGATTTATCTGGGCGCCATCATTCCCATGCACCTCGTGTGGGAGTGCACCGACCTGATCAACGGGATCATGGCTCTCCCGAACCTTTTCGCCCTGTGGGCGCTGAGAAAGGAGATTCGGTCATAACATGCCATGCAGAGATCATCTGTTTCACCCTGTGAACACTGCGGCCAGAAAGACTGTCATCACGCTTCTCGCGGGAACGCCCGCGCCGGAAATACCGCCGTCACACTTCATGCGGGGAACGCCCGCGCCGGAAATACAGGTAAAATCCCACACAGATCAGCGCGGAGAGCAGAGATCCCAGAGGCGCCGCCCATCCCATCGGATAAAGGCTGTCCGGGAAGTAAACCCCCGCCAGATAAGCTCCCGGTATGCGGATGAGAAGAATCGCCGTAATGTTATGTAAAAAGGAAATGCCCGCCTTCTGATCCCCGCAGAAATACCCGCTGAAGCAGAAATGAACCGCCGCAAAGAGCGTGTCAAAGGAGTAAGAGCGCAGATAAGCGCATCCCGCCGCCAGCACGGCCGCATCCCGCGTGAACAGTCCCACCAGCGTCTGCGGCAGAAACTGGCTGTAAAGCGCACAGAGCGCACCCCAGCCCATCGTGATGGCCAGGCCGTAGCCGAGGGACGCTCTGGCCCGTTCCGGCTTGTGCGCTCCCATATTCTGTGCCGTGATCGCAGAAATCGCCGACAGAAAGGCCGAAGGCACCAGAAACAGGAATCCGATCAGTTTCTCCACAATCCCCACCGCCGCCGATACCACCAGCCCTCTGCTGTTGGCAATCACCGTAATCACGATAAAAGCGACCTGGATCAGCCCGTCCTGGCAGGCAATGGGCGCTCCCACCTTGAGAATCTGGGAAATGCTCTCACGGTCCGCCCTGATCTCCCGCCTTGTCACCCGGAATCCAAGATCACGCCTTTTCAGCATCCCCAGGGCAAAGGCCACGCTCACTGCCTGTCCGCAAACGGTTCCCAGGGCGGCTCCTGCCGCGCCAAGTCCCATCCCGCCGATCAGCGCGAAATCCAGCACGATATTGACCACACAGGCCACCGCGACAAAATACATGGGCCTCTTGGAATCGCCCGCCCCTCGGAAAATACTGCTTATCACATTATAGGCCGTAATAAAGGGCACGCCAGCGAAGCAGATGGCAAGATACAGCCTCGTCTCCTCCACCGCCTCCGCAGGAGTAAGCATAACGCTAGTTATTAAATTTACAGAAAGCAGAAGCTCCGCCGTGAGCACAGCCGCAAACAGTGCAAAAAACGCCACGGACGCACCTACCGTCTTCGCCGCCCCACGCTCGTCCCCCGCTCCCACATATCTGCCGATCCGCACAGTGGCGCCCATAGCAAAGCCCACGATAATCACCGTAAGCATGTGCATCACCTGGCTGCCCACCGCCACCGCCGTGGTCGTCCCGGAACCATTGTACAGACCTACCACAAACAGATCTGCCATGCCGTAAAAGGTCTGCATAAAACAGGCCAAAAGATACGGGAGCGCAAACCGTATCAGGTTTTTACCTACGCTCCCCTCCGTCAGATTATTTCTTTCCATTTTCGATCCTTTACTTCCCGAAGTACCCGGCCACCGTCTTCAAATGCTCCATCACCGGCAGATGCTGCGGACAGACATTCTCGCACTGACCGCAGGCGATGCAGTCTCCGGCCTTTCCGAAGGTGCCTGTCAGCCGGTCATAATACTCTCCCTGCGGCGTCCAGCCCTTTCCCTCAGCCTCCTGCATCTCCGCATTATAGAGGGAGAAGTATTTCGGGATCGCGATCTTCTTCGGACAGCCGTCCGTACAGTAGGAGCAGCCCGTACAGGGAATCGCGATATTGCCGTTGATCATGGCTGCCGCCCGGTACACCATGCGCTTCTCCTCCTCCGTAAGAGGTTTTAAGTCTGACATATAACTAGTGTTATCCAAAAGTTGCTCCATATTGCTCATACCGCTGAGCACCATCTTTACATTGTCCAGGCTGGCCGCAAAGCGGATGGCCCAGGAGGGAACAGACATATTGGGATCATGGCTTTTAAACATCTCCGCCACAGCGTCCGGCACCTGCGCAAGCGTACCGCCCTTGACCGGCTCCATCACCCACACCGGCACGCCGTGCTTCGTCGCCACCTCATAACAGAGCCTGGACTGGATCGCGCTGCTCTCCCAATCCAGATAGTTGAGCTGTAACTGCACAAACTCCATCTCCGGGTGCTCCGTCAACACCTGATCCAGAAATTCCGCATTGTCGTGGAAGGAAAAGCCCATATGTTTCACAAGCCCCTGTTTCTTCTTCTCCGCCAGCCAGTTGAAGCAGTCAAGCTCCGTATAGATCTTGTAATGGCCGAAGCCGATATCGTGGAGCAGATAATAATCAAAAAACGTAACACCTGTTTTTCTAAGCTGTTCCTCAAAGATTTTGTCCCGATCCTCCTTCGTGCTGATAAAGCTCGCATGAAGCTTGGTCGCCAGCGTATAGCTGTCCCTCGGATGTCTGTCCACCAGACACTCCTTCGCCGCATCTTCGCTCTTAAAGCCGCAGTACATCCATGCGGTATCGAAATAAGTAAATCCCCTCTCTAAAAAAACGTCCACCATCTTCTTCGTAGTTTCCATGTCGATGCTGGTCGCGTCGTCCGAATTATGTAATGGCAAACGCATCAAGCCAAATCCCAGTTTTTTTGTTTCCATACTCGTCTCCTCTTTTCTTCATTTATCAGATGACTGCGCCCTGCCGCGTCTGGAACGGAGCGCAGTCTCGTCTGTGTTAGTTATCTCATTTGTGCCGTTTCAATCACAACCGGCCCGTTTCGCCCTTAACCGAGCGCCACGTCCAAAATCATCATAATCACAAACCCAATGGCAACGCCCACGGTTCCGATGTTGCTGTGCGCCCCTGCCTGCGCCTCGGGTATCAGTTCCTCCACTACCACATAGATCATCGCGCCCGCCGCAAAAGCCAGAAGCACAGGCAGTGCGGAAACGATCTGCTCCGCCAGAAGAATCGTGACAAACGCGCCGATGGGCTCCACAATGCCGGACAACGCCCCGTAGACGAACGCCCGCCTTCTGGAAACACCCTCGCTGCGAAGGGGCATGGAGATGATCGCGCCTTCCGGGAAATTCTGAATGGCAATGCCGGCTGCAAGGGCGAAAGCCCCCGCCATCGTAATGCCCGCATCCCCGATCATCGCCCCGGCAAAGGTTACCCCCACGGACATGCCTTCGGGTATGTTATGCAGCGTCACTGCAAGGACAAGCATGGTCGTTTTTTTTAACGTGCTCTCCACACCCTCCGGCTCCTCGCTCTCCATATGCAGATGCGGAATCAGACTGTCCAGCACAAGGAGAAATGCCATGCCGCCCAGAAAGCCTCCGGCTGCCGGCACCCATGCAGTCTGTCCCTGCTCTCCCGCCATATCAATGGCCGGAATCAGAAGCGACCACACCGAGGCGGCGATCATCACCCCGGAAGCAAATCCCAGAAGAAGCCTTTCTATCTCTTTATGCATGCCCCTCATAAAAAATACCATCGCCGAGCCGAGGGCCGTTCCCGCAAAGGGAATCAGTAATCCCGCAATCAACTGCATATTCTGTCTGCCTTTCTCTATTTCACCTTCACTGTATACTTGACGGTAACGGGCTTCACATTGTCCGCCTGCTCCGCAAAGAAAACCTTAAACTGCAGGGAATAGCTCTTCCCTTTGACGGCACGTCCCGTGTCCCTCATGGTAAGCGTCCCCTCCCCATCCTTATTATATACATAAGTAAAGGCATCCGTGTTTCCTGTAAGCACCACACGCTCTATCTCCGGCGCAGGCGCCCCCTTCAGAACCCCGTTCATATCAATCCCCACAGAATTATATGCACCGCTGTACGCAAGGGCTGTTTTCGGTGAAGCGCTCACCTTCACACTGCCCTGTTTCACTTTAAACTTCACGGCCGGAGTGAATATCTCCTCTGTCACCCCGTTTACATTCCGCAGAATAAGAACTGGCGTGACGGTGTACTGATATTTTATAACAAGTGTTTCTTTTTCTTTTGCCCGAAGCTCTATGGTCTTTCCGTCCGCACTCCAGGATGCCCGGAACAGATGGGCGTCACGGCCCACCAGCTTCACTTCCCTGTCTTCCGGGATCACATACTCGCCGCTCACCGCCGCTAAGGAGGGCGTCAGCGTCATAAAGCTGCCGTCCCGGTTCAGCACATCTATGCTGCCCTTCGCCTTTATTTTCACCGCCTTTTCGGCGTCGGTGTTCACCACCTTTAAGGTCAGCGGCGTTCTCCATATCTGTCCGTCTTTCGCCGCCTGCACAAGATACTTGTAAGTGCCGGCGTCCACCGTCTTGTTGTTCAGCCGGACAGAAACCTTCGCATTTTTCACGGAAAAGACCACCTGGCTGTTCTCCACCAGAGCCTTCCCCTTAGGATCCTTTGCGTCACAGTATACGCTCACCCTGACGTCCTGACCGGCGCTAAGCGTGCCGCCGTCCTTCCATTTCACTGCGGTCGCCGCCGCGTCATAGCCTCTGTAGGCCGCATTTGCATTGAGCTGTAACGTCTTGTTTTCCAGGGCGATGGCCGGCTGGCCCATGTTCACCCTGACCTGCAGCGAATAAGTGACTGTCTCTTTCTGCGCCCAGTTCTCCGTATCGCTCAGAAAAATCTGCATCTGAAAACTGTCCGCCTGATTCAGGTTTTTTCCACTTAAGCGCAAACCGCCCTTTTCCCGGTCCACCTCCACCGTATAATTTCCCTTGGCTTTCCCGCTGTTTTTCTGCACACTCACCGAATCCCAGGAAATCATTTCCGCATTCTTCGCACTGATCCATATACTCTGAATGCCGGCCTTCGGGTACAAAGTTACCTTTCCTGTCTCCCAGTTAATCTTAGGCGTCTTCTGCTCCACGTTCACCGTAAAGGATGTGGTATACGCCCCCTGCCAGCCTGAGAAGAAAAGCTTCAGCATTCCCTTTTTGACACTTTTTAGAGACGCCCCCTCCTCAGATCTTATATAATAACACCCATCTTTTTTTATTATGCTGTAATCTGCCAGGCCAACACATTCCAGCCTTGTCAGCGTCTCGTCCGTATCAATCTGCAGCAAGCTTTCCTCATTTTTATAGAAGAGATTCAGTTTCCGCATCTGCTTGATTTTATAGACAGGGTTCTTCGACGCCACCTTGACCGTGAGAGGCAGGTTATAAGTCTTCCCTTCTGCCGCAGCGCGAATTGTCACTTTGTAGGTTCCTGCCCCCGTGCTGCTCTTCGCCTTTATGAGATAGCTGTTATCCTGCGTCCCTTTCTCCAGTATGAACTTTGCGCTATTTTCGTCGGAGCCGATTGTCACATATGTTATTTTATATTCCGCGCCCTCTGGACTTTTCGCCGGGTACAGAGATATCCCCACACCTGTGGTCTGCCGAAGGTTCAACGTAACGCTCTCGTCGCTCAGGCCCGGCTCTGCATCTCCCACAACCAGGCGGAGGGTCTTTGACGTCTTCGCCGCATCGTTTCCTGTCAGCGTAAGCTCCGCCGTACCCGCTGCCTTGACAATCAGGGAAACGGTAAAGCCATTCCCCTCAGCAGCCGCCGATTTTACCGCCACCACTTTCGCATTGCCGCTTTTTGCCGTCACCTTTGTCGCCCCCGGCAGAGTCAGCGTTATTTTACTGTTGATCTGATTCGCCTTCCCCGTCTGGAAATCGGAGAGCAGACCTGTATACTTCTCTTCCGCCTGACCGCTGCCGCCCGCACCGCCGATGTAAGTAAAATTCTCCACACCCTTGATCGTCAGCATGCCTTCTGGCTCTTTTACGGTGAGCTTCACGCTGGCGCTAAAAGTTTTACTGCCCAGCTTAATGCCGGCCTTTACCGTTGCGCTGCCCACGCTTTTTGCCGTGAGCCTTGCGCCCCCTGCCGTCCTCTCCACAGAAACCACATCCGGCTTGCTGCTGCTCCATACCGTGGTCTCCCCGATCGCTTCCAGGATTTCTTTTTTCTGTTTCTGGAACCAGACATTATTTTTATAATCGCTGTCGCTCTCAAGCTGTTCCAGCGCCTCAGCAAACGAATAGTTAACATAACACACAGCGTTCTGCCCGACGGTGAGCGTGGTATTCCTCCATTCCGTTCCCTCCGCCGTCCGCAATCCTACGGAAATGTTTTCTACTGTCAGAAAACAGACTTCCAGAAGCCGCTCCGCAGGCAGGATATTCGCCCCCGCATCCGCAGGTTTATAGAGCGCCGCAAATTTTTTCGTCTTTCCCCCCGCAAACTGTGTCAGTTCCGTGTCCGGCTCTTTCCATCTCCAGCCTTCCGGCAGCGCCACATCCCGCAGCCTTGTATGCGTGTTTGTCAGGACAACCGGCCTGGGAACATCCTTGTCCGCAAGCGCTGTCTCCTCCTGCACCGTCACCGTGCAGGACGTCTGCGCCGTCTTCCCATCACTGTCTGTCACCGGATTTCCATCTTCATTGACAATCACAGCGGAAATTTCCGTTTCTCCCGCACCGACAGCGGTCACGGTAACTGTATTTCCACTGATCGTATTCCCGCTGACTGTGTTTCCACCGTCCTCCGCCGGTTCTGCGTCCTGCGCGCCATCCGGCTGCTCCACCACAAACGCTGCCGCCGCAGGATCACTGGACATCCATTTCACATAGTTCTGTCCCCGGTTCACCCACTTGCTGTCCGGCGGCGTAAAATATAACCGCAGCTGTCTGCTTTCCTTTTGCTGATTTCCGGAGGCATCCTTCTTTATGGTCAGCGTACAGTTCTTCTCCCGCATCTCTATCTGTGGCAGACTGGAATCTTCCACCGTCACCATACATTTCAGCACAGCCAGTCCGTCATCCACATCAGCCCAGATCAACGTCTCCCCCACAGCCAGAGGCGTGATCCTGCCGTCTATGTCTGCCACGGCTACATTTTCATTTTCACTGATCCACGTGACCATATCCGTGGTAACACCCCCGGTTCCGGCCGGATCGCCGTCCATAACGATAAGCCGCCCCGGGGCTGCGTTCATCGTCAGATCAAAGGACAGACGGTATGTTTTCGTCTCCTCATCAAAGGAAAAGCCCTCCGCGTCCGACTGCAGCGAGTAATCCGACACCTTGACGCTGCATACCCCCTGCACATCGTTTGCCGCTGTGGCAGAAATCTCCGTCATACCTACACCCACAGCCACAACTCTGCCGTTCTCGTCCACCGTTGCAACCGACTCATCCTTGCTCTTCCAGACCAGCTTCTTGTCCCTCGCATTGCTGGGGTTCACCGTTGCAGACAGGGTGTCCTCCTGTTTTCCTTCCACGTCCTTGAGCAGATGAAGTGTATCCTTATTTAAGACAACCTCCTCCACCTCTGCCGGTTCCTCCTCCAGGGAAAAGAAGTCCACGTTATAGCTGATTGTCGCGTCCTTTACTTCCTCCCCGTCCTTTCGTTTTATGCCGCTGACTGTGACCTGAAACCGGGAATCTTTGTTATAACTTATGTTATTGGGACGGAAGATAATGCAGTTGGGCATCCCATAATACTCGATATTCACCTTGAATGCGCCATTCGCATTGGAACCCGAAAAAGTCCAGCTCTTTTTGTTGGTGACATCCCGCAGGGTCACGGTCACATCCTTAAAACTGGCCTTCTCATAATCGCTGCCAAGACTCAGCGTCCAGGGCGTCCCCGATCCGTTCATCAGCTCGATGGGCATATTCTGCGCGGGCCACGCCACATAGTCCGTAATACCGCTGCCCTTCCTGTCAAAGGCATACATCGCCGAGTAGGAGTCAACCGCGCCAAAGCCTGTCTGCGTCATGGCGGGATTTAACACCCAGCGTCTATGACCCATTCGATCAATATTGGCCGCGTCTCCGTCATACATCCAGCCGTTCAGCAGACTCTTTGCGATATTGCCGTACCCCGCCGCAATATTGCCTTGGGCGCATCCTTCTTTTCCTGTATCATAGAGTTCTTTCGGGAACCCGTCAGGCTTCACCGGGTTATGATCCAGTTTACCGTTCACGCGGTTTAACAAAGCGCCCGCCTGCACTTTCTCCGTATAGTCCTCACTCAGTTCCACATTCGCCGGAACACCCGCCACATAACGGATAAAATTAAGCAGGTTCAAGGCATTTTCCAGACTTTCGTCTGAAAGATGTCCTGCCTTATACGGTTCGCTGGCGGAAGGCTTCACACTGTAGCTGTTCGATACACCAAGACTCCATGGATACGCCCGGTATCGGTCAATGATTTCCCCCACACCCGGCGTCTGGTGCCTGTTCCCCTCCGTCTGCCGGGAAACACTGTTATCCGAATAGATCCCATACTCTCCTGCTGCATCCGCTAAAAGGGGCGGTTCTCCAAGCGTCGGCGTCCCGCTCCAGTCCGCCGTCACCTCATCCTCTGCCGTATTTTCCGAAATCGTATTTTCTGAGACTGTATTTTCCGACACCGCCGGCTTTTCCGGGGAAACATCGGACTCCTCTTCCTCCGGCCCATCCGGCTCTTCATCGGTTCCGGGCAGCGGCATCTCTTCCCCGGCAGATTCATCCTCCCCGCCTGTCACGGGCTTATCCTCTTCTTCAAGGTCTGTCTGTGTCTCCCCATCGGAGCCGTCTTCCTGTCCGGGAACTGTCTCTGTGCCGTCCCCCTCTCCTGGAACTGCCCCTGCGCCGTCTTCCCCGTCAGTCTGTCCGTTTCCCCCCACCGGGTTCCGGGAATCCTCCTCCGCAGAGCCGCTTTCTGTTCCGTCCTCCTCTGCCGGTTTCTCCTCATTGCCGCCAGAAGGTGTTTTCCCGTCTTCCTCAGAACTGCCCGCTTCCTCCGCTGCCACAGTCTGCAGCGCCTCCGCCTCAGGCACATCCCGGATTGCGGGTTCTGACGCATAAGCCGTCCCCAGCATCCCCTCTGCCCACAACAGAGCCGCCAGCAGAACCGGCAGCATTCTTTTCCATTTTCTCTTATTTCTCATGATTTGCATTGTCAATACACGTTCCTCTTCTTTTTCCTCTGACTGTCAGATCGTAACTCTCCGCAATCATACGCTTTATCACTTCATCGGGTATCGTGCCGTCTAAAATCACCGTATTCCAGTGTTCCTTGTTCTGGTGATACCCCGGAATCACAGACGCATACGTCTGCCGCCAGAAATCGCGCCATGCCGGATCGACCTTTATATTGATCCGCATACTTCCTTCATATTCATAAGTCCACAGAAAAGCCTTTTTGTTCCGTCTGCACCGCACCAATACCCAGTTGGCATCGCGAAACGGCGTGTCCTGATAAACATCAGGAAAAGTCATTCCATAGTGCAGCGCCTCTTCTCTCGTTGTCATCGTTTCACCATACCCAAGCTTTTACTCGGGGCACAACCGTCTTTCACCCCAGTGTTTCCAATTATACCACTACCACAGCCGCATTTTCAACGCTTTTTCCCCAGACACCTTACGCCAAAATATCTCATTTCTTCCCGCGCGCGCAAATCCGGCGCCGGAGCCAGCGGAATCTTTGTCGCACAATTCCCGCATCCCTCACAAAATCAGCTTTACCGTCACGCTTTGTCTGTAGTATAGTGTAGTTATACATACAATTCAGGCTTGTGCCATTTCCCAGGGGCACGCTGCTGAACAAGCAAAGAGAGGGATATGCTTATGGACAAAAGTGCAGAAATCAGAAAACTGTGTCAGGAGAAAGAGATCCGCATGATCGATTTCAAAATGACCGACATCGACGGACGTTGGCGTCACATCACCATACCTGTGGAGCGGTTCGATGAAAACGTCTTCGTTTATGGAATCGGCTTCGACGGTTCCAATTACGGGTACGCACCTGTCGAGAAGAGCGACATGGTCTTTTTGCCCGACCCGGATACCGCCTATGTAGATCCTTTCGCGGATGTGCCCACACTTACCATGTGCGGCAACGTGTGCGTGATCGGCAAAGGGGAAAATACACCCTTCGACCAGTATCCGAAGAATGTGACTCTGCGGGCTATGGATTACATGAAAAAAACAGGCATCGCGGACGAGATGGTGATCGGTCCCGAATTTGAATTTTATCTGTTTGACTCCGCGCGCTACGAAGTATCGCAGAAACAGTGCGCTTACCAGATTGACACCAGACAGGCTGACTGGAACTGCCGGCTGGACAATCCCGGAAACAACGGCTATGAGGTGACTCACGGCGGCTACCATATCGCCGCACCCCAGGATGTGGGTTACGACCTGAGAAGCCGTATCTGCATGGAAATGGAAAACTGGGGCATCAAGGTCAAATACCACCACCATGAAGTCGGCGGCCCCGGTCAGATGGAAATCGAAGTGGAGCTGGCAGATATGCCTTCTATGGCCGACAACACCATGATTATCAAATATATCATCAAAAATATGGCAGCAAAAGAGGGCAAGACGGCCACCTTCCTGCCAAAGCCGATCTACAAGGAAGCAGGCAGCGGACTCCATGTGCATATGCTGTTAAAGAAGGACGGACAGCCTGTCTTCTACGATGAGAACGGCTACTCCGGCTTAAGCCAGACCGCTCACTACTTTATCGGCGGCCTGCTCTCACACATCGCGTCACTTTGCGCCTTCACCAACCCTTCCACCAACTCCTTCAAGCGGCTGGTGCCCGGGTATGAGGCTCCCGTGACGGTCGGTTACGCCACATCCAACCGCAGCGCGGTGATCCGTATTCCCGCCTACGCGAAATCCCCGGACGCCAAACGTTTCGAGCTGAGAAACCCGGATGCCACCGCCAATCCCTACTACGCTTACGCGGCGATTCTGATGGCCGGATTAGACGGCATTGAGAAGAAGATTGATCCTGCGGCAAACGGCTGGGGGCCTTACGACTTTAATCTCTACACACTCTCCGCCGAAGAGCAGAAGAAAATCAAAGGGCTTCCCAAATCGCTGGAAGAGTCGCTGGATGCCCTGGAAAAAGACCACGACTATCTGACGAAAGACGGGGTGTTCCCGGAGCGGCTGATTGACGTGTGGATTGCAAGAAAGCGCGCGGAAGCGAAAGAGGCCGGACAGATTCCCACGCCTGCGGAATTTATGATGTATTATGATCTCTAAGAGGGTTCACGAACTTGGCACGGGGCGGGTTTCCCGCCCCTGTTTTTTCACAGGAGGATGATACCATGAGCGATATCCTGACATTTTCCGCCAGAGAAGATTTCAGAAACTGGCTTTCCGACAACTGCCTCTCAGAAGACGGCGTCTGGCTTTTGTTCGGCAAACCCGGCGGGCCGAAAACGTTAAAAGCCGGGGAAGCTCTCGAGGAAGCGCTCTGCTTTGGGTGGATCGACGGCCAGATGCAGCGCATTGACGAGAAAACTTACAGGAAGTATTTCTCCATGCGCAGGGAGAACAGCAATTGGTCGGAGAAAAACAAGGCCCTGGTCAAAGAGCTGGAGGAACGGGGCATAATGACCGACCACGGCAGAAAGAAAATCGAGGAAGCGAAACAGAACGGTCAGTGGGACGCACCGAAACCCGGGGCAGTCACGGAGGATCAGGTCGCCGCGCTCTCCGCCATTTTAGCGGCATACGAACCGGCTTACACGAACTTTCAAGCCATGTCCCCATCTGTTAAGAAAACTTACACGAAAGCGTATCTCGACGCGAAGACGGATGCCGGACGGGAAAAGCGGATTGCATGGATGGTGGACAGGCTCAATCGGAATCTGAAGCCGATGTAAGGTATATTCAAAGTTTATCATGTCATTTTGTTTTGGAAAAGGAACCTCCCCAAATGCAAGAAAATGTCAAAAAGGTGACACAAGTTGTCATCTTTTTTGTGTTATTCTATTAGCAGACAGACCAGAAAGCAATTTGGTAAATAGTCAAGAGTTATTTTAAAAAGATTTTCAGGGAAAA
>CBCOZL010000033.1:0-38808 GCA_965114645.1 uncultured Lachnospiraceae bacterium | reverse complement strand
TATTACAGTTCTGCTTATTGTACTTCGAACATTCTTAAGTTGACGACATTGCCCGTTTTACGGGTGGGGGCGACTATATCTGGGGAAAGGAGATTTTATGAAAAAACTGTATAGCAATAAGCCGGTTATTTTTAGTCTGATTCTGCCGGGTGTGCTGGTTTTTCTGTTTGCGGTGCTGGCGCCAATCTGTCTGAGCGTCTACTACGGATTTACGGATTATACGGGAATGGGTGAGGCGCATCTGGTCGGATTTGAAAACTATATAAAGCTGTTTGGCGATCATGCATTCGGCAGATCACTTAGAAATTCTTTACTGCTTGCCATTGGTTTTATTTGCATACAGCATCCGCTGGCAATTATTGTGGCGGCGGTTCTTGACAAACTGCAGGGAAAGGCGGAAGGGATTTTCCGATGCATCTATTTTATCCCGAACGTGATTTCTGTGGCAGTGATTGCTTACCTCTGGAAATTTATTTACAATCCTGATTTTGGACTTTTGAATAATGTATTAAAGGCGTTTGGACATCCGGGACAGGTGAACTGGCTGTCACAGCAGAACGCGATCTGGTCTGTATTAATCGTCCTGATCTGGCATGGATTTGGCTGGGGAATGTTGATTTACTATACCGGCATTAAAAACATTGACCCGGTCCTTTATGAGGCTACTTCCATCGATGGGGCAGGCTGGTGGACGACCTTTTTCAGGATTACGCTTCCGCTTATGA
The DNA here is from genome assembly GCA_965114645.1 of uncultured Lachnospiraceae bacterium. Taxonomy (GTDB): domain Bacteria; phylum Bacillota; class Clostridia; order Lachnospirales; family Lachnospiraceae; genus UBA3282. Next base: position 38,083 of record CBCOZL010000033.1, on the reverse strand, counting down.
AACCGGTGATCCAGATAAATGTGACAATGGCGGTTATCTCCGCTTTGAAACAGATGGAAACCGTGTACCTTCTGACAAACGGAGGACCAAACAACAGTACGCAGTTTGCGGCGAACTATTTGTATCAGCAGGCATTTAAGGCGTTTCAGTACGGGTACGGCAACGCGATCGGCGTAGTATTTATTCTGATCTGCATTCTGGCAACGGTTGCGCTTAACAGGATATTTAAGGAAAAACAGGAAGCATAGGGGGTGGAGAAGTGAAAGAGAAACATGAGAAAATCGGTAAAATTATTTTGTGGATTGTGCTTGCCGTAGTTGCGGTGATACAGATGTTTCCGCTGATCTGGCTTGTCGATTTTTCACTCGGCAGCAGCAATGAGATGTTTACAAATGGTCTGCTTATCATCCCGGAAAAGATCCGCTGGGACAATTATGTGAAGGCGTTTGTGGATGGTAATTTTCTGCATTATCTGAGAAACAGCGTCTTAATCAATACGCTTGCGGTTATACTGGTCATTTTCATATCAATCATGGCAGCGTTTGCCTGTCAGCGTATGAAATGGAAGCTGCGCGGTTTTGTGGGAACGCTGCTTGTCATCGGGATGATGATTCCGATTCATGCAACGCTGCTTCCAAATTACAAAATATACAGTAACCTGCATCTGACGGATACCATCTGGGCGCTGTTGATTCCATATGTGGCGTTTTCCATGCCTCAAGGGATGTTCCTGATGACGGGATTTATCCAGTCACTGCCAAAGGAACTGGAGGAAGCCGCGGTGATGGACGGCTGTGGGATCTACAGGATTGTGTTCCAGATCGTTACGCCGCTTTTAAAACCTTCTATTGCAACAGTGGCGATTATGACGTTTTTAAATAACTGGAATGAATTTATGATGGCCAGCACTTATCTGAGTACGCCGACATGGAAGACGCTGCCTTTTTCCGTATTGGAGTTCACGGGGGAATATTCTTCCAACTACGCAGTGCAGTTTGCAGTGATGGCTTTGACGGCGGCTCCGGCCGTGATCGTGTATATAATCTTAAATAAGCATATTACAAAGGGTGTTGCAATGGGGGCTGTAAAAGGATAAAATAAGTGAAATTTGAGAAAAAGGATGGGATGTTATGGGAAGGCTGAAACATTGGATTGCGAAGCTGAGCATTCGCCAGAAACTGGTTTTTTACAGCTACGCGATTATTACGCCCATTTTACTTTTGATCAGCATTCTTCTCCTTTTGCATAATTATCGGTCAGCGGTGAGAAATGAGGAAAACCGCTGCATTCAGAACGTGCGGAACATATCGGACAGTATCAGCGTGGTACAGAAGAATATTATGGAGATGGGAACCTATATCAGTATCAACGATGAGATCAGGCAGATTTTGACGGCGGATGATCCGAAGGAGCTGAACCGGGATGCCAGGCTCTGGCAAAATCGGGCGCCAATGCAGATCATACAGGATATGGTGGCGATAGACGGACAGATCAAAAGCGTTGCCCTCTACCCGGAAAACGGGATCAATCCCTATTTGAACTGTATTGACCGCTCATCATCTTATCTGGGGGATATGGATCAGGTGAGAGAGACACACATCTATGCGCTGGCAGTGCAGGAGAAGGGGAAATTCCTCTGGCAGAGAGTCGGACGCTGCAAGAACGATCAGAATGACACATATCAGGTGAACCAGAATGACAAAATTGTTATGTATCGTGAAATTTACGACAGGGCGCGTAAAAACAAGCTGGGCTATCTGGTGATTGGCTCTTCGGCAGAAATATTTGATGAGATATGCCAGAACTCTTTGCGGGGCAGACAGGAATCTGTGGTAGTGATGAGCAGATATGGTGCGGAGCTTGTGCGATGCGGAGATATAGAAGACGGACTGCTGTCTGACATAATTGCAGAGAGCGGGGCGGAGATGACAGGCAGGGAAAAAGTGAGAAAGAGCGTCAGCGGTATCTATAACATTTATCAATGTCAGGACGAAGACACGGGAACTATTGTATATGAGATCGTGCGCCGGGTGGGGTGGAAGGATCTGAGCGATACGATTATTTTTGCGCCGCTTGCACTGTTGATCGGATTTCTTGCCGGTCTGTATCCCGTTTTGCTGCTGGTCTCCGACCTTGTTTCGAAACCGCTGCACACGTTGCGGATTGCGATGGAAAATTTTATGCAGGGAGATTTCAGCCAGAAAGTGGAGGTAATGACGCAGGATGAAGTGGGACAGGCATCGGCCGGCTTTAACAGGATGGTGGACGATATCAGGGCGCTGATTGACAAAAACTATGTTCTGGCAATTAAGGAGAGGGAGAGCGAGCTGGATACGCTGCAGGCACAAATCAATCCGCATTTCCTCTACAATACACTGGACTCCCTGTACTGGAAAGCCACGGAATCTGGTAATGATGAGATTGCGGAAGATATTCTTTCTCTTTCACAAATGTTCCGTCTTGTGCTAAACAGGGGAGATGGCATAGTGATGGTGCGCTCAGAGGCGGAGCTTCTGGAACGGTATCTGCACATTCAGAAAATGAGGTTTGGCAGGCGGCTGACTTATGAGATATCGCTGGAACCGTGTATTCTGGAGGAGGAGATTCCCAAACTTATTTTACAGCCATTTGTGGAAAATGCCATTGTTCATGGATTTGAGAGCGCAGAGGGAATCTATACCCTGTCCGTGACTGGAAGAAAGGAAGAGGAGAATATGGTTTTCTGTATCGAGGATACCGGCATTGGCATGAGCGGGGAACAACTGGAAGCGATATGGGATAAGGCGGATGCCAGAAAGTACGCGAGCCAGCGGATCGGAAGGTATGCGATTAAAAATGTGAGGGAGCGTCTGGAACTTATTTACCATGAGCATTATGAACTGCGGATTGAGAGCAGGGTAGGATGTGGAACGACCGTGCATATCGTTGTTCCGTGTGGATTGAAGGAGATCAGACAAAATGGGCATTAAATTATTGATTGCGGATGATGAAGATCCGATCCGCAACGGCATTGCGAAATATATACAGCTGCATACGGACCGCTTTGACAAAATATATTGTGCCGCCAATGGAAGGGAGGCTCTGGATACGATATTTAGGGATAAGCCGGATATTATGTTTTTGGATGTGCAGATGCCTCTGATGACAGGCATTGAGGTTATGCAGGAGGCAAGACGCGCAGATGCCCTGCCCTATACAATGATACTGAGCGCTTATGAAGAGTTTAAATATTGTCAGCAGGCATTGCGGCTGGGGGCCAGAGAGTATCTGCTAAAGCCGGTGAGATCGTCCGAGCTTCTGGAAAAGGCAAATCATGCGGCAGATGAACTGTTTGGAGCGGAGGAAGAGATTCGGTTAGATTCTGCGGAAGAGAAAAATTTTTTGGTGGAGCTTGCCAGGGAATATGTGGAGGAACATTATTATGAAAACTTGATGCTGGCGGATGTGGCGCAGAAGGCCGGTATTTCGGCGGGATACCTTTCCACGCTTTTTCAAAAGCAGTTATCTAAGGGATTTGTCGATTATCTGAACGAGATCCGCATAGAACATGCCTGCGCCTATTTACGACAGAATTATCTGAAAACGTATGAGATAGCCTATAAAGTGGGATTTCGGGACGAGAAGTATTTTTCCAGGGTATTTAAAAAAATAAAAGGGCTGTCTCCTTCGGAATACAGAAAACAGAACCAATAGGTGTAATCCAAAGTGCCATAAATAAAAATATTTCACCGTTTTAAAAAATTGTCACCTTTTATTCCATAACCAAGATGCTACAATGAATTCCAGCAGAGGGGCATCTGTGGAGAAAGGAACGAAATGACAGGGAGGCATTGTGGTGAAACAGGGCAAGGAATGTTTCCGACCTGCAAAATGCCAGAGCAGTTGTGACAGCAATACAGACGTATGCGACAGATTCAAATAATGGTTTGCCGCCGCCGGATTATTGGCAGGCTGTGACTGCATTTGCGGTGGATGACAGAGAGGACCGCCCTGACAATGCACATGGAGGTTCCTATGGCGGGGCGAACAACGGAGATACCAGAGTTGATGACTATGCATGGTATGCGATGCAGGAAGCCGGGCTGATTAAGCCTTCTGGCCGGCCGGTGGGAATCCGGGCACAGAGCAGATACAGTTGGGAAACGTGGACGGTCGAATATAAATCTGACGGGAAAGGCGGTATCATTTTTCGATTTGGTGAAAAAGCAGGGGAGCCGGTAGAAGGAGATAAATTCAGGGAGGCAATGGCAGGAAATTAGATACTTGTGGGAGAGAGGAAAAGAAGCGACCCCCGATCAGTAATGGATCGGGGGATTTTTTATGGTTGACAGGCGGCATAGAAATCGCTACGATCTATTAAGAGATAAAAATACCGCTACAGACTGATACCAACGGAGGATAAAATGGAAAATGTATTTGTCATGGAACATCCATTGATTCAGCACAAGATTTCGCAGATCAGGGATAAGAGCACAGGAACAAGTGAGTTTCGGAAATGTATTGAGGAGATCGCCATGCTGATGGGCTACGAAGCGCTCAGGGATCTCCCGTTAGAGGACGTGGAGGTGGAGACACCACTGGAGTCCTGCATGACGCCGAGGATAGCGGGAAAGAAACTGGCGGTTGTGCCGATCCTGCGCGCGGGACTTGGCATGGTAAACGGTATTCTCGCGCTTGTGCCAAGCGCAAAGGTGGGCCATATCGGACTTTACAGGGATCCGGAGACACACGAGCCCCACGAATATTATTGTAAGCTCCCGGAGCCTATTGAACAGAGGACGATTATCGTGCTTGATCCTATGCTTGCCACGGGCGGTTCCGGGTCTCAGGCGGTGCGTTTTATCAAGGAGCATGGCGGCAGAAACATTAAGTTCATGTGCATCATTGCCGCGCCGGAGGGCGTGGAGCGGATGAGAAAGGAGCACCCGGATGTGCAGATTTATGTCGGGCATATCGACCGATGCCTGAATGAGAACGCCTATATCTGTCCGGGCGTGGGGGATGCCGGAGACCGAATTTTCGGCACAAAATAACGGCCGCAAAAACAGAGCAGGCGGCAGGGGACGGGGAAAGAAGAGAGGAGAAAGATGAAAAAGACAATTATCACGGTAGTGGGAAAAGACACAGTGGGCATTATTGCCAGAGTATGCACTTATCTGGCGGACAACCAGATCAACATTCTGGATATCTCCCAGACCATAGTGCAGGGTTTCTTTAATATGATGATGATCGTGGACATGAACCTGACGGGTAAGGACTTCGGGGTGATCGTGGATGAGCTGAACGCGCTCGGTGAGGAGATCGGCGTTGTCATCAAGTGTCAGAAGGAAGAAATCTTCGATCAGATGCATCGGATCTAAAAGGGAGAGAAAAGCATGATAAATTTATTCGAGGTGGCTGAAACCAATGAAATGATCGCCAAGGAAAATCTGGATGTGCGTACCATCACATTGGGAATCAGCCTTTTAGACTGTATTGACGGAGACTTGAAAAGGGTAAACGAACAGGTTTACGAGAAGATTACCGGAACGGCTAAGGATCTGGTGAAGACAGGTGAAGCCATTGAGAAGGAATTTGGCATTCCCATCGTCAATAAAAGGATTTCCGTCACGCCGATGGCGCTGGTGGGCGGAGCGGCCTGCAAAAGCAGCGAAGATTTTGCAACGCTGGCATGCACGATGGATCGGGCGGCACAGGCGGTTGGGGTCAATCTGATCGGCGGCTATTCTGCGCTCGTGTCGAAAGGCATGACGAAAGCGGACGAGCTGTTGATCCGCTCCATTCCGCAGGCGCTTCATGCCACAGAGCGGGTCTGCAGTTCCGTGAATCTGGGGTCTACCAAGACAGGCATCAATATGGATGCCGTTCGTCTGATGGGAGATATCATCAAGGAGACGGCTCTCATCAGCAAAGAGCAGGACAGTGCAGACTGCATGAAACTTGTGGTGTTCTGTAACGCGCCGGACGACAATCCTTTTATGGCGGGTGCGTTCCACGGCGTGACGGAGGCCGATGCAGTGATCAACGTGGGCGTCAGCGGACCCGGCGTTGTCAAGACGGCCCTGCAGAGAGTGCGGGGAGAGAACTTTGAAGTGCTCTGCGAGACAATCAAGAAGACCGCTTTCAAAGTGACGAGGGTGGGGCAGCTCGTGGCGCAGGAGGCGTCCCGCATGCTGCAGATTCCTTTCGGCATTGTGGACTTATCGCTGGCTCCCACACCGGCCATCGGCGACAGTGTGGCGGATATTCTGTGCGAGATCGGTTTAGAGTATGCGGGCGCACCCGGTACCACGGCGGCCCTTGCTCTCTTGAATGATCAGGTGAAAAAGGGCGGCGTGATGGCCTCCTCCTATGTGGGCGGCTTAAGCGGCGCGTTCATTCCCGTCAGTGAGGACCAGGGTATGATTGACGCGGTCACGGCGGGCGCGCTCACCATAGAAAAACTGGAAGCTATGACCTGTGTCTGCTCGGTAGGTCTTGATATGCTGGCGATCCCCGGTGACACGCCGAACACCACGATTGCGGGAATCATTGCGGATGAGATGGCGATTGGCATGGTGAACCAGAAGACCACGGCAGTGCGCATTATCCCTGCTATCGGCAAGGGCGTCGGGGAGAAGGTGGAGTTCGGCGGACTTTTCGGTTATGCGCCGGTGATGCCCGTGAACGGGTTTTCCTGTGAGGCGTTTGTGAACCGCGGCGGCAGGATTCCTGCGCCGATACACAGTTTCAAAAACTAGTTGTCAGTTGACATTCCGTTGTCCCACAGACTATAATAGAGATGGTTTTGTTACTAAAATAAATACATACATATGAGGGAGGTCTTTTATGAAAAAATTATCTGTTAAGAGCGTTGTTGCGATTGGTATCGGCGCGGCGCTGTTCTTTGTTCTGGGTAAGGTTGCGATTCCGTCGCCCGTACCGAACACGAACATCAGCTTACAGTATGCGGTGGAGGCAGTGTTTGCTACGCTGTTTGGCCCCATTGCAGGCGTTGTCATCGGTTTTATCGGCCATACACTGATTGACGCAACGAGCTACGGCCCCTGGTGGAGCTGGATTATCGCATCTGCATTTGTAGGTCTGGTGATCGGTCTTGTGACCATGAAACTGAACGTGGAAGAAGGGATCGACAGCAAGAAGCTGATCCGCTTTAATGTGGCGCATATCATTGCACATGTTCTGGCGTGGGGGCTGGTTGCGCCCGTTCTGGACATTCTGATCTACGCGGAGCCGGTTGAGAAACTGTTTGCACAGGGACTTATGGCTGCGGTGTCGAACATCATTACCACTGGTGTCGTAGGAACCTTGCTTCTGCTCGGTTATGCGAAGACTGTAGTGAAGAAAGGCTCTTTGGAGAAAGAGGACTAAGAGGAAACATGAAACAGATTCGGGGGAGCCTCTCTCGAATCTGTTTTTGCGCGTATAAGCAGAGAAGGAAGTCATACGAAGCATCTCAATCTGCTTATGTGTGAAAGCGAGAAAAATACAATAAGGAGAAACGACATGGCGGAGCCCATCATTTCTTTTAAGGATTACGGATTTCAGTATCTGGCCCAGGCCAGCCCGACCCTCTATCACATCAATCTGGATATTTATCCGGGGGAGAAAGTGTTGATTGCGGGCGCTTCCGGCAGCGGTAAGAGCACCATCGGCAGCTGTATCAACGGTCTGATTCCCTATGCTTATCCGGGAGAGAGTACGGGAGAGCTTCTTGTGGGCGGAAAAGACCCGGCTAAGGAGAGTATCTTTAACCTGAGTCAGATTGTGGGAACGGTCTTGCAGGATACAGACGGACAGTTTATCGGTCTGACGGTGGGGGAGGACATTGCCTTCGCACTGGAAAACGACTGTGTGCCCCAGGAGGAAATGAAGAAGACCGTGCAGGAGGTGGCCAGGCTGGTGGATATTGACCACCATCTGGAATACGCGCCCCACGAACTTTCAGGCGGACAGAAGCAGCGGGTCAGTCTGGCCGGCGTTATGGTGGAGCAGGTGCAGGCGCTTCTTTTTGATGAGCCCTTGGCCAACCTGGATCCGGCGGCGGGACGGGCTACCATAGAACTGATAGACCGCATACAGGAGCGCACGGGCGCGGCGGTGATCATCATTGAGCACCGCCTGGAGGATGTGCTCTGGCGCAGGGTGGATCGGATTGTACTCATGGATGAGGGCAGGATTGTGGCGGATCTGCCGACGAAGGAGTTTCTGACCGGGGAAATGCTGGTGGATCACGGCATCCGGGAACCGCTTTATCTGACCGCGCTCCGCTATGCCGGGGTTCCCATGACAGAAGAGCTGGAGCCGCAGCATGTGGACAGCTTGCGGCTTTCCGCAGAAAATAAAGAACAGGTGCGCGCCTGGTTCCGGGAGAATGAACCGTCCAGAAAAGCAGAGGCAGAGCGGCAGGAGATTCTGCGTGTAGAGAATCTGAGCTTCGGCTATACGCCGGAGGTCCAGAATCTGAAAAAGGTAAACTTTTCCATCAAAGAGGGCGAGATGGTCAGCATTGTTGGAAAAAACGGTGCGGGCAAGAGTACGCTTGCCAAGCTGATCTGCGGTTTTGAGAAACCAACGGCAGGCAGGATCTGTCTGGAAGGCAGGGATATATCGGGTGACACCATCAAGGAGCGGGCGCAGAGAATCGGCTATGTGATGCAGAATCCCAATCAGATGATCTCCAAGCCTCTGATCTGGGATGAGGTGGAGATGGCGCTGTTAGCCAGCGGCATGAGCGCGGAGGAGAGAAAAGAGCGGGTGGAAGAAACCTTAAAAATCTGCGGGCTTTATCCGTTTCGCAAATGGCCGGTGTCAGCGCTGTCTTTTGGACAGAAGAAGCGGGTGACGATTGCGGGCATTCTCGTACAGCGGCCGCAGATGATCATTCTGGATGAGCCGACGGCGGGACAGGACTACCATCATTATACGGAGATCATGGAATTTTTAAAGGCGCTTAATGCCCAGGGATTTACGATCGTGATGATTACCCATGACATGCATCTGATGTTAGAGTACACGCCAAGAGCTATTGTGTTTAGTGAGGGAAAGCTTCTCGCGGACACCACGGCGGCCCATGTGCTCAATGACCCGAATCTGGTGGAGCGGGCGAACCTGAAGGAGACCAGCCTCTATACGCTGAGCATGGCGTGCGGCGTGGAGGATCCGCAGGAGTTCACGAAACGGTTTATCGCCTATGAGGAGGCGCACAGAAAGAGACAGGAGGGGTGAGATGGCAAGGGTAGCGATTCTGAATTATATCAAACGGCCGAGTCTGGTTCACGAGCTGACAGGCACCACAAAACTGATCTTTTTTATCGCCTGGAGCGTAGCATCCATGATAACGTTCGACACCCGGATCCTCGTCTGCATGCTGGTGATCGGCGCGGTGATCTTTCGGCTCAGCCGGATCAGGATTAAGGATATCAGTGTGGTACTTGGACTGGCGGCGGTTTTTCTTCTGCTCAATAATATTTTCATCTATCTGTTTACGCCGGAGTACGGCGTGGAGCTTTATGAGAGCAGGACACTGCTTTTTGCCGGGGTTGGGAGATACACAGTCACGGCGCAGCAGTTGTTCTATCATTTGAATATTACGCTGAAGGTGATCTGTGTGGTGCCGGTGGCCCTGCTCTTTATCGCCTGCACGGATCCCAGTGAGTTTGCGGCGTCTTTGGCCCGGATCGGAGTGAGTTACCGGGCGGGCTACGCGGTGAGTCTGGCGCTGCGCTATATCCCGGACGTACAGCGGGAGTATACGAATATCAGCCAGGCGCAGCAGGCCAGAGGCATTGACCTGTCTGGCAAGGATAAGCTTTTTACCAGATTGAAAAATTCGGTGGCGATTCTGCTGCCCCTTGTGATGTCCAGCTTAAACCGCATTGAGACGGTGAGCAATGCGATGGAACTGAGGGGCTTTGGCAAGGAAAAGAAACGGACATGGTATACGGCGCGCGGGCTGAAGCGCAATGACTGGCTGACAATCGGCTTTGCGGCGGCCATTCTGGCAATTGATCTGATGGTGACATTCTGGGATGGGAGCCGGTATTATAATCCGTTTCTTTAATATCGAGCAAGGGAAAAACAAGCGACTGCGAAGCGGGCATTTGTTTTTCCTGCGATATGAACGAGCAAATGTCCGATGAAATCGGATGGGGAGCGCGTAAGCGCGGATTTGCGAGTGGGGAGATGAAAAATGAAACTTCTTATAATCGGCGGCAGTTATTTTTACGGCAGGGTGTTTGTGATGGAGGCGGCGAAGGCACATGAGATTACCGTGTGGAACCGGGGCACTTACTCTATGGAGGCGTTCGGCGTCAGACAGATTCGGGCGGACAGACATGAGCGGCCCGCGGCCTGCGGCGAGGATTATGATGCGGTTATTGATTTCTGTGCCTATGCGCCCGGGGACGTGCGGGACACCGTAGAAAATATCACGGGAAAGATCGGGCAGTATGTGCTCATCAGCACGGTGGATGTGTATGAGCGGAATCCTGCCGTCATCAAGCGGGAGGACACACCGTTTGAGGAGAGAGACATTGCCGGGGAGGCAGGGGCTTATATTGCGGGGAAGGCGGCTTTGGAGCGGGAGCTGGCGGAAGTCTGCAGCGCCAGGGGAATCCCCTATACATCGCTTCGCCCGGCCGTTTTGTATGGGCCTTACAACTATGCGCCAAGGGAGTCCGCCTATATCGGCATGCTGCTGCAAAATCATGCGCTGCCCCGGTTTACGGACGCGCAGGGAAAGTTCCAGGTCGTGTATGTGAAGGATGCTGCCCAGGCGGTCCTCGCCTGTCTTGGAAACGAGAAGGCTTACGGCCAGGCATATAATCTGTGTCAGGACGAGATCATTACCTATGATATGTTTTTTGATACGTTAAAGCGTGTGGCACAGCCGGAAGATCTGGAAGGACTGACGGAAGTGCCGCTCACAGTGGAACAGGCTGTGGCGCAAGGCGTGCCGGTGCCATTCCCCGCTGTGGCGGAGGAGACGCATTTGTGTGATAATGCAAAAGGAAAGGCAGAGCTTGGTCTGGCTTACACGGATTTTGAGGAGGGTATGCGCAGGACATACAAGGCGTTTCGGAATGTGTATGTACAGTGAAAGAGAATAAGCGGCAGGCGGTGGATGAAGAACAGAGATTTTCCACCGCCTTTTTCAATTGATTAGGACAGACTGACACCTTGACAAACAGTTGTGGTTAGTGTAAACTAACAATGAAAATCGGAAGAAACATTTTGGATCAGTGGAATGGAGTGTGGCAGATGACATTGGATCAGATCGCAGTGGGAAAAGAAGTAAAAATCATAAAGGTTGGCGGCGAGGGACAGCTTCGCATCAGGCTTCTTGACATGGGGCTGATTCCGCAGACGGTAGTCAGGGTGCAGAAGGCAGCGCCTATGGGGGATCCGATTGAGATTCACCTGCGGGGGTATGAGCTGACGCTTCGCAAGAAAGATGCGGCGAGAATTGAAGTGGCTGAGGTATAGAAAGGCGGCCGTGGCCGTATCGTTTCGACAGAATTGTGACGGGAAAATAGAACGGAAGAGGGATAAATGGCATGATATATGCATTGGCAGGCAATCAGAACAGCGGCAAAACCACATTATTTAACCAGCTCACGGGTTCAAACCAGCATGTGGGCAACTTTCCCGGTGTCACGGTGGATTCCAAGATGGGGGAAATCCGGGGAGAGAAGGGGAATGCGGTGGTGGATCTGCCGGGTATCTATTCCATCAGACCTTACACCAACGAAGAGATTGTGACCCGCAGTTTTATTTTGCAGGAAAAGCCGGACGGAATCATCAATATTGTGGACGCTACCAACATTGAACGGAATTTTTATCTCACCCTTCAGCTGCTGGAGTTACATATTCCCATGGTGATAGCCCTCAATATGATGGATGAGGTGAGGGGAAACGGCGGTACCATAGATATCGGAAAGATGGAGGAGGCGCTGGGCGTTCCCGTGGTGGCTATCAGCGCGGCGAAAAATGAGGGCATCGAGGATCTGATCAGGGCTGTCAGGGAAGTGGCATCGCGGCGCATTTACCCGAAGGTGACAGATTTTTGTGAGAAGGGGCCGGTGCACCGCTGTATCCATGCAGTCAGCCATCAGGTGGAGGACCACGCGGAGCGGATCGGCATGTCGCCCCGCTTCGCAGCCACGAAAATCGTGGAGGGAGATGCGGAAATCATAGACAGGCTGGCCCTGTCCTCAAACGAGCTGGATCTGATGGAGCACAGCATCGTGGAGATGGAGCAGGACAGCGGGATGGACCGCAATGCGGCACTGGCGGCCATGCGCTATGATTTTATCGAGAAAATCTGTTCCCAGGCGGTAATGAAATGCAGGGAGAGCAGGGAGCATATCAGGAGCATGAAGATTGACAGCGTGCTCACCCATAAATATCTGGCAGTTCCGGCATTTATGCTGATTATGCTGGTCGTATTCTATCTGACATTCGGACTGATCGGCAGCTTTTTCAGTGACCTGTTAAGTCTCGGCATCGACGCGCTGTCCGGCATGACGGAGCGGGCGCTTGTGAACTACGGCATCAACCCGGTGGTGGAGAGTCTGGTGATTGACGGCATTTTCACAGGCGTGGGAAGCGTGCTGAGCTTCCTGCCTATTATCGTAATTTTGTTTTTCTTTCTGTCTATTCTGGAGGACTCGGGCTACATGGCGCGGATTGCCTTTGTGATGGACAGACCGCTTAGAAAGATCGGCCTTTCGGGAAAAAGCTTTGTATCCATGCTGATTGGCTTCGGCTGCAGCGTGCCGGCAGTCATGTCCACGAGGACACTCTCCTCTGACCGGGATAAGAAAATGACGATCATGCTGATCCCCTTTATCAGCTGTTCGGCAAAGATTCCGATTTATGCACTGTTTGCGGCGGCATTCTTTGCTAGAAAGGGCGTTCTTGTGATGATGGGGCTTTACACGTTCGGGATTCTGGTGGGGCTGTTGTGCGCCCTGCTCTTAAAAAGGACGGTGTTTCGGGGAAGCTCGATGCCCTTTATGATGGAACTGCCCAATTACCGTTTTCCATCCGCAAAGAGCGTATTGTTTTTGATGTGGGATAAGGCGAAAGATTTCGTGCAGCGGGCGTTTACTGTGATTTTTGTGGCCACGCTGGTGATCTGGTTTCTGCAGACCTTTGACATGCGTTTCAATGTGGTGACGGATTCCGGGGACAGCCTGCTTGCCATGATCGGAAAGCTGATTGCGCCGCTCTTTATTCCGCTTGGATTCGGGGACTGGCGGGCGGCTACGGCGCTGATCGGCGGCTTTACGGCGAAGGAGGCGGTGGTGAGCACGCTAGGCGTTCTGACCGGCTCTTCCATGTCGAATTTGAGTGAGACGCTTGGACAGATTTTTACCCCGGTCTCGGCGGTCAGCTTTCTGGTATTTACGCTGCTCTACACCCCCTGCGTGGCGGCTGTGGCGACCATAAAGAGGGAGCTTGGCTCCGCCCTAAAGACCTTCGGTGTTGTATGTATGCAGTGCGGTGTGGCGTGGATTGCCGCTTTTGTGGTGTATCAGATTTTGAGGCTTGCAGGGGGGTGATCGGGTGAATGTAAATCCCGCAAAGGTGGAAAAACAACTTTATAAACTGGCGAAAAAAGGAGATCTGGATGCGCTGTCAGCGTTAAACGATTATTATGAAAAATGCGTAGCAGAGGCAAAAACACCGAAAGAATCGTCCAAAATCCGGCAGAAGGCTCTGAAGGCGGCTCTGCTTGGCGCCGCACAAAACAGCCCGTACTGGCTCATAGTGGCGGGAGAAATGTACCGTTATGGCGTGGGAACGGAGAAAAATGAAAAAAAGGCGTTTTCCTATTATGAGAAAGCGGCGGCTCTCGGCGACGCGGATGGTATTGTCAAGGTCGGACGCGCCTGGCTGAATGGGATCGGCGTTTTGACAGATTATCAGAAATCTCTGTACTTTTTTGAAAAGGCGGCGGAACAGGATAATCCCGAAGCGATGGTTCTGGCCGCCTATCAGTATGAAAACGGAAAAGGCGTGGATGCAAGTTTTGAGAAATCGCTGGAATGGCTGACGAGAGCGGAGTGTGGCTGCAGGCGGCGGTTAGAAGGAGAATTGCCGGAAAAAGACAGAAAATATTATGAATCGCTGTTGGAGGATGTGGATCATAAAAGAATGCATTGCGAATCCGCTGCCTGCGCGGAGCTGGTAGGGAGAGAAGACTGCCCGGCGGAACAAAGACAAAAAGCGTTTTTACAGCTTTCGGAGCTTGCCCATGAAAAGGGCGACTGGCGCGCACAGGTGAACATGGGCATCCTGTATGAAGAAGGAACATTCGTCGGACAGGATGAGAGGAAGGCATTGGAATATTATCTTATGGCGTCCGAAAATGGCTCAACCGGGGCGATGAATAATATCGGCAATTTTTATCTGCATGGAAAGGGCGTTGCAAAAGACTACGACAAAGCCTTTGCATGGTATCAGAAAGCGGCTGAACTGTCGGGAAATGCGGCGGCGCAGTGCTCTCTTGGGATGTGCTACCAGTACGGGTATGGAACAAAAATGGATTATGAAAAGGCGCGCCGTTTCTATGAGCTGTCCGCAAAACAGGGACTCGGACTTGCCTATTACCGGATGGGGCTTCTGTATGAACAGGGACTTGGCGTGGCGAAGGATATTCGGATTGCAAAACAGTATTTTGGTGAGGCATTGCACCGGGGATGCCGGGAAGCGGCGTTGAAATTGTGAGTAAGGTCTGTCGTAAGACTTTACTCTCTTTTCATATTAGATAATATTGTTTGATTTAAAAAGAAAATCTTTTTTGAAAAATAATAAAGTCCTTGCATTTTGGAAAAGAAGATAGTAGTATGAAATAAATGGAAAACGTTTTCTTCTCGTGCAGGGGGTGCGGGAAATCTGGAAAGGAAGGTATTTTATGGACTTTAATGCGGTATATCACAGGGCTAATGACAATTACTGCTATCCTATGGATGAGGAACAGTTAGTCATCAATATCAGGACGGGTTACGATGTGAAATATGTGAATCTGATTCACGGTGATCCTTTTAAATCCGGGATTCTGGGAGGCGGGGAGAGCTGGGAGGGAGAGGCTTTGAATATCCCGTTCAAGAAGCGTCTGAAAAACCAGCTCTGGTGGACCACGACCATCAGGCCCGAATTTAAGCGTCTGAAATATTATTTTGAACTGCAGACGGAGGACGAGCGGTGGTTTTACTTTGAGGACGGTTTTGTGTCTGAGGCGCAGATGGCGCTGGCGGGCAGGAGCAGACAGTATTTTATCATGCCCTGGATGAATCCGGCGGATATCCCGGTGACGCCGGCCTGGGTAAACGACACGATCTGGTATCAGATTTTCCCGGAGCGGTTCTGCAACGGTGACCCGTCCATCAACCCGGAAGGCACGCTTCCCTGGCGGGTGAAAGGGTCTGTGAGCAACGAGGAGTTTTTTGGCGGCGATATCCAGGGTATTATCAATAAGCTGGACTATATCAGGGATCTGGGGGTATCGGGCGTGTATCTGACGCCGGTCAACGAAGCTCCCACTTCGCACAAGTATGATACCACGGATTACACGAAGATCGATCCGCATTTTGGGTCGGAAGAGACCATGAAAACGCTTGTCAGGGAGGCGCATAACAGGGGCATGCGGATTATGCTGGACGGCGTGTTCAACCATTCCGGAAAGAACTTTGCCCCCTGGGTTGATGTGAAGGAGAAGGGGCCGCAGTCACAGTACTTCGACTGGTTCATGGTAAACGAGTGGCCCTTCGCGGAGGATGGCGGAAACGCCTGGGCGAAGCGGTATTATGCCTTTGGCTTTTTTGACAGCATGCCGAAATTAAACACCAATAATCCCAAGGTGCGTGATTATCTGATCAGCGTGTGCGAAAATTGGGTGAGAAATTATGACGTGGACGGGATCAGACTGGATGTGGCCAACGAGGTTTCTCACACCTTCTGTAAGGAGCTGAGAAGCCGCCTGAAAGCCATCAAGCCGGATCTGTTTATCCTGGGCGAGATCTGGCATGACGCGATGCCGTGGCTTCGGGGGGATGAGTTTGATTCGGTTATGAATTATCCGCTGGGGGAGAGCATCAAGGACTTCTGGATTGACAAGAGCCTCACCAACGAGGATTTTGAGTATACGATCAACCGCTGCTATACACGCTACATGCAGCAGACAAACGATGTGTTGTTCAACTTGCTGGATTCCCACGATACAAAGCGGCTTAGAAGCGATGTGAAGAATCTGGACGAGTATTTCCAGCAGCTTGCGGTGCTCTTTGCCATGCCCGGCTCACCGTGCATTTACTATGGCACGGAGATTGCGATGGAGGGCGGCCATGACCCGGACTGCCGCCGCTGTATGCCGTGGGAGGAGATTGACGGTGGCGTTTACAGTGAGCGGATGGATATCATCAGGAGCCTCTTACATCTGCGCAGGGAGGAACCGCTGCTTAGGAACCGCAATTTCCATTTTCCGAATCGGATCAATCGTCCCAGGGTGATCGAGTTTAATAAGATGGGATGGGTGGATAACTATGTGGAGGTGATCATCAACTGCGAGGAGGAGGATATCGAGATTCCAAGAGAGGGAGAGATCCTCTTTTCCAGACATTATATTGACAACACGCTGCTTCGGAATGGTATACTGATCAGGAGAAACAAAAGCTGATAGGAAACGGAGTGAGAAAAATGAACCAGTTTAATTTACCCGGCTGTCTGATCATTGAAGAGGGGGCCTGTGAACGTCTGAATGAGATCCTTGCGGACTGTATTCCCGGGATAGAGAAAAAGAGAACCGTCATTGCCACAGAGGAAGCGCTGATTCCCATTATGAAGCCTTATCTGGATGAGATGAAACGGGATCTGCCTGAGAGCGAAATCTATCTCATAGAGGAGAACAGTTTCGAGGAGGCTATGGAGCTGGCGAAGCACATCTGCATGAAGGATGTGGAGGTCATCATAGGCGTGGGCGGCGGCAAGGTGCTGGATGTGGCCAAGTATGCAGGGTTTGTAGGAAAAATCTCCTATATCTGTGTGCCAACGACCTTGAGTAACGACAGTCTCTCTTCACCCGTGGCAGTGCTGGGAACCGAGGGAGATGCGAGAAAGACCTTAAAGTGCGCCATCCCGGCTGGGATTGTGGTGGATGTGAACGTGATTATGGGGGCGCCCGTATCGCACCTGCAGTCCGGCATCGGCGATACTATCAGCAAGTATACGGCGCTCTACGACTGGAAACTGGATGCAGCCTACAGGAAAGACCAGGTGGATGACTTCTCTTATCTGCTCTCGGATATGGCGCTTTCCTCTCTGTGCTACAATGAAGAGAAGTCGTTAAAGAGCAAAGAATTTATCAAGATATTAACCCAGTCGCTGGTGCTCGGCGGACTGGCTATGGAGATTGCGGGAAATTCCAGGCCGTGCAGCGGTTCGGAACATCTTTTCTGTCATTCACTGGAAGAAAACCACAAGGAAATAGAAATTTCCCACGGTATGGCAGTGGCGCTTGGGAGTCTGGTAAGCTGCCGGCTGCAGGGGCGGGATGTAAAGCGGTTGGAAGCGGTTTTGCAGGCTTACGGCATGGACATGGATCCTATGAACTGGGGCATTACGAAAGAGATTTTTACGGATGCATGGCTTAGGGCAGCGGATACCAGAAAGGACAGGCATACGGTATTGAACGAAACAACGCTCACAAAAGAACTGTTTGACGGAATTTATGAGGAATTGCGGGCAGACAGATAAAAATATTCTGTACAAATCTTTCAAAATGAAATAAAATCTATGTAGGAAGGGGAGGGGTCGTCCGTGGAAACGGGCGCAGCGGAATTCATGCCGGCATACTTGGAATCAGACGGTGATACGAAAGAGGAGGTGTGAATATGAAGACGTACATGCTGGATTTAAACTCCATCGAAAAGGTGAAGGGGTTTGTGAGCGCGATCGAGAAATTTGACGGATATTTCGACATTGCCACAGGAAGATATGTGGTTGACGCGAAGTCAATCATGGGTATTTTTTCTATGGATCTGTCCAGAAAGATTGAGTTTCGGATTCTGGAGACGAGCGCACAGATTTCGGAGGTGGAGGCGGCAATCGCACCCTATATTGTATAAGAATGACGTGACAGAGGAACAGACGGCTGCCGGTGTGTTGCACATTGGCAGCCGTCTGCTTTCATGTGCGGACCCGGGTACCGCCGGGGAGAAGTGAAGGAAGAGTAAGCAAACGTGGAGGTAGAAATGAAATTTTTACATTTGGCGGATCTGCATCTGGGGAAATCCATGTACGGTGTTTCCCTGATTGATAACGGCGACCAGATTTTCTGGGCCAGACGCTTTCTGGAAAAGGCGGCGGCGCTTAAACCCGATGCGGTTGTGATTGCCGGGGATGTCTATGACAGGAGCGCGCCGTCAGGCGATGCGGTGATGCTGCTCAATCATATACTGACAGAGCTGGAGCAGATGGATATCCCGGTGATGCTGATTGCGGGCAACCATGATTCGGGACAGAGACTGTCTTTTGCGGGCAGCATTCTGGCGAAACGGCAGATCTATATTGCGGGCGCCGTCGATGCGGAAATAACCCATGTGACGGTTCCTGAAAAGGATGGCTCCGGCGAGGTTACGTTCTGGCTGGTTCCCTATCTGTTTCCGGCAGCGGCGGCACAGAAACTGGGGGATGACTCCATCGGGGATTATGAAACCGCGATGAGAAAGCTGCTGGAACGGCAGGGGATTGACTTCTCAAAACGAAATGTGCTTGTGGGGCACCAGAATGTGACCGCAGGCGGCAGGGAGGCCAGACGGGGCGGATCGGAATCGATGGCGGGAGGCGTTGGACAGATGGATTACCGGGTGTTTGACGGGTTTGACTATGTGGCGCTTGGACATATCCATGCATCCTGTTCGGTGGGGCGCAGGGAAGTGCGGTTTGCCGGTTCTCCGCTGTGTTATCATTTTGATGAGACGAAGCAGCCGGCCAAAGGACTTTTGCTTGTGGAGCTTGGAAAGAAGGGAACCGGGGCGGACATTACGCCGGTCACGATCCCGCCGCTGCATCCGCTGCGGGAGATCAGAGGATGCGAGGAAGAGATTCTGGCGGAGGCGGAAAGCGGAACGGGGGAAAAAGAATATTTAAAAATCGTTGTGACGGATGCGCGGATTACGCCGGAGCTGTCGCAGACGCTGCGGGAGCTTTTCGGAAACCGCAGAAGCCTGATTATGGAGCTGGTTTCCGCATTCCGGGAGTTTGGCACGGTGTCCGCACTGCCGGGGGAATACAGTGAGGCGAAGACCATAGAGGAATATTTTGTGGAGCTGTACCGAGAGAGAAAGGCGCAGGCACAGCCGGAGGAGAAGGATATGGAACTGTTCCGTTTTGCGGCCGGCCGGGTCCGGGAAAGGCAGTCTGCGGGGAAAGAGGAAGAAAATCTGGAAGAGGATGCGGAAAAATTACTGGCATACATTCTGGAGCAGGAGGAGGGGAAAGGATGAAACCTGTCTGGCTGGAAATGACGGCGTTTGGCTCTTATAAAGAGAAAACGATGGTAGATTTTACAAAGCTGAAACACAGCCTGTATCTGATTACCGGCGATACGGGAGCCGGGAAGACCACGATCTTTGACGGGATTATGGTGGCGCTGTACGGCGTGGCGAGCGGGAAGGGGGACAGGAAGTCCAGAACCTTTGACATCATGCACTGCGACTATGTGGAGAAATCCGAGGACACAACGGTGACGCTTTGTTTTACACATATGGATAAGACGTACCGAGTGGAAAGGACGCTGCATTTCAGAAAAAAACGGGGAACGGGGGAATATGAAAAAACAACGCCCCAGGCAAAGTTCTGGGAGCCGGACCGGGATGTGCTGGAGAAAGCAGAGCAGGTGACCCAGAGGATTACGCAGCTGCTCGGCATGAATGCGGAGCAGTTCAGGAAAATCGCCATGCTGGCACAGGGAGAATTTAAAAAGTTTCTGGATGCCGACAGTGAGGAAAAGAACAAGATACTGGGCGAACTGTTTGACAGCTCGGCCTATGTATATTTTCAGGATTTGTTTGATGAGGCGAGAAAGAAACTGGAGCGTGACAGAAGGGAAAACGGCGCAGAGCAGATCAGGAAGGCTTTGGAGAGCTTTGTCTGCCCGGAAGAAGCCTCGGAGGAGGAAAAGGAGAGGTACAGTCTTTCCAGTCCTCATCTGGAAGAAGCTCTCTGCGAGCTGGTGCATAAAGACCGGCAGCAGGGGGAAGAGTGGAAACGGAGGGAAGAGGAGGAACGGGAACGGGACAGGAAGCTGCATGAGAAGAAGGGGCAGGCCGCACATCGAAACGACCTGTTAGAAGAGCTTGCAGTGAGAGAGCGGGAGCGGGAAGCTCTTTTTCAGAGACAGGATGAAATAGAGGCGTTAAAGGAACAGACGGAGCGGATTGACTGTGCCTTCTATAAGTTGAAACCGCTAAAGACGGCTGCCGGAAAGGCTGCGGAAAGTTATGCGCATGCGGTCAGAAGCATGGAGGAGACCGGGGCGCGCCTACGGGAACTGGAGGAAGAGAAAGGAAAGAAGGAGGCGGCTCTCAGAGCATGGGAACAGACCTTTCGGCCACGGATCGAAAGGCTTTCCGCAGATGTCGCCGATATGGAAAAATCCATTCCCAGATACGGAGAACTGGAGAAGAACCTAAAAAAGCAGGAAGAGGAGAGGCAGCTTGTAAAGGAGGCGCGGGAGCGCAGACAGACGGCTGAGAATCGGAGGCAGCAGATCGGCGGGGAGTTGACCGCCTGTCAGGAAAAGATCAAAGAACTGGAGGGCGCGGAGGCGGAGAAGGAGCGTCTGAAAGGGGTCTATGAGCGGGAAAAGGAGAGACTTGACAGATTCCTCTCCCCGGGGGGAATCAGAGGGCAGATTGACAGAATCTTCGAGGCGCAGCGCGGGCTGGAACAGGAGCGGGAAAGGCTTCGGGAAATGACGGACGCCGCCAGGGAAGCGGAGGCGCAAAGCCACAGTCTCTATCAGGCTTTTCTGGATGGACAGGCCGGTCTCCTTGCGGGGAAGCTGGAGCAGGAGCTTGCGGAGAAAGAGGAAGCGGCCTGCCCGGTGTGCAAAACGGTGTTTCGCGGCGCCCACAACGGATGCTTTGTCAGGGCAGAGAAAGAAGTACCGGCAAAGGAGGCCGTGGATGAGGCCCGGAAAGTGTTCGATGACAGGGATGCACAAAGGCAGCGGCAAAGCCAGACTGTGGCCGGCAGAGAGACGGAAATCCGCGAGAAAAAGGCGGCTGTAGTGAGCCGCATGCAGGAGCTGGAACCGATATGCAGGGACTGGGAGACTGTGTGTGCCAACGGCTGGCTGGAGGAACTGGAGACGCGGTACCGGCAGCAGGAGGAGCGGGCGGCACAGGCTTTGCATACAGCGGAAGACAGGAGCCGGAGGCTGGCCTGTCTGCGGCGCCAGACGGCGGAAAAGGAGGAGGAGACAGCGGCATGCAGTCTTGCCTTCGAGGAAAGCAGGGAGCGTGAGCAGGAACACAGACAGACGTGTGAGAAACTGCAGGCGGCGGCGGAGGAGCTGATCAGGGCGTTAGCGTATTACGAGGCGTGTCCCGACCGGGAGAGCGCCATAAAACAGAAGGAGAAGTGGGAACAGGAAAAGAACCGGCTGCTGCAGGAGCTGGAGCAGGCTGAGGGAGACTGCAAAGAGGCCGGGCGGCAGTGCGAAGAGACGAGAGGCGCCTGGAACAAGAGCTGTGACGATCTCCCGGGACTGGAACGTGAAAGACAGAGCGCACAGGAGAAGCTGGAAGCAGGCATGAGGCAGAATGGATTTGCCGATGCGGCAGAACTGGAGGAGACACTGCAGGCCGCAGGGGACAGTGACGCGGCCATAGAGAGCTGGCTTCGCAAAAAGAAGGAGGAGATCAGCGCGCATGGGAACACGCTGCAAAATACTCTGGCCCGCATAGCGGAGCTTACGGAAAAAACCAAAGGCTGGGAGAAGACGGATCTGGCAGAACTGCAAGCAGTTTTGGAAAGACAGGAGAAGGCGCTTACAGATATCCAGAACCGGCGTGCGCAGCACGAAAAGCTGTCTGACAATCACAGGCGGACTGCCGATGCCGTGAGGAAGGCAAATGCCCGGCTTAAGGAGACGCAGTCAGCCTGGGTAAGGCTGGAAAGCCTGGCCAGTCTGGCCAACGGAACGAACGCGGCGGGCGGACGGCTGAGTTTTGACCGCTATGTGATGGGATATGTGTTCAAGGAGGTTCTGGAGATGGCGAACAGGAGACTTGACCACATGAGCGGCGGCCGCTACGAGCTGCGGCACGAGACGCAGGCGGGAAGGGACAATGCCGTTGCGGGACTGGAGGTGTCCGTGTTTGACATGACCACGGGAAGGAGCAGACCGGCCCAGTCCCTCTCGGGCGGAGAGTCGTTTTTTGTCTCACTGGCGCTTGCCCTGGGACTGTCCGATGTGGTGCAGAACCGTGCAGGGGGCAGACAGCTTGACACCCTGTTTATTGACGAGGGGTTCGGCTCTCTTGACAGCGATGTGCTTGACAGGGCGATGGCGGTACTGAACCGGCTCACGGAAGGAAATCGTCTGGTAGGAATTATTTCCCATGTGGCCAGGCTGGAGGAGAGCATTCCCCAGCAAATACGCGTGAAAAACGGGGAAAAGGGAAGCTCGCTGGAAATTGTCTGTTGAGTTTGCTATTCGGCAATATTTATGCTAAGATGTTCTATTAAGGAACTTCCAGAAAAAGGGGGTTCGCGGTACATGAAATAAACTTGGAGGTTTAAGATGCTGGAGCTTAAAAATATATCTTTTCAGGCCGAGGACGGCGGAAAAGAGATAGAAATTCTGAGGAATATCAATCTGACGATAGAGGATCATTTTGTGGCCGTCACAGGGCCAAACGGCAGCGGAAAATCGACGCTGGCAAAGATTGTGGCCGGCATCCTGACACCTACGGAGGGACAGATTTTTCTGGACGGCGTTGACATTACGGATAAAACCATCACGGAGAGGGCGAAACTGGGAATCGGTTTTGCGTTCCAGCAGCCTGTCCGATTTAAGGGAATCACGGTGAAGGATATCCTCTCCATCGCAGCCGGCAGGGAAACAGCGGTGTCGGAAGTCTGCTCCATGCTTTCCGAGGTGGGACTGTGTGCGAGAGATTATGTAAACCGAGAAATCAATGCAAGTCTTTCCGGCGGTGAATTGAAACGCATTGAAATAGCCATGCTTATGGCAAGAAAGGCGAAGGTTTCCATCTTTGACGAGCCGGAGGCGGGAATTGATCTTTGGAGTTTTCAGAATCTGATCCGCGTTTTCGAAAAAATGCATGCGGAGACGAAGGGAGCAATCCTGATCATTTCCCATCAGGAGAGGATACTGAACATTGCAGATCAGATTGTACTTTTGTCTGACGGCAGAGTCGAGAAGGTGGGAAGCAGGGAGGAGATCATGCCGGATCTTTTGGGAACCGGGCAGCCCTGCAAGACTTTGAGTGATAAATTATAAATGCCTTGCATGCGGCATTTTTGACGAGTGGAATCATGGAGGAAATTATGGACGCAATACAGCAGGAACTGTTGGAACAGGTGGCCGGCCTGCACGAGGTGCCGGAGGGCGCATACAATATCCGCGCTAACGGTGAGATGGCCGGAAGAAATACCACCGCGAATATAGACATTATAACGAAGAAAGACTGCCCCGGCATTGATATTCGGATTAAGCCAGGAACAAAGTCGGAGAGTGTGCATATACCTGTGGTTTTAAGTCAGAGCGGATTACAGGAAAGCGTATATAACGACTTTTTTGTGGGGGAGGACTGTGACATTACGATCATCGCGGGCTGCGGCATTCACAACGGCGGCTCTGCGGCATCGGCGCATTCCGGCATCCATCGGTTTTTTGTGGATAAAAACGCAAAAGTCAGATATGTGGAAAAGCACTACGGTTCGGGAGATGGAAGCGGGGAGCGGATTATGAATCCCACCACCGAAATCCACCTGGCGCAAGGGGCGTTCCTGGAGATGGAGACAGTGCAGATTAAGGGCATTGATTCCACGGCGCGCATCACCACTGCCGAGGTGGCTGAGGGAGCAGGCCTGGTGATTAAAGAAAAGATTATGACCCACGGAAAGCAGTATGCGGAGACGGATTTCACGGTGAACATGGCGGGGGCGGATTCCAGTGTGGATTTGATTTCCAGATCGGTTGCAAAGGATCGTTCCCGGCAGATATTCCGCAGCCGGATTGTGGGGAATGCAAGCTGCCACGGACACAGCGAATGCGATGCCATCATCATGGACGAAGCCAGTGTCAGCGCGATTCCGGAGCTGACGGCCAACCACATTGACGCGAACCTGATCCACGAAGCGGCCATTGGAAAGATCGCGGGAGAACAGCTGATAAAGCTGATGACGCTCGGACTTACGGAGAAAGAGGCCGAGGAGCAGATTGTAAAGGGATTTTTGAAATGAGGAAGTTTTTACAGTACGCCCTGAACAGGGTGGTGATTACGGCCCTTCTGGT
This sequence comes from uncultured Lachnospiraceae bacterium, assembly GCA_965114645.1. Classification (GTDB taxonomy): domain Bacteria; phylum Bacillota; class Clostridia; order Lachnospirales; family Lachnospiraceae; genus UBA3282. The sequence goes on along the minus strand of CBCOZL010000033.1, from coordinate 13,527 downwards.
GCTTTTGCAGATCGCCTTTTTTCTGGTTGTGCTCATACAGTGGGGAAATTATTACGTCTGGTTTTCACTGGTGCTGCGCTTTATCACGTTCTGGGCTGTGATCTACATTATATGGAAACCGAACAACCCGGCCGTAAAACTGGCCTGGGTGGTGCCGATATTGACGTTTCCGCTGTTTGGCGGCGTGCTTTATCTTTGCTACGGACATGTGATCGTGCCGAAAAAGCTGCGCGACAGCATGGAACGGACGGACAAGCTGGTTAGAAAAAGTCTTGTTCAGGATAAGAAGATTCTGAAGAATCTGAAAAGGGAAGATCCGGCGGAAGCTAACTTGAGCGGATATATTTATTCCTATGCGGCTATGCCCATATGGAATCAGACGGATACTGCTTTTTTTGCCGATGGGCGGCCCTGGTGGGAAAGCCTGCTGGAGGATCTTGAGAAGGCAGAGCATTTCATCTTTCTGGAATTTTTTATTATAAAAGAAGGAAAGATGTGGGATGCGATGCTGGATATCCTGGAACGGAAGGCAAAGGCGGGAGTGGAGGTAAGGCTGATCTACGATGACATCGGATGTGCCTTCCTTCTGCCGAAATACTACGACAGAACCATCGAGAAGAAAGGGATCAAGTGCGTGGCATTCAACAGGCTGGTGCCCTTTATGTCTCTGGTGCTGAACAACAGGGATCACAGGAAGATCGTCGTAATTGATGGCAAAACGGCGTATACGGGCGGCATAAATCTGGCGGATGAGTATATCAATTATGAGCATCCTTACGGAGATCACTGGAAGGACACAGGCATACGGATTCACGGGAAAGCGGTCTGGAATTTCACAGTTATGTTTTTACAGATGTGGAATATGTCCCGGTATACGGAGGAAGACTACGGCAGATACTATCATCCGTTTGAGAAGATACCGGGAGCGGAAGGGTTTGTGCAGCCGTATATGGACACGCCTTTTGACGATGAGACGCTGGGAGAAAATGTGTACCTGAATATGATCGGTGACGCCGAGCGTTATGTCTGGATTTACACCCCTTATCTGGTCACGGACAATGAAATGATTACGGCCTTAAAGTTAGCGGCAAAGCGTGGCGTGGATGTGCGGATTGTGACGCCGGGCGTGCCGGATAAAAAGTTTGTCTACTGGCTGACCCAGTCCAATTACCAGAATCTGATCGGTGCGGGCGTCAGAATCTTCCAGTATAAGCCGGGCTTTATCCATGCCAAATGCGTGCTCTCGGATGACGAGTCGGCTGCGGTTGGCACGATCAACTTTGATTACAGAAGTTTTTACCATCACTTTGAATGCGGTGTATACCTCTACCGCGCCCAGGCTGTGGAGGAACTGAAGAAGGACATGGAGAAGACGTTCAGGATCTGTGAGGAAATCACGATGTCATGGTGCCGGGAGAAGTTTGTGAAGACCAATGTGATAGGCCCGTTGTTAAAATTGCTGTCACCGCTGATGTGAGGTAAATGGAGAGGAATTTATGATACGTTTTTTCAAGGTGATCGTGTGGAATCTGCCAAGAATCTATATGATACCCAAAATGGCATATAAAGCCAGACACAAGGAGCGCTACGGCGAGGAGGCGTGCTACGCCTATGCGAGGCTGGCAATCCGGCGCATGATGCGGGCGGGGCGGATACACACGAAGCGGTTTGGCGCGGAGAACCTTCCCAAAGAAGGGGGCTATCTCCTATGCCCGAACCATCAGGGGAAATACGATGCGCTGGGGATTATGATATCCCACGACAGGCCCTGCTCTGTGGTGATTGACGATGCCAAGTCCCACGGGATTCTGGTCAAACAGTTTATTGATCTGGTACAGGGCAAACGCCTGAAAAAGGACGACACGAGACAGTCCATAGGGATCATCAGAGAACTGGCCGAGGACACCAGGCAGGGGCGGCGGTTCATTATTTTCCCGGAGGGCGGCTATTTCCACAATCACAATACAGTGGGAGAGTTTAAACCTGGCTGCTTTAAGAGTGCGGTGAAGGCCAAGGTGCCGATTGTGCCGGTGGCGTTGATTGATTCTTACAGGGTTTTTGAAGGGTGGACGTTGAGAAAGGTGGAAACGCAGGTTCATTTTTTGAAGGCCATCCCCTATGAAGAGTATGAGGGCATGACCACGACACAGATCGCTGAAATGGTGAAAGGCAGAATCACAAACAGGATCAGTGAGGTGGTCAGCCCCGCATAAGAGAACTATAGCTTGATAATCGGATTTCGGTACTCATTGATTTCTGGCCATGCGTTTTCGTCGGGAAATTTGTTGTGGACAACACTCTGGTAAATATGGCTTGCATAGATGTCCTTTTCCAACATGGAAAGGCCCGTCGGTGCAAGCTGTTTTTCTGCGTCCGCAAGTTTGGAGAGAAGAGGGATTCCCGCGTTTTTCTTGATGGCGGAAAGAAGCGGGGAGGCACTCTCACGGAACCCAAGCATGCGGGCATAAAAGATCCAGCCCTCCTGTCCATACTGCAGCACGTTTTCCTTGCGTATATCCAGCAGGATGTGAAGAAGACTCCTGGATATACGAACGTAAGTTCTGTTTTTGGATTTCAGCAGATCGCAGAAGGAACGGAAGTCATGGTACTTGGGCAAAAACTTCCGAATGCGGTCGGAAAGCTCCCTGTCGATATCGGGGTAATCCGTATAGCCGGCATTTTCTCTGGAGAACAGGCTGTACTGCAAAAGCAGGGAAAAATCATCTGCAAAAACCGGGTAGGATTTCAGATAGGCGTCCTTCAGCAGCATTAGGGAATCTGCCGGAATGTGCCGGGTAAGTACTTCCGAAGTGCCCGCGTGCCGAAGGGATTCCCGGATGGCCAGCGCGGAACAGAAGCCACTGTCCAGACTGTTGTCATGGTAAGAGGAGCCGGTGCGTTTTATGGTGTATGGCGCAATCGCGCTTTTCCAGAAGAGAAGCGCTTTGCAGTATTCAATGCCCAGAATGTTATTCGGGCTGGTCAGCATGTTGATATGGGGTGTCAGATGAGGCGAGGAAGCTTCCAGGGCAGCATTTCTTGCCTGCGGGTAAGTGTGGCCAAGACGGATTTCCTGATCCAGTGTCCGCTTAAAGACAGGGCCTTCCTGCAGAAGCGCTTCGGCAAAGTCTGTCAGTATGCGGATGTCGCCGCACTCGCTGCCAAAGCAGAGCGTATCGATGACCCCGAGTTTATCGAGGAGAGCCACGGAGCTGCGTGCAAAGTGTTCGGCGCTGCTTATGGAATAGCAGACGGGGAGTTCAATAACCAGATCCGCGCCGTTTCTCAGCGCGCATTCCGTGCGCAGATATTTATCCATCACGGCAGGAGCGCCGCGCTGGACAAAATCACCGCTCATCACAACAACGCAGTAATCTGCGTGTGCAAGCTCTTTTGCTTTTCTGATGTGATAAGCATGTCCGTTATGAAACGGATTGTATTCCGCAATGATTCCGACCGTTTTCATGGTTTTCTTATTTCCCCCGAAACAACATATATTCCTGTTTTTAGTTTACCACAATGCGAAGGATTTGTATTGTTTTTTCTGGAGAACAGATCAGAAAATTACTTGTCTATGAAAGCAGAATTGGGTATCATATAATCATAGAAAGAAGGAGGGTATAGCTATGTCTTATATTGATCTGATGAAAGAGAAGGCCAGAAGTGATAAAAAGACGATTGTTCTGCCGGAGACAAACGATAAGAGGACGCTGATCGCGGCGGCCAACATCGTAAAGGAGGGGATCGCCGACATCATCATGGTGGGGAACGAGGAGAAGATTATGGACGGTGCAGGCTGGCTGGAAGTGGAGCTGGACGGCGTTCAGATCATAGATCCCGAAAAGACGGATAAACTGGAGGAGTACACAGAGCTTTTGTATGAAATCAGAAAGAATAAGGGAATGACGCCGGAGAAGGCGAGGGAGATCCTGCTGAAAGATTACCTGACCTTCGGCGTGGTGATGGTGAAAGCGAATGATGCGGACGGCATGGTGGCCGGCGCCTGTCACGCTACGGCGGATACGCTGCGTCCTGCCCTGCAGATTTTAAAGACCGCGCCCGGCGTGAAGCTCGTATCGGGTTTCTTCATTCTGGATGTGCCGGATTGTGAACTGGGGGCCAACGGCACCTTTCTCTTTGCAGACTGCGGTCTGAATCAGGATCCCACGGCAGAGGAACTGGCGGCCATTGCGGATACTTCCGCCAAGAGTTTCAAGAGTCTGGTAGGTGTGAAGCCGATCATCGCCATGCTGTCCCACTCGACCAAGGGCAGCGCCAAACATCCGCTGGTGGACAAGATGGTGGAGGCAACGCGGATTGCCCATGAGCAGTATCCCCACCTTACCATCGACGGGGAACTCCAGTCAGACGCGGCCCTGGTGCCTCAGGTGGCCAAGTCCAAAGCCCCCGGCAGTGAGGTGGCCGGCAAGGCGAACGTGCTGATTTTCCCCAACCTGGACAGCGGCAATATCGGTTATAAACTGGTGCAGAGACTGGGCAAGGCAGAAGCTTACGGTCCCATGCTCCAGGGCATCGCCAAGCCCGTAAACGACCTCTCCCGCGGCTGCTCCTGGCAGGACATCGTGGGTGTGGTAGCGCTGACGGCTGTACAGGCACAGCTTGCGTGATGGCAATGAGCAGTGCCGCTCCGAAAGATGACAAAATGACTGCTTGCAGGCAGTTTTGGCAGATTAAGGAGCGATAGGGCGAAGCCCGCGAACGAGGAAAACCGAAGGTTTTTCGAGTGGGCACTGCGGAGTCTGCTTACATGAATCCGGGACTTTACACACGAGCATGGCGTGTTGCAACACGACCGAGAGAACGTAGTTCTCGAGGTGACGTGTCAGCTTATCAGACCGGGGAGCGGCACTGCGAAGTCTGCCGACACAAATCCGGGCAAAAGCAACCGAAATATCATAGAAAGAAGGAAAACAATATGAATATACTTGTTATCAACTGCGGAAGCTCCTCCTTAAAATTCCAGCTCATCGACGCGGAGACGGAGAAGCAGATCGCAAAAGGCCTCTGCGAGCGCATCGGCATTGAGGGCAGCCAGATTGTCTACCAGCCTGCGGGCGGTGAAAAGGAAGAGACCGTAACGCCCATGCCCGATCACACCAAAGCCATAGAGCTTGTTTTAAACGCGCTGATGAACGAAAAGACGGGCGTGGTGAAATCCCTGGATGAGATCGGCGCGGTAGGGCACCGTATCGTACACGGCGGCGAAAAGTTTGCATCGTCCACAATCATCACAGAGGAAGTGATCGAAGCGATCAGAGCCTGCAATGATCTGGCTCCCTTACATAATCCGGCGAATCTGATCGGCATTGATGCCTGCAAAAAGCTGATGCCGGATACGCCTATGGTGGGCGTGTTCGATACCGCTTTCCACCAGACCATGCCTCAGCATGCGTATCTGTACGGCCTGCCGTACGAGTATTATGAGAAATACAAGGTGAGAAGATACGGCTTCCACGGCACCAGCCATTCCTATGTATCCAGACGGGCGGCTGAGATCCTTGGCAGGAATTATGAAGACATGAAGATCATAGTCTGCCATCTGGGCAACGGCGCAAGCATTTCCGCTGTGGAAAACGGGCATTGCGTGGACACCTCTATGGGCCTTACACCTCTTGAAGGGCTGATTATGGGCACCCGCTCCGGCGATATTGATCCGGCAATTATTGAATTTATCGCCCATAAGGAGAATAAGAGCATCGACGAGGTGATGACCATACTGAACAAGAAGTCCGGCGTGCTGGGCCTTTCCGATAATCTTTCCTCGGATTTCAGGGATCTGGAGAAATCCTATGTGGCAGGGGAGGAGAGAGGACTTCGCACGATTCTTGCGTTTTCTTACCGTGTGGCAAAATATATCGGCGCATACACCGCGGCCATGAACGGCGTGGACGCAGTCTGCTTTACGGCTGGCGTGGGTGAGAACAACCCCTTGGTGAGAAAGCATGTGTGTGAACACCTGGGGTATCTTGGCATAACGCTGGATCAGGAGAAAAACCAGGTGCGCGGGGAGGATATGGAGATCAGTACCCCGGAATCCAAAGTGAAGGCGCTCGTTGTTCCCACCAATGAGGAACTTGCGATTGCGAGGGAGACTTTCGCGCTGGTGAAATAAAATAGTAAATAACAGCGGCCGTCACTACGAATCAGTGGCGGCTGTCTTTATATGTGCGGGAAATCTTCCGCCGATTGTATCTTACGCACGAAAATGAACCACTTACCACCGATGTTATTGCCGGAAAGTCTTCTGTGCGTTACCATGAGCCCATAAGAAAAAGGAGGCGGATACCGATGAACGTTCTGGTTATAAATGGAAGCCCCAAAGGGGAAAAAAGCAACTCGTATCAACTGACAAACGCTTTTTTGAGAGGGATAAAGGAGGCGGATAATGAAGTGGAGATCAGACGGCGCACGGTCTGCCAGATGGATATCCGCCCCTGTCTTGGCTGTTTTTCCTGCTGGAACCGTACACCCGGCAAGTGCTGCATAGAGGATGACATGGAGCAGGTCATTCAGGACCTGCTCTGGGCGGATATCACAGTTTGGAGTTTCCCACTGTACTATTATACGGTTCCGGGCGGTCTGAAAAATCTGATAGACCGTCAGCTCCCCATGCTTCTTCCATTTATGGAGGAGAAGGAGGGGCAGGTCGGAAACGGCGGGCATCCTTCCAGGTATGACATGAGCGGTAAGAGGACGGTGCTGATTTCCACCTGCGGTTTTTATACGGCAGAGGGCAATTATGACGGTGTGTACAGCCTTTTCGACCATTTCTGCGGGCGGGAAAACTATACGGCGATTTTTTGCGGGCAGGGGGAACTTTTCCGCGTGCGGGAGCTGTCCGCAGTCACGGGTGCGTATCTTTCCGGCGTGGAGCAGGCGGGACGGGAATACATGTCCGGCGGAATTTCCGCACAGAGCAGGGAGCGGCTCGCACAGCTTCTGCTGCCGAGGGAAACCTTTGAGGCGTGCGCGGACGCAAGCTGGGGAATAGAAAAGGAAACCGATGGAACGGGAAAAGAAGGCGGCAGTACAAAAACAGAGTCCGATACCCTGAAATTTACCAGACAGATGGCGGCGCTTTATCGGAAGGAGAGCTGGAGCGGCAAAGACTTTGTGCTGGAAATGTGCTACACGGACGTGGAGGAAACTTACCAGATTCTGCTGGGCAAGGATGGCAGTCATGTCTGCACGGACGGCTCCCTTACAGCTGATACAAGGATCGAGACGCCGGTCACGGTATGGCGCTCGATTGCGGCGGGAGAGATCCGGGGAGACGAGGCCATGATGCAGGGGCTTTACCATGTGAAGGGGGATTTTAACCTTATGCTGCGGTGGGACGATTACTTCGGCGGTTCCCGCCCGCAGACAAAGCAGACGGGAGAGATTCCGGCACAGAAGAATACCGATATGAATATTATGCTGATTCCATGGATTGTATTCTGGGTGGCGGTCTCGATCAGCAGACAGCCCGGATGCCTGCTTGGCATTTTGACCTGCGCACTTGTGCCTCTTGCCTATTACCGCCATAGAAAAACGGTGTATGACGTGTTTAGCGGTGCGCTGGTGACGGGATTTTCCGTGGTGGTGCTGGCAGGTGTGCCCGAAACGTGGATGCTGCCGGTATCCTATCTGGCCTTCGGACTGATGTGGCTGAGCTCCTGTCCCGGAAAGCGTATACCCCTTACGGCCCACTATTCCATGAACAGCTATGGCGGTGAGGACGCCCTCAAAAACGGACTTTTTGTAAAGACGAACCGTATTCTCACTGCGCTATGGGGTATCCTCTATGTGATTACGGCAGTGTTCAGCTGGTTTTTGATGCGGTCGGCGGTAAGCAGTCTGACAGGGCTGATCAATTCTGTGCTCCCTGTGTTGATGGGGATTTTTACAGTGTGGTTTCAGAGATGGTATCCGGCAAGAGTGGCCAGAGGAAAATAGTTTCATGTGAGGGAAGGTAAATGGCTCTGACGCAGGAAGAGAGAAATAGAAGTCTGTCGACGGAATGGAAGGAAACATGAAGATAACAATACAGGATATTGCGCCCGGGGAAGAGGAAGAGATCATTGTAAGGTGCAGGAATTTGGATGAGGCGCTTCTTCGCATGATTTACGAGTTAAAGACGAGACGCGGAAAGTTTACGGTCACGGACAATGATAAGATCAGACAGATTGACGCGGGAGACATCTATTATTTTGAAGCTGTGGATAATAAGGTATTTCTCTATCTGGAACAGGATGTGTTCGAGGTCAGATATAAGCTCTATGAGATTGAGGAAGGGTATGCCAATACGGATTTTTTCCGGGCATCCAAATCAGTGATTATCAATCTGGCCAAGGTGAAACAGTTTGCGCCGGATTTCGGCGGACGGTTTGAGGCGCAGATGAGGAACGGAGAGCGGCTGATGGTTTCCAGGCAGTATGTGCCGGCGCTGAAAAAGAGACTTGGCATGTGAAAAAGCGCGAAATCTGAAACAGCAGATGAACGCGGAAGTGAGGGTTGATATGAAAGCATATATAACGGAGAGTATGAAAAAAAGGATGATGGAACTGCTGCTTACGTTCTGCATGGTGACCACCGGCAGTGTCTTTGTCTGTGCGGTTTATAACAAGGTGTTCTGGCCGCAGGGGACGTTTCTGGAGTCGGATATTCTCTGGCAGCTTCTGGCGCTGGCGCTCGTGTGCAGTCTGGCCAACTTTATTCATCCCTATCGGGAAATCAGCCGCAGGCGAGCGGTGTTCAATAAAGGACTGCACTATGTGTATATCAATGTGGTTGTACTGGGCTGCGGCTACGGGTTTGAATGGATGGATATGGAAAATATTTCTATGCTTGCGGTTATGATGCTTGGAATCCTGGTTGTCTTTGCCGTCGTCTCTTATGTGATATGGAAACTGCACGCAAGAGAATCCGAGAATCTGAACAGGAAACTCAGAGAGTATCAGCAGGCAGTGGAAAAGGCAACGCAGTCTGTCTGACCCGGAAACAGACCAGGTACAGGAAGTCTGATCAACGCAATAAGTGGGCGGTATTATGGCAACATTTGTAGAGAAGAAAGCCGGTCTTTGCCTTACAGTCATAAGTAGTGGAGCGTGTTCGGGCACGGAAACGAAGATGAGGGGAAAAGGAGACGGGAAATGAAAAGAGGCGGGCGGTTCATAAATTTGTGCACAGGATTGACACTGGCAGGCATGGTTTTTGTGATGGCCGGGTGCGGTGCGGGCGGCGAAACACCGCATGACAGTGCGGAGACGGTGCAGACGGCAGAAACAGCGGATACAGAGAAGGCGGAGACGACAGAGGCGGCGGATGCGGCGCAGGAGCAGAAAACCGCCACCGTGCAGGATCCCCAGGAGTGGGAGTGGGATGCGCAGGACGAGGAGACGCTGCGGTATGCGTTTGCGAAAGCGTTCGGCGGCAGGGCAGGCGTCTGTGTGCCGATGGCAGCTCTTTCGGACACGGACAGAATGGCGATTGTGAAAGACCAGTTTAACAGCGTTACGATGGAAAACGAGATGAAGCCGGATACCCTTCTTGGGAATAAGCCGGTGATCGGGGAGGACGGGTTCCCGGTTCTTTCGTTTACGGTTCCCGATATGATGCTTAAGGAAATCAAAGCGTACAACGACACTGCGGGCAGGGACGGAAGAAAGATCATGGTGAGGGGACATGTGCTGGTATGGCATTCCCAGACGCCGGAGTGGTTCTTCCACGAGGAGTACAACGTGGATAAGCCTTATGTGGACAAGCAGACCATGCTTGCCCGTATGGAGAATTATATCAAACAGGTGATGGAGCACTACGAGAGTGAGGACAGCGAATACAGGGGGATGATTTACGCGTGGGATGTGGTGAACGAGGCGGTTAATGACACCGACGGCGGCATGCGCACCGACTCTTCCTGGTTCCGGGTGTTTTACAGCTTTGATTATGTGGAATGGGCGTTTGTGTACGCAAACCAGTATGCGCCCGCTCATATCAAACTTTTTTACAACGACTATAACGACATCAACCCTAAAAAAGCGGACGGCATCTGTAAACTGATAGAACAGATCAAGTCAAATCCAGAAGCCCGAATCGACGGTATGGGTATGCAGGGCCATTACGATATGAATTTTTCCGATGTCCTGTTTAAGCAGAGCGCCAGAAAATATGCGGCTGTTGTGGATGAGATTCAGATAACGGAGCTTGATCTGAAAGCGAGTACGGGTTTTGACGGAACCGATATGGAGGAGGAGTATCAGAAACAGGCGGATGTATACAAATCCCTGTATGATGCGGTGAAAAGTCTGAAACAGGAGGGCGTACCGATTACAGCGATCGTGTTCTGGGGAACGGATGACCGCCATTCCTGGCTGCAGAGCGCGAATGCGGCAGGCGGTTCGGCCGACGGCACAAGGGTGCAGTGCCCGCTGCTCTTTGATAAGGATTATCAGAAAAAGCCTGCGTTTTGGGCGTTTGTGGATGATTCCAAACTGGAGCCGGCGGCTGAATAGAAGACTCGACAGGCAAGGAACAGCAGTGTCTGTTTATCTGATGCAGGAAAAGAGGGGCGCTAACTCTGCGCCCCTGCTCCGATTTTTTTGTCGCTGTGTAAAATGTGATTTACCAGCCACTCAGTCAGAAATTCCATGAGATCTTCCAGCGTCTCCTGCTGGTTTTCATCAATATGTTCCAGATCCATTTCTTCCAGTCTCGACACGAAAGCTTCGTGCGCCCGTCTCTGCGCCTCCAGTCCCTCATAGTGGATGCTCTCCATATAAAGCTCCTCATCCTGGAAATGAAATTTTGTGTAATCCCGCAGCTCTTCCAGAAGGTGAACGATCTCGTCATATTTGTCGAATGCCATATCATCCGTCATCACGCGGTACACATCCCCGATGATGCGGAACAGCTCCCGGTGTTCTTTGTCGATCAGCGGAATATTGGTCAGGTAGGTATCGTTAAACTCGGGTGCGCATCTTTCCTCCGACGGCCTTAATTTGCCGATCATCAGGTCGGAGCTGATAATGTGCCGGTACAGCCAGGTCACAAGGTACCGCAGCAGATCGTCAAGCATTTCCTGCTGGGCGTTATCGGAGGAGAAGGAGTTTGTGATGCCATTGATCTTGTCGCGGAAGAAGAGGTGCTGCTTCTTTTGCAGGGAAAGCTCCGGGTGGCGGATGCTTTCCATATAATCCTCTTCATGCTGGAAATGTTCTTCCGCATACTGGTCAAGACGCTCCACCATCTCCATAATACGGTCGTATTTATCATTCAAAATCTGGTTATCCAGCAGTTCCTGCGTTTCGTTTATGATCCGAAAAAGCTCCCTGTGCTCGCTGTCGATTTCCTCCACGCCGATCAGGCAGTCGTCTGTAAAATAATACATAATTGGAATCCTCCCTGTAAAATATACCGTAAATTTCTTTTGGCCCATTATACCATAAAATACAGTCGAAACACAGAGGCCCGAAAAATATTTGTTTGCGGCGGAGAAATGTTTTGCAATCCGAGTAGTTGGATTTGTGGTCAACCCTTGAAAAAATGACGGAAAAGGAGTATAATAATATTGTTTTTGTGAACAGACTTATGGGGAAGGATGTGAAGGAATTGGATAAGAAACAGGGTAGAACCAAGAGCTTGAAGACAACGCTGGTATTAGTCTGCGCGACACTTGGCATTATCATCGGGGTGGTGGTCGGTCTGATCGGTGTGATGACGATCCGAAACATATCCAACGGCGCTTATGATGAGTATGCGAAGGCGATGGATGACGGGTATCGGACAGAGATTAAGTCCCAGGTGCAGAGTGTGTTGGCAATCCTGCAGGCGGAGTATGACAAGGTGGCAGCAGGGATCCTGACGGAGGAAGAAGCAAAGGCGGAGGCGGCGGAAATCGTCCGTGCCATGCGTTACCGGGATGATGACAGCGGCTATTTCTGGATAGACGATACGGATTACATACTGGTTATGCATCCGATTCTTGCGGAACAGGAAGGTAACAACCGCTACGATCTGGAAGACCAGAACGGCATTATGATCATTCAGTCGATTATGAAGGCCTGCCAGTCGGCGGACAAGGGCGGTTATAACGAATTTTACTTTACAAAAGCGGACGGGGTGACCGTTGCGCCGAAGGTAGCCTATTCCGGCTATTTCGAGCCTTGGGGCTGGGCTGTTTCCACAGGGAACTATGTGGATGACATGGAGCTGGAGATGCAGGGGATCAAGGATTCGATTGTCAAGGAGTTTCGAAATTCCTGTATTCTTATGGCAGGCTGTTGTGTCATTCTGCTGATCATTACGGTGGTGGTATCTTTCATTGTTGGAGAGTTTCTGGTAGTGCCTCTTCGCAGGGTGAAAGACTTTGCGGTCAGCATTTCTGAGGGTGACTTGACAGCGGATGTGGAAGTAAAACAGAGAAATGAGATGGGTGTGGCGGCGGACAGCCTGAACACGGCCAGGGAAAAGATTCATGGTCTCATCATGGCGATTGCCGGGACGGCCCATAAGGTGGAGGGCATGACGGTAGAGTTCGATGAGAGCTTCCGGCAGATGGAGAAATCCATCGGGGAAGTGGATATCGCGGTGGAGGAGATTGCCAAAAATATTACTGAGCAGGCGGCTTCTACGTCGGATGCTACGAATGAAGTCAACAGAATTGCGGAGGGGATCGACAGGACCACCAAGGAAGTGGCGGATCTGCGCGACAATTCCGATTCCATGAAGAAGCTGAGCCAGGAGTGCTCGGACAAGCTTAAGGAACTGGTGCAGGCCAATATGCGCACCAAGGAAGACGTGGTAAGCATGCACGAGCAGGCTGAGGCTACCAACGAGGCAGCGGATGCCATCAAGCAGGCGGCAGGACTCATCGACGCGATTGCGGATCAGACCAATCTGCTTGCGCTGAATGCGTCTATAGAGGCGGCACGCGCGGGAGAGAGCGGCAAGGGCTTTGCGGTGGTGGCAACGGAGATCGGGGCGCTGGCAAACCAGTCGGCGCAGTCGGTGAGCCAGATCTCCAATATCATTAATGATCTGGTCAGCAAGTCAGTACAGTCGCTGCAGATTATGGATAAAGTGAACGGAACGGTAGAACGTCAGGTGAATGTGCTGAACGATACGCAGCGCATCTTCAATGAGCTGTACGAGAATCTGGATCAGTGCATGGCATCCATCGTGAACATCGAAGAAATGACGGAGGAAATCGAGAGACAGAGACAGGGTATTACTACAGTGCTCGACACGTTAAACAGCCTGGCTCAGGACAATGCAGCCTCCTCACAGGAGACTTCCGCAATGACGGAGGAGCTGGGGCAGATTGTTTCCAGATCCAAGGAAATGGTGGAGGATCTGAAGGGCGATGTGGATCATCTGGTAGGCGGTGTGGAGCAGTTCTCTGTCTGAGCAGCCTGGAGCTATCGTGCATTCGCCCGATGAAGCACAGGCGCTATACAGCCTTATGTGAGCAGGCTCCCAACGGCCGGGCAGCCGGGCTACGCTCCAGGCAGAGCCTGGAGCTATCGT
>CBCOZL010000032.1:0-39782 GCA_965114645.1 uncultured Lachnospiraceae bacterium | reverse complement strand
GCTGGATAGATTATACCACTCGTTCTATATGTCTATCAAATGGGGTATAAGGCATGCACCCTGATCCTTTTTACTCCCGATTTTTGAATGTGCCTTACCATTTTATGCTGCACTGCTTCGCATACAATGGGGAAAAGCCTTTCACTGTCGGGAAATTCATACAGCTTATCACAATACGCCTTGATTTCCTGCGTCAAAAATTCTGGAATATCTATTGTCCTGACTGACTGTTCCGTCTTAGGCGTTGTGATGACATCCTTTCCCCCTGTACGGTAATAAGTTTTTGAAATGGATATTTTGTTCTCCTGAAAGTCAATGTCATTCTTCGTTATAGCAAGTAATTCTCCAATACGCATACCCGTCCAGAATAAAATCTCAAACAGCACATAATATCTGCTTCCCACCTCAATCGTATTAATGAACTGCTGGTACTCCTCATACGTCCAGAAATCCATTTTATCCGCATCTGACTTTCCCATTTTCTTTACTTTCTTGCAGGGATTGTTTGTCAGGTTGTAGATGTTGGAAGCATGGGTAAACAGCGCTGTCATCTGATTCTGAAGCATCCGCAGGTATGTCTGCGAATATCCAGCCTCCCGCATTTTGTTCTGCCACTGGATAATGTCCGCCGGTGTAATTTCATTCATGGACTTATTTTCAAAGTACGGAAGGATATGCCGCTCAATCATATATCTCTTATTCTTGATCGACCGTTCCTTCAATTCACCCTGCTTATCCCTGAAATAAGTCTCAACAAAAGCCCCAACCTTCATATTCATATCCGCTTCTGTTGTTTGCATAAACTGTTCCTCATACTCTTTCGCTTCCCTCTTTGTCTTGAAACCTCTTTTGCACTTTTGTTTCTGCCTGCCCGTCCAATCATTGTAACGGAACATACAATACCATGTTCCCCTCTGCTCATCCTTATAGACTGACATAAAATCTCCTTTCCTCTCAGGACAGTCTGCGGTTTGTCATATAATCAATCCCGCAGAACTGCCCTCAAATTTGCTTTTTGTTTCAGCCGCATATCCTATCTATGAATAATATGCCGACTGTCTGTTACGCTGTTGTCACTCCGCTTTGATACCCATAAAACTTCTTGTCCCAATATGCTCTGGGAATCTTGCCTGACACGACAATATAGCCGCTCTCTTCCAGTTCCTTGTTCAACTGCCTGATAATCTTATATGCGTGTCCCTTAGAAACGCCAAGCATATCAACGACATCCTGTGCCGTTACCATATAATTGTTATTCATCTACCTCCCTCCTCCTGCACTGACGCTGTATATTGTCAAGTTTTCATTTTTGGATTTTAATTTATCTTGACTTGTTTCCTATAATAAATCAATACAGAATATTTGTCAAGATAATTTTGTTGAATATATTTTTATCTTGTGATACTATTGTATCTATAAGAAAAGAAATGCATTTATGAGAAGCTATTTTACACCGTTCATCTGATAGAAAGGAATTTTAAGCATGAATTTATATTCGCCGGACATCATCAAAAATGATTTTCACTTTAGCGTCGCAACCTACAGCATTAACCGCCATACCCATGAAGAAACTCTTTCTTCCGTTTATGATGATGAGAATACTCATAAAAACGTAACTGCATATTTTATAAAAAGAGCAGCTATCCATACCAACATTATGGAAATCCTTGATTATGATATGCCTGAAAAGGAATCCGCTGTTGTAGCATTTCAGAAATTGAGGTCTGTTTTGCCATTACTCGACATTGACTGCCCTTTTGACAGAGAAACCTTCCATTTATATTGCTGCGAACACATACCAAAAGATATCGAGACTTCTGCCGGACAAATCATGCCGATATTGCAGTCCTGCTTTGAAGAACATCCGGCACTGTCTTACCTGTATCCTTTATTTCATATGGTAATGCGTTCCTGCTATCAACAAGCCGGAAAACCCGCCGATGCAGATCTGCTTCAGGCTGCCAAGCTATTATCCGAAGAAGTCAGCAGTCTTGAGACTTTATATACACAGGCAAGAAATTATTTAGATGAAGTTATCATAGAGCCTTCAAAACAAGGCTTACAGTTTCCTAGCAGCACAATAGCTGAAATATACCATTCCTATTGCCTGTATGCCAGTGAGCAGGATTTTCAATCGGATGCATTATCCGCTATGGAAATAAAAGGAACTTTTCTGCCTGACATTCATACCCATACAGATGCTCATTCCAATACACAAGATTGGATAGAGTATTTAAACCATGCCACTAACCTTATTACAGATAATGCAATTGGGAAATACCCTGTTACATCATTCAAACAGCTCTTATATATAGGCATCCGACTACTGCTTGAAGACGAACTCGTTATCAAAAAATGCAGACTATGTAACGGATATTTCCGTGTGAAGTACACTTCCAATCAAGAATACTGCACAAGAATATACAGAGACACTTCCACTACCTGTAACGAGTACGCTAGTCGGAAATCCTATAAGGAAAAGCTATTCAGCCACCCGATTCATACGGAATTTACTAAATCATACAACAGATTGTATGCCCGCATCCGCAGAGGGAAACTCCCTGCTGATACGCCACTTATGGATCAGCTTAAGGCGCTCCATGACGAATATACCGAAAAATATGAGAACACACACCTGAAAGACCGAGAAGCCATATGGAAAGAATATATAGAAAAAAATAAAGAACTGCTCAAATTAGATTCTTCAAAGAATTAATGCGCAAAGCACATAATAAGCTATCGTATATAGCTGAATACTTATCTGCCAGAATCTGGATAACTATTACACTACACTTGTTTCTTCAAAATTAGCGAATTTTTGTTATCATTCTGTTATCACGGCTTACCAATCCCGCCAAGCATCGAAAAAAGGGCTTTCCGAGAAACCTCGGAAAGCCCCATAAATTCAATGAATTTTTAATTACTCAATAATCGTAGCCACACGACCAGAACCAACCGTTCTACCACCCTCACGGATAGCAAACGTCAGACCCTGCTCCATAGCGATAGGATGGATCAGCTCGATGCTCATCTCTACGTTATCGCCAGGCATGCACATCTCTGTGCCCTCAGGAAGGTTACAAACACCTGTGATGTCCGTTGTTCTGAAGTAGAACTGAGGACGATAGTTGTTGAAGAAAGGTGTATGACGGCCACCCTCGTCCTTGGTCAGAACGTATACCTGAGCCGTAAATTTCTTGTGGCAGGTAACCGTGCCGGGTTTAGCAAGAACCTGTCCTCTCTCGATATCGGTTCTCTGGATACCACGAAGCAGTACGCCTACGTTATCACCAGCCTGAGCCTCGTCAAGCAGCTTACGGAACATCTCGATACCGGTTACAACGGACTTCTGGGTCTCTTCCTTAACGCCGATGATCTCAACTTCATCAGACATATGCAGAGTACCACGCTCTACTCTACCAGTAGCAACGGTACCACGGCCTGTGATGGAGAATACATCCTCGATGGGCATAAGGAAAGGCTTATCTGTGTCACGCTGAGGATCGGGAATATAATCGTCAACAGTGCCCATAAGCTCCATGATCTTGTCGCCCCACTCGCCGTTGGGATCTTCCAGAGCCTTCAGAGCGGAACCCTTGATGATCGGACAGTCTGTGAACTCGTACTCCTCCAACTGCTCGGTGATCTCCATCTCAACCAGCTCAAGCAGCTCGGGATCGTCTACCATGTCACACTTGTTCATGAATACTACGATATAAGGCACGCCTACCTGACGGGACAGAAGGATGTGCTCCTTGGTCTGAGCCATAACACCGTCGGTAGCAGCTACAACGAGGATAGCGCCGTCCATCTGAGCAGCACCTGTGATCATGTTCTTAACGTAGTCAGCATGGCCAGGGCAGTCAACGTGAGCGTAATGTCTCTTGTCTGTCTCATACTCAACGTGAGCAGTAGAGATGGTGATACCTCTTTCTCTCTCCTCGGGAGCCTTATCGATGTTCTCAAAATCAGTTGCCTCGTTACCTGCAACTCTCTCTGCAAGCACCTTTGTGATTGCAGCTGTCAGAGTTGTTTTACCATGATCGACGTGACCAATGGTACCAATATTACAATGGGGTTTGTTTCTCTCAAATTTAGCTTTAGCCATTTCTAAAGTCCTCCTTAAAATTATTTACTGTCCTTGTTTCCATAACCATCCGGTAAACTGAATCCGCTACCATTGATTATATTAAAGATTTCCAGCTTTTTCAAGCATTTTCTTTGTATTACTTGCTCTTTGCCGCCAATACTTTTTCCTGTACGCTCTTCGGCACCTGCTCGTACTTCTCGAAGAACATGGAATAGTTTCCGCGTCCCTGTGTCTTGGAACGTAAGTCGGTGGAATAACCGAACATCTCAGCAAGCGGTACATAACCCTTCACCATCTTGCCGCCGCCGATATCCTCCATACCCTCGATCCGTCCGCGGCGGGAGTTGATATCACCGATGACATCGCCCATATATTCCTCGGGCATCGTAACTTCCACCTTCATGATCGGCTCAAGCAGTACAGGATTGGCCTTCTTCATAGCCTCCTTGAAACACATGGAACCTGCAATGTGGAAAGCCATCTCAGAGGAATCGACCTCGTGGTAGGAACCGTCATACACATTGGCATGAACGCCGAGTACAGGGAACCCACCGAGGATACCTGCTTTGGAAGCCTCCTCGATACCTTCGCCGACCGCCGGAATGTATTCCTTCGGAATTGCACCGCCGACAACGGAAGTCTCAAACTTGAAGGTCTCCTCTCCGTTCGGATCCATGGGTTCAAATTTAACTTTACAATGACCGTACTGACCACGACCGCCGGACTGTTTTGCGTACTTGTAATCCTGATCCACAGGCTTGGTAAAGGTCTCCTTGTATGCAACCTGAGGTGCACCCACATTTGCCTCCACCTTGAACTCACGCAGCAGTCTGTCTACGATAATCTCC
Organism: uncultured Lachnospiraceae bacterium; assembly: GCA_965114645.1. Classification (GTDB taxonomy): domain Bacteria; phylum Bacillota; class Clostridia; order Lachnospirales; family Lachnospiraceae; genus UBA3282. The sequence goes on along the minus strand of CBCOZL010000032.1, from coordinate 34,844 downwards.
AGATGCAGCTCGCCCATACCTGCAATAATGGTCTGGCCTGTCTCCGAATCCGTGTGCGCTTTGAAGGTCGGATCTTCCTCTGCAAGTTTCGCAAGCGCTTCGCCCATCTTACCCTGACCTGCCTTTGTCTTAGGCTCGATCGCCAGCTCGATAACCGGCTCCGGGAATTCCATGGACTCTAAGATAACGGGATGCTGCTCGTCACAAATAGTATCGCCGGTTGCGGTGAACTTAAACCCTACGGCCGCCGCAATATCGCCGGAATACACTTTATCAAGCTCTGCTCTCTTGTTTGCGTGCATCTGCAGGATACGTCCGATACGCTCCTTCTTATCCTTCGTCGCATTGTACACATAGGATCCGGAGTTGCAGGTGCCGGAGTACACGCGGAAGAATGCCAGCTTACCCACGAAGGGATCTGCCATAATCTTGAATGCAAGGGCTGCGAAAGGCTCATCATCGGAAGAGTGTCTCACAACCTCATTGCCTTCCATATCGGTACCCTTGATTGCCTCGATATCGGTAGGCGCAGGCATATACTCAAGAACAGCGTCCAAAAGCTTCTGCACGCCCTTATTTCTGTAAGCGGAACCGCAGCATACAGGAACCGCAGTACACTCACAGGTACCCTTGCGCAGCGCCTTCTTCATATCTTCTACGGAAGGCTCCTCGCCCTCCAGATAGATCATCGTCAGCTCATCATCCAGCTCGCAGACCTTTTCCACCAGCTCGTCATGATAGAGCGCAGCGTCATCCGCCATATCTTCCGGAATCTCCGTGATGGTGATGTCCTCGCCCTTATCATCATTATAGATGTAAGCCTTCATCTCAAATAAGTCGATGATCCCCTTGAAATCATCCTCCTTACCGATCGGCAACTGGAGAATGATCGCATTTTTACCTAATCTGTTTCTGATCTGATCTACCGCCCCGTAGAAATTAGCGCCTAAGATATCCATCTTATTGATAAACGCCATTCTGGGAACGTTGTAGGTGTCAGCCTGTCTCCACACGTTTTCTGACTGCGGCTCCACACCACCCTTTGCACAAAATACGCCTACGGCACCATCAAGTACGCGGAGTGAACGCTCAACTTCTACTGTGAAGTCTACGTGACCGGGAGTATCAATAATATTGATACGATGCTCCAATGCCCCTGCCTTGGGTTTACAGTTCTCTTCCAAAGTCCAATGACATGTGGTAGCGGCTGATGTGATCGTGATACCTCTCTCCTGCTCCTGCTCCATCCAGTCCATGGTAGCCGTGCCTTCGTGAGTATCACCGATCTTATAGTTTACGCCAGTATAATAAAGGATACGCTCTGTCAATGTGGTTTTACCCGCATCGATATGAGCCATGATACCAATATTTCTGGTTCTCTCTAGTGGATATTCTCTTCCAGCCAAGGTTATCTCCTCCTATATTTCATCGAATCGCCGGAAGAAATCTTTGATTTCTTCCAGACAAAATATAGATTTTCTTAGCCAGTGTTTTTGCTGGCTCAGTAAATCTTTTTGTCTTGTTAGAAGCGATAGTGCGCAAAAGCCTTGTTTGCCTCCGCCATTTTGTGCATATCTTCTTTTCTCTTAACCGCTGCGCCTGTATTGTTTGCAGCGTCTAAGATCTCGTTTGCAAGTCTCTGCTCCATGGTCTTCTCGCCTCTCTTACGAGAAAACATAACGAGCCAGCGCAGCGCGAGCGCCTGACGTCTGTCAGGGCGAACCTCGATGGGCACCTGGTAAGTTGCACCGCCGATACGTCTCGCCTTTACCTCCAGAAGCGGCATGATGTTGTTCATAGCCTCCTCAAATACGTCGAGTGCCGGCTTCCCAGCCTTCTCCTCTACTCTCGCAAATGCCCCATATACAATCTTCTGCGCTACGCCCTTCTTACCATCCAGCATAATGTTGTTGATAAGCTTGGTCACAACCTTATTATTGTATAAAGGATCTGCTAATACATCTCTCTTCGGAATATGTCCTTTACGTGGCACGATTCTTCCCTCCTTATTAAAAATAATAAATCTCAGGTACTCACATGTGTCCTCTAATTCAATGTGTCCGTGCGGTATTTCTTCTATTATAATCGTATGAGAAAAGATTTTCCCACATCAATATAGATAAGAATCCCAACACTAAATTAGTTCTGTTTGTGGTACTGACGACCTTCTCAGCATGAAATATTTCATTCACAAATCTGCTGTGCAGATTTGGTAGTTATTTGCGAGGCAAATTACTACGTTTACTTCCCTGCCTTAGGTCTCTTAGCGCCGTACTTAGAACGAGCCTGTCTTCTGTTAGCGACTCCCGCGGTATCCAGCGTACCTCTGATAATGTGGTATCTTGTACCGGGCAAGTCCTTGACTCTTCCGCCACGGATCAGGACAACGCTATGCTCCTGCAGGTTATGACCCTCACCGGGAATGTAGCTTGTCACCTCAATTCCGTTAGAAAGACGTACTCTGGCGATCTTTCTGAGCGCTGAGTTAGGCTTCTTAGGGGTTGCTGTCTTAACAGCGGTGCAGACACCTCTCTTCTGCGGAGAAGCGGTATTGGTAGCTGCCTTGTGAAGGGAGTTGTAACCCTTTAACAATGCAGGTGCCGTGGACTTCTTCACGGATGTCTGACGACCCTTTCTGACTAACTGGTTAAATGTTGGCATTCTTTTCACCTCCTGTAAGAATAAAAGTAATGTGATTCTGGCGCACTAAAGCGCGCAAAAAAAACGCATTCATGTGCACACTACCCTAGTATACTTGCCCATGAATGCGTTGTCAATACATTTTTCCCCAACTTATTCCGTCAGTATGGGAGCCGACACAAACTGTGTCCTGTCAATCCTTGTTCCCTGACGCGCTTCATACTGCAGTCCGAATTTCTGTGCTTCCGTGATCTCCACCTCCATCACGCCGTAGCTCGTTTTGATCTCCAGCACTGTGGAGCCGTCGGCCTTCGTGATAATTTTCGTCTCAAGATCCTCTTCCTTGTCCGCCGTCTCTTTGTTTCTCGCGTCTTCGGGAATCGTCATCTTTCCGTCATAATCAGAAATTTTCTGCAGGCCCTTCTGGTTTTCCTTGATAACCGCCCGCCAGATCAGATCCATCTCCTCCCCAGTATAGAAATGTGCACCGAAGCCGTTCATATATTTGGCCCACTTCGCCTTCTCCCGGTCTATGTAAGTGGAGCCGTCCTTCTCGTAAGTGTAATCCGGCACGCCGTCCTCGTCGGTGGAAGTTTCAAAGAAATTGACAAACTCATCCTCATTGATCTTTCCGGCGAGAAAATCCTTCCAGAACGCTTCGCTGCTGGCAAACCGCAGGTTCGCATCCTGCGGGAACCGCTCCAGAAACGCCATCACTTTCTCATACTGTCCCGGTTCTGTATAAGAAAACTTCCAGCAGTCCTTATTGATCCATTTTGACCCGTCAAAGTAAGCCTCCTTGCACCAGATCCCGTCCTGCGAGTAGCATGTGATAAACCAGTGCTTTTTCTGGGGATCGTCGGTGGGAAAGGTGCTCTTTGTCACTTCCCCCGTAAGCAGCTCCATAAGCTCCTCCGGGTCTGTCACCTCCACATCCGTATAATTATCGTCCGCGCCGTCTATCTCCCGCGTTCTTTTCCCGGAAGCCGCCGTGCTGCCGCCGACTGCTGTCTGCGCTGTCTCAGAAGGCGCCGCGCTGCTGCCAACGGTTGTCTGAGCCGCCCCACTGCTGTCCGAAGACGTCCCGGGATTCACCACACTGCCGCCCGAAGGTGCCTGCGTCTGGGCCGCCTCTGGAACTGACACATTTGTCACAATCGTTGTGTCTGTCCCGTCCGAGTCAGGCTTACCCTCCGCTTCCCTTCTCATCGCTTCCCTGGCGGCCTGCTTCTCCACTTCCGCAATCATTTCCTTGATCTGCTCCTGCAGGGCCTCCTCCGCATCATCAAAATCCGCCAGAAGCTTCTCCCATTCCTTTATGGTAAAAGACTGCGCTCCCGTCTGAAAGGTCGGCTCTACCTTGCCTTCTCTCACCTTTTTCGCCATCTCCTCCATATGGGCAAGTATCTGTTCACGGTACGTCATATCCTCCGTCTTTTTCTCTCTGCCCTCTTCTTCCGCCTCTGTCTTTCCCGCAGCCGCGTCATTTATGACACCTTCGTCATTTTCTTTGTTTCCACTGAAAAAAGCTTTGCCCGCATCCTCTCTGCCCGTATGCGCGGAACGGTTTCTGTAACCCGCCTGGGCCGTCTGATGCATCCACGAAGAATAGCTGTTTCCTATGTTCATAATTTTGCTCCCTTTCTGTCCGGCATTTTTCCAGAAATTTGTTTCTCTGCAAATAATACGATTCACCCGCCGAAAAAGTTTCACAAGATGGGAAATAAGGAGAGCGGTTTCGTTCACCAGCTCACAAACCCTTCCTCATCAATCCGCACGCCCTCGGAAATGCTGCGCATAAAGGAGAGCACCCGCTCTTTCTCCGTCCCCTGTAAAAGCGTGGTTCTGCATCCGCTCTGCAGGCAGGGAATGAACTGATAGCTCACAATACCCGTCTCGTCAACCACCACTTCCACCATTCCCGTGTCAAGCGTCTTCGAATTGAACCAGAAATTTCCCAGACTGTAGATCACGGGCACGCCCTGAATCACACCGATGGGCTGCAGGCAGTGCGGATGATCCCCGATGATCAGGTCCGCTCCCGCGGCAGCCAGTTCCGGCGCCTGCTTCAGCTGCGCCCAGTCAAGCTCCACCTGATTCTCTGTCCCCCAGTGGACATAGGCCACCACGAAATCACTGTTTTCGGCAGCCTCCCGGACTGCCTCCAAAAACTTCGCCCCGTTCCAGCAGCGGAAAACACCGGGAGACGTCTCCGTTGCCTCTTTCGTGTCCGGCGTGTCCAGCCGTTCAATCTGGGTGGCCGACACAAAGGCAATCTTTATGTCACCCACAATATAATAAACCGGCCTTGCCGCCTCGCTGATATTCCGCCCGGCCCCCACATAGGGAATCTCCGCCTCACGCAGGGTATCAAGCGTATCCGTCAGCGCCTCCGGCCCGTAATCATACGCGTGATTGTTCGCCAGGGACACGAGATCCACGCCCATATCGTTCAGGTAAGACACCGTCTCCGGCTTTGCCCGGAAGGTAAACTGCTTTTCCTCCAAAGGCGCCCCCCGGTTGGAATAGGCAAACTCATTGTTGAGCATCATAATGTCCGCCGCCTGCATCCGCTCGATCACTTCCGGCGCCACCCCCTTGGAAATGTCGCCGCCTGGACCCACAGTTCCCATAATGGCGTAATTCGTGTCAAAAAGGATATCCCCCGCAAAAGTCATGGTCACCTGCCCAGGCTCCGCCGGTTCTCTCGCATAGATGCCATTCTCTTCCATATAGTCGGGATCATCCAGCACTTCCTGGTATCTGGAAACGTTTTCCGACTCCTGCTCCGTCTCGTCCCCGATTCTCTCGGCCGCCTCTTCCTTTGGTGCCTCACGGTCAGCATCCTGCACGCCGTTCCCCTGATCCGGGCGCACAATATCCGGCTTCTTCGTTTTCACCGGCTCCATAATCCATTGGTGCGCCGCCAGAGCGAAAAACCCCGCCGTCACCGCCGCCGTCAGCGTGATGAGAAAGGGAAGGAAAAAGCTCCGATGAAACCTTATTCTCTTTTTCTTCTTGTTTTTACGCGATCTTTTCTTAGCCATGCGACCATTATAACATTAAACAACCATCATGGCAAAATTCAATTGACTCCTCTCAACGCCATGCGGAAAATGCCGCTTTTAAGGCATTCTCAGTTCTTTTCTCTTTACTCTTTGACTGCCATCCCGTTTTCCAGTTCCCGGTCGCACTCTGTTACCACCTTTAGATCGCCCGACAACAGCTCGTCGGCAATCGCCGCATATTCCTCGTTCCTGTCCAGCAGGCGCACCGTCATACTCCTGACACTCAGTTCCGTGCCAAGAATGCCCTCCCTTTCCTCCAGCACATAAATCGCGTTGCCGCCGTCGTTGCGAAGCGCCTTTATCGGTATCACAAAATCATAAATTTCCGATGTGGAGTTCAGCTCCATCACGCCCTCGGTACACCCCGCCGCCACGCCCGGATCCAGCCGGATTGTCGCGGTATAACTGCCGTTTTCCTGTACAATGGAATCGATTGTCCCGGCCGCCTCCCCGGCGCTTCCCGGGAAGGTAAGTTGTACCGCATCCCCCGTATGCACCAAAGGCTTCTGTTCCTGCGTGATAACCGTGCAAAATATCCGGCTGTCCGTATCGTCGGCGTAGCGAAGAACAGCATCCGCTCCCATCCGCGTCCCCGACTGCATCATTACTTCCAGAACGTCGCCCGCGTGCTCCGCCTCCACCTTGCCCCCGTTCTCGGAAAGTTCTGTCAAAAGCGCAATCCGCTCCTGTCTCTCCCGCACCTGGCTGACGCCGGAAACCCCCAGTTCCAGACCGCTCTCCGCCGCGCTCTGGGCGCGCCTCGCATCCTCCACTTCTCTGTCCGCCTGTCTTACAAGCTTCTCCTTCTCAAGCTGTATATCCTCGATCATGCGCTTTTTCTCCGCAATCTCCCTGTCAAACCGCAGCCGTTCGTCCGCCCATGCAATCCAGATCTCGTCGGAGGCATCCTCCTCGGGAATGCGGAACATATGGGTATCCAGATCCTCCATAAGCTCCTCAAGCTTCTTTGTCTCCTCCGCAATCCTCCTGTCCAATTCTATGACATTTGTGTCATAATCTTCCTGCGCCCTGGTCGTGTTCACAGCCGCCTCCCGGCGCTTTGCCTGTTCCTGCTTCTGCCACGCCTCCTCCTGTGCATGAAGCTCCGAAAGCTGCGCGAGCAAATCCTCCATATTCACCTCATACAGAACCGTTCCCGCTTCCATCCGGTCACCCGCCGCCACGCAGACCTTCTCCACAAGCAGACCGTCCAGTCCGATCACCGCCCGGGCGCCCACCGCCTCCACCGTCCCCTCCGCCGTGATCTTGTTTCGGATGGACGCCGATGCAGGGCAGCTCCACTTTACCCTCGGCATCCGGCTCACATAGACCATTCTTGACACATATGTCATAACCAGCATAGCCGCCATGAACAGGGCAAATCCCCGCCACAGTTTTTTCTTCGATTCCATCTGCATCCCAATTTCTCCATTCCGTCCTCATATCCATATGGAGAATGCCGCTTTGGGACATTCTCTCGCGCAAAATTTCGTACTTCCCGGCGTCCTGTCCTTTAGCAGGACGTCTTTAGAAGTACGTTTCGCGCTGCTTACGTTTTTACCCCGATATACGCGATTCCCTCCTCCAGCGCATCCTGTCCCAGCGCAAAGACGAACAGTGCGGGGATCAGCGTCATCACTGCCACGGCGAAGGCAAATCCCGCCTGACTGATTGTAATCTGCGGCAGATAGAGGGACAGCGGCCATGCCGCCTGTTCCTCCAGAAATGCCATAGGCTGTTCCACCAGATTCCAATACTCCAAAAAGCCCAAAACCATTGCCGCCTGTACTCCCATCTTTCCAAGAGGCAGGCCAATGTGAAAAAAGATCTGCAGTTCTCCCGCGCCGTCCAGTCTTGCCGCCTCCAAAATTTCCGCATCAATCTGGGTAAACCCCCTGTACATGACAAACACCGGGAACGTGGAAAAAACCGCCGGCAGAATCACCGCCGCAGGATGATTGTACAAGTGCAGTTTCTGCAAAACAAGGTACTGCGGCAAAAGCATCACCTGAAAGGGCAGGAGCATGAGCACCACATAAAGTCCGAACAGAAAATCTCTCCCCCGGAAGCGAAAGGCGGCAAACGCCCACGCCGAAGGCAGCCCCACAGCCAGCTGCCCCAGGAGGATCGCCGCCGTCATCCCCGCCGTGTTCCAGAACAACTGATAGAAGGCTGGCGACTCAATCAGCAGCCTGTAAAAATGATCCATTGTCGGATAAACAGGAAGCAGATGCCAGACCGCAAAGCCCTCCCCTTCCCCGAGAATCGGCGAAAGAATCCGCCGCATCTCCATGCTGTCCATCAGAGCGCCGCCCGGAATCATAAGAAGGGGTGAACAGATCAAAGCCGCCACCGCCGCGCAGATTCCCCCGGCAAACCATGCCATTCTCCTTTTCCGCCATCTGCTATACGCCTGTACCGCCCATGCCGGGACTGTCACTTCGCTTCCCATTTTGTTTCCTTCCGCCCTTCTCGCACTAATCCAGTTTTTTCTGCAGGCACAGACACACCGCAAGCAGTACAAGTGAAAGAATCACTGTCAGCGCCGCCATTCTGTCAAACTCCAGTTTCAGATACCAGTTCTGCAAAAGGTGCTGCAAAAAATAAATATGCTCCTGCGGATAACTGCCCGCCACCATCCAGACCTCCCTGTAGCTTTTGAAAATCTGCAGCACAGACAGCATTCCGATTGTAAAAAAACTGCCGGAAAGCCCAGGTCTGATGATATAATGCCAGTTCTGCCATCTGTTTGCGCCGTCCACCTGCGCCGCCTCCTCCACTTCCTTTGGCAGCGCGGCAAGTCCTGCCAGCCAGAGAATGACCATGTATCCCGTATTTTTCCACAAAAAGCTGCACACCACAACCGCCAACGCCCACCCGGTGTTGAGATAGTCGATGGCTGAAAAAGCCGGAAACGCCGCTATTTGTTCCGATACCTTTGTCAGCACGCCATTGACGACTCCCTGTCTGTCAATTAAAATCTGCAGCGTCAGAACCATAACCGCTGCCGGTACTGCCATAGGCAGAAGCATCGCTGACACCAGCCTGCGGCGAAACAGGAGATTTCTCAAAAGCATAGACAGGAACAGGCTGATTCCCATAAGAAGCGGCACGCCCACCGCCATGTACAAAAACGTATTGCGCACGGCAAGCGCAAACGCGCCGTTTTCAAACACCTCACGGTAATTGTCGATTCCCACGAAAGCGCCGCTGCCGGACTTCAGGAAGGATCTTCTCACTACCTCCAAAAACGGCAGCAGATAGAACAGCAGAACACCCGAAACACCCGGCAGCAGAAACAGCAGTCTTTTACTCCTCCATCTCAATCGCCATCTTCCTCTCAACCTCTTTCGCCCCTTCCTCCGGGGTCAGTTCGCCCGCAAGCACCCGGATACCGGCCTCCATCGCGCATTCCTCCAACATTGTTCCCGGACGATAACAGCAGGACGCATCCTCCATCATCTGATAAAGCCACTGTTTTTCTTCCTCCGTTGGCCACATCATTTTTTCATTCAGCGCCCCAGGGTCTTTCCATCCCATCACTTCCCCAAATTCTGCATTGTTGATATCCAAAATGTCGCCGAGGGAATCCTTGCGTATGGTGATGCCGCTCTGGTTCCTCGGCTTGTCAAGCCACCACTTCCGCATCATCTCGTCAGAGAGAAGCAGCCCGAAAAATTCCTCCGCAAGCTCCGGCTCCTTCCCCTTTTCACACAATCCCGCGATATTCTTCGCCCAGTAGACATTGTCCGCCTGTCCTGTATAGGCATCAAAGGTTACGGTATCCTCCAATTCCTTTTTCTGCCACCCTGCCTCCATATTTTGCTTTGTGACGTGTACCTTTGTCATACCCGTCTGCGGGTTCAGCATAAAGCCAAGCTGCAGCCATGTCTCGCCAAAATTCTGCTGTGCGCTGTACTGAAAATTGAATCCGATATCCGCCATATCCATATCCGTGGGCGCATAATATTCCGTATTATTTTTCTGCCAGGCCTTGCGCCCGGCATCGTCGAATCCGGCGCTGTCCAGCTCCCACAGCTTTTCCGCCGCCTCATAGTACGCTGTCAGCTTCTCCACGTCCAGACTGCCGTCCTCCTTTATCCATGCGGGCAGGCAGACCGGCATTGTCTGCACCAGGACGTCCTTTGGATAGAGCGTGTAAAGAATGGGGCCCTCAGGATGCTTCTGCCTTGCCAGCTCCACTCCCGCAACAATGTCTTCAAGCCCGTCCTCTCCTTCCAGATACATCTCCTCGCCAAGCCAGATGGGAAGGTAAACCATCATCGGCACACTGTATATTTTTTCGTTCTTTGTCATCCGCATTCCCTCTACGATATTCCTGTACAGAATGCCGTCATCCAGATAAGGCTGCAAAATCCCGTCCAGCTCCCTGAGCACCCCCTTGTCTGCATACTGCTCGATATCCATACGATCCAGCACGATCACGTCCGGCACATCCCCCGCAAGCAGACGTGTGTTGAGATTTTTCAAGGCATCTTCCCTGCTGACCGCGTTGTCGCCGTCGATCCCCGTCTCATACCGCACCAGCACATCCGGGTGCTTCTTCTGGAAAAGCTGTCCCGCATAGCGGATCCAGCCGATCTCCTCCAGACTGTACACCGTCAGTTCTTTGGACGGCTTTGCGGGAAGCGTCTCGTCATAGTACAGCTCCACCATGGTATTCCCGCTCAACAGGACGCGGAATACCCCGTTGTCAAGCGCCTGCAGGGCAAGGATCTCCCTCTGTGTATCTCCAAGCGCCGTCATCTGTCCGTCCGCGATCTGCTCGATCACCGAACCGCCCCATATGTGGCGGTACAGCCCTGTACTGCATGCCATGTACAGAATTTGTGCGTCCCCGTCAGTTACCGCCATCACAAGACCACCGGTACTGTGGCTTTTGATAAACTCATCCAGCAAACCGCTGCCGTCAAGCAGTTTTTCCGCCGCCATATCGTAAAAATATACCTTCTCCCTGTCCGCCGCAAGCATCACACTGCCCGCAAACACAATGGACTCTGCACGCCCCGCTGTGGCAAACAGGCTCTCCGTCTCACCGCTCTCCACATTGACCCGGTACACCGTGTCCTCAGACGCCGCATACAGCTCTCCCTCCGGCGAAAAGGCGAAAACATTCAGGTTCGTCCCTTTCCGATATCCCTTGCCGTGTGGTTCAAGTGCATGGTTCCTGCCATTTTCATCCACATAGCAGTACAGATAACAGTTTTCTCCGGCAAGCCACATAGCCTCCAGCTCCTCGTCCACCCAGAACTTGGGCGTATAGGAAAAAACAGCCGCCCCGCTGTCCGACACCCCCGCTCCATACTTAACATGGATATTGGCGCTGCCCTCCCAGCCCCAGTTCATCTCCCTGCTCTCGCCCTGCGCATCCACATAGGTCAGATTTGTATCCAGACCGTACAGATAATAACTTCCGTCTGCGCACGGATGCATATACGCAAAAGTACCAGACGGCAGCTTCACCTCCCTGTCCGCATACCGTCCCATGGGAATCTCCTCCTCCTTGTCACCGCAGCCACAAAACGCTACACACATGGCACACATCATTAGATACAACAGCGCCCGTCCTTTTCTCATCGTTCATCGTCCCTCCCGGCACAACTATCTTCTTTGCAACCATTTCATCCTATCTGACACCTTATTTTTTATCATTATAATAGAAATTCCTTCTAAATATCTTCTAAGAAGATTCTAAGAAATCTCTAAATTTAGAAACTATTTAAAGATTACATGTGGTAAACTGTTCACGAAAGTGTTTCAAAAAGGATGCTGCGAAATGAATATTCTGATCATTGAAGATGATAAAGACTTATGCCGCGCCGTGGCATGGCAGTTACGGCAGGAGGGACACCTCGTTGACTGCTGTCATGACGGCAGTGAGGCTGTTTTGTATATCAGGCAGGGCATTTACGACCTGATCCTGTTAGACTGCATGCTGCCCGGCGAGAGCGGACTGCACATCCTGCGCCGCATGCGCGCCGACGGAAATCTCACCCCCGTCATCATTCTTTCCGCCCTCGGCGAGGTGGACGACCGTGTGACGGGGCTTAACGCGGGCGCGGACGACTATCTGGTAAAGCCTTTCGCCTACTCGGAACTCTCCGCCAGAATCGCCTCCCTCTTCCGCCGAAAAAACGCCTTCGCGAGCGCCGCTTACTCCTTCGGCGACCTGTCTTTAGACGGCGCGGAGAACATTCTTATATGCGGGGACAAAAAATGTGCCCTTTCCCAGACGGAAAGCGATCTGATGCGCCTGCTTCTGCAGGCAGGTAACAAAACTACCGACCGCACCGTGCTGCTGCACAAGGTGTGGGGACTGGACACCTCCGTGGAAAACAGCAATCTGGACAACTATATCTACTTCCTGCGCAAGCGTCTGAAAACCTTAGACAGCCGCGTCACCATCGTCAACCGGCGCGGACACGGTTACCGGCTGGAAGACAGCGACGGATAACAGGTAACCAGGCAGACAAAAGCCGGACCGCTGCAATGGCAGACTGTATCTGTACCGAATTGTCACGAAAAACAAAGGAGCTTTTATGTATCGGAATGTACGGCTTCGGCTGACCAGACTTTTCACTGCAGTTCTTTCAATCCTGCTGGCTGTACTGCTCGGCGTCTGCTTTTATTTTCATGTAAAACAGCAGTTTTCCCTGCAGTTATCTTCTTTTACAAGCCAGTCCTACACCGTAATTGAATCCATCAGCGAGCAGACGGTCCTCACTTCGCGCTGGCTCGCCTCACATGAAGAAAATGCCGGATTCCGCATCTATCTGTGGGACAACGGGACAGAACTGTTCCACAACGGCGACCACGCCAACCAGATTCTCCCCGAATACGCCCACTACCTTTTTGCACCGGCCGCCGGGCACACCCTGCGTCCATACGGCAAAGCCGGCGACGTTTCGGTCGGCAGCCACGGCATCCTTCCCGAAGTTCTCCACTACCAAAAACAGCTGGTAAAAAACGGCAGCATCCTGCAAGTCTGTTTCTTACAGTCGCTGAGACCGCTCTATTCCCGTATCAGAAGCAGCCTGTTTCTCTACTTTTTCCTGTTTCTTTTCTCCCTCTGTCTCCTTGCGCTCTTCTGCTGGTATTTCACAGGACGGCTTCTGCAGCCGCTGCTCGCTTCCCAGGAAAGCCAGAACCGCTTCATCGCCGGCGTTTCCCATGAGCTGCGCACGCCGCTTGCCGTCATCCTCTCAAGCGCCTCCGCCTGCGAAAAAGCGCCCCCGGCAGAACAGAAATCCTTTTTTCAAGTGATCGCAAGGGAAGGGGCGCAGATGTCAGACATGCTCGAACAACTCCTCACCCTCTCCCGCGCCGACAGCCACGGACTGATTCTTCGCATGGAGGAAACAGATTTACAGACGCTTCTCCTGGAAACATACGAAAACTTCCTGCCGCTTGCCGCCGAAAGCGGGCACATTCTCTCCATCCGTCTTCCCGAATCCGAACTGCCGCTCTGTACCTGCGACTGCGGGAGAATACGACAGACGTGTCATATTTTGCTTCACAACGCCCTGTCCCACACACCCGCCGGAAGCGCTGTGCTCCTCTTTATCGCCGAAGGTCCTTATGAAAAGGAAATTACAATCGGCGTGCAGGATAACGGTCCCGGCATTCCCGACGGGGAAAAGGCGAAAGTTTTCGACCGTTTTTATCGGATGAAATCCGATTCCCCATCAGACACCGAAAAAGGTCATCACGGGCTTGGACTTGCGGTGGCAAAAGAAATTATTTCGGCCCACAGGGGAACGCTCACTGTCTCCGACGCACCCGGAACGGGCGCGCTGTTTCTTTTGACCCTGCCCTTGCAGCCATAAACACGCAAAAGAAAGCGGCATGCAACAGCACACCGCTTCTCTGTCTATTTCTGCATAATTGTAATTCGCACTAATACTTCGCCACATTCACCTTCACGCCAGGGCCCATAGTGGTTGCCAGCGTAATGCTTCTGAGATACTGTCCCTTAAGCGCAGAGGGTTTTGCCTTGACAATCGCCTCCATCAGCGCATCGAAGTTCTCCTGCAGCTTGCTCTCCTCGAAGGAAATCTTGCCTACCGGCACATGGATGATGTTAGCCTTATCCAGTCTGTACTCGATCTTACCAGCCTTGATATCGTTGATCGCCTTTGTCACATCCATAGTAACCGTGCCTGCCTTCGGGTTGGGCATCAGACCCTTGGGGCCGAGAACCTTACCGAGACGGCCTACAACACCCATCATATCGGGAGTTGCCACTACCACGTCAAAGTCAAGCCAACCTTCGTTCTGGATCTTGGGAATCAGCTCCTCGCCGCCTACATGGTCAGCGCCCGCTGCCTCCGCCTCGTTTACCTTATCGCCCTTGGCAAATACCAGCACGCGGACCGTTCTGCCGGTTCCATTGGGCAGTACTACCGCACCACGGATCTGCTGTTCTGCGTGACGGCCGTCACATCCGGTTCTGATATGAACCTCCACGGTCTCGTCAAATTTTGCTGTTGCTGTCTTTTTCACTAAGGCAATCGCCTCGGCTGTATCGTACTGCATCGTGCGGTCTACCAGCTTAGCCGCCTCCTGATATTTTTTACCGTGTTTCATCTCGAACCCTCCATTACTCTTCTACTGTGATACCCATACTTCTCGCAGTACCGGCGATCATGCTCATGGCCGCCTCAACGCTTGCCGCGTTCAGATCAGGCATCTTCAACTCTGCAATCTCCTGCAGCTTAGCCTTGGAGATGGTGGCTACCTTCGTCTTGTTAGGCGCAGCGGAGCCTGACTTGATGTTGCATGCCTTCTTCAAAAGTACTGCAGCAGGGGGGGTCTTCGTGATGAAGCTGAAGCTTCTGTCTGCATACACTGTGATAACAACCGGGATGATCACATCACCTTTGTCGGCTGTTCTTGCGTTAAACTGTTTCGTAAATTCAACGATGTTTACCCCGTGCTGACCGAGTGCAGGACCAACCGGGGGCGCTGGTGTTGCTTTACCAGCAGGGATCTGTAACTTGATATATCCTTCTACCTTCTTTGCCATTTCGGCACCTCCTAATAATATTGTGGTTCGGACGCTATTCCACCTGCCTGCCGCAATCCTCGGGACTGCCGGAGGCACGCTCGGGTTTTGGATTTTAAGTGCACGGCACTCCAAATCGCTCAAACCAGCTCCCACACCTATCTACACCGCCGAAGCGGGTAAATACCTGTTTCACCATGGTTCAGCCCGCGCGATCCGGCTGAACCGCTAACGCATACTTCTGACTTCCGCAAAACTGATCTCCACGGGAGTCTCTCTTCCAAACAGCTCCACATTGATGGTAGCCGTCTGTTTGCCATAGTCGATTCTCTGCACAACACCAACGGTGTCCTTCCAGATACCCGCAACCACCGCGATGGTATCGCCCTCCGCGAAATCGACGCTCATATTTTCCACCTTGATGCCGAGAGGCTTCATCTCCGCCTCCGTGAGCGGTACCGGTTTGCTTCCCGGCCCCACGAAGCCGGTCACGCCTCTGGTATTTCTCACGACATACCAGGTGTCGTCATTCATAATCATATTGATCAAAACATACCCGGGAAACATCTTTTTCTGAACGGTCTTGCGCGCACCGTTTTTCAGCTCCGTGACATCCTGCATCGGCACTCTGACCTCCAGAATCTCTTCTTCCAGATGCCTGTTTTCGATCGTTTTTTCTATGTTGGCTTTTACCTTATTTTCATACCCGGAATAAGTATGCACAACATACCAATTCGCCTCTGCCATACGGATCCTCCCTGTCTTTCAGAATCAGGCCGGGAATGTTTTATCCCCGCCGCTGCGCCGGGTGCCCGTCAGCCCTGCTGACAATCTTCCTTAGGGCAACCGTGTGCATATTAAGAACCTGTCTTAAAATTTCAGTGTAGTAATGAAATCAACGCCGTACTGCAGGCCAAAATCCAACACTGTGATAATTGCTCCTACCACAAGGGAAATAACAACGACTGCAACAGACTGTTTCAGGAGGGAATCCTTGTCCGGCCAGCTGATCTTTTTAAACTCAGCCTTCACGCCGTCAAAAAACTTGACTGCTTTCTTATCTGTTCTCGCTGAATCTGCCATAATCCAATATCTCCTTTTTTAACCGACGAACGCTTACTTCGTCTCCTTATGCAGGGTATGCTTCTTGCAGAATCTGCAATACTTCTTGATTTCCATCCTGTCGGGATGTGTCTTCTTATCCTTCGTCGTATTGTAGTTACGCTGCTTACATTCCGTACATGCCAATGTGATTCTTGTGCGCATATCTTGCCACCTCCACCTGTATTACGATTTGTTTGATCTTGTATCTCTCATTCTCATTTTTTGAGCATAAAAAAAAGACCTTACTCTCTTCTCGCTCACACAATATATCATACGGAGTGCCTCAAGTCAACCGTTTTTTAGCATTTTCACGCAAAATTATTCACTTTTTTGTTAAAAGCCTCTTTATGAAATGACTACATGATACGATATATATTATAATTCCAGAAATACTTGCGTTCTTCGTGGAAAAAGTGGTAAAATAAATGCACTAATATAATATTAGGTAGAGATGCCCACAAATGATACCTTGCAGGCTACGGATGGCCACAGGAGGTATCTGTTATGCTTTCACGGAAGAAAGGAGGGCTTATGTCTTACAACACAATCAATAGCAACATGGCAAACATCTACAATTTCTATGTGACCAGCTATGCGCCGAAGTCCAGCACCCCTTATGATACGCATAAGAAGAGTGAGCTTCGCAGCGTATATAATTCGATTGTCAAAATGAACAAGGAATCTCCTCTGTTTATTTTAGACACCAGTAAAGAATCCCGGGAATTTGCAGTAGGCATAAAGGAAAATGCCAGAGAGCTCCGCAATACCATCGCGTCTCTGGGCGGCCTCGACGAGGAAGAGCTTCTGAACAAAAAAGTCGCTTTTTCCAGCAACGAGGAAATGGTCACAGCAAAATATGTGGGTTCCAAAAAGCCGGACGACGATTTCCCCTCCTATGAAGTTGAGGTAAACCGTCTCGCTTCATCCCAGATAAATCTCGGGAAATTCCTCCCCGCTGACGAGCCTGCCGCGCTTGCTCCCGACACCTATTCTTTCGACGTGGGGATCGAGGATTTAAGCTATGAATTCCAGTTCAGCATTAAGGCAAGCGACACAAACTCGGATGTACAAGCGCGTCTGTCCCGGCTGATTACCAATGCAAACATCGGCATGTCGGCACAGGTGATTGACGACGGAAAGGGCGGTTCCGCCCTGCGGATGGAATCGGACGCTACCGGCCTGAAAGACGGCAAAAAGATGCAGTTCCTTATCTCCGACCAGCGCACCAGCAAGACGGCGGGCGTGGTGGATTATCTGGGACTTGACTATATCGCGTCCCCGGCGTCAAACGCTTCCTTCCTGGTAAACGGAGAGGAGCATTCTTCCACCACCAACCATTATACGCTGGATCACACCTATGAGTTACAGTTCAAGGGCGTGAGCAGTGAGGAGGGCGAGACTGCTTCTATCGGCATTAAGACGGACGTGGAATCACTGGCAGAGAATATCAATACACTGGTGAGCGGATACAACTCCTTCCTGCAGGCAGTTTCCGAGTACAGCGGCGTACAGCCCAAGAGTGACCGCCTGTTCCACGAAATGAGCAGCGTGGCAAGAGTTTACGCGAAGGGGCTTACCTCTGCGGGACTGAACCTGAATCTGGACGGCACCCTGGAAGTAGACAACAACGTGCTGCGCCAGAAGGCTACCAGCGAGGACGCCAAGGAAGCGTTCGCCTCCATGAAAGGCTTTACGAACTCCATCCTGCGCAAGTCGAATCAGGTTTCCTTAGACCCGATGCACTATGTCAACAACGTGATTGTGGCCTATAAGAATCCCGGTAAGAACTTCGCAAGCCCTTACATTACGAGCGCGTACAGCGGCATGATGTTCAACAGCTACTGTTAAGACAGAATCCAACATACAAGTATAAAAGCGGCAGGTCACTGACCCGCCGCTTTTCTATTTCATAGGACATTGCGATCGTGCAAACCATTCAAGGAGAATGTGTAACCCGCAAACCCGCGCTACCGCTTAGAGCGGTATGTTTCCGTGTTTCTTCTTCGGATTCTCCGTCTGCTTGTTCTTTAAGCCCCGCAGCGCTTTGAGCAGCGCATCCCTCGTCTCCTCGGGCTTGATCACCTCGTTGACGTAGCCCCGTGACGCCGCCACATAAGGATTTAAAAATCTGTCCTCATACTCCTTCTTGCACTGGGCACGCATGGCCTCTGGGTCTGGTGCCGCCTTGATCTTTCTCTTGAAGGCAATGTTGACCGCACCGTCCGCTCCCATCACCGCAATCTCCGCGATAGGCCATGCGTAGACAATGTCCGCCCCCATCTCCTTGGAGTTCATGGCGATATAAGCGCCGCCGTAAGCCTTTCTCATAATCAGTGAAATCTTCGGCACGGTTGCCTCCGAGTAGGCGTAGAGTATCTTCGCCCCGTGACGGATGATACCGTTGTGCTCCTGCGCCGTTCCGGGCAGGAATGCAGGCACATCGATCAGCGTGACCAGCGGTATGTTAAAGCAGTCGCAGAAGCGGATAAACCGCGCTATTTTGTCAGATGCATGATAGTCCAGCGATCCACCCATGGAGTTTGGCTGGTTCGCCACGATACCGACCACCTTGCCCTCCATACGGCACCAGCCAACCACCGCGTTCGTGGCGAACTCCTTCTGCACCTCAAAGAAGCTTCCCTCGTCCACGATACAGTCGATCACTTCTTTCACATCATAGGCATGGCGGGAATTATCCGGCACGATATCCTTGAGTTTGGCCGCCTTCGCTTTCAAGGCATTGTCCTGCCTTACGCCCTCGCCTCTGCCGAATACTCTCCCCACCCTGGAGGGAATGCTCTGTCGCTCTGGGGTATTCACCACAGGAGGCTTTTCCGTCCAGTTGCTTGGCAGATAGGACAAGAGCTTGCGGACGCCCATCAGACACTCGTTTTCCGTATCATAAGTAAAATGGGACACACCGCTCTTCTTCGCGTGCACCTGCGCACCGCCCAGCTCCTCCACCGAAACTTCCTCGTTGATGACCGTCTTCACCACGTTCGGCCCGGTGATGAACATCTTCGAAATGTCTTTTACCATAAAAATAAAATCACAGATGGCGGGCGCATAGCAGGCGCCGCCGGAACAGGGCCCGAGAATAACCGCAATCTGCGGGATCACCCCGGACGCTTTCGTATGCCGCAAAAACATGCCGCTGTAACCGCTCAGAGAGGAAATGCCCTCCTCGATTCTGGCGCCGCCGCTGTCATTGATGCAGATCAGGGGCGCTTTCATCTCCATCGCCATGTCCTGAATCCGGCAGATCTTAAAGGAGTGGTATTCACCGAGCGTACCACCGATCACTGTAAAGTCCTCACTGGCTACAAACACCTGCCGGCCGTCTATCTCTCCGTAACCCGTCACCACGCCGTCCCCCGGCACCCGTCTCTTATCCAGATCAAAATCGTCGATGCGGGACTCCAGAAAGCCGTCCACCTCCACAAAAGTGCCGGGATCAAGAAGCATCTCGATCCGCTCTCTGGCTGTCAGTTTTCCATTCGCGTGCTGCTTATCAATCTTACTCTGGCCGCCGCCAAGCAAAGCTCTGTCTCTTCTCCTGTCCAGTTCCCTGTTTGCCTCATTCCAATTCATAGGGTGCCTCCATCTTGTTTGAGTTTCCAATACTTTGACCTTCAAACTATCTAGCCATAATTATAGGCAGAGCCCCGTTTCTTGTCAAGACTCTGCCCAAAATTTTATTCACGATCTCAGCCCGGCTCCCGCTCCGCCGCTTCCAACGCCTGTGCAATCACTTTATCCATATCGTAGTATCTGTACTGCCCGAGCCGGCCGCCGAAAATCACATGCGGCTTTGTCCCGGCCAGTTCCACATACTGCTCCATCAGCTTCTCATTCTTTTCGTCATTGACAGGATAGTAGGGTTCCTCCCCCTCTTTCCAGAATGCCGGATATTCTCTGGTGATCACCGTGCCGGGCTGTGTGCCAAACTCGAAATGCTTGTGCTCAATCACCCTCGTATAAGGGACTTCGCGTTCCGTATAGTTCACTACCGCATTGCCCTGATAATTGTCGCAGTCTGCAAAAAACTCTGTCTCAAACCGAAGAGACCGGTACTCCAGATGTCCCAGTGCAAAATCAAAGAACTCGTCAATCATTCCGGTATATAACACCTTATCATAAGTGTTTCCTTCCCGGTCTGTCAGACACAGCCGCCCGTCCCGCTCCTCTTCCGTCACAAATTCCCGGTAGGACACGCCTGTCTTCACCTCAATGCCCTCCAGCATTTTCTCTACCATTATGGTATAGCCTCCTATCGGAATCCCCTGGTAGCGGTCATTGAAATAATTATTGTCGTAGGTAAAACGCAGTGGCAGCCTTTTGATGATAAAGGCAGGCAGCTCCGTGCAGTCCCTGCCCCACTGTTTCTCCGTGTAGCCTTTCACCAGCTTCTCGTAAACATCCCGGCCTGCCAGAGAAAGCGCCTGCTCCTCCAGGTTCTTCGGCTCCCCTATATGAAGATCCGCGATCTGTTCCGCGATTTTCTCTTTCGCCTGACCGGGCGTCACCACACCCCACATTTTGCTGAATGTATTCATGTTAAAAGGGAGGTTATACAGTTCCTCCTTATAACGTGCCACCGGCGAGTTGATGTAATGGTTGAACTCCGCAAACCGATTTACATAATCCCATATTCTTTTGTCAGAAGTATGGAATATATGAGCGCCGTAACGGTGCACCTGTATGCCTTCCACTTCTTCTGTATAAATATTGCCGGCGATATGCTGCCTCCTGTCAATCAGGCGCACATGCCGGCCTTGTTCGTGCATCTCGCGGGCAAACACAGAGCCGTACAGCCCTGCACCCACGATCAAATAATGATAATGCATTACTCTTCAACCGCCTTATACTTATCAAGCTGCGCATAGTCTTCCATCAGCTCCAGCGCCTTCTTGCGTCCTGTCTTATTCAGTTTCACGTAATACTGCATCACGCGGTTTTCCATGATCTTACCGCCGAGCAGGCTCTTCTGGTTAATCGGGGAGAAATCCACAGGATTCAGATTCAGTCTGTCACACATACGGATCACTGTGCCGTAGGCCATACCTTCAATACCCCTGTCGAGCGCAGTAACTAATGTAGAGTACGGAATTTCCATTTCAATCGCAAACTGTCTGACGCTCTTATGCTGTTTTAAAATTTCTGCCTTCAAGATTTCTGCCTTTGTCATAATAGACCTCCTTATCATGCACGATTTTCTTTATGAGAAGAGGTCTTCTCCTCTCTATTCGGAAATAGTATACCATATTCCCCCCAAAAAAGGAACCACCTACCACTCTTGCTAAACGGAATATCGTCATCTTCATCATGTTTTCCCTTCCTTTTTTGTACTTTTTGTACAAAAAGAACAATAAATCTCCCTAACCCCCAATAAAAACCGTATTGTCGCCACGCAAAGAAAATGCTAAAATGGACATAACCGAAATAAATCACAAAAGAGGTG
Organism: uncultured Lachnospiraceae bacterium; assembly: GCA_965114645.1. Lineage (GTDB taxonomy): Bacteria > Bacillota > Clostridia > Lachnospirales > Lachnospiraceae > UBA3282. The sequence continues at coordinate 13,546 of CBCOZL010000032.1, read as the reverse complement.
TTACTATGTTACCCGTTTCCGTGTGCATGATTGCCAAAAACGAAGATAACCATATCGAAGAATGTCTGAAAAGGCTGCGTCCCTGCCGTTTTGAAATCATTGTGGTAGATACCGGTTCTGTTGACCGGACGGTGGAGATTGCCCATAAATACGCAGACAAAATCTTTCACTTCGCATGGTGCGAGGATTTCAGCAGCGCAAGAAATTTCTCCGTCCAGCAGGCAGCCAACGACTGGGTACTGATTATCGACTGCGACGAATATCTGGAAAATGTCAATCTCGCGCGCCTTGAGGAGTCCCTCGCCGGACGGCGTGAGGCCGTCGGCATGATTGCGCGCAATAATCCTTACACTGTGCAGGGGTCACGCTCCATCATGTCGGAACGGATCGGCAGACTCTTTAACAGAAATTACTGCCATTTCGAGGGAAGCATACACGAGCAGGTGCGCACCATGCAGGGAAAAGAACCCGATACGTTCCCCATTCCCCTCACCTTTTATCACGAGGGCTATGTGAGCGAATCAGACAAACGGATGCGGGCTACCAGAAACCTGGAAATGCTGCTGCACGATCTCTCCCTGAAAGGTCCAAGCCCCTATATTTATTTCCAGCTTGGACAAAACTACATATCCTTGAATGACATGGAAAAGGCGGCCCACTATTATAAGCTTGGGCTTGATTTAAACGCAGATCCCAATTCCGACTTTGTGCAGAGCATGGCGGAAACCTACGGCTACTGCCTGCTGGATCTGGCCAAATACGACACAGCCATGTCCCTCCGGGAAAAGTACGACCTTTTCTCCCACCGTGCTGACTTTGTCTTCCTGATGGGAACACTCTATCAGAAAAAGGGCGAGTACGCCAAGGCCATCGAAGAATTTAAAAAAGCCACCTCCCTCACGGCCTACGCCCGCACGGGAGTCAACAGCTACCGCGCCAATTACCATATCGGAGAAATTTACGAGACCATGGGAGATCTGACACAGGCGCGGACTTATTATAAGAAATGTGGAGAGTACGATCCCGCCCTCAGAAGGCTCAGAGAGCTTGCCTCAAGGGACTCCGCATCGTAATCCCCTGTATGGAAAGAGAATGTACCGCACCTGCGTGAAACGCTGCTTCCCGGCAGCGTTTTCCACATGAAAGGAGAAACCTTGCTTCCGCTGTCCGTATGCATGATTGCCAAAAATGAAGAAAAACACATCGGGGAGTGTCTGAAACACCTGTCTTCCTACGGTTTTGAGATCGTGCTGACAGACACCGGCTCCACAGACCGCACGCTGGCGATCGCCGAAAAGTACACGGATCGGATTTACCATTTCGAATGGTGTGACGATTTCAGCGCCGCCAGGAATTTCTGTATGCAAAAAGCCTCCCATAACTGGATACTTTCTCTCGACTGTGATGAATATATGGAAACGCTGGATTTGGCTGCGCTTGGCCGCTGTATGGAAACCCATCCCGACCGCGCCGGGCGTATTCTCATCCGCAGCCGCTTCCTGCGTGATGGTCTGGTTTCCTATGAGCAGACGCGGATAAGCCGTCTGGCCGACCGCAGATATTTTCACTTTACGGGGGCGGTGCATGAACAGCTGGAACGCCGTGACGGCGTCACCAAAACCATTTATGACGCTCCTGTCACAATTCTGCATGTGGGCTACGATGAGACCGAATCGGACATGCGGGAAAAATCCCGCCGCAATATCGCCCTTCTCGAAGCCCAGCTTGAGAGGGAAGGCCCCGACCCTTATCTCTATTTCCAGCTCGGACAGAGCTGCCGCAGACTTGGAGACACCGAAAAAGCCTTTCAGAACTTTGATGCCGGGCTCTCTCTGGAGGTGGATCCCAGCCTTGACTATGTAAAAACAATGGTGGAATCCTACGGCTATACGCTCTTGGACCTCAAACGCAGCCGGGACGCGCTGGGACTCGCCGAACTCTATGACACTTTTGCGGTACGGGCGGACTTCGTCTTTCTGATGGGACTGGTTTATATGAATAACGGCCTTTTTGACGCCGCCGTTGCCGAGTTCAAAAAAGCTGCCACTATGGAAGAGTTTTCCGTGGATGGCGTAAACAGTTTTATGGCATATTACAACATCGGCGTGATCTATGAGTGCACCGGGCACACTGGGGAAGCGCGGACGTATTATCAGAAATGCGGCGGCTACGCACCTGCAAGAGCGCGGCTGCAAGCGCTTGCAAAAGACAAGTAACGCTGTCCTGTACAAAGTGCACAGCCCGATGCACAGGATGGATATCTGTCCGACATCTGACAGCGGGTGCGACGGCATTCCGAAATGCTTCCCGGGCCTTCCAGCTCTGCTTATTGCACAGCAAAAGGCCGGATCTCATGCAGCGCATGATTCCGGCCTTTTTCTTTGTGATTTTCTTATTGACACCGCTTGCGGATGAATTATCTTAATTTCCAGATGTCTCTGTTGTACTCCTCGATCGTTCTGTCGGAGGAGAAGAACCCTGCCTTGGCGATGTTCACAAGCATCATCTTTCTCCACTTCTTCTGATCCTCGTAATCCGCCATCATCTGATCCTTGGTCTTGATGTAATCCTCCAGATCAAGAAGGGTCATGAACCAGTCTTTGTTTAACAGTTCCTTGTAAAGTCTCTCCAGATTTTCCTTGTGTCCCACCTTCAGCGCTTCCTTGCCGACGATAAAGTCCACCGCCTCCTTGATCACAGGAGACTTTTTGTAATAATCTTTGGAAACATAATCTGCCTTCTCGTAGTGTCTGATGACTGTCTCGGACTTCTCACCGAAAATATAAATATTGTCGTCTCCCACCAGCTCGTGAATCTCCACGTTCGCGCCGTCGGAAGTGCCGAGCGTCACCGCGCCGTTTAACATGAATTTCATGTTGCCTGTGCCGGACGCCTCCTTGGATGCCAGCGAAATCTGCTCGGAAATATCGCAGGCAGGAATCATCTTCTCGGCGTAAGCCACGTTGTAATTCTCCACCATGAGCACCGTCATATAAGGGCTCACATCGGGATCCTTATTCACAATCTCCTGTAACACAAGAAGAAGATGGATAATATCCTGGGCGATCACATAGGCGGGCGCCGCCTTGGCTCCGAAAATAAAGGTCATAGGTCTTGCCGGCTTCTTGCCGGCCTTGATCTCCAGATATTTATGGATGATGTAAAGCGCATTCATCTGCTGTCTCTTATACTCGTGCAGACGTTTGCTCTGGATGTCAAAGATGGAATCGGGATTCAGCGTTACGCCCTCCGCCTTCTGCACATAAGCCGCCAGATCCTTCTTGCGGTTCATCTTAATCTCTGCGATGCGGTTGAGTACAGCCTCGTCATCCGCAAACTCCAAAAGCTTCTCCAGATTCGCCGCATCCTTCTTGTAGCCGTCCCCGATGGTCTCGGAAAGGAACGTCGCCAGCTCATGGTTGCAGGACAGAAGCCATCTTCTGAACGTAATGCCGTTCGTCTTATTATTAAATTTCTCCGGGTAGATCTTGTAGAATGCATGCAGTTCCGTATTCTTTAAGATCTCCGTGTGGATCGCCGCCACACCGTTCACCGAGAAGCCGTAATGGATGTCGATATGCGCCATATGCACCCTGTCGTCCTTGTCGATGATCTGCACCTTCGGATCCTTATATTTCTTCGCCACCCGCTTATCCAGCTCCTTAATGATCGGCACAAGCTGGGGCACTACCTTCTCCAGATATTCCAGAGGCCATTTCTCCAACGCTTCCGCAAGAATCGTGTGGTTTGTGTACGCGCAGGTTTTGCTCACAACCTCAATCGCCTCGTCCATGGTAAACGCCTTGTCATCCACCAGAATGCGGATCAGCTCCGGGATCACCATGGTCGGATGGGTATCGTTGATCTGGATCACCGCATGCTCATACATGGTGCGCAGATCGTACTGTTTCTCCTTCATCTCCTTTAAAATCAGCTGCGCCGCATTGCTCACCATAAAATACTGCTGGTAAATGCGAAGAAGGTTACCCGCCTCGTCGGAGTCGTCTGGATAGAGAAACAGCGTCAGATTCTTCTCGATATCTTCCTTGTCAAAGTCGATGCCCTTCTTGACCAGACTCTCGTCGATCGTCTCGATATCGAAAAGTCTCAGCTTATTTACACCGTTATCATAACCAATGACATCAATGTCATAAAGCCGGGAAGTCACCTTCTTTGCGCCAAACGCCACTTCGAATGTCGTATCAGTTTTCGTCAGCCAGGACTGCGCCTCGATCCAGTCATTTTTCTGTGCTGTCTGCAGTTTATCCTTAAACTCCTGCTTGAACAGACCGAAATGATAGTTTAAGCCGATTCCCTCACCGGGAAGTCCCAGGGATGCAATAGAATCAAGGAAACACGCGGCAAGACGTCCAAGACCGCCGTTCCCGAGGGATGGCTCCGGCTCCACTTCCTCAATGGCAGAAAGCTGCTTGCCATTCTTTTCAAGAATCTTCTCCAGATTGTCATAGATGCCCAGATTGATCAGATTGTTGGATAAAAGCTTGCCGATCAGGAACTCTGCGGAAATATAATAAATTTTCTTTTCGCCCTCAATCCTCTCTGACGCGGTCATCAGTTTCTTGGAAAGCTGCAGAATGCTGTAATAAAGCTCTTCATTGCTGCATCCGGCAATGGATTTGCCGTATCCGCTCTGTGTCTGGTTCTCCAGCTCCTGCTCCAGATTCATTACCAGTACGTCTCTTTTCAGGTTACTTGCCTGTGCCATGTTAAAACCTCCCTTTTCTACTTGCTTATTGTATGCTGTCTATTAATTATATTATCCAGTTAAGCCTTCCTGTAAACCAGCGTCCCGCACTCTCTGTCCGATTTCTCCAGACATCTGTCCGCTATATACCGCCGGTTCCTTTCTCCTGTGCAGCCATCAGGATATCCTCGTATTTCATTCTGACCAGCTCGTAATCCAGCACGATCTGTCGTCCCTCTGCGCCGTCCAGAAGCCGCTTTAACTCTTCCACCGACTCCGATGCGATCCGCTCAAAATTCTGTCTGACCGTATTCATCTGCTTGCCTGCATACCCCATCAGCATGATGCCGTCGAAGCCGCAGACCGGCCGGAAAATATCCATATCCATCAGTGCGCGCATCGCGCCAATCGCCATCAGATCCGAGGCGCACACCACAATGTCCTTTTTCTTCGCATACCGCAGCGTCAGATTTCTGGCCTGCAGTTCCGAAAACTCTCCGTTTCTGACAAGCAGCGGTATATTCTCTTCCTCCGCAAGCCGCTGTATGCCTTTCAGACGCTCCCCGGAAACATAGCCGTTTTTCTTGCCAGCCAGGTACAGAATGCTCTTCCCCTTATTTTCCTTGAGCGTCTTCTTCGCCACATCATACTGCGCTGCCGCCTGGTCGATCCAGACGGAGGACGTGGAGGTGTTCACAAGAGGCGCATCCACCGTCACGATCTTGAAAAACTGTGTGCTGATCAGTCTCTGCAGCACCCTGTCATCCTTGGACATCCCGAAAATAATCAGCCCCGTAATGCTCTGGGAACGCAGATAGCGCACCACCTCTTCCAGGCTTTTATTTTTCAGCATGGAGTCAAATATTGTGATCACATCCAGATTCAGCTCCACCGCACGGCTGATTGTGCCCGCCATATACTGCATATTGATCTCGTCCACCGCCTGCGACACATTACCCAGATTCAAAAGCAGCGCCACCCTGCCGGACTGCTTGGAAGAGAGCGCGGCCGCAACAGAATTTGGCACAAAATTTAATTCCGCCACCGCCTGATTCACTTTTTCCTTTGTCTTCTCACTCACATTCGGGTAGTTATTCAGCACCTTGGAAACGGTGGAAATCGCTACGCCTGCCTGTTTTGCAACGTCTTTTATTGATACCATGCTCTTCCTATTCTGAAACGATTCCTGTCTCGAAGAATATTTTCCATCGTCTTTGTCCTCTATTCCGCGCGGCATTACGATCCGCAGTCGGAAATCGTTTTCCAAAAAATATCATATAACAAAAGAGTGGTTTTGTAAACCACTCTTTTGAAAATTCCTAAGTCTATTTTTATTTTCTAACCAGATGTCTCGGCAGTCCATTCACAAACAGAGGCTGCAGCTCACCCATGATCAGAGGTCTCGCATACTTCTCATAGTCTTCTGTCAGACCCTTGCCGTCAGCCGTGATCCACTCATCGGGCACGTTTCTCTCCACGTTTGCAATCGCGTGAATGTCGTATGCGCTTGTGCCGCACTGATACGGATCTTCACCGTTTCTGTCAAGTGTGATCATCATGCCGGTCTTGCCCTCTTCCGCAGCCATCACCGCGTCGTGGCCGACCTGGAACGCCTCGTTGATATCCGTAAGGGATGCCAGATGGGTCGCTGCTCTCTGCAAGGTAGAGAACTCGATTGCACGGGTCTTGAGACCTGTCTCAGCCGCAATCTTGTCCGCCAGCATAACCGCTGTGCCGGACATCTGCTTGTGGCCGAATGCATCCACGGCAACCTCTCTGCCGATCTCACATACATATCTGCCGTCCGCAACTTTGACACCCTCGGAAACCGCAATCACTACGGAAGACTTCTTCGCTGCCAGATCTTTCACATCCGCAACAAACTTGTCGATATCAAATACCTTCTCAGGCAGATAAATCGCGTCACAGCCTTCGCAGTCATCACCCTTTGCAAGCGCTGCTGCCGCCGTAAGCCATCCCGCATTACGTCCCATAATCTCTACGATACAGATCGTGGGCTTCTTCGCACCAAAGGAAGAATTGTCGCGGATGATCTCTTTTAAGGAAGCCGCAATATATTTCGCTGCGGAACCATAACCCGGGCAGTGATCCGTCACAGGCAGATCGTTATCGATGGTCTTGGGAACGCCCATAAATCTCTGGGGCTTACCGTGAGCCGCCGCATAGTCGGACAGCATCTTAACGGTATCCATAGAGTCATTACCGCCGGCATAGAACAGGCACTCGATATCATGCTTCTCCATGATCTCAAACACCTTCTCGTACACATCCTCATGTCCCTCGATCTGAGGCATCTTGAAACGGCAGGAGCCTAAGAATGCAGAAGGGGTTCTCTTTAAGAGTTCGATTCCCGTCTCGTCATCCAGATACTCGCCAAGGTCGATCATTCTGTCATCCAGAAATCCCTCAATACCGTGAACCATACCATAAATTTTCTTTACGCCCAGCTTCTTGGCAGCGGCGTATACGCCTGCTACGGAAGAGTTGATAACGGCTGTGGGGCCGCCGGACTGACCAACAACAATGTTTCCTTTCATGTCTGTTCTCCTTTTTCTTGATATATTTTATTTACTTGATAGACCCGCAAACACATGCGCTCTTTGTTTACGCTTCATAGTATACCAAATAATTCCTCCTAAAACAAGTACAAGCTCGGAAATGCGGCTAGTCCTAAGTCCTCATTGTTTTTGCCACACAAACGTGTTACACTCTGATGTATGTTTCATCTGCTACTAAATTTCATTCGCAGCTTGCGGGAAAGGCATAATTTTATATGGAAAAATATATTCTGAGCTGCTGTTCAACTGCCGATCTTCCGGCGGAACAGTTCTCCAAACGCGGCATATTTTACGCATGTTTTCACTATGAACTGGACGGAAAGGAATATCTGGACGATCTGGGAAAAAGCATGTCCTTCGACTATTTTTATCAGGCAATGGCAGACGGCGCAGAGACAAAGACTTCGCAGATCAATGTGGCAGAATTTACGGAATACTTTGAACCCTTCCTCCAGGCCGGACAGGATATCCTGCATCTGTGCCTGTCTTCCGGCATCTCCGGCGTGATTAACTCTGCAATGGGCGCCAAAGAAATTCTTGCCGGAAAATACCCGGATCAGAAGATTTATATTGTAGATTCTCTGGCGGCGTCCTCGGGCTTCGGTCTTTTGATGGACAAGCTCGCAGACCTGCGCGACGAAGGCATGTCCGTGGAAGAGCTCTATCAGTGGACACTCGACAACCGTCTGCGTCTGAATCACTGGTTCTTTTCCACCGATCTCACTTTCTATATCAAAGGCGGCCGCGTTTCAAAAACTTCCGGCACGATCGGTAATATGCTGAATATCTGCCCGCTCCTGAATGTCGACCATATGGGAAGGCTGATACCCCGCTGCAAAATACGCACAAAAAGAAAAGTCATGCATGCGATCGTAGATAAAATGGAGGAATGTATAGAAGAAGGAACCGGCTACAGCGGAAAATGTTATATTTCACATTCCGCCTGCTATGCGGACGCCAGATTCGTTGCCGACTTAATTGAAGAACGCTTCCCGGATCTGGACGGCCAGATTGTGATTAACAGCATCGGCACCACCATCGGCGCGCATACAGGTCCCGGCACGGTTGCCGTATTCTTCTGGGGCAAGGAAAGAGTTGATTAAACCGCGCAGGAAATGCCGGCATGCTGTACTCTAAATCCATCCATACAGAGAATGCCGTTTTTTAGGCATTCTCACGCGTGAGATATCGTGCTTCTTGCCGTCCCGTCCTATGGCGGGACGTCTTTAGAAGCACTTCTCACGCTGTTATCCGCCGCAGTAATACGCAAAATACCGCTCCCGCACCGCCTGGTACGCACTTCTTGGCGGGTAAATCTTTTTTCCCGTATCCATGCGGATTTCCTGCCTGCTGATGGATTCGATATGCTCCATGTTTACAAGGTAGGCAACCCCCACCCGCACAAACTCGTCGTAGGGACTTAACGTCTCCACAAGCCGCCCCATTGTTTCGCGCAGCGTGCACTTGGTGCCGTCTGACAAAAACAGATACTGAATCTTGCCCTGCGCTTCGCAGTATACGATATCATCCACCGCCACACGCCGCACCGTATTGTCAACCCGGAACAGGATATACCTTCTGCGCTCTTCCTGCACCTCCCGAAGCAGCCTGTCCAGGAGAGGAAACAGCTTCTCTTCCGTAACCGGCTTTACCAGATACTGGGCAGCTTCCACCTCAAAAGCATCCAGCGCATGCTCCCTGGAGCTTGTGAGGAATACAATCCGGCAGTAGTTTCCCATCCCCCGCAGCTCTTTTGCCGCCTCAATCCCCAGTTTATCCGGCATATAAATGTCCATCAGAATCAGATCGGGAAGATACGTTCCCTCCGCAATCCGTTCCAGCAGCTCGTCTGCATGTTCAAAACGCTCCACCCCAAATTCGGTCTCCGAACGGCTGCCTGCATATTCTGTGAGCATTTGCTCTGTTTTATTTAATTGTGCCGGCTCATCATCACAAAGTGCAATCAGATACATGGCTTTTCTCCTAATCAAACAGATCCTGCCCGAATCCTCCGCCTGTCCGCAGGGCTGCAGGTTCTACTGTCTGCAAGTTTACCACTTCAGGCCCGCCCGCGCGCTGTTTTTGCACAGATTGCGCTTTTCGGGGCACACTTTGTCTTTTGGTTTACATAATCTCCGTCCGTTCACTCGTCCTACCGCATCAGATACATAAAGTATCCCCCATAGCCGAGCAGCATCAGCAGTCCGCCCACGCGTCCCAGCCGTTTTTTTCTGAATACGCACAGCCATAAGAGCACCGCCGACGCAATGCAGACAATACCGTCTGTCAGAAATTCGGGCGCATAAGCAACCGGCGTAATCAACGCCGAAGTGCCCACCACAAAGAGGATATTGAAAATATTGCTGCCCACGATATTGCCTACCGCGATATCCGCTTTGCCCTTGATCGCCGCCGTCACGCTCGTCACCAGCTCCGGCAGGGAAGTGCCGAAAGCCACGATCGTAAGGCCGATCAGCCGCTCACTCATGCCAAAGATCAGCGCCAGCTCCGTCGCCGCATCCACCGCCACATCGGATCCGGCCACAATCATCACCCCGCCAAGCGCGATCAGCAGAAGCATTTTCCATACCGGCATCGGTTTTCCCTCCGGCATCTCCTCCGGCAGTCCGCCGCCTTTTTTCGCAATGACAAGCAGATATCCCAGATAACAGAGCATCAGGGCCCAGAGAATCAGTCCGTCCGGGAAATGTAGCAGATGATCCCCCCCCGCGCCCATAGCGACAAGGACCACTGACACCAGAATGACAAACGGAATCTCATACCTGACTGTGGTTTTCTGCACCGCTACCGGGGTGATGAGCGCGGTAAGCCCAAGGATCAGCAGAATGTTCATAATGTTGCTGCCCACAATGTTGCCAATGGTGATCTCTGCGCTCCCCTTCAAGGCCGCTGACACGCTGACCGCCGCCTCTGGCAGGGAAGTGCCCATCGCCACAATGGTAAGGCCTATCACAAGCTGGGGAATCCCAAATTTTTCCGCCAGCCGGCCTGCACCTTCCACAAACCAGTCCGCCCCCTTCACCAGAAGAGCAAACCCAAGCGCCAACAATCCGATCTGAATCAATACATCCATAATCTCTCCTCCTTCTTGTAAGCCCCGAACAAAAAAATAAGACGAGGCCTTTAACATTACAAAATGCTAAAAGTCTCGTTCTTTCTCTCATTTCAAACTATCCGATATGAAACAGAAAGCGTGTAAACATGACACATGTGTCAGGGTATGTTGCTTACACAGGATAACTACTCCCTCTTAACTTGTGAGATAATGTAACATAAGTATGCCCGCCTGTCAAGGCTTCCATACGCGCACGGACACTTTTTTACCGAATCTTAGCAAGCGACTCCGCAGACAGAATCTTTCTGATATTGAGCAGAAACAGCACGCTGGCGGTTGTCGCCGAAATGATATCGGAGACCGGCTCCGCGTAGTAAACACCCATCACACCAAAAAAGCGGGGCAGAATGATTGCCAGCGGAATCAGCAAAATGATTTTGCGCAGCACGGCGATAAAGAGGGACACCTTCGCCTGCCCGAGCGCGAGAAAAGTGGGCTGAATCCCGTTCTGCAGGCCGAATACAAGCATACCCGCCATAAAAACAGGCATCACTTTCCCGACCAGCTCTACAAGCGCCGTCTCGTTTGTGAAAAATCCCGCGTAAAATTCCGGGAACAGCATGGTGGTCGCCGTGGTGATTACCATAAACCCAAAGCAAAGACCGATCATCCATCGGTAGAGCTGTTTTACACGCCCGAAATTCCCTGCGCCGTAGTTATAGCTGATGATGGGCGTCATGCCCTGGGTGAAACCGCCGATGGGCGCGGCAAAAAGCTGCATCACACTCTGCATGATGGTGAGCGCCCCCACATGGAGATCCCCGCCGTAAGCCTGCAGCCCGTGGTTTAACACAATACTGATAAAACTCTCCGTAGCACGCATGATAAAGGGCGATATCCCCAGCGAAAAAATGCTGGCCAGTATCCCCCACTCAAGCCGGAGACATTTTCTCCTTATTTTTAAGGAAGAACGGTCACTCAGCAGAAACCCTGTGACCCACGCCGCGCTGAGCGCCTGGGAGATGACCGTGGCCACCGCTGCCCCCTTTACTCCCATGTGAAGCCCGAAGATAAAAACCGGGTCAAGAATGATATTTGCCACCGCACCGATCAGCACCGACAGCATGGCTATGCCCGGCCTGCTCTGACAGATGATAAAAGCGTTTAATCCGAGCGCCAGTTCCACAAACAAGGTGCCAATCAGATAAATCGTCAGATAATCCACGGCGTATTCTATGGTAGCATCGCTTGCGCCAAACTGGTAGAGCAGGGGCCTCTGAAAGGCATAGAATATGGCCATCAGCGCCACCGTGCAGATCACAAGGAAACTTACGCTGTTGCCCAGGATTTTCTCCGCGCGGTCCCTGTCCTGCTTTCCAAGCCAGATGGCCGCAAGAGGCGCCGCACCGCTGTTGATAAATCCCGAAAAAGCGGAGATAAACACCGTGATGCAGAAGGTGACACCGACCCCCGTCAGGGCATTGGCCCCCACCCCCTCCATATGTCCGATATAAATTCTGTCGATGATGCTGTATAAAATATTGATGATCTGGGCGAGAATAGCGGGCAGCGTCATACTTGCCATCAATTTTCCGATGGACTCCGTCGCCATACGCTCCTCACGGGTCATTGTCTTTGCCTCACTCATGCAAAACCTTCCCTCTTCAATCTGATTTTAGATCCTTTTGTCATCTTACTCGCATTGACAGGAAAAAGCAACTGTAAAAGAGTTGCTGTCAAAATTGCTGTCAAACACAAAAAATAAGGGCTTCCAAGACACCTAAAATGCCTCGAAAGCCCCTGTTTATGCGGATAACAGGACATTGCTCCGGTTCCGAACCCCCCTCCATGATCGCATCTTTCTGTGCCTGTCTGATCGTGTCAAGCTTCGCCTCCACGTTTGTACCGTGCTTCTGGTCTCCCACGAGAGCCAAGAACTCCCTGTTGGCTTACACCGCCCTGTCTGGCTATCTCCGTAGCCGTTATACCACGTTCAGCCATTGCAAGGTAAATCTTCTTTGTGTCAAGTTTAAGCTTCATTTTTCCTCCTTCTTGAAATTCATCATTAACAATCATAAGATTGTCAATAGAACTTTTACTATCTTTTGCTTTTTTTAGAGAAGTTATATGTTATCATTACTTTTGAGATGATAACATGGACATAGGCGAACAGATACGCAATCACAGAAAAAAAATCGGATTATCGCAAAAAGAACTGAAAAAAACTTGGAGTATCTCAGCAACACATAGCTCAATACGAAAACGGTAAGCGAATACCAAAATTAGAAACTTTGATAAAAATATCGGAAGCATTAGATTGTGAAGTATCTGATATTGATGAGAATATTATCGTTCATTACCAAACTTTTAGATTGGAACCCACTCCAGAAAATATCGAACGATACAAAACAAATGCAGAAGCAGAGAAACAGACAGGAACCGCATCATCCGGGCAATCATAGTCTGTAACCAGGAAAGATATGCTCTATCCGATGAATCTGTCGCAAAGTATCTCCATATGAGCCTTGCAACATTCAGAAAGAAACAGGCCCTTCCCGTGAACTTTGACTTAATGGATATCCACGCACTTTCCCGGTATTTGAAATTTACTCCTGTACAGGCGGCGAGCATTGCCCTTGGGCGGGATATTACGGCAAAAGAAGTGAAAGATTTTATCTTGATGTGAAGATGCTTGTGCGGTTACTCGGACCCTTACAAGTATAATAATCATTAGCCACTCTGCAGAAAACGTGCAGCGCAATAATTACGGAGTATATATGAATGATAAACTCACAGCAATAGGAAAATATAACGAAGATTTTAACAACTATTTGCCATATAATATAAAGTCTTCTAACATATATCAGTCAAGCGGTTTAGAGAAACATATTATCAAAAGGCACCCTGACTGTTTGAAATATATTGGATTCATACCTCAAATTATTGCTAATCCTGATTATATCGGCATAAATCCAAATGAAAAAGTTATAAGTTTCGAATTGGTGAAGTGTATTGCTGAGAACGTGCAGATTGGCATAAAACTGGATGCAAAAGACAATTATTTATATGTTGCCACTCTTCATACAATCACAGACTCCAAGCTCAAACATGGTATTCAAAATGGACGTCTGGCTAGGGTAAAGTTTTTGTAGGAAAAAGAATAGAAGAAATAGGAAAGCACCTTTT
>CBCOZL010000031.1:0-40112 GCA_965114645.1 uncultured Lachnospiraceae bacterium | reverse complement strand
TGTACCACCTCAATAAATAATCTGCGGAGTACTCTTTATGTGATGCATATCCAATGACTGACCAGCTCGCCCTTTTTAATGCATTGGACATATCAATCGAATTACAGGTATCATACTTTTCTTTAACAACGCAAAAATCTTGAATAATCCTATTTCTATCACCTATACTTTCGTTCCAAACTAATCCATCATCGGACAACCATTCATTAAACCAATCCGTTATCCTCTCTTTGTCATTTTGATAATAAAAAATACCTGCTTCTAATAATTGATTAACAGGGTTCGTTGAAAACACTGTCTCACATATATCATCTACAATCTTTCTAAAAATGTGTGATTCACACCTTGACAATATAATATAAGCTTTCATTATATATGGGCGTAAACCAATCGTCTCAAAATCTCTGTCATTCGGTTTCCATTTCTTAATAAACAATGCTATCATAAGTTGCTTCAAATCAGCTGCATTTTCTAACAATTCTGTCCCTGTATGTTTTGCACATAACCATTTACCAATAAGGCAAATATTATTAAAATACATTCCAAAATAGGCGCGATTACTATGCTGATGCTTTTCCATATATCGCTCAGTTATTGCAGATACAATCGATGTCCGTGACGTAGGCTGCAAATATGCCGCAACAAGAGCATATATACTATAATAAGTCATCAAATTTTCATATTGATGATCCGGTAATTCTATATCTTTTATTTGACCCCAAATTTTTTCCTTGTATTCTGGCGTCCATCGTTTGGGAGACGATACAATCTGCATAAATATAGACAGTAATATACCCATATCACCTTTAAACAGCCTATCGTGAAGAATATTTTCCACTCTTTTAATATCATCATATCGATTTTTATCTAATAATCGTTTTACTCCCACAATAAGAGGTTCTATGAAAACAACCTCCAATGATCTTACCGCATTTTCAAGTTGTTGTTCTGACAGGAACACAAAAAAATTCTTTATCAAAGCCTTAACAAAATGACGCGAAAAATGTTCATCAATATCGAACAAATTTCTCGTTCCCTGTAAAATCGATACCTCTCCCGAATGACATATACACTCCGCTAAATTACCTGCAATACTTTGAAGATCAGGAGATAGGAAGTTTTTGTCTTTATTTCGAGGTTCTAGATAAGCATATATCTGAAGAATATTCATTTTAGAAAACCAGTTTTTAAATAAAGCTGTAGCACGACTTAACTCTCCGTGAACATATAATTTTTTTGTCAACGCTATAACTGTCTCTAGTACATCGATATTCCACAAAGACTCAGATTGCACATAACACTCATAGGGATGGATATTTAGTGGTGCCAAACTTTTTCTAAAATTTGTATCCTCAATTTCATAACTGCTTTTTTCAATTTGATCAATCGTCATATAGCCAAAAGCCAGACATCTCATATACTCCCAGTTTATTGGTTGACCGGATATTATATACTCTAGAATATCTTGTGATATCTCCCGTAACTCATTTATCTCAACTCCTTGAACATAAGCTGAAATAATATAATCCGCAGAATAGACCTTTGTAAATTCATTTTCGCGTCCAGTCAGTTTTAAGTAGCGGATAATATCACTATAATAGGCACGGCTCTTTTCTTTCAGATTCAGATAATAATCGCAAAGTCCAGAATAGACTTCCTGAACATTGTCCATATCTTGACCTATAATACCAGATAAATATACCCTAACATCGTTATGTAAAATGGTATAGTTGTCATCGTTTGCTATCATCAAAGGACTTAAAGCCTTTAACACATTATTCCACCCTGATACAGATATGTGCTCATGTGGAAATATCTCAGATAACTTTACTGCATTGATTGGTTCATTAAAAAATGCAAATACTCCTGCCATTTTATAATCCACAAACGGAACTTTCATATTTCTTTTTGCATCGTCCCATATAGTTTTATAATACTCTTGAATATTTCCTCCAAGTTTTCTATTTTGCAGCTGTTTTTCTAATTCTACTGGGTCTGGATGCTGAATAGCTTCGTGTACAGCAAAAATTGCCGCAAGTGTATTTCCTTGGGCATACTTATCAATAAGTCCTGTTAATTGTTGTTGATAAATTAAGGTTTTTTCTGGAAACTTACTTTTTACCAATTCCAAAATGTCATCTATTTGTAATGGCGGCACAAATATTTCCTTTAGGTTGTCCGATTTTTCATACAACCATAAAGGATAGTTTTTATAAGCTTCTTTAGGCTGTCCGGCTAAAAGAATTTTAACATTGCTCGGAACATATTCTGGATTCGGAAGTGATGCCAAAAAAGTTTCTGATGTGTATCCCGCTCTTGCAGCATGATCAATACCATCAATAGCTATAACAAATATACTATTATTATCTGCTGCATATTTAGATGCTATTTTAAAAAATTGCTCCCTCATTTCCTCCAGTGTCATAAATCCATTAACAACTGGAACCTCATACTTTTTCAATTGTCCTTTTAATAATCTTCTTAGTTGACTAAACAATTCATTCCAAAAAGTTTCTTTTTCAACCCGTTTAGACACATCCATTGGTAGATATTCTTTCATTGGGTCTATCGGCTCATATGCATAATAACGAATATTTACGATACTATTCCTTTTACCACTGATTTTACTCACAATATTTGTCTTTCCTGTTCCTGGAATTCCAGACAAAAAAACCACTCGGCTATTGCCATTCTTCAACTCTATTTCTAAATTATCTACTAAAGTATCTCTACTTGTGAAAAATGGTTCTGCTGCAATAAGATCATGATTGTAAGAAATCATATCCTCATCCAACGCAAGTTCCGTATATACATCTTCTATCGTAACACATGAACTATTTCTGCCAGAGGTGGTCCATCCTCTTAATGCATGATCTAGTTTTGCCAACAATAATTCTGCTATATTTCTTTTCGTATGAAATACCGCCTGCAATCTTTGTAACAAATCTTCTTTAATTTCTTCCAGTCCTATTTGATTTGTTTCTATTTCTAAACATTTCAAAAATAACAACTTATCTTCTTCTTTTTCAATATAATTTAGCCGCTCTTTCCATTCATTCCATGCCGCTTCATATTCAGGGATCTCCAATTCATCGAATGTTTCTGCATATATTATTTTAGATTTTAATTCTTCCAAAAATAGCTTTAATGCCGGACGTTTAATTTCCTTTTCTTTTCCCGCAGAAGAAGCTTTTATTCCCGGTTTTCTATTTGTAGACAAACATACCCTTGTTTTTTGATAATTATTTTTTTCAGCGATCCATGATTGTGCCAGTTCCCCCAATAATGAATATCTATGACTGCCATCCTCAGAAGTATTATCAATCGAAACAAGATCGCCAAATGTTAATGTATTGTCTGATCGTGTATGTTTTACTTGAACAAATAGCTTTTCTCCACCTTCATAGGTTACCACCACATCATCCAATCCCAATTTAACCTTAGCTTGTAATTCCACACATTTTATATTATTATCGGAATTAAGCATATCAATAATATATTGTTGCCCAACAGACCACTCATACCAATATGGATCTCCCATCCCTGGTTTTGTTTTCGCTGAATATTTCATATAACCCTCTCCAAGCTGAATTATAATTAAATGCCATATTCGTATATCACTTTTCACTCAATCAATTTTATCTGTTCTGCCGCATTGAGAACATTCAACTGATACTCTGCGATTTCTTTCAAAATCTGAAATCTTTCTGTCTTATTTCTGCCCTCACGGATCATTTGCGCATTATGTGTTTCTAAATTAGATAAAACTGTAAGTTCGTTAATTGACGCGAAGTCTCTCACATTATTCTTTTTTGCCAATTCAGGATTTTCATCCCGCCATGCTTTCGCGGTAAATCCGAATAATGCAACATTCAAAACATCTGCTTCCTCTGCATATGCCAACCACTCTAAGTTTTCTTTATAATTTCCTGATGGGATCAAATAATTTTTTACCGCATCTGTTTGAATCAAATAATTATTTTTTGACAAAAATCTTTTTGCATCCCATTCAATTTTCTTTGCATCATTCTCCGCTTCTTTCAGCCTTTGAAATTCTTTGATCAAATATAGTTTAAAAACAGGGCTGATCGCCGAAGCAAATTCAAATGCAATATCCTTATGTGCATACGTTCCTCCATATTTTCCACGTTTCACAAATAATCCTATCGCTTCTGTCTTTTCAATCCATTCCGAAACACTTAGTACAAATGTATGTAAACCTGCTTCGCTTTTAAAGTGGTCGAATTCGACCACTTTAAAAGCAGGATTATAGATTTGTTCCCATGTACCCAAAAATTCCAAAGTTGCTCTGTTTCGCATCCAGTTTTTGATAACATCTGCTCCTCTAGACTCACCAACTTTGGCTTTTGCAATATCAGTAATACAGATATAATCATCAAAATTTTCCTCTGAAACAGTAACGTTAATGTTTTGCACCACAATTACTTTATTTTTTCCCATCCATCTCCTCCCATATAGCACTGATTAAAATCTTATTACTCATGTAGCAGTATACCATACTATCTTTACTTTTTCAATCAATTTTCGAACATAAGTTCTAGTTTCATTATAAAAATTCCATGTTATTTATGAATTATTATTCGTTTTAGCCCTATCAAATGTTTCATAAAAAGTCCAAACAACGCATAATAAACACTTTATTCGACATTATATACTATAAAATAGCATACATTTTATCCCAAAATCCCCCTCATTTCTACCCCGGTAAGCTCCCTTCCACACACAACGCCCCATACCCCACCCTGGAATCCGGGTACACCGTCACCCCGCGGATCGGCTTCGCGCCCTTGCGCAGATACGCTTTCACCTTCTCACCGTATAAATACGGATCATTTTTCATCACGATTCCCCACTGCATCAGCAATGCCGCGGCCCCGGTCACAAAAGGCGCCGCGAACGAGGTGCCCGTGACAGGCGAATATCCCCCGTCCCTGTTGGGAGCCAGGACGCCTACGCCCGGCGCCACCAGATCCGGCTTCACAAAGGTATCGGAAGTACGGCTGTTTACCTGATCCTGATAGAGATATCCTCGTCCCGAAAAATCCGCATAAGATTCATACACCGGATCATAGGCCCCCACGGTAACCACCTTGACTGCCGTGGACGGAATTGTGAGCGTCACATCCGGGGTGGTTCTGACAAAACGGGTATCTGCACTGCGGACGGCCTCAGAGGGAAGATAAAAGGTATAATTCCCGGTAATGACCCGTAGCGGACGAAGCTCAAACGTCCATACACCCCGATCCAGATACCGGCTGCCATCCGCTGGAAGAAAATCGAAATAGAGCTCCTGTGCCGTCATATAAGGAGCCGGTTCTCCGTTATAAAACAGGATCTGTGTCTGTTGCAGGCGGTAAACCTGTTTACCAGGCTGGTCAGTATCAGCCTGGAAGCTCTCGCCGGATGGCGACAACACTGTCACCAAATAGCGGTCGGTATACTCCTTCCACAGTTGCACATTCAGTCCTCTTTCGTAAGCTCCCACCGTCATCTCCACTCTTCTGCCACGGTTAGTGACAGTCATGTCTGTTTGATTAACCGAATTAGTCAATCTTAAATCTCCTATTTCCTGCCGCCCCAGGCTCCCGCCCACATGGCCGCCGGAGGCCCCCTCATTTCCGCTGCCCACACAGATAACGCTTCTCCCGATCTCCGAGACATTATCCAGGAAGCGCTCCAGCAGTGAAGTTCCGTTATGTGCGCCGTAAGTATTTCCAAAGCTCAGATTGACGGCAACCGGCATGGCCAGTTCTACCGCTTTTGTGACCACATAAGTCAATGCCCGCATCAACTCCGTTGTTCTGGGAAAAGAGTCTTCTCTCGGTGATCCGAGCCGCACTATGATAAGCTCACTCTCCCTGGCAACGCCCGCATAGGCCGGGCCGCCTTCCCCGCCGTTTCCCGCAGCGATCCCGGCCACGGCTGTCCCATGTCCGCTCGTGTCGATACTTGGCACAAGCTGCTGCGCCTCCTGCCGGCTGCCTGTCATCAACGCCTCATTGATCTGCGCCGCGTCAAATTCCCTGCCAAGCACTTGATCCCACAGATATCTGATTCTGGTGCTCCCGTCCGCATTCCGAAAATCCCGGTTATAATAGCTGATCCCCGAATCAATCACCGCCACGAGGACTCCCTTGCCCGTAAGTCCTTCATAGAGCTGGCTGCCCGGTGTAAAGCAGGATGCCGTGCTGCCCGAAAGGTCGGAAAAGAAGAGCCGCTTTGGCTTCTCCACATACTCGATCTGTTCCACCTCCGCCAGCCGGTCCATCTCCGATTCCGGGACAGTAAGAATGGCATATCCCGCAATCAGTTCTTCCACCATGATTCCCCATTCTGCCAGTGCCTGCAGGGAGCCGTGATATTTTACAATGACCTCCCAGGTTTTTTCCTCCATATTGTAACCCACATTCAACTCCAGGGAACGCTCCCGCTCCACAGGCGCCGTGTCGAGCGCCAGATTTAACAGGTTTTCATTTTTCTGAGAATCCATCTTCGTCACGCTAAAATAGTTTTAATATATAGTATTATCAGAGAGATAAGTTTGACTGTAACCCATACACATGCTAATATATTTTTATAGAAACTTTGCATGATAAATCTCCATAACACTGAAAGCTCCACCGTTATGGAACGTTTCCCAACCAACGCACATAAGAGGAGACCCTATGGATACGATACATAACACGGTGTCTGAAAACGCCGCTGACACAGAAGCTGCCGTACAGGTCACGCCGGAAACCTATGACAACCTTTACTCCAAAAAGGACTACGGCACATTGGACTACCCGGTCAACGCCCGCTATCTGGATCTGCGTAAATCTTACCTGAACTGGATTCGCTGGCACTGGCACGAAGAAATGGAAGTTCTGATTGTGGACCAGGGGATCGCTGTTGTTTCTACCGATGACGACTCTTACCTGATTAAGCCGGGGCAGGGGCTCATCATTAACCAGAATGTCATGCACTGCATTCATGCACAGGACAAGAAGCAGTGTACTTTTCATTCCCTGGTCTTCCACCCGGATTTCATTTTCGGCCATAAAAACAATTATCTGCAGACACAGTATCTGCTTCCCTTGCAGAACAACCAGCTTTTTAAGGTTTTCTTTCTGGATGAGAGCGCGCCCTGGCACGAACGCATGCTGCAGACACTGACGGAAGTCATTGAAGTAAACATGTCGAAAAATTTCGGCTATGAAATCTCCACCAAAGGCTACCTGTGCCATTTCTGGGCAGAGCTTCTGCGCCAGCTCCCACAGAAAGAAGCTGACATTCCCTCACGGGTATCCCCGGATGAGCAGCGCGTCAAAGAAGCCATGCTTTATATCAGAACCCATCACGCAGAGCCTCTGACGCTGCAGGAAATTGCCGACAGCATTCATGTCAGCAAAAGTGAGTGCTGCCGCTGTTTTGCGCGAACGCTGCAGATGAGTCCCTTCGAGTATCTGATGAAATATCGGATCTATGAGTCTACCAGAAAGCTGATGGATCCCAAACAGAATTTCAGCTCCATTGCGGATCTGGCCCTCACTGTCGGTTTCAACAGTACCAGTTACTATAATAAGCTCTTTAAAAAATTCCTCGGCTGCACGCCCACATACTATCGGACCCACAAAGTGCTTCATCAGGAGCCGGAGCAGGGTTCGCTTTCCTATTTCCTGTAAATGATTTCATCTGAATATGGATCCAGAAACAGCCGGCTTAACTTACTTCGCCGGCTGTTTTTTCTCTCCTTCCTCCTGGCACGTTAATTCGCCTTGCTATTCACCAATTCCTGCTATCCCATTTTACATTTGCAAAATTTAATATTCTAAAGTTAAATATATTTATTTTATGCAAAATATAATTGACATTCATTTTTCAGCATGCTATTCTGTAAATTACAGACACAGACGTGAACTATTCCTGTCTGCCGAAACGCCAAGGAAAGGAGGCAGTCATCTATTTATGAAAAATCTGAGGCTGAAACTTGCCCGCATGGAAAAAGATATGTCCCAGACCGAGCTGGCGAAACGGGTCGGTGTCACCAGACAGACCATCGGCATGGTAGAATCCGGTGATTATAACCCGACCTTAAATCTATGTATACAGATCTGTAAAGAACTTGGCAAAACCTTAAATGATTTATTCTGGGAGGATAATGACAATGAAATGGTTTAACAGGAAAAGCAATTTAGATGAAATGCAGGAATTGCAGCTTTTAAAAGCGGAGAGCAGGGGCTTTTGGATCGGATTTATCGGGCTGGCTGTTGCCATGGCCATACAGGCATTTCTGTATGATGCGGAATCCATGGGAGATATGATGTCAGGTGAATTTATCGTGTTCCTGTGTATGGGGCTGTATCTGATCGGAAGCTGTCTGCGCAACGGCATCTGGGACAGACACCTGAAGGCGACTCCGGCGGTCAATATTGGATTAAGCCTGCTGGCCGCAGCGGTGACAGCCCTGTTCAATGCCATCCTCTCCTATCGCAATTACCATGACACCTTCACTGCACTTATCGTCTTTGCTGTATACTTCCTTATGCTCAGCGTAGTGCTTTCGGTCACGCTGACAGTCTGCTCCGCCCTTTACCGCCGGAAAAGAAGGAAACTCGAGGAAGAGGACAGCGACGAGAAGAACTGATTCATCCTGACCACACATCCCCTATAAAATGGGGCGCATGAAGGTCTTACCGTCACAGAAAAAATATTTCATAAGAGGAATGATAAAAATGATAAAGGAGAAAAAATGAATACAAATACTTACAAAAAGGACTTCTCAAACATCGGCATCCGAATGCTCATCAGCACTGCAGCTATCATCCTGCTCCAGATCGGCGCACAGACCTTTGCCCTCACGCTTTTTCCCGAATGGAAGGATAATTTCAATATCCTGTTAGCCGTGACCATGGTGCCGCTCTACGTGCTGGGTTTCCCGATTTCTTTTGCCCTGATGCGGAATAAAGACGTGCTAACAATCGAAAAGCATCACATGAGCGCAGGACAGCTTGTGGTTGCCTTTCTGATCACCTACGGTCTTATGATCATCGGAAACCTGATCGGTCTCAGTCTCACCGCAGGTATCAGCCTGATCAAAGGCTCCCCGGTGCAAAATGCGCTCCTGAACGTCATAACCGGCGGTTCCATCTGGGTTACTGCCATCTTCACGGTACTGTGCGCCCCGGTTTGTGAGGAGATTCTGTTTCGTAAACTGATCTGCGACAAGGTTATCAAATACGGGGAGGGCTGTGCAGTCATACTCTCCGGGCTGATCTTCGGGCTGTTCCACATGAATTTTAACCAGTTTTTTTACGCATTCTTTTTAGGCTGCTTTTTCGCCTTTGTCTATGTAAAGACCGGCAACCTGAAATATAC
Source organism: uncultured Lachnospiraceae bacterium (assembly GCA_965114645.1). Classification (GTDB taxonomy): domain Bacteria; phylum Bacillota; class Clostridia; order Lachnospirales; family Lachnospiraceae; genus UBA3282. The sequence continues at coordinate 30,734 of CBCOZL010000031.1, read as the reverse complement.
AATCCTGCTGCATATGGTGATAAACTTCTTTGGAAGCGTTCTGGGCGGCATCCTTCTGCAGCTTGACAAGACGAAGCCTTCCACCGCTATCATCTCGGCAGTTTACTCCCTGTGTGTATTCGGGATGGCAATCGCAGGCATCGTAATGCTCATCGTAAAACGCCGTACCATGACATTAAAGCCAGGTGAAATTGTCATAGAAAAGAGACAACGCTTCAAGACCATGATCCTGAATGCGGGAATGGCTCTGTACTGCCTTGTCTTTCTGGGAATTATGATCGTGCAGGCATTCTTTTCCTAAAACCCCTGCTTGATCCGGCTTAACCATAGCAAATATAACTGTCGTTACACCGCATATCACAGACATCGGACAGTTCTTGCCCGATACCGGCAGGGCGCTCACCTTGCCGGTATCGTCAGTTTCTCCCGCCCGAGAACAAAAAAGCAGACGCCGTCATAAGCTCCCGCCTCATACAATTTACTGATTATTTCGATCATCCGCTGGTTGAGTCTGTGATATACTACAGGCTGCTCCCAACGGATGCCCTGTATATATTCCCGCTGTCTGCTGTTTAGGCAGCTCATTTTTTCCTCTACAGCAGCACACAATCCATCCTGATTACTCTGCCCGCCTTGCCCCATTTTCTCAATTTGACTATAATGGTCATCCACAAGTTTCCCAAACGGACAGGATATATAGCTGTATGTCTCCCCGTTCTTCTCGCACTTTCTATGTAACAGTTCTGTCAGTTTTCCATCCCGCCTTGGATCGTATATGGATTCTTTCCATAAAATGCTGTGCATCTGCGCCGTTTCTTTCCGTTGCGACGTCATCGTCACATCCGTCGTGCTTGTCAGATTATTTCGACTATTACAGTCAACCATCACTTTCCTCATACTGCGCCTGCCGTAGGTATCCTGCTCCTGCACAAACTGTTCCTGCGGCGCAAACAGTTCCGCCGACGGCTCCTTTCGCAAAAGCACACGGCTTTCAAACAGATACGCCATCATAATCCGCTGCACTTTCGCCCGGGACGCCGGATAATCCAGACGGTCAACCATCTGATCCAGCGTGTAACCGAGATCCGTCAAATGTCTGACCGCGCCGCCGCAGGCTGCTTCCGTGACGAAACTTGATAAGGCATTCTGAAAATAATTGATCTCATCCATATGCCGCCCCTCCTATGTTACACGCTTTTTGACTGTCAACTCTCTTCGCCTGCCTCTTCACCCAGCCACAAAAGCTGTCCGTCACCATTTTTCACCATTGCAGCAATCACACCTGCCTGCCACAACATTCATATCTTCATTTTACAGATGTCCGAAAGGCAGCACTTGTCACAAAAAGGCTTCGTCCTCGCCGTACACACCTCTCTGCCATGCAGGACAAAGCGGTGGCACAGATCGTTTCCCTCCTCGGGCGGCACAATCTTCCACAGCGCCATCTCCACCTTTTTAGGCTCCTTGATGCCATCCACCAGCCCGATGCGGTTGCACAGTCTGATGCAGTGGGTGTCTGTGACGATGGCCGGCTTTCCGAATACGTCCCCCATAATCAGATTGGCGCTCTTTCTGCCCACGCCGGGCAGGGCAAGCAGGGCATCGAAATCATCCGGCACGCTTCCCCCGTAGACCTCTTTGATCTGTTTCATGCAGGCGCTGATATCCCGCGCCTTGCTCCTGCCCAGCCCACAGGGATGGACAATCGCCTCGATCTCCTCCACCGGCGCAGCCGCCAGCGCGTCCACATCCGGGAATTTCTCATACAGCTTCTCCACCACCACATTGACCCTGGCATCCGTGCACTGGGCCGCCAGCCGCACGCTGACTAACAGCTTCCATGCCTCGTTGTACTCCAGGGAACACCCCGCATCGGGATATGCCTGTTTCAATCTCTCAATGACTGTAAGAGCCAGTTCCTTCTTCCTCATTGGTAACCTCCACCTGACACATTTTCATTGCCTCCAGCGCATTGCGGTGGCTCTCCGGCGTAACCCCGGCGCAGCAGTCCGCATTGACTCTGACGGTCACTTCCGGCAGGAATGCCTTGATTACAAGCGCATTGGAGATGACACATATATCGGTGCAAAGCCCGATCAGTGTGACGCTCTCCAGATCCGGCATTTCTTTCAGATACGCCGCCAGCTCCACGGATCCAAAGGCCGGCTTATCGAAAATCTTTGCCTCCACTGCACACGCCTGACTCACTTCCGGCCGGATCTGCCAGCCCGCCGTATCTTTGAAACAGTGGGGCACTGGAAGTCTCTTTCCCTCCTGGGTCTGTAAATACCCCTCTGCGTGGGTATCTCTCGTGTAGACCACCTCACCCTCAAAATCACGGATTCTGGCCGCCACATTCTCCACAATGGCCTCCGCCTCCTTCGTTCCGAGCGCGCCGTCGATAAAATCGTTCTGCATATCTATCACAGCTAAAACATGTTTCGCCATATACCCTTCCTCCCTTTTCCTTTTCTGCATTTTCCTGTCTCCCGGCAAAGTTTCGTACCCTATACAAGACAGGCAGATCTCATATGTTTCCCTGCCCGCCCCTGCGCCACCGAAGCAAGAAGCAGAAACACTACACTGACTATAATAGTCAAAATCATTTTCCCTGTTTTCATTCCGATATCCTCCTCACCGGGGCCGGTTCCTGCTGCAGCTGATATCGGGAACCACAACTTCTCCCCTCAATGTCAGTACATGCCCGCCCACGTTCTCTCTAACGAAATACCACCCCGGGAATCTTCAGTCCGCACCAGATTCTTTTCCTCAGGATATCTGTCCGAACTGAGACAGCCACCTTGCCACCCCGTCCTCATCATTGGAACCGATCACGTCAGTGGCACAGGCTTTTAACTCCGGCACCGCGTTGGCCACGGCATAGCATGCATCAGAAATTTCAAACATAGGAATGTCATTGACAGCGTCCCCAAAAGACACCACCCTGTCACAATGCCATATCTCCTTTAATTTTCGTATGGCCTCCGCCTTGGACGCCTTTTTCGGCATGATTTCCAGAAAATACTCGGGCCGGTACAGCTCCTGCTGCAGCGTACAGCGGTACCTTTCGTCCCCGGAGAAAATTTCATACAGCGGATGCAGTTCCTCCCTGCCCGCGATGCAGGTAAAGTAAAAAATATCCCCCTGGTACAGTCTTTCCTCATCTGCAAGGGGCCGGAATCTCCTGTCCCCTTTTCTGACATCCAGATACCGGCGGATGCCCTCGTTCTCCCTGCCCGCCACATAGGACACCCGTTCCACGCCATCCACATAGGCATAGACAAGGGGATTCGCCCCATTCTCCTGCAGAACGCTACTCACATATCCCGCTTCCTCCTCCGTGAAGGATAAAGAGGAAATCACCTCGCCCGTGGCAGGGTGGATAATCAGCGCGCCGTTGTAGGCAATGACCGGAATGGTCGCTGATAACCCTTTTGCCACCACCGAGGCGGACACGAGAGAACGGGCCGTTGCATAAGTAAACTGCATGCCCCTTGCAACCAGCCCGTTGATTGTTTCCATACTATATTGACTTATTTGGTCACTGCTATTTAACAGCGTACCATCCAGATCTGTCACATAAAGTGTGCTCATACAAACCATCCCTACAGCTTCAGCTTGGAAAGAAGATCGCCAAGACTGGTGGAAACCGACTCCCCGGATGTGTACTCCTGTGGTTCTCTGTCCTCTTCCACGTCCTCCATGACCTCTTCCAGCGCTTTCATGCTGAGGCTCACCTTATTGTCATTGGTGTTCAAAATTTTAACCTTAACCTTCTGCCCTTCCTTCAAAACCTCGCTGGGCTTTTTGATCCTTCTCTGGCTGATCTGGGAAATATGCACAAGGCCGCTGATACCGTTGCCCAGATTCACAAATGCGCCGTAGGGCATCAGGCTCTCCACTACTCCCTCCATCACGGTTCCCGGCGCCATCATGGAAATCCGATGCCTGCGCTCCTCCGCCTCTTTCTCGCGGGCCACCGCCTTGCCGGAGAGTACCACTTTCTTTTTCTCCTGATCTACCGTAATTACTTTGACTTCAATCTCCCTGCCGACCCAGGACTCCACATCCTCCACATAATCGGTGGAAAGCTGGGAAGCCGGAATAAACGCTCTCATCCCCTCCAGATAGGCCACCACGCCGCTGTTCACACTCTCCTTGATGCGGACTTTGACAATGGTTTCCTGCTCCAGCATGGCCTGCAGCTTATCCCATGCAAGGACATCGTTCGCCTCCTTTTTGGAGAGTTCGATGTTGCCCTCCCCGTCATCCATCTTAATCACGGTCGCCTCAATCTCATCCCCCACGGCAATCTTTCCCGCCGCAAGAAAATCCGGGTCATTGCTTAAGTTCTCTGCCTTAATGATCCCCTGGGCATAATATTTCAAGTCAAGGATGACCTCCTCCTCGTTCACGTCAATCACCGTGCCTTTGATGATGTCGCCCTCATTGATCTTACGAAAAGAAGCTTCCAGTTCTCTCTCGTAGTCTTTCATGGTCTCCGTGGTTCCGATTTCCGGCTCCACTGGCGTAACGCCTTCCTTCACTTCCCTATCCATCTTTTCATCCTCCACAATTTGATACTTCTATACCTAAGCATCCTCCTGCTTTACTCTGAAAAATCCAAGCGCCGCACCCAGAAGCAGGGAGATACCTCCGAACCGATAACATACGCTCACCCGCAAAAACAGATTTTGAAGCTGTCGGGGCATCAGATGCGGAACCGTCGAAGAATCAAAACTGCCCTGCACTCTCATCATATGCTCCGACAGACACCAAAGATACGTTAACTCCACCGCCGTCCATACCGCCAGAGCTGCAAACACCGACAGTATGACCGCTGTCACCCGAAACACCATGCGGGCAGTCTTTACCGTCCGCTCCGGCCTGCCCTCCCATACACGGATTCCGGCAAAGGCCTGGACTGCTTTCGAAGCTCCCCAGCCAAACAATGCCTGCCCAAACGGCTGCAGCACATAACGCAGAAGATAGAGCGGCGCCATCTGAAAATTCTTCCAACTGTACTGTCTGGCAAACGGCTGCAGGATCTCAACCGCCGCCAGCAGCACACAGGCGGCTGCCATCACCGCCGCTGACCTGCCCCTCTGCTGTTTTCTGTTCTCTCTCTTTTTGGGGCCGTAAATCAGATCGTTTACGTCCACTTCCAACACATTTGCAAGTTCCACCAGAAGCGCGATATTCGGCTCACTCTTTCCGTTTTCGTAATTGCTGATCGTCTGCCTCGTGCAAAACAGGCGCTCCGCCAGTTCGTCCTGCGTCAGATTTTTTTCTTTCCTGCACTTTTTTATGTTTTTTCCTACCTCTGCCATGCCGGTTCCCTCCAGTCAGTTCTCTTCCTTTTTTACTGTCTAACCTTGAATGAAACATAGCAGTTTTCTTCTAAAAAGTCACGCAAAGAATCTTTGCACACGGCCCGCTTACTGAGCCGGATCCTTTTTCCCCAAAATGCCATCAATAAATTTCTTGATGTCTTCCTCGGGCATGGTCTTAAGCAGATATCCTCTGGGCTTTAACGACATCACCTTCTTGACGCTCTCCGCGTCTCCTCTGCCCGTCAGAAAAACGACCGGAATATCCGCAATATCCTCATCAGAGCGAATCATCTCCAGCGTCTGTCTGCCGTCGCACACCGGCATCTCATAATCCAGCAGAATCAGATCCGGCCTGTTGACCGTAATTTTCTTGATCGCCGCGATACTGGAATTGCTCTCCAGCATATCATAGTCGTTCCCCAGAAGACGGATGATATTGCTTCTCATAAAGTCGGAATCATCCACCACCAGAATCTGTTTTTTCCGCATTTCCCCGTCCAGATACTTTTTGATCTGACCGATTGCATTCTGCGCATTTATCGGTGATACAATCTTCCCCTGCATGGAATCCGCAGTGGTCACGCTGAATGCAAGGTATCCCGCTCCCGTATCAAACAGCAGACTGCAGGAAGGGTGTACCCGCTCAAAAGAGCTTACCAGCTGCTCCTGTGTGAGCAGGGATTCACTCTCCAGCTCAAAGGTCTGCATATCCGGGAAACACTCCCTGATTTTCTCTAAGAGCTGTCTTGATAAATAGCGGGTGATATTTATTACCATATCATCCACTTTCAGATACTGCGTGCCCATCAGATCACTGATCACCTTGAGAAGCAACGTCTCCTCATAAGATATGACAGTCTCCCATTTCTCTTTCTTTTTCCCCTTATATACAAAGCGGCAGCAGATAACCTTTCCGATGTCCTCTCCGCCGTACTGTCTGCTGATGGCCTTCGCCTTCAACTGGAATACGTCCGAAATAAGCTGGACGATAGTCTGCTCCAGCGCATCAATCTCCTCCTCATGGGGAAGATTCTTCCACTGGCTCATCTTCTTCCCGCCGATTGCCAGATCTTCCGTCTGCGTATGCGCAATCAGCCAGCCAATGCTGACGCCGAGAAAATGGCGCATGGATTCCTCTGAATAATTCATCTCCTCCAGCTCCGCCTCCAGGGAAACCAGCGTGTTATTCTGAAAATCATCATGCAGACGTTTATGTACCTCAAACTCGCTGTAATCAATAGACCTCATATAGGCCTCTTCATGCTGGAAGTGCTCGATGGTATGATTCTTTAAGAACTTGATGCCCTCCTTACATACCCACTCCCGTTTGTCTTTGTTCTCGCTGAGTGTCAACAGCTTATTCAAGGTAGAAAAAAGCTGCTTATGCTCCTTGTCGATGAAGTCTACACCCAGCTCGTACCTCTTGTTCCATACGATAGCCTTCACGTCATCCTCCTTCGCTCAGGCGTTGCGGCGCCTTTGCCAAATCGATTTATTTTCTTGCCTCTCTGCAAGAATAGCGTTTCAACCATTAACGTATATTGTACACCAACTCAGACGTCTGTGCAAACATTTATATGACCTATTTTCCACAATCTGTCCCCGATCTTCTCTCATCCGTTTCCCCGTTATTATCGCCGGATCTGTTTTTTCTTTCTGCGCGCTCCGCCCGCTCCCGAAAGGGCCGCCGCCCTGCAAAAAGCCAAAGCCCTCTGTATCGTTTTGCACACAATGCAGAGGGCCTTTTACCAGTTTTGCTGCCTGGATCCCCGCAGATCAGGCCTTTCAGTTCTCTCCCATCTTTACCAGTTTTGCTGCCTGGATCCCCGCGGATCAGGCCTTTCAGTTCTCTCCCATCTTTACAAGCTTTGCTGCCTGATCCGCTGCAATGCATGCGTCCAGGATTTCCTGAATATCCCCGTTCATCACCTTGTCAAGCTTATAGATGGTCAGGTTGATGCGGTGGTCTGTGACACGCCCCTGGGGGAAATTGTAGGTTCTGATCTTCTCGGAGCGGTCGCCTGTGCCGATCTGGCTTCTGCGAAGCTCCGCCTCCGCGTCATGCCGCTGCTGCTGCTCGATGTCATAGAGCTTTGCCTTGAGCAGGGCAAACGCCTTGGCCTTATTCTGAATCTGGGATTTCTCGGTCTGGCTGTAAACCACAATCCCTGTGGGATAGTGGGTCAGACGCACTGCGGAATCCGTGGTGTTGACACACTGGCCGCCGTTGCCGGATGCCCTCATCACATCAATCCGTATATCTTTGTCCTCAATGACAATATCAATATCGTCATCCACCTCCGGCATCACGGCCACGCTGATGGTGGAAGTATGGATGCGCCCGCCAGACTCCGTCTCAGGCACGCGCTGTACCCGGTGCACGCCGCTCTCGTATTTCATAACCGAGTATGCGCCCTGTCCTGTCACCATGAAGGTCACGCTCTTCATGCCGCCAATACCGATTTCCTCCACCTCCATCGTCTCTACCTTCCAGCGGCGTCCCTCCGCATAGTGCACATACATGCGGTAAATCTCCGCCGCAAAGAGAGCCGCCTCGTCACCGCCTGCACCTGCACGGATTTCCACAATCACATTCTTGTCATCGTTTGGATCCTTCGGCAGAAGAAGGATTTTCAGCTCATGCTCCAGCTCCTCCACGCGTTTCTTCGCCTCCGCAAGCTCCTCCTTTAGCATTTCCCTCATATCATCGTCGGATTCCTCATCCAGCATAACGAGGCTGTCCTCAATATCCTGCCTGCATTTCTTATACTCTTTGTAAGCATTGACTACCGGAGTCAGATCGCTCTGCTCCTTCATCAACGCCCGAAACCGCTCCTGGTTATCCGCCACGGTCGGCTCGCTCAGCTCATTCATAATCTCCTCAAACTTTCTGAGCAGATCCTCCAATTTATCAAACATAACTACCTCCTCCTAAAACCAGCTCCCGTACACCACCCGGTCAAGTCCGGCAAAATCCTTCACAACTTCAATTTCCCGGAAACCCGCTCTCTCCATAATTCCGCACACATCCTCCGCCTGTTCACACCCGATCTCAAAAAACAACATACCGCCGCCGCATAAATATTTCCCGGCTTCCTCCGCTATCCTGCGGTAAAATGAAAGGCCGTCCACACCGCCGTCCAGCGCCATCACCGGCTCATGCTCCCGCACTTCCGGCATCAGTGTATCAATAACATCCGTTTTTATATAAGGAGGGTTTGATACAATTATATCAAACGGCTCTCCCAGACAGTTCGTTCCCCTGTCGGATTTCCCGTCATCCGCCGCTGTCCGCTCATCTGTCTCTGTCTCTTTCTCCGATACAAGCGCCCCGAAAAGGTCTCCCCGCAGAAACCGTGCTTTCATCTCCGGCCGCGCCGCCCGCAGTCTCTCATAATTTTCTTCCGCTGCCGCAAGCGCCCGCTCCGACAGATCCACGCCTGTTCCCTCGCAGTCGTTGGAATAATGCAGAAGACTTAACAGAATACACCCGGAACCAGTGCACAGGTCCAGAATCCGCATCCCGTCGTGAAGCTGTTTCATCACTTCCTCCACAAGCACTTCCGTGTCCTGCCTGGGCACCAGCACATCACCATTGACTATAAAAGTCAATCCCATAAAGTCCTGTTCGCCCGTCAGATGCTGCAGGGGCACACGAGACGCCCGTCTTCCGATCAGTCCGAGGTATCTCTCGCCCGCCTCCGTCGAAACCTCCCTGTCTCCGTGCACGAGCAGCGCATTGCGGTCCGTCCCGCACACAAACTCCAGAAGAAGCCTCGCGTCCAGCTCCGCCTCCTCAATCCCGGCTTTTTTCAGATGTTCCGTCCCCTCTGTATAGATCTCCCGGTACGAGTATGTTCGGTTTTGCTTCATCTTTTCCGGCTCCTACCCTTCCATCCAGCTCTCGTCCACCTCATACCCGAACGTCTCTTTGATATATCCCTTCCAATCGAAAACGGCCTCCACCGCGGCGATCGCCACCTCCACCATACTCTCGTCCGGCTCTCTCGTGGTCAGTCCCTGCAGCCACATACCGGGCGCGGAAATGATCCGCACAAGGATATTGTTACTCTTTCCGGCAAGCCGGATGATCTCGTAGGAAATTCCCGCAATGACAGGAATCAGCGCCACCCGGATCAGAATACGGTAAGCCGGATTTTCTACCCGGATAAAGAAAAACAAAACCACACTGATAAACATCACAAAGAGCAAAAAGCTGGTGCCGCAGCGTCTGTGCTGCTTGGAACAGCGCATGACCTCCTTCACCGTAAGGGGCGCGCCCTTCTCAATACAGTTGATGCATTTGTGCTCCGCGCCGTGGTACATATAGACCCGTCTGATATCCTTCATCAGGGAAATCGCCAGCACATAGGCCACAAAAATCAAAATCCGCAGCGCTCCCTCCAGAATGGCCATAAAGGAAGCGCTTCTGATATATTCCTCAAACAGTGAGGTGACAAAATAAGGCAGTATCATAAAAATCCCAATCGCCAGCGCCAGCGAAAACAGCATCACAATGCCGCTGAAAACCTTCTCTGCCTTATCCTTGAAAATCCGATTGAAAACTTTATCCGCCGCTGTCTCCTGCGCCTCCTCATCCTCATAAAAGGACGCAGAGAAATTCAGACAGCGCATCCCCAGAACAAGCGAATCAATGAACTGGAATACACCTCTGACAAAGGGAATATCCAACAGCCTGCTGCCATGAATCACGCTGTGGTAGTGCTCCACCTCCACCTCGATCTCCCCGTCGGGCTTTCTCACCGCCACCGCATACTGATTCTTATTCTTCATCATAATGCCTTCCAGAACCGCCTGCCCGCCAATTCCAGAGTATCTCAATTTCTTTTTTGCCATATTATTCGCCTTTCAATCAGGCAGAGTGTGTTCCACTCCGCCCGCCGCACGACCTGTCCGCTGCCTTCACAGCCCATCTCCGACTGCGGTCATACGCATAATATCAGAAAAGGTTGAGATAGACTCAACCTTTTTTGTACCCTGCATTTATTTGTTTTCCACACCGTATTTCCGATTGAACTTATCAATACGGCCGCGAGCCTGTGCCGTCTTCTGCTGTCCTGTATAGAACGAATGGCACTTGGAGCAAACCTCCACATGGATTTCGGGCTTGGTAGAACCTGTCACAAATGTGTTGCCGCAGTTACATGTTACCGTTGCCTGATAATACTCAGGATGGATTCCTTCTCTCATCGCTATATCATACTCCTTTCTCAGCCTGCGCATTTACGCCCTGCGCGTAAATCTGCCGTTGAAAGCATACGTTTCTTTCAACCCTATTTCAAGTTTAAAGCAAAGCCCTGTCAGAAACAGCCTGCCCTGCAAATGTTCTGCCGCTGGCTTCACAGTCACACAGCTTTTATATTCTAGCATAGGATTTTCGGCTATGCAAGCCTTTTTTCTATATTATTTAGATGAACTTCATTTTTTTGACCATATTTACAAATTCCTGATTGTTTCTGGTTTTGGTGAACATATCCACAACGCGCTCCACCGCTTCGTCTGCCTTCATGCCGTTGAAAGCCTTTCGAATGACGTTGATCGCTTCCAGCTCATCAGGATTCAAGAGCAGATCCTCTCTTCTGGTACTGGATTTCGGAATATCGATCGCCGGGAAGACTCTCTTTTCGGAGAGTTTTCTGTCAAGCACCATCTCCATATTACCCGTGCCCTTGAACTCCTCGTAAATGACATCGTCCATCTTGCTCCCCGTCTCCACAAGCGCGGTGGCAAGAATGGTCAGACTGCCGCCCTCACGCATATTGCGGGCAGCGCCGAAAAAACGCTTGGGCATATGTAACGCCGCCGGGTCAAGACCACCTGACAGAGTACGCCCGCTGGGCGGAACCACCAGATTGTATGCCCTGGTCAGACGGGTAATGCTGTCCAGCAGAATCACTACATCCTTCTTGTGCTCCACCAGCCTTTTCGCGCGCTCGATCACCATCTCTGACACCCTCTTGTGATGCTCCGGCAGCTCGTCAAAGGTGGAGTAAATCACTTCCACATTCGGCCCCTCAATAGCCTCCTTGATATCCGTCACTTCCTCGGGACGCTCGTCAATCAGCAGAATGATCAGATGTGAGTCTGGCGCCGTTCTGGTAATGGACTTCGCCACTTCCTTAAGCAAGGTTGTCTTACCTGCTTTCGGCGGGGACACGATCATGCCTCTCTGCCCTTTACCCACCGGGCTCATCAAATCCATGATCCGCATGGCTACCGTACATCCCGGTGTCTCCAGCTTCTGACGTTCATCCGGGAAAATGGGTGTCATATTCTCGAAATTCACGCGGCGCATTGCCACCTCCGGCGGATAGCCGTTGATGGACTTCACATACAGGAGCGCGCTGAATTTTTCGTTCTGTGTCTTGATTCTTGTATTGCCTTCCAGAATATCTCCCGTCTTCAGACCGAAACGGCGGATCTGGCTGGGCGCCACATAGACGTCGTGCTCGCCGGGCAGATAGTTCTCACAGCGGATAAAGCCGAAGCCGTCGCTCATCACTTCCAGAATACCGCTGGCGGTGATGCCGCTGTCAAGCTCCGCGGGAAACTTTTCCTCCTCCGCAGACTCTGTCTTTTTCGCAGGCGCACCCGGTGCCACCACAGATTTGACAGCCACTTCCTTCCCTGCCGCCTTATCTTTCTCGTCCTCCTTAAGCATCGCTTCCACAATCTGTGCCTTCTTCATGGTAGAAGTACCTTTGATTCCTCTTGATTTCGCGATTTCTTTCAAGTCCGTGAGCGCCAGCGATTCATACTTTTCTCTCATACATTCCTCCCATATTTTGTTATATGCTCATTACGCAAGCCAATTACTTTCGATAACTACAGCATGTCTTTCACATCTATTTCTATACAGCTCTTTCGTCCGGGGATTTCGTGCCTGATACGACTCAGAAAATGATTTTATGCCTGTATTGGTTCATTATACACTATCCTTTTCAAAATAGAAAGCCTTTTTTTCTGAAATAAAAACAGCGAAATAAAAACAGATGGATATTGCAGAGACATTTTAAATATTATAAGATAATAGTCGCCAGGAAAAAAGTTTGTGCGTTTATACATACAAGAAAAAGTGAGGTACTAATATGACAGCCAGTGAAAAAGCACTCGCATTACACGAAAAATGGCAGGGTAAACTGGAGACCGTCTCCAAAATTCCCGTCAAAACCCGAGAGGATCTCTCCCTCGCCTATACCCCCGGCGTAGCGGAACCCTGTAAAGTGATCGCGGAGAATAAAGAAGCCGCTTACACCTATACCTGGAAATCCAACACTGTGGCCGTGGTGTCTGACGGCAGCGCAGTCCTTGGACTCGGCAATATAGGACCCCATGCCGCCATGCCCGTGATGGAAGGCAAGGCGGTGTTGTTCAAAGAATTCGGCAACATAAACGCCGTGCCGATCTGCCTTGACACACAGGACACGGAGGAAATCATCAAAGCCGTGACTTATCTCGCGCCGGGTTTTGGCGGCATCAATCTGGAAGACATCAGCGCCCCCCGTTGTTTTGAAATCGAGGAGCGTCTGAAGGAAATCCTTGACATTCCCGTTTTCCACGATGACCAGCACGGCACCGCCATCGTGGTTCTCGCCGGCATCATCAACGGTCTGAAAGTGACCGGTAAGCAGAAAGAGGACTGCAAAGTGGTCGTAAACGGCGCAGGAAGCGCGGGCGTGGCCATCACCAAGCTTCTTCTGACCTACGGCTTCCCCAACGTCATCATGTGCGATAAAGCCGGTATTATCGGCAAGGACACCGAAGGCCTCAACTGGATGCAGCAGAAAATGACGGAAGTGACCAACCCCGACGGCTTAAGCGGCACGCTGGCAGACGCTCTGAAAGGGGCGGACATCTTTGTCGGTGTTTCCGCCCCCAATATCGTAACACCCGATATGGTATCTTCCATGAACCGGGATTCCATTCTCTTCGCCATGGCAAACCCAGTGCCGGAAATTATGCCGGATGCGGCCAAAGCCGCAGGTGCGCGGGTTGTGGGCACCGGGCGATCCGATTTCCCCAACCAGGTCAACAATGTGGTCGCTTTCCCCGGCATCTTCAAGGGCGCGCTGGAGGGACACGCGGTACAGATCACGGAGGAGATGAAGCTGGCGGCTGCACAGGCCATCGCTGCCCTTGTCCCGGAAGACCAGTTAAGTGAGGACAATATCATGCCTGAAGCCTTCGACCCGCAGGTGGCCGAAGTGGTGGCGGAGGCGGTAAAGTCACATATTTAAAATCATCGGATAGCAGATAGACAAGGAGACATTATGACACAGGATCCATTAACCCTCTATAAACTGATTACCCTCTACATGCTGGACCGGGTCTCCTTTCCGCTCACCAAGGCGCAGATCGGCGATTTTATTCTGGGACGCGATTACACAAACTTTCTGACCTTGCAGCAGGTGATCGCGGAGCTGACCGACGCGGAACTGATCCGGGCGAAATCCCTGCGCAACCGGACTTATCTGGAAATTACTGAGGAGGGGCGGAGCACGCTCTCTTATTTTGACAATCGCATCAACGACTCCATCAAGGAAGATATAGCCGGCTTTTTTGCCGACCACGAGATGGATATGCGCAGCGAATCCGCCATCCGTGCGGATTACTATAAATCTACCTCCGGCGAATTTGAAGCCCGTCTGCTGGTAAAAGAAAAGGACGTGACAGTGGTGGATATCACCCTGTCCGTCCCTGATGAGGAGACTGCCGCAGCCATCTGTGCCAACTGGCAGAAGAAAAACCAGAGCATTTACCAGTATCTGGTTTCCCAGTTATTTTGACCTTTCTCCCCTTAATGCTTCCTGATCACTTCATTCCAGTTAGAAATACCGATCACCCGCAGGGCAAAGTCTGTGTACTTGGCCGATTCCGGGGTATCCACATACTTATAAGCCTCATAGATGGATTTCCTGCCGCCGCCCAGCGTACAGATGCCGAGTGCCAGTCCCTGCGCCACCTCTGAGGGCGCGTCTGTCTCTCTGGAAAAAAGCATGCTGTCCACATACTGATTCGCCTCGATGATCTTGTATGCGTAGACAAAAGACGCCGACTGCAGTTCCTGTCCCTGTGAGGAAGTATACCCCATCTCGCTCAGGATCAGATGTCTCACCTCTCCGTCGTCTGTCAGCATCTCCGGCTTTTGCAGATAATCCGTCAGTACATGCAGATTCTTCATCGTGATCACCGGCGTGTTCTCGTTCTCCTGCACATACTTGCTGTTGCTCTGCCACGCCTTCGCGCTGGTCAGCGGATAGTTGTAGGGATGCTGCGCCAGCCCCCAGTCAATATTTCCCTCCGCCTTCAGATTTCTGTTAAACTCATCCAGAATTTCCTTGGAACCGTACCCGTTTTTGGAATAGAGGCTCTTCCCCCACTGCTGATCCAGGGATATGTATACTCTGGCATTGCCGTTAATACTCAGCAGCGCATTATAGAAGATGCGGAAAGCCCTCGCGTATTCATCCACATAGGCAGGCGTGCTCATATGCTCGATGTGGTTCCACTCGCTTCTGGCATTGATTTCGTTGCCGATCACCCAGTTCATCACCTTGCCGTGCCCCGAGCCGGAATATCGGCTGGCCAGGAACGACGCGACCGCCGCAATCGTCTCTGTCCCGCTCCCATCCGCGGCATTGAAAGCAAAATAGGGCGCATGTCCGCCGGAACGCGCCTTCGGATGAATCAGCTCAGGATGCGCGGAAATATCATTTAAGACAATCGCCGTGGTGGTAATTCCCCTGTTGGTAAGGTTTGTGAAGATATAGTCGTACTCCGCAATAATCTGCCCGTTAAAAGCATAGTTTTTTCCATTATAAGTATAGTAAACCGTAGGATAATAATCGTTGCTCGTCTGCCCCAGAATCCGGCTTAAAGGAATATTGTAGGCGGCATGCTTCACACCCAGGTCATCCAGCTCCGATCCCTGCAGCTTCTCCGGGTCCACCAGCAGCCCCTTCTTGGAGGATGTGTTTTCAAAAGACGGCTTGTATTTCGCTATGACCTCAGGGTTCGTAATATAATGCGGTTTTGTGATTGCCATAAAGCCACCGTTCTTCTTAACCGCCACCACGAATTTTGAAAAAAGTCTGGAGCTCGCCGTATTATAATTGAGATTGACCGAGAAAGTCAACTCGACATCCTTCTGATCCTCTATGATATACTCACTGCCTGTCAGCTCCGACTGATACGCCTTTTCCTCAAAAAGATAGTAATATCCGTCATCACTGATCGCAAGATCCTCCGCCTTCATCGTTATGTCAATCTTCCCGGTCTCCGTATTGATCAGGCAGCTTTCAATGTCAGCAAAATCCGCCGCGTTCTCCGCAGTGATCTCCACTTCCTTTGGACGGTTTTTGATCCCCTCTATCATGTAGCGGGCCGCGTCCACCAGTGCACGCGTGGTATCTTTACCGGCATTCTGTCTGACGCTGTCCTTCCTGTGCTGGGTCTTACTGTACTCGGCCAGCTTCATCGCCTCTACATGTACCATAGCTTCCACTGCCGCGCTCTCGGCCGCGAGCATGTCCATATGCTGCCGCGTAAAATACCCTCCGGCAATACCGGCAGCCGCGAGCACAACAGCACAGACCGCCACAATGATCCATCGCTTTCTTCCGTTTCCGGCGCCTCTGCCCTGTGCCTGTCCCGCTCTCTGTCTTGCTTTCTTTTCCTTAATTTTCCGTTTGTTTTCCGCCACCTTCGCCTTGTCTATGGTGCGCTTTCTTTTCTTTTTCCCGTTTTTTAAGGGTTCTTTATCTGTTCCCTTTACGGGTATGATCTCTTCGTCCGTTCTGCCGGTTGTCTCCATGTATTTCTTTTTCCTTTTGCCCTGACTTACTTAAATCGCCGTTTTTACTCATTGTACTATATTACACGATTATGCGGAAAAAGTCCAATACCTTTCCTTTCTGCCACAGCATTTAATCGAACAGAATTTCATCCACCGTCACAAATTCATACCCCTGCTTCTGCAGAATATCCACAATCTCAAGAGCCGCCGTCACGCTCGACTTATACTCGTCATGCATTAAAATGACCGCATTCTCCTCCGCCTTTTTCGTAACTTCACCGACAATTCCCTTCACATCGCTGCTGCACCAGTCCATGGGATCGATCGTCCAGAGTACGGGAATCATCATCAGCTCCGTCTCAAAGCTTTTATCCCAGCTCCCGTATGGCGGCCTCACATACTGTGGCTCCTCCCCCGTAATGTCTAAAAGCAGCTCGTTTGTCCTTACCAGTTCTACCTTAAAAGTTTCCCTGTTATTTTTTCCCAGCTGTATGTGACTGTATGTATGGTTGCCGACCAGATGCCCTTCCTCATGCATCCGAAGAATCAGCTCCGGATAAGCTTCCGCCTGCTTTCCCATAACGAAAAAACTGGCCTTTGCTCCCCGTTCCTTTAACCCGTCCAAAAGCTGCTCCGTATAATACGGATGTGGGCCATCATCAAATGTAATCGCTATTTTGCGAGTATCCACATCTTCCCTTTCATTAATAACACCCGATACGTTCTTAACAACACCTATCGCTTCACCCTTTCCCGCCATCCCATTCAGACTGCACGCAATCACAATAACAGCAAGTACGCCAACCGTCAGCATTCCTTTTCTTACCTTTATCAAGCGCCAGCACCCACAAACTTCTTTTCTCTACCATATATATGCCGGAGTTTCGCGACAGATTCAGTTTCACACGCTATCCTGGCAGCCGTATCTGAAAGGCTTTCGTATACCCTTCCCCAAATCTCTGGTTCAAAAGCAGCCTTCCGCCGTGCATCTCCACAATTTTTTTGGCGATACCAAGTCCCAGACCACTGCCTCCATTCGTAGAGCGGGCTCTGTCTCCTCTCGTAAACGGTTCAAAAATATGTGCTGCAAAGTCAGGATCTATCGGCTCCCCATCATCCGCCACGGTCAGTTCAGACTCACACAGACGTACAAGCACCCTGCCGCCCGCCTTACCATAGCGGACCGCATTGGTAAGCAGGTTCGTAATCGCCCGTCCAAACTGCAGTCTGTCCATCTCAAAAGGCACTTTCTCCTCCGGGATATCCAGCACAAGTTCCATATCCCTGTCCTCAAAATCCGCGTAGAGATGCGCCGCTATCTCCCTGGTAAACTCCGCCAGATCCCCCGGCTCCTTATACATGACAAAACCCTCGCTCTCCAGCTTCACATACTCAAAAAGGAGGGTGAGTAATTCATCCATACGCATGGCTTTTGCGTAAATCGCATCCAGATAGGGCTGCCTGTCCTTCTCCTCCACGATTCCTTCGGAAAGCGCCTTGCTGTATCCGCAGATCGTGGTAATCGGCGTTTTGATATCGTGGGCGATATCTGAAAGCATCAGGTTCCGCCGCTGGTCCCTGGCAAGCTTTTGTGCCTCCTCCTGCATAAGCAGTTCATCAAACTGTCCACTTACGATCCGCAAGTAACAGAATGTCCCCACCAGATAAGGAAGCATCCTGATCAGCAAAAGCCCGATAATTCCCCCAATGATCATAATGCGCAGCACTACGCCCCACCCACCGCTGTAAAGCGGCGACGTGACCTGAATACTCATGCTGCCGCCCATAGCCTGCTCAATCTTCTGCTGTATCCACTCTCTGACTCCCGACGGCAGAAACCCCGCCAGAAAATAAAGCAACACCTGTAATAGCCAGACCAGCATATTACTGTTTCCCGTAATTTCAATCTGCTGGCTTTTCAAAAACTCCAGCACCGCCGGAAAAATAAACACTTTATAGAGAAGGTTTACTGCCTCCACGCTCCAGTAGATGCAGAACAAAATCACAAGAAAGCTCTGTACCAGAAACCATTTTACGCTTCTTTTCATCCCTGGCTGTCCTCACTCTTTTTCCATACGGTATCCCAGCCCTCTGATCGTCCGGATATACCCCATGCCATTCTGCTCCAGTTTGGCACGCAGCTTGGAGATACATACCATCACATTGTTATCGGAAACCATGTACGCCTCCTCCCAGCCGGCCTCAAAAATCTGCTGCTTGGTAAACACCCTGCCCGGATTTTCCATAAAAAGCTTCATAATCCGAAACTCCACCGAAGTCAATTCAATCCGCTCCCCATCACGGTACAGCAGACAGGAATCCGGCTCCAGCCGCAGATTCCCTACCTTCAAGACCCCGCCCTGCCCGCTTCGGTTTTCCCCGGCGCCCAGCGCATAAAACCGCCTCAGATTGGACTTTACCCGCGCCACAGCCTCAAGCGGAACGAACGGTTTCGTGATATAATCGTCCGCGCCCAGATCCAGACCCAGAATTTTGTCAGAATCGCTGCTCTTAGCCGAAAGCATAATCACAGGCAGATTATTTTCTTCCCGGATATTTCGTAACACCCGATATCCATCCATTCCCGGCATCATAATATCCAGAAGCGCCAGATCGATCCACTCCTCTTTGATAAGCCTGACAGCCTCCGTGCCGTCCGCTGCCTCCACAATCTCATATCCTTCTTTTTCCAGATACAGGCGGAGTACCTCCCGTATCTCCGCCTCGTCATCTGCCACCAATATTTTGTAAGCCATTTTATCCCTCATCCAAATTTTTTCGCTCTAACCGCCATGTCACAGCTCTGCTGCGACTCAAACTTCTCGCGCTACCGTTGCTGTCCATTGTCATTTCCATTTATACCGTACTGTCCATTTGCCGTTCCGTCCATTCCATACTGCCCATTTGCCGTTCCGCCCATTCCATACTGCCCATATACCGATATTTCCGCATTATTCATAACACATGTATTCCTAAGCTGGCAGTACAGTGCGGCAAAGGTCAGATTGCGATACGGCTGCACATATAGCACCTCCACAATCCCTAACGTGAGCGTCCCCAGTATATGCCACAAAATAAACGACAGTCCCAGAACAAACGTCTTCCACTTATTTCCTTCCATCATATCACGGCTCATCTGCATCGCCGCCTTATACTCCATGTCCGGATTTTCTGTCAGGATGTAGGGAACCATATAGTATTCATACATTTTTATAACACCCGGTATGATAAACAGCAGCGTCCACAAAAAGATACTCAGATCCATGCGGAACATTACTTTGACAATATTTTTGTAGGAATGGTCAAACCCATAGGTGATCTCTTTTACCTGCGCCACATCCTCCACGCTCTTTACCATAAAACGCTTGCCGCCCACGCTGAACGGATTGATCAGAAAGATGTCAAAAGCCAGAATAACCGCCAGGACAATCACAAAGATAATAAGAAAAATCATAACCGTCACAAATCCGACAATCATGCCCTCAAAAAAACTGATCTCTACTTCTTCGCTTGCAAACTCCCCGCCATCGATCGTCTCTACCGTCACCTTATCCGAATCGGCACGCTTTTTTACCGTGACAACGCTTTTCCTCCCGGTCGGCAGAGGACCGCTTTCATATGATTCCACTACATCCGTCTCTGTGACGCTGTTGCGGACGGTTTTGTGGAAGCTTAAGCCTCCCGTCTCGCAGCCAAGCAGCACAAGAATTACAGACACCAGCACGATTTTCCAATAATTCCTGTGCAGGGCAGCTTTCGCCGCTTCCTTTAACTTACTTCTCGTCCACATGTTTTTGTTTCCTCCTTATAGTCGTAGCCAATATCCCCTGTATGGGGGTGTCATCTTGTTTACTATATCAGAATAACACGCTTATCTTAAAAGAAAAGAGGCGCGACCTTAACCAAACCTTAAACTTTATATGATGAAATAGTACCATTTTACAGGGGTTGTGGCAATGGTTTGTCACTAGCGTGTCACTAGTAGCGAACATATACAGTCATTTTTTCTGATTCCCCTGCGTCACAAAAGATCACTTATGACCTTCCCATTGCAACCCGTTCCGTCGCATTTGCCCCGGTGTTCTGGAAGGTACGCAGAACTTTACACTTCCCTCATAACGCTTCGTAATCTCATTGAGCAGGCAGCAGGCCAGCACGGTCTTTCCACTCCCCTTGGTGCCGGAATATATGTACAGTCCTATCCCTTTATCCCTAAACGCCGGATATCTGACCGTATATTAGTTTATCATGTCCTTTGCCTCTGCTATGTCTGCCCTGTACTTGTCCCAGCAGAAGTCCTTCCCGGTAAGATCCATAAACCCAAAAGGGATCATGGCACGCACCCGCCGGAATGCAGCGTCTTCCTGTCCTAACATCATACAGCCGGATGTCGTTCAGCTCGTCATTGGAAAGATTTTCCCATCCCGGAAACTCTGCAAGCACCCTGCGCAGGTACATCCGCCTTTTATGCATCTGCTCCGCATCCATCCGCAGGGCATAGTAACTGGTACCGCCTTCCCTGTCCTGCTGCCGCCCTTGAATCGTCCACCCCTGTCCTGCTCCACTGACAGCCAGTTATTGATAAACTTCGTGATCCCTCTTCTCGTCTTGCGCCTTGCGGGGTTGCTGTCAAGCCATGCCGCCACCGTTTTAATTCCCGGTCTACATCCACCGCCGGATATGTGTCCTTCCAGAGAGCGATCTTATCCAGCGGGACATCATATAGCGTTTTATCATTCAAGGGCAGCAGGATACCGCCTGGGTTCGGAGCAAGTTTTTCTGGCTCCGGGCATACAGTATTTATATTATCCTTTAGCTTATCGTTATCCATATGCTTGTCCCTATCCTTATCGGCTTTTTGGGGTTTCTGTTGTTTCCGTTTAATTTTTCTTGGGACGTCCGCCCTTGCGCCCATTTCCGCGGTTTGCATCGCAACGTCTTTCATATTTTTCGTTGTCCCTGTCAATCGCCATACTCAGAATATCGAAAGCCATTGCAAGCGCCGGCTTTTCTTCAAAGTCAGGCTTAACCTGTCTCCTCCCGTAAGGAAATAATGACTTAAACAGTCTTCCCGCCTCTTCATCCTGTAGCCTCAGCACAATGACTTCATTGTCATAATAGACAAGAAAACTGGGTTTTTTAATTTCACCTTCCACCTTTTATTTTCCTCCTTCCTACCGAAACGGCATTTCCTCCTCATAACCTCCTATGCCGTCCAGTGTTATCCGTATCCGCCTCCTCTGCCGCTTTCTTCTCATCCCCGATCAGATCTGTAACCTTCACCTGCATGGCTCTTGCCACCGCCCCTAAATACTTCGGCTTGGTATAAAAGCCGCGCCGGATCGTGTAAACAATGTTTTTCGGGATGCCTGCTGCCACGGCCAGTTCCGCAGGTTCCATCTCTGCCTCCGCCATGGCGATCAGCACCTTCCGGCTGTCCGGCTTAAGCATTGTAGTGTCTCTTGGTACCGGCATGTCCTCCATCTCCTGTAGAATCTTCCTTTCTTGTTTCCCTTAGTATAAAAACAGTTTGTAAAATACTTCATGGTATATTTCTACCCTTAAGCATTTTCAATTTCTAACATACAAACGGGACTGTAGAAATGAAATTATTTGACGTGTTTAGACTGTTTATATTCCCTCAGCCGCTCCCCGCACTTTTTCCGTTGTTCTTCGCTTAATGTTCTGGTAACATCTTTCGTTCTGATGGATACAAACCTTTTGGGAAATATATAATTCATTGCATACACTTCCCCTTTGTATCTTGAATGTACCTCGCTCTTGAACTGCTCAGGGTTCTTCTCTACGATCTTGTCCATCCTGCGTATCATCACTGGATCAGCCGTATAAAGCTCTGCCATGTCCTCCGCTGCGTTGAAACTTATCAGCGTTTCCTGCTCGATCTTCAAAAATCCCATGCTTACCTCCTCCCTGTTGATTTTCATTCTCTTCTCCTTTCAATTAGTTGTTGACGGGTTTATTTCGACCTGTTATCATCATTTTACAAGGTTGTTGTCAACCTGTTTCTTTTTTAGTTTGTATGTTATACTTACTAAAAAGGTGGTGATGGTTGAAATGACAATAGGCGAAAATATAAAAAGGTTTCGCAAAGAAAGGGGATTAACACAAAAGCAGTTAGGAGAAAAATGCGGAATTGATGAGGCTAATTTAAGAAAATATGAACTCAATAAACAGAGCCCCAGAATAGAAACATTAAGGAAAATAGCATATGCCCTTGATGTGTATACTTATGATTTACTGTATGACGAAATAACCGTCGCAGATAAGAAAACCCAAGAAATATCCGAGGTTAGTATGAAACTTATAAATAGGGGTTGTTTAGACATGCCCGATAATGACGAAGTTGTAAATGAAATACTTTTACGCAATTTTAACAGACTTAACAATTCCGGCAAGAAAGAAGCCTGTAAAAGAGTTGGGGAATTAACCGAAATACCACGCTATACCCAGAAAGAAGAGTAACCTGTTGTACCAGTGCAACCGATCCACCGCACCGGCCTGCTGCCTCCGTAAGAACCTTGACAATATAATAAACTTCCCTGGGGAGCCGATAGGGTGTGAATACCTCCGTTCCGAGCTTTGGACGGAAGGAGGCGTTTTTTATGAGTACATATGAGGAATTTCAGATCATACTTACTTTTGCTCTGCTGATCGTTGCGATTCTGAACATGAAAAATAAAAAATAGCACCCCCGCTCCAGCAAAGTAAAGGTGCTATTTTTTAACTGATATTTTCGCCGGAAACGGATAGGTGTGATCTATCGTATCGGCTCCTTTGGTAAGTATATTATACACAATACACCACACATTTTCAATCATGGATTTGCACCCTGACAATATAATATGCTTGCCCGGGCAGCCGGGGGACGTGCTCTCACCCGTTCCGAGTCTTGCGGAAGGTGGTGATTATTATGAGTACATACGAAGAATTCATGGTGATATTGACTGTGTCGCTGCTGATCGTGGCAATTCTGAGTTTGAAAAATAAGAAATAGCCGTCCTGCTCCTGAGAAAAGTAGACGGCTGTTTCTTAGCTAACTATTCAATTCACCGGGACGGGTAGCGCACACTACCTTCCGGCTGTCCTGTTAAACATATTATAAAACAATACAGATAAATCTGTCAAACAGCAAATCCACCCCGGTGCTACCAACACCGAGGCGGAACGGAACCATACCGGGAGACCCGATATAATCACCTTAGACAAGTGAAATTATATCATTCTCCCGGTCAAAACACAAGTGCCGGGCATTTTTATGCCCAAAAATGAAATCAGATACGCGGCAGCAGGGAGGATGATTCTATGCCACGAGGAAAACCAATGCGGGCCAAAAACGGCTACGGCTCCGTCGTGAAACTATCCGGCAAGAGGCGTCAGCCCTACGAAGTCCTGGTCAATACCCGTATGGATGAGCGTTATTGTACCCTTCACCCAGGAAGAAATACAGGTGTTATGGAATAATATAAATGTCCCATGGGTGGACAGCATCCTGATCTACATATATTCCGGCTGGCGGATCTCGGAACTGCTCCTCATGCCGCCAGAGAATATTGATCTGGATGCCGGTACGTTCCAGGGAGGGCTGAAAACAGAATCCAGTAAGAACCGTATCGTACCGATCCATTCAAAGATACGCGGATTTGTCGAGCACAGGCTCTCTATAAACAACGGCATAATGTTTACCAGGAACGGCCACCCGTTCAGCGCCGATACATACACAAAACTGTTTAAAAGCACGCTGACCTCCGTAGGTATATCTACATACCATACGCCACATGACTGCCGTCACACCTTTGTATCCCTTCTGGACAGCGCTGGGGCTAATCCCGTATGTATAGACCGGCTGGTAGGACATGCATCCAAAAGCATTACCACCCGGATATACACCCACAAAACGATAGCGGAACTCAGAAACGCCATAGAAATGATCTAACCCCTCACAGCATCACGCTCTGAAGGGGTTAGCTTTTGTCACTAGCTTGTCACTAGTAGTTTGCCAAACACGCGTTATTAATAACAGATGTTCCTCTTGAATCCCGCATACAATATGGATTCTGGGCAACAGATTTTTTGTAAAAAGTAGCCTAAAGCAACCAAACCTTAAACCGCTCCTCCCTAGTTCTCCCCCAGATCCATATATTTCAGATAAAGCCCTTCAAACCGCTCCGTCTCCGCCAGATTTATGCTTTCCGCCAGACAGGTTCTCTCTTCCAATACGGCTGCATCCAGTCGCTTCCCGCACAGATCACGCCCCAGCTCATACGCCCCGGCCAGCGACGTATTCCCTGCCGCCCGCACCCTGCCGCGCAAATGGGCGGGCAAAAGACCGACAGCGACTGCCGCCTCCACATCCAGATAATAGCCGAAACCTCCGGCGAGAAAAACTTTTTCTATCCAGGGACACCCCATCTCTTCCCATAATATCTCCACACCCGCACGGATCGCCGACTTTGCCATCTGCAGACCGCGCACATCTTTCTGTTTAAAATAACAATTGCTCTTTATCTGTTTGCCCGTCGCAGCGCCTTCCTTCGCGCCTTCTATCCGCACGCCCTCCGTAAAATACGGTTCCTCCATAAGCCCCGTCTCATCCAATATCCCCCTCCGCAGAAGCTGTGCCGTGAGCGCGATCCGGTCTGTCCCCATCATCGTACCGTCTCCCTCAAAAGCAGGTCCCGCCGCCGTGGCGGTCACGATCATGCGCTGTCCATCGGTAATCGCCATCTCGCCGTTCGTGCCCAGGTCAATAAACAGCGCCGCCTTTCCCGTTCGCTCTCTGTTCTCCGTCTGCCTGTCAGGAAGCAATCCCAGCTCATACAGCCCTGCCACGATATCTCCTCCCACGAAAGCGCTCATACAGGGCGCAACGTAGACCGGCACATCAGAAAACACCCCGCCATCCGCCATGTGCGGGTTTTCTGACAGCTCCCCCATTCCCGCAAAAAGGCGTGCCGTCGTTATGTTCTGCAGCCCTTTCTCCACAGGCACGAAAGGCGCTCTCCCGAGCGAAGATACATCTATTCCGAGCAGCAGATGCTCCATTGCCGTGTTCCCGGCTATGCACATGCAGAGAATCTGCCCCACGTTCCCCTTCTCCTTATGGCCCCGATCCACCAAGTTCCCTTTTTGAGACACACCTTCTGCCGCGACGCCTGTTCCCTTTCCATTCTCCCTCACAGGTACCGGCTCATCTGATAACGTTTCCTCATCCGCTTTTTTGAACAGATTCTCCGCAAACTGCCCAAGTCCTCTCAAAATCACCCCGCAGACAAGTCTGCGCAGCTCTTCTCCCTGCCCGTCAACAGATGCCTGTATCCGCGCCAGCACATCTGTCCCGTATTTCCGCTGGGGATTCATTTCGCAATAAGTATCGGCGACGCCCCCTGTCTCCGCCTCCTTAAGCTGCATGGCGATCGTGGTGGTTCCCAGATCAACCGCAATGATATAGCGGTCGCTTTTTTTTAAGCCGGCTTTAACCGTCTCTGCATTTTGAATAACACCCGATTCTCTTTCCGAGATAACAGAAGATTTTTTTAGCCCGTTTTCCGATCCTGCTTTTTCTCGCAGATCGGATTGTGTAACAAATGATTTTTGATTTTCAGATAAGTTATTTATTCGACTATATAAGTCAATATCTTCTGACAGCAGATTCACATCTGTGACAATGGGTGTATCTGCCTTCTCTGTTTCGACGATTCTGACTGTACAGTCCATTTTCGGTCTTGTCACACATGCCAGCCGGTATCCCTGCCGCAGTTCTTCCGGCTCCAGACGGCTTCTCTCAAGCCCTGTTGGCAGCGGCGCACCCTTCAGAAACCGGACGACACATCGCCCACAGTCCCCCCTGCCGCCGCAAAAACTTCCGTCCATCAACCCATTTCTCAACAAAACCGGCATCAACGTCAAGTCTGACTCCTGTGTCAGTTTTATTTCTCTTCCAGACATCCCGTCATTTTTGCTATTCGGTTTTTCGTCATACATAACAATCGTAATTTTTATTTGCTCAGACAAATTGATTTTTCTCCTCATCGTAATGATAATCAATTCCCGCCAGTTTTTCGACTATCTCATCACGATCCGCGTCAAGATCCTCGCAGAGCTCATCCAGACTTGTGTACAAATCCCGAAGTTTCAAGTTTACATAACTCACTAACATCACTGGGTCATTCGGTATCATTTTTATCTGTCCTTTCTCATTTCAATTCCATCTCCACACGGTATGTCTTCCCATCGCTTACCACCTTTGCCATACTGCCGCAGATTAGCGGCATGGCTGGCGGCATATGCCCAATATCCAGATCCATAAGCACTGGTACATGGTAGGAATAGAGCATCTCGCAGACCGCCTGATAACTGTCAATGCCAAACTCCTCCACGCCCATGCCCAGCCTCGGTCTGCCGATCAGAAACCCTTTGCAGTATTTGAACCACCCCGCATGTTCCATCTGCCACATAGCGCGGCGTATACCCATCAGGTTGAGATCGCACGCCTCCAGAAACCAGATGATCCCGTCATCTCTGTACCGCTGCGTAAACTCTGTCACCTTATCATAGCGGGTACCAAGAAGGTTAACCAGACAGTCCATACAGCCACCCAGAAGACGACCTGTGAAACTGATGTCCGCATTTTCTTCCGGCTCTTTCTTTTCGATATGAGACGCCGCCGTTTCCAAAACCACAGGCCGGGCGTCTCCTGCCCTGTGCTCCACGTCTGTTCCTGCCATATGCCGCAGACTCTCCACATTCGTCATGCCATCCGGCAGATAATATTTAATAACAGACGTTTCCGTTAAATTGTACGGCTCGTAAGGATGCTCCTCATCCTTCAAAGATTCCCTTTCCCACTTGTCATACCCCCGCATCGTGAGCTTTTGTCCCTGCAGAAGCAGCATCGCATCATTCAATGACAAGTGTAATGGATCCATCCCGAAAGCCGCAGCACATGGTCCGTACACAGACGCCGCATCGCACAAAGTCGCCAGCAGAAAAGTAAAATTCGTGTTGTCCGAATATCCCAGATACCATTTGGGAGCCGCCTGTCTGATCTGTTCAAAATCCACATAGTCCAGAATCTCACACATCAGTTCGCCGCCTCCGCAGGAAATGAGACAGTCGTTATTTTTATCGCAATAATATGCTGTCAGCTCTTCCCCGCAATTCTTCGGCGTATTGCTGATTCCCACGCCCTCCTCCACGTAACAGTTCGGGCCGAGCTGTAAATGAAATCCCTGCTCTTTCCATCTCTTCTGCGCATTCAGAAATCCGCTTTTGTAGGGCTCTGTCGCGCAGCCAAAAGACGGCGCCACAAACCCGATTGTCCCGTTTTCCTGTAAAAATGCCGAATATCTCATACTTGCCTCCCGTTTCCCTCTCTTATTCTTTTCTCTTTTTGCCAAAAACACCCGCCGTTTTCCCAGCAGTTCGCGATCGCTTTCTGTCCCTTTCGCTAAATTATGATTTAGCATTTCGCAAAAGCAGGGACTTATCCACGATTTTTCTCAGTTTTCGCCTTTTCGCCCTTCTGTTTCGCTAAATCCTGTTTTAACTACAGACATTTTGTGTCTTTGGACAGCACATGTTATCCTTTTAACCGCCTCATGACTAACTAATTCAGTCAAATCTGTTTGACCTCTTTCCTTCCTACCATACCACACTTGCAGACAACTTGCCAGTCCGTTCTGACCCTGTCACCCATGCATGCCACTCCACTGAGCATTCTCCCTGTCGCTTACACCTTAATAAGCCGTACCATCATAACAGGCATCCCATCTGCTCCATTCCGATCTTCGGCCTGTTTCTGATATAAAAAACAAACCCGGCGTTTTGCACTCCAATTCCAACGCCGAGTCTGTTCTATTTCTGTTCTCCTTATTATAACAAGTGTTTTCAAATTTCATCCCACCTGTTATTCTTTCATCTTCACTTCCTTCTCGCCGCCAGCGCACCCTCCTCCACGACAATCAGAATCACGTCTTTCGCATTTACCTGATCGGAGAGAATCAGTTTCGCTGACAGCGTCTCCACATACTTCTGGATATACCGTTTCAGAGGTCTCGCACCATATACTGGATCGTAGGCGTTATCCACCACAAAAGTTTCCGCCTCGGGCGTAAGTTCGATAGAAAGTTCCCGGTCCGCCAGCCTTCTGTTGAGATCGTCCACAATCAGCCGGATGATGCCGCCGATGTTTTCTTTCGTCAGAGGCTTGAACAGGATCGTCTCGTCCAGTCTGTTCAAAAACTCCGGGCGGAAATGGTTCCTCAAGTCACCCATCACCAGTTTTTCCGCCTCTTCTTTGATCGCCCCCTGCGCGTCAATGCCCTCCAGCAGATAGTCCGCGCCGATATTTGAAGTCATAATCAGAATCGTATTCTTGAAATCCACCGTCCGTCCCTGGGAATCCGTGATCCGCCCATCGTCAAGTACCTGCAGAAGCACGTTGAATACATCGGGATGGGCTTTCTCAATCTCGTCGAAGAGTACCACCGAATACGGCTTTCTCCGCACCGCCTCCGTCAACTGACCGCCCTCCTCATAACCCACATATCCGGGAGGCGCTCCGATCAGTCTGGAAACAGAGTATTTCTCCATATATTCGCTCATGTCAATACGAACCATGTTCGTCTCATCATCAAAAAGCGAAGCCGCCAGTGCCTTAGCCAGTTCCGTCTTTCCCACACCCGTAGGACCTAAGAACAAAAAGGAGCCGATAGGTTTTGTGGGATCCTTGATCCCCGCCTTGGAGCGAATAATAGCATCTGTTACTTTTGTGACGCCCTCGTCCTGTCCGATCACCCGCTTGTGCAGTTCCTCGTCCAGATGCAGCGTCTTGTTCCGCTCGCTCTCTGTCAATCTGGAAACCGGGATACCCGTCCAGCGGGAAATGATTTTCGCAATCTCCTCATCAGATACACTCTGGTGTACCAGCGAAAGCTCTTCTGCGCTGACCCTGTCCTCCTCAATCTCCAACTGCTGCTTTAAGGCAGGCAGCTTACCGTAACTCAATTCCGCCGCTTTTTCGTAATCGCCGTCTCTCTGGGCGATCTGGATCTGATTATTGACTTCGTCAATCTCTTCCCTGATTTTAGATAGCTTCTCCACGGAAGCCTTCTCATTCTCCCACTGTGCCATGCGGTTTTGCAGCTCTTCTTTCATCTCCGCCAATTCTTTTTGCAGATGGGAAAGCCGCTCACGACTTAAATTGTCGTCCTCCTTTTTCAGCGCTGTCTCCTCAATCTCAAGCTGCATCACCCTGCGGCGCAGCTCGTCCAGCTCTGTCGGCATGGAATCCAGCTCCGTCTTAATCAGCGCACACGCCTCATCCACCAGATCAATGGCCTTGTCCGGCAGAAAACGGTCGGAAATATAACGGTTTGACAGCACAGCCGCGCTTACCAGCGCGTTATCCATGATCTTCACACCGTGGTAAACCTCATAGCGCTCTTTCAACCCACGAAGAATGGAAATGGTGTCCTCCACCGTCGGCTCCTCCACCATAACCGGCTGGAAACGCCGCTCTAACGCCGCATCCTTCTCAATGTACTGTCGGTACTCGTCCAGCGTCGTCGCACCGATGCAGTGCAGTTCACCCCTCGCCAGCATGGGCTTTAACATGTTGCCCGCATCCATAGCCCCGTCAGTCTTTCCCGCGCCCACGATGGTGTGCAGCTCGTCGATAAAGAGGATGATCTGCCCGTCGCTGTTCTTCACATCGTCCAGAACCGCCTTCAGACGCTCCTCAAACTCGCCCCGGTATTTCGCACCTGCAACCAGCGCGCCCATATCCAGTGAGAAAATCTTCTTATCTTTAAGCCCTTCCGGCACATCTCCCCTGACAATCCGCTGTGCCAGCCCTTCCGCCACCGCTGTCTTGCCCACGCCCGGCTCACCGATCAGTACAGGATTGTTCTTCGTCTTTCTTGACAAAATCCGAATCACATTGCGGATCTCCGTGTCTCTGCCGATCACGGGATCAAGCTTCTGTTCCCTCGCCTTCTCCACCAGATCCTGCCCGTATTTCTCCAGCGTATCATAAGTGGCTTCCGGATTATCCGAAGTCACCCGCTGGTTGCCCCGCACCGTGGAGAGCGCCTGCAAAAACCGCTCCCTCGTGATGCCGAACTCCCGGAAAATCTCCTTAATCTCCTTATTCGGGTGCTTTAACATGGCAAGGAAAAGATGCTCCACCGACACATACTCATCCCCCAGCGCTCTGGCCTCATCCTCCGCGCTGATCAGCACCTTATTTAAATCCTGCCCGATGAAAATCTGCCCGCCCTGTACCTTCGTGCGCCTGGAAAGTCCCTGTTCCACACGGTTTGTAAAATATTCCTTCTGTATCTCCATCTTCTCAACCAGCTTGAGAATCAGACTGTCATCAATGGTAAGCAGACTGTATAACAGGTGTTCTTGTTCGATCTCCTGGTTGCCGTACTCGTAGGCAAGCTTTTCGCACCCTTCTACCGCCTGAATGGATTTCTGCGTGAATTTTGTTAAGTTCATAACATACACCTCCCTATTTAGTCAAGTCTTTTTTCCTTATTTTTCAAGGAATTTTTAGTTTC
>CBCOZL010000030.1:0-42612 GCA_965114645.1 uncultured Lachnospiraceae bacterium | reverse complement strand
TTTCGCAGAATATGCAATTCTACGAAATTGTTTGTGCCTTTTTTCATTTGAAGCACAAAAAGGGCTGTGCAGACGGAAACCTCCGTTTTGCACAGCCCTGATCTGCTATATTCCTCTTTATAACTTCATTAACTCTCCTGCGATCCGTTCCGCCCCCCGGCCGTCCGTCACCCGCGCAAGCCTGCCCGTCATGCGCTCTCTCAGTGCAGTGTCGGAAACAAGTCTTTTCAATCCCTCGCAGACCGCTCCGATACAGGCCTCTCTGTCCTGCCTGATATCCCCGGCGAAGAGCATACGCTCTTCCTCCTCAAAAAACTCTCTGTCATAGCGCTGGTTACCGGCCGACTGGAAAAATACGGTGGGAACCTGCATTGCGCACAGCTCAAACAACATCGTCCCCGCTGCGGAAACCGCCGCGTCGCAGTCTGCCATCAACCCTGCCATGTCATGGCAGGGACGGTAAACCTTCACATTTTCACAGGTTCCTGCAAACGCCTCGATGGCATCGCCCTGCGGATGGTATGCGCCCACCACCGCATGAAAAACAACCGTTTTCAGCTCCTGCATCTGCACCGCCCGCTGTAAAATGCCGAGAATGGCATTGTGTGCATCCCCGCCGCCGCTGGCAAGAAGCACAGAGAAATTATTTTCCTCCTCTGGCACATCCCTGATCTGGGCCACGCCAAACTCCTCCCGCAGAGGCACATAATCCGTTCCTAAAAGCAGCTTTGTCTTATCGCCATAGGTCTCCTCATAGGGAAAACGGGTGTGATATGCGTTATAATTAATCAGCGCGTCCACGGGATAGATCTGCTCAAAGCAATCATCTATGCAGGCCAGCTTCACAAGCTCCTTAAGTCCCTCAAAATAGGCCGGCAGTGCCTGATAGGAGTCCACCAGCAGCGTCCTGATCCCTGCCAGTTTCAGAACTTCGCGCAGGACCGGCAGTTCCTCCTCCATACGGTTCCACTGTGTATGCAGGCAGACGTGCTCCATCCCCGCCCGGGAAAGCATGTCGTCCGCCTGCCCGTCCGCCGTGATAAACAATACCTGCCCGCCCATCTTTATAATCTGCTGCGCTATGGTAATGCAGCGCATCATATGCCCTGTGGCCACCGTCTCGTTGGCGTCCGCGCGAATACCGATTACAGGCTGTTTTTCATATAGAGCGAGAACGTCCGCAATCTGCTCCATCTCCGCATTTCCATATCGCTGATCGATGGGCAGCGCAAGCATATGCTCAAAAATATATGCCTCGTTTCCTCCCAGAACTTCCCTGTTCTCCTCTCCAACCGGCCAAAGTACCGGGGCATAAATACCGTGTTTTGCCAGAAACCGCTGTAAGCTGTCCCTCTCCTTCGCATAAACCGGCAGGTAGAGCGGCGCCCGCGCCTGCCCTCTGAGAAGCACCGGCCAGAACCTTTTCATACCGCAGATACGGTCATACAGCGTATCGTAATTTTCCGCCCGCTGACGGCATGCCTCCTCCTCGTTCACCCTGGAAAGAATCTCCGCAGATATATGTGACATGCGGCGTACACCCCGATAGCAGTCAAGCGTATGCTCCAGCTCCCGGTTTTGCTTGAGATACTCCGATTTCTTCGGCAGCCATCCCGCAGTCAGGGCGCCTCCCGTCCGTCTTTCCTTTTCCTGCAGATACTCCCATTTCTGGACAAGGGGAGCCAGCCGCTGTCTTGCATATTCCTCTCCCGGTTCCAGTACATCCTCCGCCAAAGGCAGGTCGGAAACCACAAAACCGCCATCGGGAACCGCATACCATTTCCGCAGACTCCCCACCACAAAATCGGCATCCCCACACGCATGATCCAGATAATAGGACTGAGTCACATCCTCCATCACCAGGACGCCCTTTTTTCTGAGAGCCGCCAGCTGCCTTCTAAGTCCTGTGCAAGTATCCGCTCCATAATATGGATGAACAAAAATAAGCCCGGCATCATGCGAAAACGCCAGACGAAACAGCTCCTCTCCCGCCGTCTCCAGATCCCTGTCCACAGGATAGAAAACCAGTTTCCAGCCCAGATGCAGAAACGGCAGAAAAACACAGTCGCACATATAGGCCGGCATCAGACAGCATTTCGATATGTCCGGCTTTTCCCGTTCCAGGCTGATCAGGGCAAGCTCAATCGCTTCCCTGCCGGAAGCCGTAAAACAGCACTGTTTTTTTCCATATTTATCCACATGCGCAAGATGAAGCGCTTCCGTTATCCCGCCTTTTCCCACTGCAGCAGGATCTATCTCAAAAATACTTCCGATTTCCATAAGCATTCCTCCGCCCAACGCCCATTTTTCTTGTCGTGTTTATCCGTGTCTCTTCCTGAAGTTCCGATACGCCCACAACAGTTTATAATACGCCATAAACCACAGCGTGGATTTCATCTGCATACGAATCAGCTTTTTCTGTTCCTCGTGAGTGCGCGCAAGGTAGTACGGGTTTTCCTGGAATTTCGGAAAACGGCAGCGCATCTCCTCCCCCAGCTTTTTCACAAACCGATACTTTGTCCGTTTCACACCCGCCATATAGGTAAACAGCGTATTCACATAAAAGAGCAGGGTAAAGCTGTACTCCAGCTCCGGCCGGTATTTATCCAGAAAATCATGCCGCTCAGCTTCTTTTAACATCAGCCTGCCGGCCTCGCAGCGGTCCTCACACCGCTTCTCTGAAATGGTGTGCACGGTGGAGGACTCATGCTGATAATAGTAATACAGCGGTTCCTCGATATACTCGAAATGGTTTGCCAGCACCAGATAAGAATTTCCCAGCGCATTGTCCTCATAAAAGATATGCTCCGGGAACCAGAGTTCATGATCCACGATCATAGAACGACGGAATATCTTTACCACAAGACTGCCGCCGTCCAGAATCAGGCTCCGCCTCTTCTCATCATCAAGAACCCCCGTCTGGCCGCTCTTATTGTTATGCACCACCTGTCCCACTTTCATGGAATGTTCCGATGTCAGGCAATAGTCGCACCCCACCAGATCGGCTCCCGTGCTTTCCGCCCGTCCGATCAGGCGTTCGTACATATCGGGCGTAATCCAGTCGTCGCTGTCGATAAATCCAATCCACTCTCCCTGCGCTATTTTTAAGCCTGCATTTTTCGCGCCGCCCTGATGGGTATTCTCTTCCAGATGCAGCGCGCGGAACTGATCGGGAAAACGTTTCTCGTACCCTTTCAGTATTTCCCACGACTCATCGGTGGAGCAGTCGTCCACCGCAATGATCTCATAGTCCGCCACCGTCTGCGCCACAAGCGAATCCAGACAATATTCCAGTTTTTTGTCCGCCGCCATATTATAGACCGGCACAATGATACTAAGTTTCATCTGCGTCCGTCAGCTCCTCTCCTTTCAGCCGTCTGCTAAACCATCCTTTATTCAAACAGTACAAAACCGTCAGCGCGGAAACTATATCCGCAATGACAAATCCCCACACCGGCCCGTAGCGCACATAAATCCGATGCTCTGTACCGTCTCCTTTTGTATAAAAACGCATCCGCCCGCCGTCACCCCGCTCTATCTTCACGGGCTGCCCAAGCTCGTCCTGCGCCCGGTATCCGAGATAATTCTGCATGGGCAGTTCCAGATATGCCTCAGAGGAAACCGCCGTGTAGGACACAGCCGCCTTCGTCCCCTCCTTCTTATAGTCACGCACAGACACATCACCGATATCCGACAAAACCACACTGGTGGTCAGTTTGTCATCCGTCGCGTCAATCAGCCGCCATTCATGGGGATAAAACAGCCCCACGCTTGTGCCAAGCTTCGTCTCATGCCCTTTAGAGGCCACCGACTGCGCATCCTTATAGGGCACATGATTGTTGTCGGTGGGCACGGTAACGATAATCAGAAGATTCAGCCCCACCAGCATCGCGGCTATCACATTCCGATATGGCTTCAAAAACGTCGAACTGGCAAGGCCGGCTGCTCCCACAAAGAGAAAACAGGCGGATGCCGGACCGAGAAAACGCCAGGGGAACTGCAGCATCGTGGCAACATTGTAAAAAAGGCCGTTCGCCATAAGCGCCCTGCTCGGAAAATAGCCCGTCGTCAGAAAAACAAATATGCCGCCAAGTACAAAAAGGTAAAGAATATAGCCGTCCGTCCCGCTTACCCTTCCCCGCTTTTCACACAGAAGATAAATGACACCGATCCCCACACAGCCCAGAAGGGCAAGTCCCAGCGAAAAATACTGTTTATTATACAGACTTATGGACTGCGTCATGTTGGAGAGATTGATCGACTGCTCATAGTAGCCGCTCCACCGCAAGACCTCCTTGTCCAGCTCTTCATTATAGTAATAGTATAAAAACGGCGTCACATACCAGGCATTCAGCAAGACAGTAAGCGCTGCCGCCCTGGCCAGCTCCACATACCGCTTCTCCTTCGCGATACGCACGCAGTACAGAAGTACGGTAATCACACAGACCGCCGCCACATAAGTCACACTTAAGATATGGCTGTGCAGGGCTCCCGAAAAACCGATGACCAGAAAATACCATTTTTTCCGATCCCCCATAACAATATGATAAAGTCCCGCAATCACCATCGGCCAGAACACCAGCGCCAGTATCTCTCCCAGATCCCCTCTGGAAAGCATGTTGGTAAACCGATAAGGCATCAGAGTGTAGAGCACCACCGCCAGCAGCACGCTCCGTCTGGATTTTACCATCGATTTTACCGCCGCATAGGCGCTGACCGCCGCTCCTAAATTCGACAGAAAAAGCAGTACCTTGTACGAAAAGGCCAGAGAAACCCTGCATATCCGCAGAAACGCGCCTATGTATAAAAACAGATAGGGGTACATGGCATTCATATAGCCATTGTTCTGCAATCCTTCCGGCAGAATATTGACAGGGATCACCTGTCCGTCGAGAATGCCGTCCTTAAGCCCCTCCAATCTGGCCAGATGATAGCAGAGATCATCCGCATTGTACAGAAACGTATGCATGATAGGGGTGGTGGCGAGAAGCGTCACTCCAAGAATCACGCTGGCGTCCACAAGTCCTTCCCCTGAAATTCTCCTGCCGCTTCTCAGATACAGCCAGAAAGCAAGATGCAGAAGCAGAAAAACCGCAATGATAAAGTATGTGTCCGTGTAAAAAAGCGTATGGGGTGTGATGGAAAATTTCCTGATGGTGAGCGTGCCGTTCCCGCTGTAGTTTACGCGAAACTGCAGTTCTTTCGCATCTTTGGACAGCGTGAAATCCGCCGTCAGCTCCTTCCTGTCAGGTTCAATCGGCCAGGCTGCAATCTTGTTGTTCTGTTCCCACAACTCCAGTACGCTGTCCTTCTGGTCAACGCTGTAACTCATGGACACCGTATAGCCGCCTCTGTTCATAACGTAAGCCGGCGTGCTCGCCACCGAACTGTATCCCGCCAGAATATCCCCCAGCGTCTTCAGATCCTCCGAGTCAACTAACCCTGCGGCATTCTTGATTACCAGCGCGTTCTCCGTATTAATCAGGCCCATGGTATGCTGCAGCTCGATGCCGTCGTAGACGATGGGCTGCTTTCCCTCGTCCCCCAGCCATAAAAGTACGATAAACAGCGCCGCCAGCGACGCATATATAATTTTTGCCTTCAGTGATATTTCTTCTGTCATTTTCCCTGTATTCCTTTGTTTTTCCGTTATCTATCCCCGTATGATCTACATGCGGTAAAAATCTACTATCTTCCTCACCGCCTCAATCACGCTCTCCACATCCTCGTCACTCATCGCATAATAGAGAGGCAGAGAAATGATTTCCGCATAAAGCTTTTCCGCGTTGGGACAAAGCCCCCGTTTATAACCCAGTTTCTCATAATAGGGGAAATAGTAAGTCGGTATGTAGTGCACGTTACAGCATACATTTTCCGCCGCCAGTGCCGCAAAAAACCCTTTTCTGTCAATGCGAAGTTTTTCCGGCATCAGACGCAGAATATACAGATGCCTCGTTGTATCCGACTCTGGAATCTCGCACTGGACAAAAAGTGCGGGCATCCCGGAGAACGCCTCGTCATACCGCTTCACAATTTCTTTTCTGCGGCGGCTGAACAGGGGCAGTTTGTCAAGCTGGCTGATAATCAGTGCCGCCTGCATATCGGTTATGCGGTAATTGTAACCGAGCGCAATCTGCTCATAGTACCAGGGGCCGTCCGGCTCATGCTCCATCAGCGTTTCGTCTCTCGTGATGCCGTGCGCCCGGTAAAGCAGTAATTTTTTGTAGTAGTCCTCATTGTTCGTCAGCACCGCACCGCCCTCGCCGCCCGTCACCGTCTTCACGGGATGAAAACTGAGCGTGGTCATATCAGACAGGGAACCGTTTGGCTGCCCTTTATATTTCGTGCCAATCACATGGGCGCCGTCCTCGATCAGAACCAGCCCGTGTTTTTTACAGATCTCTCTCAGAGGATCAAGAGCCACAGACTGACCCGTGTAGTCAACAGCAACCACAGCTTTTGTGGCAGGTGTGATGGCCGCCTCCACCTTTCCCGGATCAATATTGTAAGTTTCGGGATCAATATCCGCAAAGACAGGTCTTGCCCCACAGTAGAGCACGCAGTTTGCCGAGGCCGCAAAAGTGATGGGCGTGGTGATGACCTCGTCCCCCTCTTTTACGCCTGCTGCCATTGCCGCCATATGAAGCGCTGCCGTGCCGTTTGCACAGGCAACCGC
This sequence comes from uncultured Lachnospiraceae bacterium, assembly GCA_965114645.1. Lineage (GTDB taxonomy): Bacteria > Bacillota > Clostridia > Lachnospirales > Lachnospiraceae > UBA3282. The sequence continues at coordinate 35,936 of CBCOZL010000030.1, read as the reverse complement.
ATACTTTGCTCCGGTCAGCCCGCAGAGCTTTTCCTCCAGCTCTTCGATCTTCGGCCCGCAGGTCAGATAATCGCTTTTCATGACCTCCACCACAGCCTGAATATCCGCATCGTCTATATATTGATGCCCGTAATAAATAGGCGTCTCCCTGACGGGCTTCCCGCCCTCTATCGCCGGTCTTTCCATGTGTAATCCTCCGTAACTATTTCCACTGCGAAATGAGGGACACGCATTTCCACACATGTCCCCCCCTGTTTTTGCTCTATTTTTCCAGTTCTACCTCTTTTAACAGCGCGCGGATATCGTCAACGCCAATCCACTCGGTATTGTTGTCGGAGCTGTAATGAAAACCCTCCGTCACCTTTTTCCCCGAAAGATCCGGCTGCTGTCTGTTGTTCCATGTCATCTGCGGATAGACAATAAAATGCTTGTCGTACTCGTAAGTGGTAGCCGAATCCTCTGTGGTCACCATGATCTCATGCAGCTTCTCCCCCGGTCTGATGCCGGTTTCCTTTATTTTGCACCCGGGCAGCATGGCCTCCGCCAGATCCGTGATCTTGAAGGAAGGTATCTTGCTGATAAAGGTTTCCCCGCCGTTTGCCTCCGCAAGCGCCTTGATCACCAGCTCCACGCCCTGGGTCAGACTGATCCAGAACCGGGTCATGCGCAGATCCGTAATGGGAAGTTCTTTCGCCCCCTCCTGTATCAGCTTATGGAAGAAGGGAATGACAGAGCCACGGCTGCCCGCCACGTTTCCATATCTCACGATGGAGAAATTGATATCCTTCGTGCCCACATAAGCGTTTGCCGCCACAAAGAGCTTGTCCGACACAAGCTTCGTTCCGCCGTAAAGGTTTACCGGGTTCACCGCCTTATCCGTAGACAGAGCCACCACCTTGCGCACTCCCGTATCAAGCGCCGCGTCGATCACGTTCATGGCGCCGTGGATATTAGTCTTAATGGCTTCGTTCGGATTATATTCGCAGGCAGGCACCTGCTTTAAAGCCGCCGCGTGGATGATGTAGTCCACACCCTCACAGGCACGCTTTAAACGCTCCACATCGCGCACATCACCGATAAAGAAACGAAGTTTTTCCTCATGCTCCTTAAACTCATTGGCCATCATCCACTGTTTAAACTCATCCCGCGAATAGATGATGATTTTTTTCGGTTCGTAGTTGGACAGCACGTATCTGGTAAAGCACTTTCCGAAAGATCCCGTCCCCCCGGTTATCAGTATCGTTTTGTCTTTTAACATAACTCTCCTTCCTGTTTCTCACCTTAACCGCCATATCACAGCTATGCCGCAGACGAACAAGTTCGTCCCGGAGAATGCCGCTTTTCAGGCATTCTCTTGAGTGAAACATAGAACTTCCAAGTCAGCTATGCTGACTTTGCGAAGCAGCCTCTGCTGCTAAGCTTTAGAAGTTCTTTTCACTCTATGCCAAGCTCTCGAAACGCCTTCTCGTACGGTGCCGTGCAAAGCCCTTTTTCCGTAATAATACCAGTAATCAGCGAATGGTCCGTCACATCAAAAGCAGGGTTATATACCTTTACGCCCTCCGGCGCCATCCGCTCCTTATACCACATTTCAGTGACCTCTGACGCCTCCCGCTCTTCAATGGGAATCTGATCCCCCGCCGCAATCGACATGTCTATCGTGGAGCTGGGCGCGCACACATAAAAGGGGATCCCGTAATGTTTCGCCAGCACAGCCACACCTGAGGTACCGATTTTGTTCGCGGCATCACCGTTTGCCGCCACCCGGTCACAGCCCACAAATACCAGATTCACATGACCACTCTTCATCACGGCGGACGCCATATTGTCACAGATCAAAGTCGTGTCAATGCCGGCTCCGTGCAGTTCAAAAGCCGTCAGTCTGGCTCCCTGCAGCAAAGGCCTCGTCTCGTCACAGTATACCCGGAAATCCGTCATTCCATGCTCAAGCGCCACATACATAGGCGCTGTCGCCGTACCGTATTTTGCGGTGGCAAGAGTTCCCGCATTGCAGTGGGTAAGAATCCCGCATCCCGGCTGCATCAGTCCGAAACCGATCTCGCCGATGCTGCGGCTGATTGCCACATCCTCGTCCCGGATGGCCTGTGCTTCCACAAAGAGGCATTCCTTGATCTCCTCCACCGGCCTGCCCGCCTGCGCCAACAAGGTGCGCTCCATCCGATCTAACGCCCAGAACAGATTGACCGCTGTAGGCCGCGAAGAAGCCAGAATCTTTTTCTGCTCCCTGAATGCCGCCAGAAAAGCCTCATAATCCTGCGTTTCGATGCGGGATGCGGTCAGCGCAATCCCGTAGGCTGCGCAGACGCCGATCGCCGGCGCCCCTCTGACCCGCAGAAAACGGATCGCCTCAAAGATATCTTCTATTTTATCAATCTGCAGCACCTTAACCGTGCCCGGAAGCAATGTCTGATCCAGTACTTCCAGACAGCTTCTGTCCGCGGAAAGGCGGACTGTATCCAATTTTAATGCATCCATATCTGCTCCTCTGTATTTGTCAATCAGCCCGCACCGCTCAGCACACGCCATTCGCAAAATCGCATCTTCGATGCTCTCCGCTGTTTCACAGCTTCTTTTGCTCATAAACAGGCGTTCCCTCAGAGAATCATCCGCCTGTCAAATTCGTGCAAGCCCGATTTGCCAGTCAAACGATTCTCTGGCTGAACTGGCAACATCTACATTATAGGCAGTTTCCACGGGTGTGTCAATGTGTTTCACCCTGCGCCTCCCACTCGTCCCGGGGAATGGCTACCAACGACTTTTTCCCGAAAAACAATGCCATTTTCTCGTTTGTCCACTCCTCCTTGTCAAGCGTTATGGGCAAATGCACAAGGGGTTCCTGTTCCCCCACAATAAAAGGCACCACCGCATCCTCCACGCTCTCATCCGTCAAAATCCCTGTCAGCTCGTCCATCTGTTCCTTATAGACCGCCGCCCTTCCCGTGCGGATATAATGATAGCACACATAATCCGTGCTGTTTTTCAGATCTTCGCGGCAGATGCACAGAATCAGAACCGCTGCCCCAAAGCCTGCCGCATACACAGGCAGACGCAAACTTCCGCCCCCGCCGCCGCTTTTTTCACAGATCCATCCGAACCCATAGAGCAGGCTGCCGAAAAGTGCAAGAATAAATGTCCAGAAAATGGTATTGGGCACACCCACAGAAACCGACCCGTCGGAGACAGATCCGCCCACAAACACAACCGGCCAGTATACCGCACAGTACAGCCCCCACAAATACAGGATCACCAGTCCTGGACACGGAAAGTGCAGCCGCAGTCCGGGAACTGTCTCCCTCAATATGTCCCACAAAATGACAGCCACTACGAGCATCGCCGCCATCGCCACGGGATACTCCTGGAAAGACTCCAACATTCCCCGTGCTCCCGCCGCCAGGGCTGCACCGACCGCCTGTATCATTCCCACCGCAGTGACATGATACTGCGAACCGCCGCGCACCGCATTTCCGGGCGCAAGGGCACTGACCAAAAGCCCTGCCATTTCAAACGCCATGGGAATCAGCATAAAAAGCGCTCTGCGGTCCCTGCCCAAAAACAGAACCACAAACAGCAAAAACAAACCAAGGCCCAAAATCGCCGTCAGATAATTGGTCCCTCCGAGAAGCGTCATCCACAGAGCTGCCAGGACAATATCCCGTTTGCGGAACGCCAGCATATAGCGGATAAGACAGGCGCAGGCAAACATGACAAGCGCAAAAGGCACCGTATAGTGCGCCGCCCCGTTGTACCAGAAAACCGCCGAAGTCTGATAGGGCACAAACTGAATCAGCACAAGCAGTATCGCCGCATCAATCAGGAGAAAATCCCGTCTGGATATATGCAGCAGCCGTACCAGCAGGCAATAGAGAAAATCCGATACACTGCCGGTCAGAAGTCCCGTCATCAGAACGGGAACCGTCCAGTATGCGTCATGGGAAAAAACCTCCGGCTGCAGTGAAAACAGGAACACGGAAAACCAGGTTCCCTGCCAGGAAAAATAATATTTCTTCACGCTCGCAAATGCCGCCTGCAGCACACGCACTACGGAATGTGTGTCCATCCACGCCAGATGAGTCAGCAGTCCGAAAGACCAGTCGTCCCCCGAAGCCCGGTCCACACCCGCCAGTGCAAAAATGGGAAGCAGACTCAGGATAAAAACAATAACCGCCGCCCATGTCAGAGGCGCTCTGATATTCCTCATGTTTACGGTATCCATCCAAGTTTTCTTCATTCCCTCAAATCTCCCGTGCCGCTCCAGACGTCCCCGCCGCCGTAATACCACTCGGTGCAATATTTATGCGGATGAACCTCCGACAGCTCTCCATTCCCGGATAAAATCCGCATACGCTGTGCCTCCTCGTCCTCCCCGTCATCATACAAAGGAAGATAGGCCACCACCGCGTCCGCCGCCGCGATAGAAGGTTCTTTGATCGGTTCCCCGCCAGCCGCGCTGACAAAATACACTCTGTCGTATTCCATCAGCTCATCCGCCACGGCCCAGATGCACCACTCTTCCCCCGGCTTATATACATATACCGCAGGAATTTGAGCCGCAGCCTGTTCTCTGGCAAGAGCCACCCCTTCCTCTGCCTCCGGGTAAAGAAATACCACACCCGCCCGCACATAACTCAGCGCGACGACTGCCATACAAAAAACTGCCGCTGCCCATGTCCTGAAGAACCGGCGCAGTAAAAAGGCCGCGCCCAGAAGTAACAGCAGCACTGCAATCCCGTAAATCGGAAGCTGGTAGCGGTTGGAAGTATCCCCAAGCAAAAGCGCGGTTTTGGACACCGCCAGAAAATAGCCCACCGCCGTAAAAAGCAGCATGCAGAAGGACACGCCGCACAAAACCTGCCGCTCCCTGCACTGCCCGCTCCCCGCTTTTTCCGACGCCTGTGTGTATGCCCGTTTCCTTTGTGACGTTTTGGTCATGCAGCCGGCCAGCGCCGCCACTCCAAAAAGCAGAATCATCAGCCCCAGCAGGCCGCCGAACACATACCTGTTCATCAGGTCCCAGAAAAAACCGATCCGCTCAAACGTGTTGGACAGATCGAAAAAATTTTCCGTCGCCTGCGCGCCCCGCTGTCCTTTGAACATCTGTCCTGGAAAAGCCGGATAAGTCAGATATGCCAGAACGAAGGCCAGCCCCTGAAAAAGACCGTACCTCAGGCAGTTTCCAATTCCTCTGTCCCGCCACAAAAGCCATACGCAAAAAGCCGCCGCCAGAAAAAACAGGAAGATAAAATAGTAATACTGCGTCAGAAATCCCACATAAGTCACCGCAGCCATGACCAGCAATGTCCTCAAAGAAATCTTTGTATCGCACTGTCCCGGACTGCCCTGCAGTTTCTGCACAGTCGACACATGTAAAACAGCGCAGAGCAGCACGAAAGTGGTCAGCATCTCGTACATCCTGATAAACACCACGCCGCTCATGGCCGCCGGGCTGAATCCATAGACAAAAGTTACGAGAAAGGGCAGGTACTTGTCCCTTCCCGCAGTCAAATATGACAAATATGTCAGTAATATGAGATTGATGCCGTGAAAAAAGAGATTAACCGACAGCCCGGTCCACTTGGAAAACACGCCCGGCGCCAGGGAGGCCGCCGTGTGGAATACCCAGTAATACATGGGCGGATGCACGTCCCAGGACTGCACCTGTTTCACCAGTCCATACTGAAACCGTTCCTCTGGAAGCACCACAAATTCATTGCGGTATGCATCCCGCTCCATCCATTTCCCATCTTCCACATAAAACCCGTTGGTCCGCGCAGTGGAGTAGTATGTGTAAAACTCATCCTCATGGAATCCCTGTTTCTGGGTGCAGAACCAGAAAGCCGCCGCCATCTGCAGAATCCAGAGCGCGATAAAGCAAATGAAATATTTTGTTTTTATCCTGCTGCCCTTCCACTCACCCATACCTGCTATTTCCTTCAGCCATCCTTCTATACATTGCGCTTCGCGCCGTACCTGTCCCCGGTTCGGTTTCAGGCTTCTACCGTCTCCGGGATTTCTCCCTCCGCTTCATCTTCCACGCGTGCACACTCCTGACTGTCCGGGGCGCCGCCGTGAGAAGGAGCAGATACCCCTTATTCTTCCCTGTCAGGTAGGGGTTCTTTACCGTGTCTCCCACATGCCTTCTGAGATACCGTTTCACCTTCTTATAAAATGCGTTGTCCCCTCTCATCTGGGAAAGCGGCACATGCAGCATGTATTCCAGTCTCTGGTAGAGATTGAAGCGCACCGCGTGCTCGTGCAAGCCGGGATATTGCCGATCCACAAGCTGCTGCACCTTATCCGCATTCTCCACAATATCCAGAAACACCCGCGAGAAACTGTCCTTCGTCCGCTTTCTGGTGGTGCTCTCCTGCCTGCACACCACATGATAGCCCTGTCTGGGCAAAATCCCGATTCCCGGAATCTCCTGCAAAATCTGCAGAAGCAGCCAGAAATCCTCGTTCAGTTCTCCTTCCGGGAATCGGTGTCCTTCAAAGACTTCCCGTGTAAACAGCTTCGTACAAAAAGAGCTGTCCCCCCGGTGGAGCAGAAGCTCTTTGATAAAAGTTTCGGAGTCACAGAACCGCTCCTTTTCCGGCGGAGTGCACACATCCGGCAGCCTTCTTCCCACCTCGTCCACCTCGTCTCTGGAAATCTGCGCCACAGGATATTTCCCCGCCTCCAGAGCGCGCGCCAGTTCCTCATAGACATAAGTGTCCACATAATCATCGCTGTCCACAAACCCGATATATTCCCCGGAGGCCAGCGAAAGTCCCAAATTTCTGGCGGAAGAAGCGCCTCCGTTTTCCTTATGGCGCACGAGAATGCGCTCATCTGCCGCCAGCCTTTCACAGAGTTCGCCTGTGCCGTCCGTGGAGCCGTCGTCAATCAAAAGAATCTCCAGATTGGCGTATGTCTGGGCGCAGAGGGAACGCACGCACCTTTCCAGGCATTCTATGGAATTGTAAACCGGCACGATCACACTGATTTTTTTCGACATGCTGTTCCCTTCCGCCTCTCTCCTATGTCACAGTTCTTCCTCAGGCCGACTGTAACCTTCATACCGTGCTGCCTTCATTTAGTCTGAGACGACGGCAGAAACTTGCCCGTCTTGATAATGGGGGCCTCGCTCAACGGCCCTTCCGTCTCCGGGCTTATCCTTCCCCGCCGCATGCCGTCCACAAACCGCAGGAGGGCAGAGGCCGCGTGCTCCGCATTCCAGGTATCCCGGATCGTCTCGTAAGCCGCGCGTCCCATGCCCTTTCTCTCCTCCCAGTGTTCAAAAAGATCCAGCACCAGCGCTTCCATGTTCTCATACCGTCCGCCGGGATAAAGGAGGCCGTTTTCCCCGTGGCGGATCAGATAAGGAGCCGCCCCCACCCGGGCGTCAACCACCTCCACACAACCGCTGTTCATGCCCTCGTTGACCACCGCGCCCCAGCCTTCCAGATGATTGCTGGTAAAGAGATGAATATGGCATTTCTCCATCACATCCCGCACCTGATCCGGTTTCGTATAACCGTAAAACACAAAATCGTCCGACAACCCTTCCCGCTCCACTTCCGCTTTGACTGCAGCTTCCAGTTCGCCGCTGCCCAGCATATGCATACGGTAAGCGTATTCCTTCTTCCGAAGCGTTTTCCCTAGCCGCACCGCGTACTCCGGGTGCTTTAAAGGAATAAAACGCCCCGCCCAGACAATCTCCAGCGGTCTTTCCTTCGGCTTCATCGCGTCAAATGTCTCCTCGTCATATGTCCGCAATTCGGTAAAATACCCCCACTTAAAAAGTTTGCCGGGATATGCGCCGATCAGGTGAAAATCCGAAGCCGCATAGGCCCCCGCGCAGAGCATGCAGATATTTTGTCCCCGGTATCGGATGTGTTCCCGGTATTTCGCGGCAAGTCCTCTCGGCGACACCGCTTTCCACTGGCCTTCCCGGTACAGTCGCTCACTCACACGGAGCGTGGTTTTGCCCGACTGTAACCTGGGCGTCACGATATCCTCCCTGCCCGTCCATCCAAAAAGTACCACATCGCTCTCCATAATCCGTTTCAGGCACTCATATTCGTCTTTGTAAAGACACATGACATAAGGTATTTCGTCTACGGCGACGCCCCACCCCATCTCCACGCGCTCCGCCTCCATAGGCATCGTCTGGATAAAGACAAAGCCTTTCCCAAGCCGCCTATAGAGCGCCTCGCAGAAGGGAAGCTGATGATGGTTGATGTAATTTGATACAAAGGTAAAAGTCATTCCGCCATCTCCCTGTAAATATGCATCAGACGGTAATAGTTCTGATCCGCGTCATGGTTGATGCGGGCGTGCTTTCTTGCATTGTCGGAGAGCCGGTCCACAATGGCCTCCTTGGTAAACACCTCAATAATGCTGTCCGCCAGCGCATCCACATCCCCGGGCGGATAGAGAAATCCGTCCCCGCCGTCCGTCAGAATGTTGTGTATGCCTCCCACATTGGCCGCCACACAGGGCACACCCAGAAGCATCGCCTCGCCGACAGAATTGGGAGAATTTTCAAGTACCGAGGGGCAGACGAATACCTGGCAGCTCAGATACTGTTTTTTCATCTCCTCCGCATCAATCCGCCCAAGCATATTTATTTTTTCCTCCAGCTGATTTTCCCGGATCAGTTTTTTTAAATATTTGCCGTATGCGGGGAGTCTCAGCGCATCCTTCCACGTCTCCGCCTTCAGAATATCCGCACCCGCCACATAGACTTCCGCATCCGGGAACTGCTCCAGAATCTTCGGCATCGCCTTCAACAGATAGTGAAAGCCCTTGAGCGGATAATCCCCCTGGCTTAAAAAGATACGATGGGTCTGGCAGTTATTTTTATTCCATCTGTCACGGTAAAACACACCGCGCAGTGTCTCATTCAAAAAGTGATACGTTGCGTCTGGATTTATCTTTTCCGTCTCCGCACGGTCAAAATCCGTGCGCCCCGCTATGTGTCCTGTCCGCTTAATCGCCTCGATTTCATACTCGCCGCGCTTCTCAAACTTTTTCTGCTGTCTCCTGATGCTGTCCTTTCTGACGCGGTCGCGGAAGGTGCTCTGTCTTTGTACCTTCACCGGCAGATCCGCCATATATACCTTCGCAATCGCGGAGACCAGACCCTGAATCCCGATCAGCGTCCGCTCCGGCCGGTCAAACACCTTTATCGATGCCAGCGCATGTGGAAATTCCGTGCCGAACACATGCAGGATATCCGGCTTAAAATCGTTGATGATCAGCTCAAAATGCTTTTCCAGCGCCGTGTCGTAACGCTCCGGCGCAGTCAGATCCTCCACAAAACCGTAACAATGGCAGGAAATGTTCTCACCCAGAGGCATCATCCGGTCAAAATTCCCCAAGGACTCATCCACCGGGAACGCAATGCCCAGCTCAATACGGTTTCTCTCCTGCTCCATCACCACCCGGTCCAGCAGCCCGGAAAGCCAGCCTTCCCTGTTGCTGCAGGGAAGATTTAATCTCTTGGCGATGGCTGGCAGCATAATATTGCACACCCACAAAACCTTCATCTGATCGTACCTCCGTCTTCCTTCTCACTCTACGCATTTTTCACGGCAGACGACTCAAACCTGCCCCCGTCTTTTCCCCTTCGTTTTTCCGTACAGTCCCGCCTTCAGCTTCTGATAGATGCCCGCCGTCGCCTCATGGGACGAAAGAAAAGTCCGAAACGGCGCAAGCGTCAAAAGCATAAGCGTCCTGTACTTTAGAATCTGCCTGCGGCTCATGTATTTTTTCACAATATGTGCATGTTCCACTGCCGATCGCTTCCTGTTATTCTTGTCCTCCGAAAACCCCTCCCCCTCGTAGGACACAACCGTCAGCGGCATATAAACCATAGACGCGTGCGCCCGGTAATAGCACCAGAGAAAATGTTCATAATCCGCACGGACTCTGTAACACGTCCGAAATCCCCTCTTCACAAGAAGCCGCCTGTCGTAAAAGCATGCCTGATGGCAGGGAACATTGCGGTAACAGGCGAAATCATCTATCACGGGATTGGACGCCACATACGCGCCCGTGGCCCGCTCCACGATATTGCCGTAAAAAATCATCGGCCGCGCACGTTTTTTTTCACCGTTTCTGCTCTGCTTTCCATTGTCTGTCCCGGGCACCGCCGTTTTGCCGTGCTTTTCGATCTCCCGCCTCACCCCGGCAAGAACCTCCTTGTCTGCGAAATAATCTCCGCAGTTAAGGAAAAACAGATACTGCCCCGCCGCGTGGGAAACGGCCCGGTTCATGGCATCGTAAATCCCTTCGTCCCGCTCTCTGAAAAGTTTCAGATCCACGCCTGTGCACAGCTTTTCCACCGACCCGTCCGTGGAAAGCCCGTCCTGTACAATGATCTCATAATCCGTCTCCGTCTGTTCCCGGATGCTTGCGATCGTTTTCTGTAATTTTTCGCCTGCGTTGCGGCAGACTACAATGATGCTGAACGTCATACTTTTTTATCCCCATAATGCTTCCTTTTGCGCATTCGTCCGAAAGCTAGCTTTCTCCCGCCTGCTCCCTTATTTCATCGCCGTGCTCATTCGCAAAACCGCATCTCCGATGCTTCCTTTTGCTCATGTTCGGGCTCTCGCCCTATAGATATATGGCGCAGCATTCGTCCGAAAGCTAGCTTTCTCCCGCCTGCTCCGCCATATATCTGCACGGCTCTGCGCTTACGTCACATCTGACAAAATGTCTACCATTTCGTGGAAGAAAAATGTCTTGTAGGGCAGGATCAGCACGCCGTCATTGGCGCCCTTTTTCAGATACATGGCGAAATACGCCACCGCCGCTATGAGAATGCCCGCCCGGAAAAGACGCCGCCATTTTTTATCGGGCACCGCCTTTAAAAGCATCGGCAAAAACAAGATCTGGCTCACCATCAGATAATATCCGATCCGCGAGATAATGGGCAGAAAGGAGCAGAACACATAGAGAACGAGCGCACCCAGATTTAAATATGTGTAAAACCAGAACCGCCTGTTCCACGCTTTCTCTTCCTCTATATTCATGTCACGTTTTTCGTCCTTTATGCCCGCTTTCCATCCGGCATGTTCTGCACACTCTTCAAGTCCCGTGTTTTCTCCCACAATCCGCTTATGGCAGTCTTCCCGGCGCCGCATCCATGACACAATTCCCGCAAAGAGAAGAACCGCAGCACATCGCAGAATGCTGATATAGCTTGTGCCGCCCTCCAGATACTCCGTATCCTCATAAGTCGGATACAGAAAAACCACCAGTTTCAGATAAAACTCCTGTAAAAACAAGAAGGTACTGCAAAAAGCCGCCGCTATGGCAAGCTGCCATTTTTTCCACGAAAGGGACGCCAGAAAATAGAGTGGAATCACTACCAGAAGCGACTTGTGGAAAGCCGCGCCCAAACACACAAGAACCACAAATCTTCCCCACTGCCTCCGCAGCACGAACTTCATGGAGTAGAGCGCCAGGGCGAGCGCCAGATAATAGCGCACTGTGCTGAACGTCTGGAAGTAATACCCCAGCGTCATAAACAGGAAAAAAGTCAGCCCAAATTCATCGCTCTGCTCGTACATGGCAAGCAGGAAAAACAACGCTGTCACAAAAGAATAAAACGCAAATACCAGTAAAAAATTTTCAAAGCCCGACAGTCCATAAATCAGTTTGACCAGCAGATTAAATCCGATCTCCGTCGGCACATAGGCATCGCAGTTGACCAGATGCATAAACTCCACATACTTCGCGTAATCATTGCCCACATTGAGCCTGCACGCGGAGAGCAGAAACAAAATCATAAAAATGGCCGTCAGACAGACGCGGTTACAGAGCTGCTGTCTCGTGATTGTATGGGGTTTTCCCGCCGGATGGCTGTCCACCAGACTTGCAAGAAGCGCCGTCACGGCCGCAATCGTGATATATAAAATCATCTGCCGCGCGCCTCCCGCACGCCTGCGCGCATCATAAGAAACGCTTTCCCAACCGAAATTTCACGGCACATTGTTTTTCTGTGAACCCACAAAAAACGAAGGGAAAGGGGAAGCGCCAGTTTCCCGTAAAGATAATGATAGAGTACGCCCCTGTCACGGAAAAACTTCCGATGATAGCCCGAAAACCATGTGGATTCCCGCTCCTGCTCCCTGCCAATGCATGCGGTATGCGCATAAATCCGAAGACCCGCTTTCAGACAGTCCCGCAAAAACAGGCTGTCCTCCCCGTTACTGTACTTCGCGCCGCCGCCAAAAAGCAGCGAGTAATGCACGTTTGCCCTGCGCAGTGCGTCAAGTTTCGCCGAGATACTGTAAGCCGGATATCTGCCGTAATTGCGGTAAGTGATCCTGCGGATCTCACGATTCCAGTAAGTCCTGCGGGAAGCCCCGACCTCCACATTAAAAAGAATCATATCCGCATCGGGCAGCGACTCGTAAGCCCTGCGGATTTTTTCCGCGTAATCCGAGGCCAGTATGATATCCTCATCGGAAAAAAGCGTCACATCCCCGGACGCGTGTAAGAGTGCAGTATTGCGGCTCAAACCCACGCCCCGTTCCGGCATGGAAAAGCACTTCACGCGCCCTCCCTGCACCGCAAGCGTCTCAAAGCCATAGCTGTCACACTGGTTTACAAGCACCGCATCCGTAACAATATTCATCTGTGGAATAAGCTCTGCGGCATTTTTATCCACGGCAGAGACCAGCACCTCAAGCTTCATTGTTTCCCCAATCTTCCGTAATATTTCTTCAAAAACCGTCCGTCCGCATCTCTGATTGCCACGCCGCACAGCGTGCAGTCCTGCGTCCTTAGCTGCTCTGTCACATAGGACAGGAATGCGCCGTGTACCGCGCCAAAAGGCAGTAACAGCACCACGCCGTCCGCTCTGCGCATTTCCTGCAGCTCCTTCTCTGAAAAGGATTTGTCCCGCTCCACTTCACAGATCTGGATATTCACCGCCTTTTCCCGCAAATAGGCGAGATTTGTCTCATAATCCCGCTTCAGCGTTTCCTCGCCGGAAACATAACCCAAAAATGACGTTTCCGTCACTTTTCTGATGTCCCCGGCCACAAATATGCGGTCATCCATCACATAGTATAGGGAAAAGCCGAGAAGGCTGAGAAGCAGCCCCAGAGACGCGCCCAAAAACACAGCCTGCGCCATCCGGCTGTCCGCCACCACAAGCCCGGCTTCCGTCTTCTGAATCGCATGGATTTCCATGAACTCTTTCGCCTGCCCGCCATATGTTTCAAGGGCCTGTACCGCCGCACCGAGAATCGCATCCGTCCGCTCTGCCCTGTTGGTCGTCACCGTGATCGTCAAAAGCCTGATGTCCGAAAGGATCTCCGCCCTGACTGCCGCTTCCGTCTCCTCCCGCGTATAGTCTGCCGGAAGATTCTGAAGCGTCAGTTCCATAAGCGGATCAGCCGCCATCAGGTCGTTCCATGTGTAACCGTTGTACGCCTGATAGACCTCCCCCGTTTCATCCGCCGCAAAATCCAGATACACCTTCGCAAACGCCTGATACTCCCGCTCCGACTCCGGCACCGTGCGCCAGGCCGCGTAGACAGCCGCCCCAAGAAGCGCGCCCCCGATCACCGCCCCGAAAATAAGCGGCAGGCGGCCGAGCAGGCACAACATATATTTTTTTAAATCCATGCCGTCATCGGCATAGCGCCTGTCCTTCATAGCATAAATCCTTCCCCTTCTACTTCATAGCCGTCGTCTGGTTCTGGTCAACCCCCTCCGTGCTCTCCGGCTTGATCAGAATTTTCAGCGTCAGAAGCATCAGCTTCAAATCCAGCCACACGGAATACTGCTCGATATAAGTCAGATCCAGTTTCAGTTTATTGTAGGGTGTCGTATTGTATTTCCCGTAAACCTGGGCGTAGCCTGCAAGCCCTGCCTTCACCTTCATGCGGAAAGCGAACTCCGGCATCTCCTCCATATACTTTTCAATAATATCCGGCCGTTCGGGTCTCGGCCCGATAAAGGACATCTCTCCTTTTAAGATGTTAAAAAGCTGCGGCAGTTCGTCAATCCTTGTGGCACGGATAAACCGCCCTATCGGCGTGATCCGGGGATCGTTTTTGGCCGCCAGTCTCGCCACGCCGTCCTTCTCCGCATTCTCCTCCATACTTCTGAACTTTAAGATATAAAATTCCTTCCTGTCGCGCGTGCAGCGGATCTGCTTATATAAAACCGGCCCGCCGTCGTACAGCTTGATCGCCGCCGCCGTAATCAGCATAAAGGGTGATGCAAACACCAGAAGCAGGACGGAGCAGACCAGATCAATCAGCCGCTTCGCCACCCGCTGTTCCACTTTGAGGGAATACTCCCTCGTCAGATAAATCGGCGTGTCAAACAGGTGCAGCTGATCTGCGCCCCGGATAAGCACATCCGTAATCTTCGGCATCATATAGACACGCACGGACAGACTGTAACAGTATTTTAGCAGGGCGTTCCTGTCCACCGCAGAAATATCCCACAGCACCACTGCGCCGTAGCCGTTTCCGATCTCCGCTTTGACCGCCTCCATGCCCTCCAGAATATTCATGCATTTTTTGATCCGATACTTGTCCTTCCTCGTCTCAAATTTCATCACAATATCGTCAATGGGACGTTCTCCGTGTATGATCAGAATTTCTCTCGGCGGAAAAGCTTTGTAATAGCAGATATTGCAGAAAAACACCCAGGCGCCTGCAAGCGCGGTCTGAATCAGCATCGTCCAGACGATGGGCCGCACATCCACAACCCAGTTCGCCATCAGAGAAATCTGAAAATAGGAAATCACATTGACAAACAACAGGGAAAACAGTTCCGAAATGAACACATCCACGGGTTTCAGATAGCCGATCTTTAACGCGCCGTATGTATTCGCAAAGAAAAACAGCAGCACGAAATAGATCAAAAGGATCAGCACATGCCCCTTGAAATAAAACCTGAAATTCCTGTGCACTTTCAGAAACGGGTAGTACGCCGTCAGCCAGAAGTACGCATAGACTGCCATCTGGAAGATTAACCCGATAAAAGATAGCTGTAAAATAATCAGTCTTTTAAATGTCTCCACTTTTCTCATGGTCTTATAACCGCCTCACCGTCGCTCTGTACGCCCAGAACACAAAATAAAATGCGCTGGCAAAAACAGAGAGTTTCTCCTGTCTGCGGTACAGATTCCAGATCCGCTTCACCGCCTTGCATTTATTGGAAGACAGGGATCCCCTCGGCCTTCTGTAGACTGCAAGCACCTCATCAAACCCGCAGGCCGTATGGCCCGCCCTCAGAATCTGCCACCATGTGGCCGTGTCCTCACTCTCCACTTCCGGCATCCGCATCAGTTCATCCGGGACAACAGCCCGGTCAAGCACCACCGTGGTTGTAAAGATAACCGTCCGCGACAGCGCCTTCTTATAAGTCAAAACCTCCGGCACATGCACTACCCTGCCCGTAGGTCTGGCCGATTCATCCCCAAACTCATAGGCGGAAAACACGAACCCCGCCCGCCTTTTTTTCATAAAAGAAAGCTGTTTTTCCAGCTTGTCCGAAACCCAGATATCGTCCGCATCGAGAAAGGCAATATACTGTCCGCGCGCCAGATCCAATCCCGTATTGCGGGCCGCCGCCGCACCCTCGTTCCTATTCTTGCAGATCAGAACTACTTTTTTTCCCTCTCCGCAAAGGTACTCCTCCATATGCCCTGTCTTTTCGAGCCCAGCCTCCACCGGGTGATGCGGGTATGCCGACAGCACTTTCTCAATCGCCTCCACACTGCCGTCCCCGGAGCAGTCATCCACAAGCAGAAGCTCCCATCTATCGTATGTCTGGGAAAACACCATCCCGATGGTGTCCGCAATATAGGCCGCCGCCCGGTACACCGGCACGATAATGCTGACCAGCCCGTCTTCTCTATTCTTCAAGTTCCTGTCCCCCGATCTCTTCCCGGACCAGATAGATCGGCCTCCTCTTTACTTCCATATAGGTCTTGGATAAGTATTGCCCGACAATCCCCAGACAAAACAACTGCACGCCGCTGACCATCATAATAATACATACAAGGGAAGGCCAGCCGGAAGTCGGATCTCCGAACAACAGTTTGCGCACGATCGTCACAATAATCATGATAAAGGCAAGCAGGCAGAAGAACACGCCTGCCACGGACGCTATCGTCAGAGGCACCGTAGAAAAAGCCATGATGCCCTCGAGAGAATACAGGAAAAGCTTCCAGAACGACCATTTCGTCTCGCCCTTTTTGCGTTCCACATTTTCGTATTCCAGCCATTTGGTCTCGTAACCAACCCAGCCGAAAATACCTTTGGTAAAGCGGTTATACTCCGACATGGACAAAATCGCATCCACTACCGGCCTGGTCATAAGCCGGTAATCCCTGGCGCCGTCCACAATCTCCGTTCTGGATATTCTGTTCATAAGCCTGTAAAACATCCTGGCAAAAAAAGAGCGGATAACGGGTTCTCCCTTTCTGGTCACACGCCTGGTCGCCACCGAATCATACCCCTGTTCAATATAAGAGTACATCTCCGGCAGAAGCGAAGGCGGATCCTGCAAATCCGCATCCATCAGCACGGCAAGGTCTCCCCTGCACTTCTGAAGGCCCGCATAAATCGCCGCCTCCTTGCCGAAATTGCGGGAAAAAGAAATCAGGCGGACCCTCCCGTCCTCCTCATGGAGCTTTTTCACCTCCAAGACCGTCTGGTCTTTCGAGCCGTCATCCACATATAATATCTCAAATTCTATCTGCTTTTCGTGGAAAAAATCTGTATTTTTACATAATTCATCGTAGAAATCCCTGACATTCTCTTCTTCGTTGTAGCAGGGTACAATGACACTGAGTAGCTTCATAAACAGGCTCCTTTCGTGCATATCGATATAAGTGTACCATATTTACATAAAAAAAGGAAGAGACGCATCTCTTCCCTCACAATTCATATCAGATTGTTTTTCAGCCGTATGTAGTCCGCTACAACGGCGATATATTCACTGTTCGTCGGCCTGGTGTACTCCAGTGTGTTCGTATATCCGAACAGTTCTTCAAACAGATCGCTGTTCCCTCTGTCCCAGGATACCTCAATCGCATTGCGGATCGCCCGTTCAATTTTCGTGTCTGTCGTCTGGTACATCTTCGCCAGATCAGGATAGAGCAGTTTCGTCACACTACCCACCAGTTCCATGTCTTCCACGCACATTCCCACTGCACTTCGCAAAAACTGATAGCCACGCAGATGTGCCGGTATCCCAAGTTCCAGCATCAGGTCGGAAATTGTTTTCTCAAGTTCCTTCGGACTAATCACATTCTGTTGTGCCATTCCCCTCTACTCCTTTGCAATTTTGATAATTTTTGATATATAGTTCCATACTGCTTTCGACAATCATATCAAAAATGCATCGCGCTGTAAACGGTAATTTATCGCGCAGAGGAATATTTTTGCACGAAAAGGCACTTTTTTGGAATTAGTACTACAGTCTTGCCTTACTTTCGTTTGCCTTAAACCACTCGTAGGCCAGTTTTACACCTTCTTCAAGCTCCACCTTATGCTGCCAGCCAAGTCCGTGAAGCTTCGTGACATCCGTAAGTTTTCTGGGCGTGCCGTCAGGCATTGTCTGATCCCAGACAATCTGTCCCGTATAGCCGACCACCTTTTTCACCGTCTCCGCCAGCTCTTTGATCGTAACTTCCTTGCCCGTTCCGATATTGACATGCTGTTCCCCGCTGTAATTCTCAAGCAGGAATACACAGGCGTCCGCCATATCGTCCACATACAGAAACTCGCGAAGCGGGGTGCCCGTCCCCCACAACATCACGGTAGGCGCACAGTTCACTTTCGCCTCATGGAACTTGCGGATCATCGCAGGCATGACATGGGAGCCCTCCAGATCATAATTGTCGTGCGGGCCATAAAGGTTCGTAGGCATACAGCTTATGAAATCATCCCCGTGCTGCCGTTTATAAAACTTGCACATTTCAAGTCCCGCAATTTTTGCAATCGCATACGCCTCGTTTGTCTCCTCCAAAGGCCCTGTCAGCAGCGCATCTTCCGGGATCGGCTGGGGCGCCATTCTCGGGTAAATACAGGTACTTCCCAAAAAGAGAAGCTTCTTCACCTGATACTCATGACAGCAGTGAATGACATTACACTGAATCTGCATATTGTCGTAGGCAAACTCCGCAGGCGCGGTGTTGTTCGCATTGATGC
The DNA here is from genome assembly GCA_965114645.1 of uncultured Lachnospiraceae bacterium. Classification (GTDB taxonomy): domain Bacteria; phylum Bacillota; class Clostridia; order Lachnospirales; family Lachnospiraceae; genus UBA3282. Next base: position 17,736 of record CBCOZL010000030.1, on the reverse strand, counting down.
CGCCCACCTTGGCCGCAGCCAGCACTACCACGTCAGGACGTTCTTTTTCAAAAAAATCCCGCACTTCCTGTTGACTTGTCAAGTCAAGCTCTTTGTGCGTCCTGCCAATGATATTTTCATATCCCTTTGCCTGCAGAGAACGCACAATCGCGCTGCCTACCAGTCCCCTGTGCCCCGCCACGTAAATCTTGTCCGTTTTATTCATATTGGCTAACCTCCATATCTGTGTACAAATGCTGTTTCACTCTAAGCATCTATCAGTCTAACATAGGACATCCCCTTTTACAAGAGATGCGCCTTTGTCCCGCAGTCGTCCCGGCACCGCAATGCCCCAGGTTCATACTGCTATTTCTCCGCCCGGAATCCATCCGAAATCCCTTCTCCCAGGAACCCTATTCCCGCCTCTGACGGTGAAGATGGAAAGCTGTCGTATCCTACCTGGTCTCCCGCAATCGGACAGTAAAAAGTGACACCCGCAATCTCATATGGCCGCGTCTCATAATTATCATAATCCTTCTGGACAAGCCAGTAGCCGTTCACATAGGAACCGGCCGTTTCCCGCGCCAGCGCTGCCCCTTTATATAGGAGGAGCAGAACTATGAGAGCAGAAACTGCCCGCCCCGATGCCGTCCGCCATCCGTCATCTGCAAAGCGCATCACCGTCTCATAAAGCCCCCCGAACACCACTGCAGCCGCCAGATACACCCAGACACAGCCATAGCGGATCAACGGCGAAGTGCAGAGCCAGAAAAGAAAAGAGGCCGCCACTGTCGCCTGTGCCAGAAAGAGCGCCGGGGACATCACACGCTCCCGCGCCGCAGAGACGGCCGAAGACAGCCGATGTTCCTTATGTCTTCTCCATATCAGATACGCCGCCTCCGCCAGAAGCACGGCTACCGCAGCCACCGCAGCCAGCACAAAAACCTTATCGCTCCCCGCCAGTGTCCCAAACCACCCAGGCAGCCATTCCCGCACCGGCATGTCAAACTGCGCCACATCCGTATAACCCCTGCCCCAGACCTGTATCTCCCTCGCGTCATAATCCGCCAGCCCTCTCGGAATTTTCCAGACCACATCAAACAGATCTATCTGCGTAAACGGGTAAACAAGCCACCCTGAAATCACCACATTCCGAATAAAAAAGGGAAGCGCCGTCAGGATTCCCAGTCCCAGATATGCGCCCGTCTCTCCCCATCTCTTCTCCCCGGTCAGCCGGCATGCCGGATAAACCGTAAGCAGAAGAATCAGCGCAGCCGACAGCTTTACCGTCATCAGAAACACGCCGAGAACACACAAAAGCGCATAGGGCAGAATTGTCTTTTCCCCTCTCTCCGAAAGATCCAGCCACCTTATCACAATATAAAATGCCACAAGCACCATAAAATAATCCGAAGCCGGGGAGATCATTTCATCAAAAATGTTCACCAGATAATAGACACACATCACTCTGGCAAAATCACTCGTCCGAATCCTCCCTGCCCGCAGGGATTTCCCGATTGACAGACAGACTGCCGCCAGCAGAAACGAAAGCCATCCTGCCGCGCAGTGAAAAGACGGTCCGCCCAGAAAAGCCATACTGTAAAGGGCAGACAAAGCAAAGGAGGAACTGTTGTAGGCAAGCCTGCAGTGCAGATTGCCCAGTCCCCTCACCGCACCGTACTCCTCGATCCAGCGGATGCTCTGGGCATGATAAAGTCCCGTGTCATAGTGAATCATTCCCCGGGACGCGCCGTAGGCAAAAATAAGGAACAGGACGAGAACCGCACCGAACACAAACCGGGGGAAAGTCTCCTCCGCAGGAAACACCATCTGACGCACTGTCTCTGCAAACGCCTTCCTGTTGACCAGAATAATCAGCGCACAGAGAACGCACAAAATCAGGTTCGCCGCCAGTCCCACACCCGAAAACAGACTGAAAAACTGCGCGTAAACCGTCACACTGACAAGCCCGCACATAAAATAGGCATCCGCATGCAAGGTACAATAAGGAAGGTGCCGCGTGATGACACGCAGCACACCATATCCAATTACAAATGTAGTTATACCAATGTAAAGCCAAATAACAATTACTGACAGCATGTTTCTTTGTTCTTGTATTCCTCGCAGCTCATTCCTGCGGCTTCCTTCAGATCTGCGTCCATCATCATAGATACCAGCCCTTTGAAGTCAACCTTCCGTCTCCAGCCAAGCTCTTTCTCCGCTTTCGCACAGTTACCCCACAAAAATTCCACCTCGGCGGGACGGTAAAACTCAGGATTGACATCAACAAGCAGACGGCCGCTCTTCGCGTCATATCCCTTCTCGTTAACGCCGGTTCCCTCCCAGCGGATCTGTATGCCAAGCTCTGCAAAAGCTGCCTCCACGAACTCCCTGACCGTGTGCGTCTCGTTGGTGGCAAGCACATAATCGTCAGGCTTGTCCTGCTGCAGCATCAGCCACATGCCTTCTATATAGTCGCCCGCAAAGCCCCAGTCTCTCTTCGCGTTCATATTTCCCAGAGACAGCTTCTCCTGTTTTCCGGCAATAATATTCGCTATGGCAAGCGTAATCTTTCTCGTCACAAAATTCTCACCGCGTCTGGGTGACTCATGATTGAACAGAATGCCGTTGCAGGCATACATGTTGTACGACTCCCTGTAATTTACCGTAATCCAGTACGAGTAGAGCTTCGCTGCACCGTAAGGGCTCTTCGGGTAAAAAGGCGTCTTCTCGCTCTGGGGCGCCGTCTCGGGAATACCACCGAAAAGTTCTGATGTGGAAGCCTGATAATATCTGCACGTCCCGCCGTTTACACGAATCGCCTCCAAAAGCTTCAGCGTGCTTACGCCCGTAGCCTCCGCCGTGTACTCGGGCACCTCAAAAGACACCCCGACATGGGACTGCGCCGCCAGATTATATACTTCCGTGGGACGGATCTCCGCAATCAGCCGCATGAGATTGCTGGAATCCGTAGTATCCGCATAATGCAGAAAAAATTTCACCTTGTGATAATCCGACGCGATCAGATGATCAATTCTTCCCGTATTGGCAATGCTGTGTCTGCGGATCAGACCGTGCACCTCATACCCCTTCTCCAGCAGAAACTCCGCCAGATAAGAGCCGTCCTGTCCTGTAATTCCCGTAATTAATGCTGTTTTCTGCATATTTTTCTTACCTTCCTCTTCTCATCTGTCTGCACATTTCCTATTGACAACGCGAACATTCTCTCATAAAAACTTCCCACTGTCAAAAATTTCATGCCGGCACCTGCGCGTTACTGTCTCAAATACTCGGCAATGGCATCATGCCAGTCTGAAAACGCAAAGTCAGAAGTCATCTTTAACATATAATTATCCAGAATGGAATAGGCCGGACGCTTCACCGCCGCTCCGTACTCCTCCGAAGTAATGGCTTCCACCACGGTCTTTTTTCCTGCCAGGCGGAAAATTTCCTCCGTAAACTGTGCCCAGCTGCAATCCCCCTCACAGGTGGCATGGAACAGCCCGTAATTTTCCGTTGGCAAAAGATAAGTAACGGCTTTCGCAAGTTCTCTGGCACTGGTTGGCGAACCCACCTGGTCACACACCACCCGCACCTTGTCATGCGTCTCAGAAAGCCTCAGCATGGTCTTCACAAAATTTTTGCCATCCCCGTAAAGCCAGGCCGTGCGCAGGATAAAATGCCTGTCGCTGAACTCTTTCACAAACTCTTCCCCGGCAAGCTTCGTCCTGCCGTATGCGCCCTGCGGTCCTGTCGGATCGGTCTCTTTATAAGGTCTTGTCCCGTTTCCGTCAAACACATAATCCGTGGAAATATGCATGAGTTTTGCGCCCGTCTCATTGGCCGCAATGCTTAAGTTGCGTGCGCCTACGGCGTTGATCCGAAAAGCCAGATCCTCCTCCTGCTCACAGGCTTCCACCGCCGTGTACGCTGCACAGTTGATAATAGCGTAAGGGTTGATCTCCCGGGCAAATTTCATCACCTCGTCAATCTTCGTGATGTCCAGCTCCCCCACATCCGTATTGATCAGTTCATATTCCGTGCTCCCCGTGTATTCCAGATTGACGGCCCGTCCCAACTGCCCGTTGCAGCCTGTCACGATTATCTTCTTCATGTTAAATTCTTCCTTTCTCCAGATCCTCATCAGTCATACTGCCACCAGATTTACGCTATTTATTCTAACACATACAACGCCAAACATGCACATAATTTTCCAAAATTCTTATAAAGAAAAACAAAAACTAATTTTAAGATTTTTTTGTAGTGACTCCCCCTGCCCGTTATGATAAAATGTACGCGTTGACAAAGAGCAGTGCACAGACAGCCCCAAATAAATACAGAATCGGGCACGCGCTGCGATTACAATAAGGAGGATTTATACGAAGCATGAAAAGATTACAAGTTTTACTTCTCGTCGCTCTGTCTTCCACCCTGCTTCTTACCGGCTGCGGTGAGAAAAAGGAAGAAAAGCCGAAGGTGGAAGCGCCTGTCGTGGAACAGATCATCGACGATCCCCCGGAGGAGGAAGAATCCCCGGAGGAAACTGCGGAAGCGGAGACCAGTGAAGATGCGCCTCCCTCGGAGGGTATGGTTCGAAGCCGCATCACAAATGAGTGGGTCGATGAGGAGATCAACAACACAAGGCCGCTTGCTATTATGACCCCCAACACAAAAACAGCCTCCCAATACGGCATTTCCGATGCAGATGTTCTGTATGAATGTAATGTGGAAGGAAGCATTACCCGTCTGATGTGGGTAATTCAGGACTGGCGCAATGCGGATAAGCTCGGCAACATCAGAAGCTGCCGCGACTACTATGTATACTGGGCTTTTGAGTGGGATGCCCTCTATGTCCATTTCGGTGGTCCCTTCTACATAGACGAAGTAATCAGCCGCACGGATCACATCGACGGCAAAACGAGCGGCAATTTCTTCCGGGATAAGAACGCGAAAAACGCAACCGACAACGCTTTCATAGATGCAGCCGGCGTCCTTGCCGATGTGGATCAGAAGGGATATTCCCTCCAGATGCGTGACGGTTACACAGATGAGCAGCACTACCGTTTCGCTCCCGCAGACGAGCCCAACGACCTGTCGCAGTACAGTGACGCAATCACGGCAAACCGGGTGGACATGTCCCCCGCTTACCCTGTCACCAACTGCTACTTCGTCTACAACGGCGAAACAGGTCTCTACGAACGATTCCAGCATCTTTCCGGCTCCTCGGACGGACCGCATACGGATCTGGCCAACGGAAAGCAGCTCACCTTTAAGAATATCCTGATCCAGAACACCTACTATGAGGTGCGCGACGACAAAGGTTATCTGGCGTTCCGCTGCCACGACAATACGAGAGACGGCTGGTTTTTCACCAACGGCAAGGGCATTCATGTGAACTGGGAAAAGACTTCCGATTACGGTGCGACAAGATATTATGACGATGCCGGAAATGAAGTCGAATTAAACACTGGCAAAACGATGGTGTGCATCGTGGAGGACGGCGACTCTTTCCTCGTGGATGACCAGGAAATAAAATAAATATCACCGGCCGACTGTGCCGAACCAAAAAGGGAGCGCCCAAATCGGACGCTCCTCTTTCTATACTGTCTGTTTACTTAATAACAAAGATTTTCTCAATCGGCTTTCTCGTAAAGTAATTGCCTTTTCCTTTGATCGTAACCGTGGCAGTATTCGTACCGCTGCGTTTGATGTTCTTGTCATACGTCAGCTCATAATCTTTGCCTTCCTTCAGTTTCCTGCCGTTCACCTTGATGGTCACCTTCGGCTTTAAGGTTTTGTTCTTGAAAGTCTGGAACACAACGTCTTCGACATCCGTCTTAATGATCTCCGCCTGGTTGATCGTAAAGTTCAGCTCTCTTGACTTCTCACTGTCTGAAGCCCATCCCTTACCTTTCACCTTGACGGTCAGCACCGGCTGCTTTCTGCTCACACCGAAGATATCCTTGTTGTTCTTATAGCTTACACTGTAAGCCGTATTGAGCTTCAGGTCAACAACCTTACCAGTCACCTTGTCACGGAAAATTACCGCCGGTTTCAATGCCTTGCCATTATAGGTCACGGGCGAAACATCAATACTGAGTTCATCCAGCTTTCTCGCCGTCACCGTGAACAGCTCTGGAATCTTCACGCTGCCGCTGTAGTTGCCCCTGCCTTTGACTGTTGCCGTGACAGGCGCCGCTCCGTTCTCCCATTTACCAATTTTGTAGGAAACCGTGTAATCACTGCTCGGCAGTTCCTTTATCTTCTCCGTATCGCAGTTCATGAAGTTAAATTTCAGTTCCGGGCTCAGTTCATATCCCGTATAGGGAATTGCCAGAGAACCGTACTCCGTCTTCCCAGTGGTGTCCGTGTTAATCAGCAGCCCGCTGTCCGCTTCCAAAGGTTCCCATGTGCCGTCCTGTTTCGCCTCAATATTCTTCTTGGACAGCTTCACATACGCAAAAGTACTTCTCTTACCCTTCTCCTTTTCACTGACTGTATTGCCACTGATCGTATTTCCACTGATCGTAAGCGCGCGCTTGTTGATCGTGAACGTGGCAGTCTTGGTACCCGCATAACTGCCTGTACCGATAATCCTGATAACAGCCTTACCCGCATTGATATTACTGCGATCCATGTACTCTACATAGTAACCATCTTTCTCTGCGTTTTTGCTGCTCTGTTCTACAAGCACTACGGCTTTCGAACCCGAACCGGCTTTTACCTCTAATTCAGGCTTCACGCCTTCCTGTGTGCTCTTCGTCGACAGCAGTATCGGATCACCCGTATAATAGAACTTGCCGTTCACGGTGATTTTCGCATTCGAAATCAAATGATCTTTGTCTACCACATGGAACGTTTTCTTCACGTCTCCCTCGTAGTTGGACTTTGCCTTGCCTGCGATCGTCACCTTATAAGTGCCCGCATCCTTTACCTTGGCCGTACCGCTTCCGTCAGACTTGGAATAAACGGTTTGCGCAGGTTCAAGAGGCTTTCCTTCCGCATCATGCGTACGCTCGATCTCCGTAATCTCATACTGACTCGCGGCCACTTTCTTCGTGCCATCCTTCACCGTGATCTTCAGTGACTGCGCGCTCGTCTTCTCCGCCAGATCTGCTACTGTAATCGCTTCTTCATCCAGCCCGCCCAGATCTCTCGGTCTGATGGCAAACGTAAACTTATCTGTGCCAGGCTTATTGTTGGGTCCTACAAGATCTGCTGTTGTCCTTGTTCCCGTAAAGTTTCCTTTGCCGGTAATCTTCACCGTAGATACTTTGTTCGGGTTGATCGGAATATACTTTTCGGCTTCCGTTCCGTCTTCTTGTTTTTCCAACACCTTGTACACATTCGCGTTCACATTGTTCGTGCAGGCGATCGTGTAATCTGTTCCTTTTGCCAGCGTAACTGTCTTTTTGTTGCCATTCTGCTCTGTGTACTCATATCTCACAGTGACCGAAGGCTCCACTTTCTTACCCGTATAATAATTTGCCGCCGCGTTAACGGTCACAAATATATTTCCCTGGTTCACAGGGCACTTCGCAATTGTGAAGTTCGCGGTGATCGATCCTTCCCTGTAACCGTTCGGATCATTCAATGCCTGATCTGTCGGGAGTACGACAAGCGTCGCCTTACCGATCTTCTTGTTGTTCTGGTAGTATACCTTATACAAATCTGGAGAAATCGCCTTAGTCGTATCTGTTATATCATCTGCAGTAGCATACAGACTTATCTTAGGCTCAATCTCTTTCTCCTTGCCCAGATAGTAAACTGCCTGTGACGCCTTGTCTGTTCTTATACCGCCCTTATCTGGATTATCAAACACCACTTTCAGCTTCTTCGCGCTGAATTCCTTTCTGGTATCCTCTTTGATATCAAACAAAATCTCTCTTGTGCCGGTGAATCTGTCACCCTTGGCAGTCAGCGTGATCTTTGCCTGACTCTCCGATGTGGTAATGTTCTTGTTATTCGCATAGGTTACTGTGTAATCCGACGTCGTCAGCTTATACCCTTTATAGGACAATTCCACCGCCGGTGTTACATTCTTACCTGTATGGAACTGCTCAGGAACCGGCTTCTCGCCCGCCGGATCAGTGTTGATCGCTCCGTCCGCTTTCACCTGCACCAGATACTTTCCTGTCTCGTCCTTCGCGTCCAGGGCAATCTTGTCTGTTGATTCCCCAAAGACACTCTTAAATGTCGCACTGACAACCACGTTGCCGTTGGGCATGGTAAAGGTATCGGCCTTCGCCTCCGCTGTCTCCGCCGTGTAAGTGAGTACTGCCGCATTCGTCGTACCCTCTGCCGCCGCCCGGAACGCCACCGTACCGTTAGCGCTTGTAAATATGTCCGCACAGTTCTCAGCCGTAATGCTCGCGCCGGAAAGGGTCATGGTATCCAGATAATATCCCTCATCGGGTGTAACCGTCACGACCACTTTCTCACCACTGTTTGCCTTTACAACGCTGGTCTCCACACTGCCGTGCTCAATGGCTTCTGCAACGGTTACGTCATGGGTCCCGCAGAGATAGAAGTCATCCATGGTACCCCAGATTCCGCTCGTGCCCACCTTGGACGCATGAATCTCCACACCGACTTTCAGGGAATCTCCTTCCTCCACCGCGATATCCGTAACCTCCGGCTCGCTCCAGTTCATCCATCCGCTTAAGGTAAAGGAAACCTGTTTGCGTGATTTCAGTTTATTATCCTTGTCATATACTTCCGCATATGCATAGTGCACATCTTCCGTGTCCGCACCGTCGCCCTGAATATATCCGCCGAATGTGTAAATACCGGCTTCAGGATGCTCCACAATCTGGAATGTCCCCAGATCCGTGGCGGTCTCTGACCAGAAATGCATTGCGTAAACGCCGCTGCGTACATTTTCTTTCCAGTCCTTTTCGTTCGCGGAAATACCCTGTCCTGTCACTTCCCATCCCGTATGTGCGGTGCCATCCTGCTCAAATCCCGGGTTCACCAGAATATTGCTGAAAGATGTCCTCATGACTTTAATGGTCAGTGTCAGTTTATATTCTTTGCCCTCTTCTGTCACGGTTCCGTGTACGACGTACTCGCCAACCTTATCCGTATTGACTAAGTCAGTCTCCTCCCGGACCCAATTGACATCCAGCTCTTTCGTGGTCCCGTCATTATAAGTTGCCACAGCCTTCGGATATTCAAAAGTCTCGCCCAGTCCAACTTCCAACGGGTTCTTGTTTTTCGCAAAGCCGATGCTGGCAACAGACAGCTCCGCCACCGCACCAGTTCTGATCAGACTGTAAATCTTAGCCGTGGGAAGCGCCGTCCCGTCGAAGTCAAACCATGACTGGTTATCCACCGCACTACCGCCGTACCACTTGCCCGCGTCTTCCGGATCGTACTCCGACGCATAGCTGGACGCCCAGCCGGAGCCATATTTCTCCCACGCCTCCTGGTTCTGTTTTACCAGCTTCTCATCGGCGTTGCCATCCTCATCATATACATAATACGGGGAGATCCACGCCGGCTCCCAGTAGAATACGCCGATCGCCCTGCCGGCGCCTTCCTTTCCAACATTGTTGCTGTTTACGTTGTTTACAGCATTGATCACGTCACGTATCTCATCCGCCTGCCCCTGCATGGAGATATCGTAATCCAGATCCTGCGTCGTTCTCGGCGCAGTATTCTCATGTCCGTCGCCATCTTCCCAGCTCGTCGTCCAGGACGTCTCCGCAACCATAACCTTCTTGCCATACTCACTGGCAATCTCAGTCAAAACAGTTTCCAGATTGGAAGTCGTTCCATGCCAGAACGGATAGTAAGAGCTTGCGAACACGTCGTAATCGACTTTATACTTGTCCAGGTCTGCAGCCCATCCCTTGTAGTATCCGCCTTTTTCGGGATTCGTGAAGTGCAGCGCCACAAGACAATCAGGGTCAAATGTTCTTACCGCCCTGCTTCCCGCGTTGAAAATCTTCGCCATATTCTCTCTGGAATTTTCCCCGCAGATTGCATTGTTCGTCTCGTTGCCGACCTGTACCATCCCAACATTGACACCAGCGCCTCTGAGCGCATTCAGGCTATCTAATGTATAAGATTCAACCGCGTTTTCCTTTTCTGCCAGACTTAACGCTTTCCATGCCTTGGGCGCCTGCTGTTTCGCCGGATCAGCCCAGAAATCCGAGTAGTGGAAGTCGATCAGGACTTTCATGCCGGCATCCGTCGCCAGTTTACCCATGATCTTGGCTTTCTCTAAATCATTGTTACCGCCGCCATAACCTCTGCCGCTGCTGTCGTAAGGGTTGTTCCAGATACGGATACGCACCCAGTTCGTGCCGCCTTCACGCAAGTATCTGAAAAATGCCGCGTCAGAAAGAGGCTTGCCGTCTTCATCCTTAAATACAGTGCCGCTCTCCTTAAGCGATATGTAGGATGAGAGGTCAGCGCCAGTGATGAAATCATCCGCCAAGGCAATTTTACTCACATTTACATCAGCATCGACCGCATCCTTAGGAACCAATGCGTTTATCGCTGCTTTCAGCTCGTTATAAGCTTTCTCAATTTCTTCATCTGTAGGAGCTGTTTTCGCAGGATCAGCTACTGCTTCAGCCGCTGCCTTCAACACCGCCTCCGCCGCGGTGAGCGCCGTCTGGAATGCATCCCAGCCTTTCCTGTAATCCTCTTTTTTCAGCTTCTTGGCATCGTCCACAAGCTTCTGCAGTTTTTCAATGGTGATCTTTTCTGCTTCCGCTGCATCCTCCGCCTCTTTGATCGAGTCATAAGCTTTTCCGTCCTTGATCGCAATACTGCCGCCTGCTGTCAGAGACACAAGTTGCGCATAAATGTCGGCGTTTTCCCAATAGCTCAGCTTAATCAGCCCGGTATCACTCTCAAGCGCGGTGTGGGTCACCTTGTCACCTGCTGTCACCGCCTTACCTGTCTGGATAATAAACCCGTCACCAGCAGCGCCGTCATTTGCCTTAATCACTTTCACCGGTATGGAGTACCAGTTGGCATAGCCCATGTTGACAGCCGCATCTGTCACCTCGTCAAACATGTAAGCCGCATAATTCCACGTTCCCTGTGAAAGTGCAAGCTCTTCTTTAGTGGACGCAATTTTATTCTTATCCCATGTCGACATATACAGATGATACTTTTCTGTATCCGAATCCGTATATTCCTTCAGTGCATCGGAATAGAAATACAGGGTAACCGCCTCATCGACTAACGGCTCCATATGATCCGCCGCGTTAACCAAAGCGATATACGCTGCCCTGATGTCATCGCTCGCATAGCTGTCACCATTCGCGTTGTTATCACTTACGGCTTTGTCTGCCTGCGCTTTCGCCGTACTGAATGCCGTCCATGTTTCCGGCGTGTAATATGACTCACCGTTTTCAACGATTTTTGTTATTTTCTCCGAAGAGATTAAATCCTTCAGTTGTAATAACGTTACCTTTTCCGCCAGTTCAAACGAAGCGTAAAATTCACCGTCCTTATAATAAGGCCTGCCTGCAAAAACCGGAGTAAATCCTAATTTCCAGCTTTCACTCTCTGTCGGTACTTCATCCACCAGATCCTTCACGTAACTATACGTGCCGTCATCCTTCTTTTCAAATAATCCGGCTATCTTCTTTTCTTTCTTAAACTTTGACGGAGCAGAAAACGTCAGAGAATACCAGTTTTCATGTCCCGTTACCGGCTGCAGATCATACACAGGATTCCCATAGCTGTCTTCTCCCGACGAAGTCAGTTCTGTAACACTGCCGTCCTTCTCATTTACAACTGACAGCACTTGCGCTGCCGAATTTTCGTCCAGTTGGATCGCCGGTACAGTCTCCTCACTGTATACATAGAAAGTAACGTTACGCATAATCTGCGCGGTCTTTTCACCTTCATATCCTATGCCGCCCTTGATCGCAAACGTATCGGCTGCACCAGATGCCAGTTTGCCATAAATCTCCGAATGATCTATTTCATCATATGTATCTAACGGGATCTTCTGCTCATCATTTGTCGAAGTACCCGCAGTCCTGGTATAAATCTGGAAACCCGCATTGGTTCCTCCGTTCATAAATGAAAGAGGAATGCTGTACCAGCCCGTATAGCCGGACACCTCCGTCATCTTATATGTTTTGCCGTTGCTTCCCACATTCCAGTCAGCAGCATCCGCCGTGGTCGTCAGATTCTTCTTGTCTGTGCTTTCATCCCAGCAGAACAGACCGATCTCGTCTTCCGTATCAGCAATGTAATAGTAGAATGTCACATCCGCACTCAATGACACCAACGCCTTCATCGCGTCCTGCAGATCGTTGTAGGCTTTCGTGATTGCATCATTTGTAAAATTCTCAGTCTGAGATTTATTGTCATCTGCCGCTTTCTGCGCGGCTGTCAGCGCTGCGCTAAAAACCGTCCAGGTCGGTTCCGTATAGCCATCCGCGCCTTTATCCGTGATTTTCTTAAGTTCCTCTGACACCAGAAGCGCATTGAGCTGCCCAAGCGTTATAGCCCCAACTTCATCCATAGAGGCATAGAAGCTGAGCTTAGAAGTATTCCCTTCGCCATGCTCATACTCGCAATAATTTCTGCCCGCAAATACGGGGGTAAAATCAGCCTCCCAGGCATTATTTGTAGATCCGTTCACCAGATCCTTCGCCCATGTATACCCTGTCTCTGTCTTGTAATAAAGTTTGCAGACTGTCCCGCCGCCCAGAGTAATCGAACCTGGCACAGCAAATGCCAGAGAATACCAGTTCTCCTTGCCCGCCACCGGCTCTAATTCGTATACGTTGGCGTTATCTGCTGTTCCAGAATTAATAAGCGTAGTAATGCTTCCATCTTCCTCGTTAACTTTGGCTAATGAACCTTCACTCAGCCAAATCGCCGGCACTATCTCTTCGCTAAATACATAGAACGTCACATTACGCATAATGGCAGCGGCCTTGTCCAGCCCTGTCGCCTCATCGGTTCCACTATAATTTTTCCCATTCTTATATGCACACGTTTCGTTTGTACCGTCCGCTAATTTCCCATATATATCAGTATTATCACTTCCTCCATATTTTCCATCAGGAACAGGCGCACTGGTATCACTGCTTACAAAAATCTGAAATCCCGAGTCAGCGCCGCCCTCCGAAATTGTCATGGGAATACTGTACCAGCCTTCATAGCCTGTTACTGGTGTAAATAAATACGCCTTATTACTGGTATATACATTCCAAGTGGCTTCTTCTGCGGTCGTAGAAATATTGCTCCCCCAATAGTACAGGCCGATCTCCTCTTTCGTCTCCCCGGCATAGTAATAGAAGGTTGCATTCACATCCGTGGACGATGACTGAAGCGCATCCATTGCTTTTTTCAGCGCAAGATAAGCCTGCATAATCTCCAGGGCTTTTGTCTCATCTGTGGCACCGCCCTCCACCAGACTCTGTGCCGCGGACTTTTTCTCCGCAAATACAGACCATGTTTCTGCCGTATAATCGGCTTCCTGTTTATTTGCTGCTTCCGTGAGAAGTGTATTCAAGTCCGAAAGCTTATAGGAAATAAACTCCACATCGTCCAAATAAAACTGCTCTGCTTTGCCACCTACACCTATTTTACCGGAAATTGTTATTTTTACATTAACTTCCGCTTTTTCTGAAGGGATCTCTACCTTGAAAGCCTCTGTTTCAATCGTATTCCATTTTCCCCAGGCATCACATTCGCCAAGGCTCTCTGTCGCAAGCACAGCACTGACTGTAGAATACTCTTCATCATTCTCATCCTTCTGCTCCACAGCTTCTACCTTTAATGTAATTTGATCTTTGCCATACACTCCTCCAGCATCCAACGCCAGCAGATATGCACCCGGCTCCATATTGAGAATTGTCTGACTGACAGAGATTTCTGTTTCTTCCTCTTTGTATATATAAAGAGTTTTATCCTCTCCGTGTGCATCATCAATTGTCTGTACCTTAAAATTGTCTGTTCCGTCAAATTCCGGGATTAATTTCCAAGCCCTTGGTACCGTATCATCCCATTCACCAAACTCCCCATTCACAAGTGTCCCATACTCGGCACGCGCACTCTTTAACGCACTCACCTCTTCATCATCTTTCTTGATGACCGTCTTGTCGTCTTCCTCTGCCTCATCTTCCGCATAGGGATCTTTCACGTCCTCATCCTCAGCCTCTGCATCGGAGTCTTCCAGATCGTCGTTTTCGGAGTCCTCTTCGTCAGGGTCTTCCAGATCGCCGTTTTCGTCAGAGCCACTGTTGCCCTCACCGTCACCGGGCTGTGACGTATCGTCACCCGGCTGCGTGCCGTCTTCCGCACCTTCCTGGTTAGATCCATCGCCGTCTGTGCCATTTTCATCATCCGTCACAGCATCGCCTGCAGGGTTCTGGCTTGTGTCCTTGCTGTCATCCACATCATCCGTCAGCCCCCCCCCCTCGTTTTCCACGTCCGGCTGTGACGCATAAACAGTCATGCCGGAAATGGCCGATCCTGTCAGGATCATTGCCGCGCTCAAGACGCCGCAAAGAATTCTTCGCAAATACTGTCTTGTCTGTTTCCTCATGGTTTTCCTCCCATTCTTTACTTTATTACCCGCCTATACCTTCATAAAAAGCACTGCGCAACGTTGCGCAAACGGTTGCGCTAATACTTATCCTTATTATATAAAAGGGATGTCTTTTTCGCAAGCAACATTGTCCCGTAGTATTTACCAATCTTGCCGACTCTTTTTTATGAAAAAAGAACAAACAAAAAGACCGGCCCCGAAAAGCCAGCCTTTTCCACCATGATGAAATACTTATCCACCGCCCGCAGGACTATATCATCCATGCTTTGCATCCTGCGCAATCCAGATCCCATCCTCCCCATAGGGCTGAATCATCCTTACAGAAGCACTCCCGCCGGCTGTCGGAAACGAAATGGTCACTTCCACACTGCCATCCGCCTGCCTGCTGCCCGCCTCCATCTGCACATCCTTTTCCTCCGTCGATAAATTCAGAAGAAATCCAGCCGCCGTCTCCGGCGCAAAGAGATCCCCGTAATACTCCCTGTTTTGCAGCGCGTTGACATTCAAAGCCTCCCCCGTTCCGTTGGTCAGATAATCAATGGGAGTGCCGTTAATGCCCGTTCCGTAGGCCTCCTCAAAGCTGTCAATGCTGGAAATGCTGTCAAATATCCAAAATGCACTATCCGAATTTACCCTGTATCCGCTGTCCCCCCGCACCCAGGTCAAAAGCTCATGCCACACCGTCACATGCGGGTCCGATGTCCATGCATAATATTGAATCACCGTCTGATTCTCTGTGCACTCCACAATGCGGTAGTCTCTCCCACTGTCCCAGGGCCACGGGCTTGACCAGCCAAACCCATACGCCCCCTCTTCTCCGCTCAAGAGTTCCCCGCTCATCAAGTGCTCCTGCACCTGCTCTGTACTGAGATTCACAATCGCATTACCATCCCGGTCACAGACAGCTTTCGCCCACGCATCTGCGGCCTTCCAGAGTTCCTCGGTTTCCGCTCCCGCGGCCTTCACGTCCGGCGTCCACGGATCAGTACCGAGAACCACCGCCGCCACCATAACGACAGCCAAAGCAATTCCTGTCAGAACAGGCTTCGGCCTGCGCCAGCGCATCACATTATGAATCCGCGCCTTCGTGTCGCCCTCCCCGAAAGCCAGCGGCGTGCCGCCCGAAAAGAGTCGTCCTGTCGCCAGATTCAGCAGGGAGGCCGAATAATCCGCCCGGATATCCTGCTCCATCTTTCGCATAACCGCCTCGTCACAGGACATCTCCATATCCTTCCCGGACAGATAATAAGCTGCCCAGACCAGCGGATGAAACCAGTAAACCGCCAGCGCGAAAAAGGAAAGCAATCGTATGATATGGTCGCCCCTTCGGATATGCGTCCTCTCATGCAGGATAATATAATCCATCTCCTTCTCCTGCAAAGAAGAAGGCAGATAAATCCGGGGCCGGACCACCCCGATCACAAAAGGCGCAGGCACATAGTCCGACAGATAAATATTGTCCCGAAGCTGCACCGCGCCTTTCAGCCTGCGCGATAGAAGAAACAGGCTGACCGCCCCATATAACAACATGACCGCCATTCCTGCTGTCCAGACATAAGACGCAATCCGCAGTCTGGGCTGGTGGATCCACCTCTCTTCCCGCAATATGTCAGGTTCCCGTTCTTTTGCCCGTAAAGTCTCTGCTTCCCCCACTCCGCCTATTGGCTGCATCCCTTGAGAAAACGCCGACGATACCATCTGTGTCTGCGTGGCATCCTCCGTTTCAAACATGCCCAGGAACGAAAAGGAAGATATAATCGTAAAAGGGCATAAAAGGCGGTAAAGCACAAGCATCCACAAAAGGTAACTGTATATCTTCGGCGCACGCTTAAGCAGTACCCGTAGCAACAAAATAGCCAGCACGATCCCACCCGCTACCATACTGCGGTACAACACCTTTAAAAATATCGTCTCTGCCCATTGATTCATCTCGCCCTCCTTATCCCCGTTCTGAACAACGATCCCTATTTATTCCTGCTTTTGTCAATAATTTCCTGTAACTCTTTGATTTCCTTTTCGGACAGCTTACTCCTTGATGTGAACGCCGCCAGAAATTTCGGCAGAGAGCCGCCAAATGACTCCTCCACAAACTGCCTGCTCTGCATGGCGCGAAACTCTTCCCTGCCCACAAGGGAAGTCACCGTCCCATTCTCATTCCGAAAAAGTTCCCTGTCGCAGACCCTGTGCAGAATCGTGTAAGTCGTTGACTTCTTCCAGTTTAATTCTTTCTCACAAAGTTTCACCAGTTCCCCCGACGAAATCGGTTCATTGTCCCAGATCAGATTTGCAAAGCGCATCTCCACCTCTCCTAATTTGTACTCCGCCATCTCTGCTCCCTTTCTGCATCCGCGCAATCGGCTGTCACACATGTCTGTAAATTTATTTTGTTTCTCGGTCTACTGCATGTAGACTATATAAAGAGTCTACGCGCAGTAGACCATTTTGTCAAGCCTGTAAATTATCCTTTTATGCGAAATGCAGTTCAAGAGGCTTTGCATCTCGAACTCGCGCTGCCCGCCGTATGTCCCTCTGCGCATCCTCCCGCGCAGGCACGGTAGCTGCTTCGCGGGCCTTCCGGCTCTGCTTATCACGCAAAAAAAGAAGTGTCTTTTCAACACTTCTCTCAGAGGCGCAGACCGAATCTGAAATAATCGCTGACAGAAAAAACGAACCAAATAAAGAGGTTTGAGAACGTCTTATCGCAGGGTTAACCCCCGGCTTTCTGACCTGTAGCTTGCATGTTCCGGGCCTATATGCTATATTATAACCATAAAGGGAAACAACCTCCCACAAGAGGTTGACCATTACAAGACGATAGAAACTCCACCCTGCAACTGCCAAGTATACAAGGGTGGTTTTTCTATCTAAAAATTAGAAAAACGCTACTGACTAATCATAACGATCAAGGTCAGCAATGCAAGAATGAACATTCCAAAAGACATAAGATCTTTGAAATCATATTTCATCTGCACCACCCATCATATGTAATAGGAGGCCAACACCTTGCAGTGACACGGTTGTTCCCGTATTCAAATCTTAACATACTATGTTTAATTCAGCAAATACTTTATTATAATTTCGTCATTAAAAGAAGTGGATATTAACCCCGTAATTTACAAAAAAATGACTCAGCCCGCTGTTTACAGGGGTTGAATCATTTCTCAACGAGAGGCGCAGACCGGATTTGAACCGGTGAATCAGGGTGTTGCAGACCCATGCCT
>CBCOZL010000029.1:0-46694 GCA_965114645.1 uncultured Lachnospiraceae bacterium | reverse complement strand
ATTGGATATGCATCACATAAAGAGTACTCCGCAGATTATTTATTGAGGTGGTACAATAAACTTGTTGAATATGATGATAAATATATTTACGAATATGCAAGAACTGTGAAAGATATATCGGATAAAATGGAACTTGTAGGAGATAATCGTCTCGAATATACCCTAAATTGTAAAATATTTGCGGATCTGTTCAGTGGAGGATATTCTAAAATTAAAGAATTACTACAGGATAATCACTACTTGGCACAAGGATTTGAGCAACCTACCTATTTTGTAGATGGTTTAATTGGCTTTTTGAAAAAAGCACAATTAAAAGAATCAGAATTGCTTTCTATGTGGGCGATTGGTATGGGGCTTCTTGATTGGAGAAGTGAAGACAATCACGCGGCGATTTACTCCCTTCAGAGAGCAATAGAATTATGTGCAGAAAGAACTGCAAATAATTCTGTGTTTGATACAATCAGGGAATATGGTGCGGCATATATTGATTTGGTTTCCGACCCGATTAAGTACATTATTCCAGATAGATGGTGTGATGCTAAAAAGGCAGAGCCAATAAATGCTATATCCATTGAAGTGGTTAAGCAATATCTCGTGAATGATGATAGTATAAAACAGTCAGAGTTAAAGAATAGTATCGAGATATTAATACGCAGGAATGAAATGCCTGAAGAAGTATTAAATGAATTGTTGATACATGAGTTTGAAAAAGAAACTTCAAGTATACAACACAACAGTTTTTTAGAGTATTTGGTCAACAAATCAGAGGCAGAGATTTCGGACCAGATAATTTGTGAATATTTAAAAAATATATTAGGGAGGGATCATTATTATCTGGAATTAGATTTGCCGGAACTTGTTTGTTGGAAAATACATCATCAGGGAGAAGCCTATTGCAAGGCTGGATTAGAGGAAGTTATTAAAATGCAGAGAAGCTGGATGACAGCTGTGGGACATTTTAAGGAACCGGAGATACAGCAAGAATATGACTATTGCCAGTTAATTCATTGGAATAAGGTAGATAATGTAGAATCACTATTTTATCAAATATTAAAAATACTTATTCTGTCAGAAGATGCAGATGCTGCTTATATAGCTTTAACAGGCTTATTTGCGTTGCTTCGATCTGATGACAAGTATCTTAAAAATATTGAAGACGATTGGGAAGAGTATCATTATAGAGCAAAAGAATGGTTGATGATGTTGTATGAGCTGTTATGGTATTTGAATAATGGAAGTCGGAATTCACTATATGAGATTATAAAGCGGCACTGCAAAGATGATGATTTTAATGTGGCGTTGTATGCAAATATTATGTTAGAGACATTGTACTCGAATCGATTTGATGGATATTTTATTGAAAAAAAGGATTTTTTTAATGAAATTTCTGAGCAAGGATTTAAGAAATTGATAAAGACAAAAAGAAACACCCCTTGGATTAATGGCTATGATTGCGTTTTGGAAATGAAAGAGAGACTTGAAAATTGTTTTGGCACGGATTTAGACGATTTGGAAGAAAGAACAGCAGATTATGCAAGTGATTTATCAGAACTTCCGAAATTAATAAAGCTTAATAGGTCTTTTTTCAGTTGCAGAGTTGTTCTTGATAAGGTAAATAAAGCTTTCTTTCGTGTGCTTTATAAAGATTGGAAATCTGGCAGATGGGATGGAGTAGAAAATGAATTGGCACGAATTGTATTGTCAGCGTCAGAACCATATACTTTATTGATCACACCATGCCATTGGGATGAAAATAAGGGAGTATTATTTGATCAAGTGGATGGGTTCCAGAAATTGGGAGAGGATATTCAAAAATCAAAAATTAAGGAATTGCTAGAAGCAGGAGTATCGAATGACTATATGGTTATTGCAGGAGCCGTTGTTGACTATACCTATAAACAGGAGTTGATGGTTTTTATGCTAGCATACTTGAATATTTCTGGGATGAAGCCCGAATATGCTGCTTATACATATGAAAGGAATTCAAGGTTAATTTTGCAAATGCGAGAAGATTTTTATGAGGAAAAGCATTTCAATATTTCTATACATTATAATGGAATAGAAAGTTTTAAGCATAGTAATATTATGTGCGGTTTAAGTAAAACAGCTCTATTGGCTCTTGGATGGCATATTGAAGTGGGAGTGAACGGTATGAAATTGCTCGATGAATGTGGAGAACAGATAGGATGGTTTGAGCATTACTGTGGAAGTAGAAGTGATATGGGAAATCGATATCACAGTAATCAGCCATATATGCAAAGGTGGATTGTTCAAAAAGAGAAACTTGATAAATCAATGCGAGAAGCCGGTATACCACATTCTGTGGAAAGACTAGTAGATTTTTGTATACAGGATTATGAGTGAAAAATGATTAGGTAGTTATTTATATGAAATCTGGAAGAAGAGAAAGAAGGTAGCAATATACAAAGTATCTGTGACAGACTTTTTTACTTGACAATAATTTACCATCAATTTTGCCCCGACTTAGCAATAATTTACCATACGCCCCACGAAGTTATGCGCCTTTCAGCGATTTCCACTCAAAAAAAGTAAAAAGAGTTTGTGACAATAACTTGCCGTTAGCGGGGTATGGGGCGTTGTGTATGGAGGGGAGTCTGCCGGGGTGAGTAAGTTGGGAGAACGGAACTGAAAACTTATTGTATGCGGTATTTGACGGGGAAAATAATGGGATTAAGAGGGATGTCAGTGCCAGATTAACATAGACAAATGAATTTTTCTGATGTATGATTTATTCAAAATACTCTGATAAAATATTCAAAATTGAGGGCTATAAATGAAAACTCTTGGTGAAAAACAACAAAAACAATTGAATGAGATTAAAAATTGGGCTTTGGAAAATGGAAATCAGATCAACTATATAACGCTTCTTGATTTGTTGAAATATGAAAGACAGCCAGTGACAAACGATGAAGCCACAATTAATCAAATTGTTCAGGAGCTGATCGACCAGGGGATTTGTGTAGAGCCCTTAGATGACGGGGAAACTTATCAAGCAGAAGCAGATGAACAGGAGGGGTTTGTACCAGCTTTGGTGGAGATTACGTCTCTTACACAAAACGTATCAACTTTAATGGAACGTTTGGCCAATGAGGAAATAGATTTGAGTCCTGCATTTCAGAGAGGAAGCGATTTATGGGACAAAGAAAAGCAAAGCAGACTGATTGAATCATTAATGCTTCGGATTCCGATTCCCAGTTTTTATTTTGACATGGTGTGTGAAGGGGAATGGAAAGTAATTGATGGTTTGCAAAGACTTACGGCATTTCGGAATTATTTGATTGGTGAAAAGAGAGTAATGGATGACGGAGAAGAAATCTTTGTTAAACGAGAATTTGAAGGCCTTCAATATCTGAAAGATTTTAATGGGAAAACATTCGATGAATTGCCACGTCAGTATATACGCAGAATTAAAGAAGCCCAGGTCATCGTATTTGGAGTACAAAAGGGAACGCCGGAGAATATTGTATATAACATTTTCGAACGGATTAATACAGGCGGATTGAAACTGGAACCGCAGGAGATTCGAAATGCAATGTATCATGGAGCGGCATCTGAGCTGGCGAAAAAACTGGCGAAAGGCGAAGAATTTTTGGATGCTACTCTGTATGCGGTAAAGCCGAAGAGAATGGCTGATCAGGAATATGTGATTCGTTTTATGGCATTTACGGAGTTAGATTATCGAATAGAATATAAGGACGATATTGACCATTTCCTAATTCTGACGATGAAAAAGGTGAATAATTATAGTGATACAGATTTGAAACGTATAGAGAAAAATTTTCTAAAGGTGATGAGATATTCAAAGGATATTTTTGGGAAAAATGCATTTCGAAAAATTGGGGATGGTGGT
Organism: uncultured Lachnospiraceae bacterium; assembly: GCA_965114645.1. Lineage (GTDB taxonomy): Bacteria > Bacillota > Clostridia > Lachnospirales > Lachnospiraceae > UBA3282. The sequence goes on along the minus strand of CBCOZL010000029.1, from coordinate 42,823 downwards.
CGGAGGGGGCCCATTAATAAGGCACTTTTTGAACTGTTTTCCGTTTGCTTTTCTGAATTAGAAGAAGAACAATTGGTTAAAATAGTAAATAATAGAGAGAAATTTCTAAAACGATATGAAAACTTATTTCAAGAGAAAGATTTTATTTCGGCTTTAAGATCTGGCAAGAGAACGGACTGTATACGACGAATTAATAGAGGAAGAGAATTGATAAAGGAGTTTATATGATAAAGGAGTTAAAAATAAAGAATTTCAAATGCTTTGAATCATTAAAGCTGGATTTAAAACCGCTGAATGTTTTGATGGGGTTGAATGGGATGGGGAAATCCACGGTCATCCAAAGTCTGCTTCTATTAAGGCAATCTTATCAGGAGAACGGATTGTCGGATTTGAAATTAAATGGAAGCTATGTGACGTTGGGAAATGGTAAAGACGTTCTTTCAGAACGGTCGGAAAATGAGAAAATTGAATTTTATGTAAAAGAAGCTGAGGGACATCTTTGGGTCTGCAGTGATTATATTTCAGATTCCGATTTGCTTCCAAACAGCAGTCTGGAGAATGCGTTTTCAAAAGGCATGTCCAGCGCATTATTAAATGACAGATTTTTATACTTATCTGCTTACCGAATTGAACCGCGTGTTTTATATCATATTGCTGATGAAAAAGAACTTCAAAGAAGGGATTTTGGCAATAATGGAGAACTGGCGATTCATTATCTAAATGTTTATGGTTCTAAAAATATAGAAAATGACTGTGTGATTTACAATTCTCTGGAAGACCGCTCGTTGAATGAGCAGGTGAAGAGTTGGCTATCATTGATCGCTCCTGGCATATTGCCGCAGGTATCAGTCAATCAGGGGCTTCGGAATGCAGAACTTAGGTATGCGTTTCGTGAGGGTTCAGAAAGAACAAATGCTTATAAAAGTGTGAATGTAGGATTTGGTATAACTTATGTGCTGCCGGTTATTATTGCGCTACTGACATCGAAGACAGGAGATTTGTTGCTGTTGGAAAACCCGGAAGCGCATATTCATCCTGCGGGTCAGAGATGGTTGGGAGAATTGATTGCCCTGGCCTGTGCGGGTGGTGTTCAGATTATGGTTGAAACACATAGTGATCATATAATGAATGGTATCCGTTTAGCAGTTAAAAAGAAGAAAATTTATCCAGATAAGGCGGGCATTTTCTTTTTTTATAAGGATGAGGAAGATGGCTATAAACATAAGGTGATTTTGCCATCTATTGATCAAGACGGGAGGATAGATGTTTGGCCGGAAGGATTTCTGGATGAATGGGATAATGCGTTATTAGACTTAATGTGATTGGAGTGTGTATGAAAGTTACAGTCAATGATTTGGCATTTGAATTTCCAGTATATGAAAAGAAAAAGACAATGAAAGTCGTAAAAAAATTTATATCAATTTGTCGGAATTTAGAATCGATACGATGTCATAATGTCGAACGGCTTGTACGTTTAGGGATCAATATGGAAAAGGAATTATATCCAAATGGGACATTGCATCAGATTGTTCATGAAATTCAGGATAGGAATGAGAGAACATATTTTTTAGGGCTATTGGTTAATCGGGATACAAAAGAGATACCAATTGAATCATCATTTGTTTATAAAGATTTGGAATCTTTTGCGTGTGCTGCCGCAAAAGACGATTGTCTGGTTAGCATTGAAACGAATGAAGATTTCAAGCAAACCAGGATATGTGGGATAATTGATGGAAAAAAGATAAGCATTAGGAATATTTCCTGTGAAGATCATCTTTATTGTTATCGGGATATAATTGGTATGCGGATATACAAAGCAAATGATGAAAAACATAAAAAGGATAGGAATAACGCATATGGAAAAGGGAGGATTGGAAGTCCAATGGATCTGCGCGATGATGAAGCGCAAGAATTATTGGATCGTGCTATATGGATAAAACAACGCTTGTATGCAAGAAAAGGAAAACATAATTATGCTTTCCAAAACGAGCGGGATTGTATATATCATTGTTACATAGCGGATGATTTGGGGGATGATATTTTAAAAGAATTGTATAAAAAGAAATGGGATTAACTATTAGTATCTGACGACCTTACCTGGAGTGGAGTTATATATTTTTAAGGAAATGGATTTCACAAAGCAGCAACTCCATAAGAGTAATTGCGCAAGCAAAATATTTTAGTTATAATTGATTTGACAAGTTATAGTAAACGATATAATCAGCAATAAAGCAAGCCGGCAGGAAGGAACAATTATACTCGCCATGAAAACCTTATTTGATATTCTACCAGCCGATTTTTTTAAGCCGCTGACAAGTAAATACCGGCAGGAGTATGCAGATTGTATTATGCGGCTTTTCAATGCCTTCAAACCAGAAATCTCTTATGGTGTGAATCGTGACATCGTAGTTAAAGAGCTGACAGACTATTTCGAGGCTGTTGATATGGAGATGAGTTTTGACGATGAAGTTTATGTATCCGATGCGAGAGAGAAGGCAAACGGGGTCATAGCCGTACTGAAGAAGTGCGGCTGGATAGAATACGAGCAGGAGACGAATCACCAGATTAATGTGATTCTGTGTGAATATACGATTCCTTTGATTGATAGTATGAATCGCATCATTCGTGAGGAAGAGGCGGAGTATCAGGGGATTATCTCGCAGATTCACGCGAGTTTACAGAACGAGGAATTGTACGGGAAACCTTATGAATTGATCATTAAGGGTGTACAGGAGAATACAGAGCGTCTTTTATCAGAGTTAAAGAAGCTGAACGCCAGCATCAAGCGTCACATGGATCAGCAGACGAATGATATGGACGCGGAAGAAATCTTAGATCATTTCTTTGCGTATCACACGAATATCGGATCAAAGGCATATCTGAGAATGAAGACCAGTGAGAACATTTCCTATTTTCGGACATCTATTATAGAGCAGATTGGGCGTATCATGGAAAGCACAGAGATCATGGAGCGGGCGGTGGCAGGTTACATGGAGGTGGAGGAGACTGAGGACCAGGAGAAGGCATATGATGAGGTAATCTCCATGCTGATTGGCATTAAGTCCTCTTTCTATCGTCTAGATGATATCATAGATGAGATTGACAGAAAGCATGCGCGATATATGCGCAGTGCGGTGATGCGGGCGCGGTTTCTGCTGGCAACCGGCAACAATCTGGAAGGGAAGCTGTCCAAAATAATAGATTTTTATGTGCAGCAGATGAACAGTGGAGAGGAAGAATCCTTTGAGGGGTTGTTCTCTCTGTATCCGCAAAATTATATCTCGCCGGAATCGATTCAGACGATTCCGGTCACTAAGAAAATGGATGCAATCAGTGGCTTCTCTAATCAGGTGCAGATGAGCGAGGCAGACAGGCTGTTGTATAAGGAAGCGCTAAGGAGAAAGAACAGAAGCCGTTTTTCCCGCAAGAATATCAATAAATATGTTATCAATTTATTAGGAGACAGGGATAAGATGCCGGTTACGGAGGTACCGGTGGAATCCGTCAGGGATTTGATCCGGATTATTTATATCAGTATCTATTCCAGTAATCGGTCCAATAATTATGAAATCAGCCGAAGTGGAAAACAGGTGGAGATACAGGGATATTCGTTGCCGTATTTTGATATTGTGAAAAAGAGATAGGGACATAGGATATTTCAGATCATTTGAGCAGGAGTTTTAAAATATATCTTTACGAAAGTATAAAGGACATACATATGTTTGAAGAATTAATGGAATCTGCCGCGCAGAAAGAGAAATTCCGTGTCGCAGCGAACAAACTGTTAAATCAGTGTTTTCTGCTGCGGAAGCGGGAGGACACGAAAAAAGAATATGTTTTTGTAAGGCAGAACCGGGAATTGTTTATTCCGTTTTTTGACTTGTTGGGGTACGATCTGAAAATAAACGAGGATCAGGGAGTGATCGGCATTGTGAACCAGTTCGGAACGGGGAGGCTGGCACTTGGCAAATACGAGAGTATCTTTCTGCTGATTCTTCGGATTCTGTATGTGGAAAAGCGTAAGGAACTGGGCACTTTCACAGAGGAAGTGACGGTTCTCATGGAAGAGATCAGAGAGAAGTATGCGATGCTTAAAATCAAGGCGAAACCGATGTTAGACAAGGGGAATGAGCGGCATATGGTCAGCCTGTTTCGCAGATATAACCTGATTCGGAATCTGGACAGTGACGTCAGTCAGCCGGATGCCAGGATCGTTATCTACCCGTCAATTCTCATGGCGGTAACGGTGGAAGACATCAATGAGTATTATACGATGACGGAACAGAAAATGCGGGAGTATTCCGGGGGGAACGCATATGGAGATTCAGAAGAAGAGTATGACCAGAGTGCAGTTGATTAACTGGCACTACTTTGAGAATGAGAGAATATCCTTCCATGGATCGACATTGATCAGTGGAGAAAATACTGCCGGGAAATCCACCATACTGGATGCCATACAACTGGTGCTGACAACGAACACACGCAGGTTCAACGTGGCGGCCAATGAGAAGGGAAAGAGAGACTTAAGGGGATATGTCCGCTGTAAGATTGGCAATGTGGGTGAGGCATATCTTCGAAAAGGGGCTGTGCCGGCAAATGTGGCGCTGGAATTTTATGAGGAGAAGGGAGACCGTTACTTTGTGCTTGGCGTACATATGCTTTCCAGAGATGAGGAGAGTCCAGTCACAACCAGATGGTATATAGAGGAATGCAGGCTGGAAGATCTTTCTTTCATGGCGGGAGAGCGTGCCGCGCTGGCGGAGGAATTTCGGGCAAAGAACAGGAAGATTTCATATACAGACCAGAAAAATGTGGCACAGGATAAGTTTAAAAGACGTCTTGGAAATTTAGACGATAAATTTTTTGACATAATTCCAAAATCTTTGGCTTTTAAGCCGATGGACAATGTGAAAGAGTTTATCAATAAATTCGTCTTGTCGGAAGAGCGGGTGGATGTGGCTACCCTGCGGGAGAACATAGAGACTCTGAGCGAACTGGAGAATATATTGGATCGTTCCAGAAGGCAGCAGGGCGCATTGGAGAAAATTCTCGGTAAGTATGATGAGATAGAAGAGAAGGATAGAAGTATCCTTGTCAACGATATTCTACTCAAAATTGCGAATCGGGATGCCGTGTATCTGGATGTGGACAATCTGGAGAAAAAGATTCGGGCCAAGAGTCAGTTTGTGGAGTCTAACCGCGGATTACTGGAAGAAATAGGGAAGCAGATCAAGGAGCTGGAGAATCAAGTTCTTGCTATTAGTATAGACATAGAAGCGACGCATTCCAACGCTCTTTTGCAGCAGGCCAGAAGCCGGATAGAGAAACTGGAGGAGGAAACCCGCCAGAAGAAGGAGGGCGAAAAGAAGCTGCAGGAACAGGTTCGTCTTCTGATGCATTATCTGAGGGATCTGGAAAGGCTGGATTATAAGCCGGTGAAGCGCACACAGGCAGAACAGATAGGAGAGGCGGCGGATCGAGAGGAAAAGGCGAAGACGGTTGAGAGGCTGGAGGCTTTCGCCGCAAAGGAGCAAAATGAAATTCAGAAAACATGGGCGATCCTTACTACAGATATGGACAGGCTTTCCGAGGAAATAGATGGCTGTCAGGAACGTCTGAAGAAGCTGGAAAAGAGGGTGCTTCCCTATCCGGAATATGCGCAAAAGCTGAAAGAGATGGTGGAGAAGGAGTTTGTGCGCAAAGGGATTTCGTCTTCGGTCTATTTCCTTTCGGAATTGTTGGAAATCACGGATATGAAGTGGAGCAATGCCATAGAGGGATATCTCAACACGCAGAAATTCTATCTGGTTGTGGAGCCGGAATATTATCCTGCAGCGTTAGAGGTTTATGATAAAAACCGTAAGAACATACATACCGCAGGTATCATTAACAGCCGTAAACTTCCAACGGGGCAGGAGGCAGAGCCGGATTCTCTCGCCTATGTGGTGAAAAGCGATAACCGTTATGCCAAGGCATATGCGAATTATATACTGGGGAGAGTGAAGCGCTGCACAGATGTCCATGAACTGGAACGGCACTCCATTGCCATGACGCCCGAGTGCATGCTCTATCAGGGATATGTGGTCAGACATTTGAACCCAAGGGACTATGAAAATCCTTTTATCGGACAGTATGCTTATCGGACGCAGATAGAGAATGTGAGGAAAGAGATTGAGGAAAAGACGCGAAGGCGGAGCAAACTCAGACAGGAAATCCAACTGTACACAGCGGTTTTGGAAAGCGCGAAGAAAGTAAATCTGGGCATCATGAAGCTGTATCTGTATGTGCCGGAAAGCCTGCATAGTCTGCAGGAACAGATGGTATCAGCGAAGGCAGAGCTGAAAGAGGCGCAGAGCGATCCCACGCTGATCGAACTGAATCTGAAGCTGGATGCGAGAAAGAAAGAGCTTGACGTAAAAAAAGAAGAGAAAGAAAGACTCAGCGAAGAAAATATACGTCTGGAGAATCAGATCGATGCGCATAGAAATGAGAGGCAGGAAAGAAAAAAGGAATATGATATCCTGCGGACAGAACTGGAAGAACAGGCGGACAGGGACGGTGCGGTCTACAAAGAGGCGGAGGACAAGTACAGACAGAATCGAAAGAGCAAGAGTGCCCAGGTCATCGCAGTAAATTTTGCACCTCAGAGATCACAGCTTCTGCGTGAGCGGGAGGAACTGCTGGATGGCAGGAAGGGATTGAAAGAGCTGCAGATGAGATTCAATCAGGAATTTACGCTTGATTTTATGCTGGGACTTGTAAATATTTCGGAATATCGGGAGGCTCTGCAGAAGCTTAAGGGCGTGGAAATCGTGCGATTTGAGGAAAAACTGAAACTTGCCAGAGAGGATTGTGAACAGATTTTTAGAAGTGATTTTCTTTCCAGGATGAAAGAGAATATTGAGAGTGCGAGAAATGAGTTCCGCAGCCTGAACAAAGCACTGGACAGTATTTATTACGGGGACGACAGCTATCGGTTTAAGATCAGTTTTGACAAGAATAAGGAGGGACTGTACAGGATGATTACCTCAGAGAACAATTATGAGGGCATCAATCTCTGGACCAGCGCTTTCGAGGAAGAATACAAGGAGGAAATGGCTGATCTTTTCGACAAACTGATGGCAAAGGACGATAACGGGAAGAAGATTGTGGAGGAATACACAGATTATCGTTCTTATCTGGATTATGATATCGAAATACATAAGCGGGACGGTTCGATTCAGCGCTTTTCTGATATTTACGGAGAAAAAAGCGGCAGTGAGACGCAGGTGCCTTATTATGTGGCAATTGCAGCTTCTTTTTATCAGTTATATCGATACGGAAACAGTATAAGAATCATGCTGTTGGATGAGGCTTTTGATAAGATGGATGATGAACGCATTCAGTCTATGATGGAGTTTTTCAACGGATTAGGACTGCAGGTTATTCTGGCGACACCGCCGGCGAAGATTGAGGTGATCGGCGAGCAGGTTGGAACGGTTCTGACTGCGATTCGTGTAGGGCAGAACAGTATTGTGGAGGAATATGATTTGTGATGGACAGGCAGCAGAGGAAAGTGTTGGAGCATCTTTTGGATTCCTATGAAAGGAGTCGGACCTTCCGGGGAGACAATCAGGTAACCCAGACATTTTCCGTGAGTGTCGGGAAGATTTTCCCCCAATATAATGACGATGCGGAGTATGACTATTTCTGCCAGATTAATGAGTCGATGGAAGAGCTGTGCGCCGGGGAGCTGGTTACACTGACGTATTGGAAAAAGGGTGTACTAAAGAAGATCACACTCAATCCGAAGCGGCTGGATGTCTGTTATGAAATGCTGGGAAGGATGCCAAGAAGGCGGGAGCAGGAAGAACTTGTGCGCATATGGGATGATCTCGGTCAGGGCGATGAACTGTGCCAACACAGTGAATCCGGTAAGGAGCATCAGATGCCGTTAGTCAAGTATATAAGCGCGCAACGGCTTAGGGTTGAAAAAAATCTGAATGTGGAATATTACAATCATGATCTGGAAGAATATCGCGAACTGCTTTTCGCAGTAAAAGCGGTTCTGGAAAATCAGGAGGAGATATTTGTCCGTAACTTTTCCATGCAGATGTTCCATGATTCCAAGAGAATGGAGCAGCTAAAGCACAGCGTAGAGGCTTTATTGTATCAGTATGGATCATATCAGGAGAGAGATTTTGTACTGGAAGAATGCGGAATCGTTCATACGCCGACTTATGTGATGATGAAAGGAAACGGGAGTATAAAGATTAAAAGAAAAGGGAAACCAGGATCAGACGAGCAGGAGATCAATTTGTCCCTGATGGAAGGTGATATTGCGCTGTCTACACAATCGCTCAAAAGTCTGAAAGCGGTTACGGTCATGGGAAAGCGCGTGGTAACGGTGGAGAATCTTACCAGTTTTCACGATTATTCTGCGGAGGATGATTTTGTTGTTTATCTGGGAGGATTCCACAATAAGGTAAAAAGAGACTTCCTCCTGTATTTATATCAACAAAATCCCGGGAAAGAATACCGGCATTTCGGAGACATCGATGCGGGAGGCTTTTATATTCTGGAGCATTTGAAGAAAGAGACGGGTATTCCGTTCCGGTCACTGTATATGGACATGAAGACACTGCAGAGATATCGCGGGGACAGAAAGCCATTGACAGAAAATGACAGAAAACGACTCCTGCGATTAAAGGAGGAGTTGACAGAGCGGATGAAACATGAAGAAACAGAGGATTATAGAGGTGTAATTACGTACATGCTGGACGAGAACTGTAAGCTGGAACAGGAAGCCGTTCATTCGTGTAATTGCAATTTTTGATTTAGTTAAAAGACGTGACTTGTGACTCCTGTAAAAGCCAAAATACAAAGTATACCCCCAAAACAGCAATGTATGCCATCCCCCTTCCCGTCTGCCCCATCTTCCCCTATAATAACACCGTTACTTTTGTGGGCATCGTCACAAAGGACAAAGGAGGGGGCAGAGGGTATGAAGACTAAAAAACTTAGTATTGCAGCGCAGCTTTTTCTCTTTATTTTAGGATCGGCTATTATCGTGGCATGGATTGTGGGAAGTGTCGCCTATTCCAATATGGGCAGTTTCCTGCAGGAAAAATGCAAGGACGATGTGATGGAAATCGCGGTGATTGCTGCGGAAAATGTGGACGGTGAACTGTTTGCGAAGGCGATGAAAGGCGATGAAGCCGCTCTTCTGGCGGTAAAGGACAGTCTGAGTTTTTTCCTGGCAGGCGATTCCGTTACCTATGTGTACACGCTGATGCCCAAAGATGCGGACTGGTTTCAGTTTGTGGTGGACACGGACCCGGATGACCCGGGAGAGTATGCGGAGGACTATGAGGCGCAGGACGCCATGTTTGAGGCGATGCAGGGCAGCGCTTCCGTGACGCGGGACCCTTTTACGGATGAGTGGGGCACCTTCTACAGCGGGTATGCCCCGGTCTCTCTTGACGGCAGTGTGCTGGGCATTGTGGCTGTGGATTATGAGGCGTCCTCCATACAGACTTCCCTAAACAGCCTGATCCGCAATATATTACTCGCGGTGGGCGCGGCTCTGCTTTTTGCCATTGCGGCGGCAGTTCTGGCAGCGGTCAGAATGCGGCGCAATTTTATCAAAGTGAACGATAAAATTCTGGAGGTTGCCTCCGATGACGGCGATCTGACAAAGGCGTTGAACATCACTTCAGGGGATGAGCTGGAAGTGATCGGAAACAGTTTGAACCACCTGCTGGAGAAGACGGGAAATACGGTCAGGGAGATCAAAGGCGGGACTGGCAGCATTGAGACAAAGATGAGCAATATCAAAAGCCATGTATCGGGATCAGCCGCACGGGTGACTGGCATCAATGACACCATACACTCTATGGTGGCGGCTTCCGAAGAGATTGCGGCATCTGTCGGCACGGTGAGCGAACAGGTAGACTTTGTATATAAGGACATACAGAATATTGTTGAGGTGGTTGCGGGAAATACGATTGGACTGCAGGAAATCAATGCATCTTCCACGGAACTGAACGATACGGCGCAGACTTCCATTGCAGGAATCGGAAAAAATGTGGAGATGATGTCGGGGATGCTGCGGGAGGAAAAGAAGAAGGCGGAAGCGGTACTTCGGATCAAGGAGCTTTCGGAGACGATTCTGGGGATTTCCGGGCAGACGAATCTGCTGGCGTTGAACGCATCTATTGAGGCGGCAAGGGCCGGGGAGGCAGGCAAGGGATTTTCCGTGGTGGCGGGAGAGATCGGTGCGCTTGCGGGCAACACCAATCAAGCGGCCAATGAAATACAGAAGATGAGCAAGGATGTGGTGGAAGCCATACAGGGCCTTGGTGCGCTGGCAGATAAGATGCTGCATTTTCTGGAAGATGAAATATCCGGGGATTACCAGAAATTTGGCGGGCTGTCGCGTGGCTTTGCAGAGAAGTCCGATGAGATCCGGGTATCTATGGAGGGGCTTCTGAAAAATATGGAATCATATGCCGGGGTACTTCAAAAAATCAGAATGGCAATGGAGTCGGTTGGCACGGCCTCCGAGGAAAACAGTGCGGAGATTATTCAGTTTTCAGAGCTTCTTTCGGCGATAGACGGGGAGATGAAGAACATAGAGTCTGCGGCGGTGGACACATTTTCAGCGATTTCGGCAATGAACCGTGAACTGAGCGGTTATAAAGTGTAGGGCTAACGACAATAAAAGAACTCTGCAAACATTCTTGACGGATGTCTGCAGAGTTTTTTCATTCTTGGAGGTCTATGGGAAATCAAGTTGATTCTTTTGGAATTTCAATGTCATTTTTCAGACGTCTCTACTTAACTGCCCTGATTTTTATTATCAACAGGGCACTTTGCTATATAATATTCGTTTTTTACATAAAATCAATAATATGCAGTTCCTCAAGGATTACATTTCTTGCACGGTACATACCCCTGGGAGATGATGATGTCACGGCTCTCGGTGCTGTCCTGTCTGTTCGTAGTTGGCAGGGAGTGACAGGTGGGGTTGTGGAATTTCTTTGTCTTGACATTCAGCACATAGGTCAGCCCGTTGGTGGCAGGCGGCGTGCTGTCCTGCGGTTTTTCTTCTACGGCAGGCGCGGTTTCATTCTGTGGCGGTGTAGCTGGCGCTGTTGACGGTTCATTGACTGCTGGCGCAGCAGCCTGTCCGACGTCAGCAGCCGGGTTTGTCTGTGACGATGCCGCCGGGGCTGTTGTCTGGGGCTTGGCGGAAGCGGACGTTTTAGGCTTGGCTGCCGCTTTCGTGGAAGAATTGGCGCTGCCGCCTGTGGGTTCTCCGGCCTTCCAGCTTTCGGAGGCGGGCACATTGAAGGAGACTGACTTGCCATCCGTGGAGGCAACGATCGTGCCGGCTTCATCCGTCCGATAAACCATGAGGCCGTTTGTGCGGAGTGTGTTCAGCGTCTCCGCGTGGGGATGGCCGTAGGAATTGCCCTCACCGCAGCTGATTACCGCATAAAAGGGATCCACCGCCTGGAAAAAATCCTTGGAGGTAGAATACCGGCTGCCGTGGTGGCCGACTTTGTACACATCGGCCGAGATGTCAATGCCTGTTTCTAAGATATCTTCCTCGGCATCTTCCCCGGCGTCTCCTGTAAACAGGAAAGAACGGGTGCCGTTTTTCAGAAGCAGCCCGATGGAGGCGTCATTGGGATTGTCGTAGGAACTGCCGGGAGCCAGTATGGTAATGCTGGCAGTGCCCAGCGTGTACTTGGCGTTGACTTTAGGAGTCAATGCTTTGATCTGCTTGTCATCCAGCGACTGCACCAGTTTTTGATAGGTTTTGTTGTCCTTTTCAAAGTTTGAGACAAACACGTTTCCGATCTTAAATTTAGTGATAATTACTGGCGCGCCGCCGATGTGGTCAGCGTCCGGGTGAGTCAAAACCAGATAATCGAGCTTGGTGATCTTCTGTTTCTGGAGATAATTCTGGATTGCGGTGCCTTTGGTATCATCGCCGGCGTCAATCAGCATGGTGCGGCCGCCGCAGGTGACCAGCGTGGCGTCGCCTTGTCCCACGTCTATAAAGTGCACCTCCATCAGGTCGGGACTGGCAGCGGAAGCCGGCACAGGAGAAGCGAGCGTGCATCCCAGCGCAACGGCTGCCGCCAGAACCAGATGTAAAACTTTCTGCGTAAATTTTTTCACGACAAATAACCCCCTTCGTTTTTATATTTGATTGTAATGATTTGGGATGCCCTAAGTATATCATGATTGTCAGAGAGATGACCAGCACAACAGCATGGAAAGAGCGAAAGAGCGGTAAAAACATCCGAAAGAAGGAAGCAGAGCGGTGGGTTTTAAAACGGGTTGCGCGATGGTGGGGAATCTGGTAATCTTATGGTGGACAACCGCTTGCGCGACTGGCGGCTTTCTGAGGAACCATTTGATGTGCGCCGGATGCGGAGTGTCCGCAGGCAGTCATCCGATGTGCTGTCCGATGAAAACTGTCTGAAAAACGACCGATGGGAAGGAAACAGATCATGGAGGAAAGAAATCTTACAATTGCGGATATTGCCCAGGAACTTGGCGTATCGAAAACCACCGTGTCCAGAGCCATGTCCGGCAAGGGCCGGATCGGGGAGGAGACGCGCAAAAGGGTGCAGGAATATGTGGAAGCGCATCACTACAGCCCAAACGTGGTGGCCAAGGGGCTTGCGCAGAATAAGACTTTCAACCTGGGGCTGGTTCTGCCCGGAGATTATAACATTGTAGAGCTGCCTTTTTTCCAGAAATGTATGATGGGAATCAGCCGCACCGCTTCTGCGGCCGGGTATGATGTACTGCTTTCCGTGGTGACTGCTGACAAGATCACACAGCTTGAGCGGGCGGTGATGAACCGCAAGATTGACGGCGCGATTCTCACGAGAACGCTGACGGATGACGCGCCCATGCGGTATCTGCAGGAGAACGGCGTGCCTTTTGTGGCGATCGGAAGTACCGACGATACCCGTGCGGTTCAGATTGACAATGACCACAGGGGAGCCTGCCGGGAGTTGACGGGGAAGCTTCTGGACAGCGGGATCCAGAGCCTTGCGCTGATCGGCGGCAGGGAGGAGTATATGGTTACGGGAAACCGCCTGCGGGGATTTGAGGATGCCTTTGCCGAGCGGCCAGGCTGGGACGGCAGCAGACAAATCTTCCTCGATATAGATGAGGAGCGGGAAGTGGAAAAAATTGTGGAAAGGCTTCTGGAGGAGCGGATTGCGTGTATTGTGTGCATGGATGACTTTTTGTGCGGCTGCGTGCTGAACGTGATGCAGATGAGGCAGATTGAAGTGCCGGAACAGGTACAGGTGGTTTCTTTTTACGACAGCTCCATGCTGGCAAACAGAACTCCCGCTGTCACCTCCATCCGATTCGATGTGGAGGAGCTGGGGAAAAAGGCATGTGGTATGCTTCTTAGGATGTTGGATGGGGAAGAGGCGGAAGGGCGCATTCTTCTGGGCTATGAGGTAAGGATGCGGGAATCAACGAAAATTTAACTGGATGAAATATGAATTATTTACAGAAAGCCGGGAAAATTCTGCTATCCCATTGACAATGTACTTTCTACCTTATATGATGGGAATAAGGATTTAAGGAGGTGAGCATCTGTGCGGATGAAGAGATTTTTTGCATGTGGAGCGGCAGGCCTGCTGATGGCAGGAATGGTTGTAATGCCTGTGTCAGCTCATGGACATCATGGTCAGACAGGTGCCGCGTATAATGCGGTATGTTCCGTGTGTACGGTGGAAGGTTGTACGAGAACCGGGCTGCACACACATGACAATACGACTTACTGTGGATATGCTCATGCGGGAGGTTACTGTGACGGTTCCTGCGGAGCTGTCAGCGTTTGTGCTGTGGAAGGATGTGCGGAGACGGGCTATCACCTTCACGACAGCCAGGCGTACTGCGGTTATAATCATGCGATCGGTTACTGTGACGGTTCCTGCGGCGTGGTTGGGGTATGCGCTGTGGAAGGATGTACAGAGACTGGTTATCACACCCACGACAGCCAGACTTACTGCGGATATGCCCATGAGCACGGTTATTGCGATGGTTCCTGCGGCGTTGTCGGGGTCTGTCATGTGGAGGGATGTGCCTTGACAGGACAGCACACCCACGGAAGCCAGAGTTATTGCGGTTATAATCATGCCAACGGTTACTGCGACAATTCCTGCGTGAGACAGAGTACGAACCAGAGTACAGGGCAGGGCAGTGGTTATCGCGGCGGAGGACACCACGGCGGCCATCATGGTGGAAGGCATCATTAAGAAATGAGACAGAATAAGGTATGATTTACGGGCAGCATTATGGGCGATCCATACTGCTGTCCGTTTTGCGCGCATAAGCAGAGCCAGAAGACGGCGGAGCCGGTCCGCATGCCTGCATGCGGGAAAGGCGCAGACGTTTTATGGCGAGCAACGCGAACGAGAAAGACGAAGTCTTTCGAGTCTGCTTATGCGCAGGCAGAGCCAGAAGACGGCGGAGCCGGTCCGCATGCCTGCATGCGAGAATGGCACAGACGCCTTATGGCGAGCAACGCGAACGAGAAAGACGGCAGAACCAAAGAGCAGTACAGACAGAAAGGGAGGAAGTGTAAAATGGCGGGAACAAAGAGAGGCGGAAAACAGCGCATGTTTGCCGGAGCAATGACGGCGATGCTTTTGCTTGCGGGCTGCGGCCAGGACGGCACTTTGCAGCCGGCCTCCGTGCCAACGGAGCAGGCAGGTGCGGGACAGGCGGAGGAGCAGACAGGCGCAGGAGCGACAGCCGCGGGACAGGCAGCTGGGGAGGCGGCCGCAGAAGAGAATGGCGCGGAGCAGGTATCTGCAGAAGAGAATGGCACAGAGCAGGCGGCCGCAGGAGAGAAAGGCGCGGAGCAGGCAGGCGCAGAGCAGGCAGGTGCAGAGCAGGCAGGCGCAGAACAGAATGATGCGGAGCATTCAGACGGGGAAGCCGGGGAGATACATGTGGAACCGATCGAAGGATTGCGTGAGGATTTTATCTGCGGCGTGGATATTTCCAGTGTACTGGCGGAGGAGGAGAGCGGCGTTGTCTATTATAACGAAGCCGGACAGGAGCAGGACATTTTTCAGACGCTTGCAGAAAACGGGGTAAACTATATCAGAGTGCGGGTGTGGAACGATCCGTTTGACGAGAACGGGAAGGGTTACGGCGGCGGTAATTGCGACACGGCGGCAGCAGCCAGCATTGGCAGGCGGGCGGCGAAGCAGAAGATGAAACTCTGTGTGAACTTCCATTATTCTGACTTTTGGGCGGATCCGTCCAAACAGATGTGCCCGAAGGCGTGGGAGGGCATGGAGCCCTCGGAGAAGGCGGATGCGCTCTATGCGTTTACGGTGGAGAGTCTTGGGGAGATTCTGGATGCCGGAGCGGATGTCGGGATGGTACAGATCGGCAACGAGATTAACAACGGCATGTCGGGAGAAACCGAGTGGCCTGCGCGGGCACTGCTTCTGCAGGCGGGAGCCAGGGCGGTCAGGGATGTGGCCAGAGAGCGCGGACAGGAGATCCGCATTGCCGTACATTTTACCGATATTGCGGATCAGACTGCCACACTGGCGCTGGCGCAGAAGTTAAAAGAGAAAGAGATTGATTACGATATTTTTGCGGTATCTTATTATCCCTTCTGGCACGGAACGATGGAGAACATGACGGACACGCTGCAGAAGGTGTCCGATGCTTACGGAAAGGATGTGCTGGTAGTCGAAAACTCTTATCCGTACACGACCGGCGACGGGGACGGCACAGCCAACAGCATCGGTGCGCGGGATGTGCTGCCGGAGTACCCTGCCACGGTACAGGGGCAGGCCGAAGAAATCCGCGATGTCTGCGCGGCGGTGGCTGCTGTGGGAGATGCGGGACTTGGCTATTTTTACTGGGAGCCGGCGTGGCTGCCGGTCAATGTCTGGGAAAAAGGCGCGGCGGACGCAGACCAGATACTTGCGGCCAATAAAGAGGCGTGGGAGGAAAAAGGCGCCGGATGGGCCTCATCCTATGCGTCCAAGTATGATCCAAAAGATGCCGGAAAATATTACGGAGGATCGTCATGGGACAATCAGGCATTATTTGACTATAACGGTCATCCGCTGGAGTCTCTCAAGGTATTTCAGTCTATGCAGTAAGGGCAGAAATTGGTGGAAAAAGGGACGAAAATCCTTCCTTAATTTGGGAGAAATGTATTGACAAGCTCTGTGCAGTTTGTTATTATTTTGACACGAACAACCGATTGCGCAAAGTCAAAACTACCAAACAAATGGTGAGGTGTGACGGCAATATGCAGGAAAGTGTTGTATGTAGTTCTGAAAATGACAGCAAATCAGCAATGGATCAAAAAATGGAGGGCAGGGCACATGGATAAGTTTATTGTAAATATCATCCATCGTCCGGAGATGGTACCTGAGTATGCGGAAAAGGTGACCGGACACGGCAAGGAAGAGGATATCGGAAGGAAAGAGCTTCTGACAGAATCTCTCGATATTTTCAAGACACAGCAGGCGATTGCGCATAAGAACGGATTAAAGACGACAATCCAGATGACATACGCTTCTTTATTTAACGATGAGGCCGTGGCCCTTGCAAAGGCGGACCATGAGCAGTACGGCGATGAGATCGCGCTGTCCCTGCTGGGCCTTCCGTGCGAGGAGTTCCGTGAGAAATACAAGACGAAGGATTTCTGCATCTGGATGTTCTCACTGGAGGATAAGAAGTCGATCGTGGACGATGTGTTCGGCAAATTTCATGACAGATTTGGGTTTTACCCGGAGTCTACAGGCTCCTACTATATGGACGCTGATCTGACCAATTATATCAAAGAGAAATATCCGATGGTGAAATGTGCCGTGGCTACCTGCTGGGAGGAAGGACCGAAGGCTTACCACACCTGCAACAATTCCTGGTACACTTTTATGGACGGCGGCCCCTGGGCGCCCTGGATTCCGAGTAAGCAGAACACCCATGCGCCTGCGGCGAATGAGGCGGAGGATTCCGGCATTGTGGCGATTCCCCACTTATCCCGCGATCTGATTGCCTGCTATGACGGCAACGGATCCAACTTTGGGACGCATCCGCAGAATGTGCTGCGCAGCATGTGTTATGACTCAAAGACATGGGAATACCCCTATCTGTACAATCTGATTGACCAGTTCAGGGCATTGGCAAAATACAATAACGGCTACGCCTACAACATGATGTTCGTGGGTCCCGGCTGGATGAACAAGATGGGCCGCTGGGAGGCGCCTTATGAGCTGCTCTTAAAGTCTTATGAGGACGGCATGGCATATTACGGACAGCTTAAAAAGGAAGGCAAGCTGGATGATATGACTATGGCCGAGTTCGCGGACTTTTACCGCGCGAACAGACGGCTGACAGAGCCGGAGTGCGCTCTGTGGAGAGATATTTTATACGGATCAGACAAGCAGCTTTTCTGGTACTGCGATCCTTTCATGCGCGTATGCGCGAACATGGACCAGGGCGGTGCGATTGTGGATCTGCGGCCGTATGCGGCGAAGCTGGAGTGGCCGGTGGGCATCGGCACGAAGCATGTGACAGACGCATCCTACCCGTTCTTAATTCAGGAGAAGTACCGGGCAGGCTACTTTACCCACTATGCGGGTGAAGGTACGGTCAGAAGCGCAAAACTGACTCACAACGGCGAGGAAGTGGATCTGTGCCTGTGCCGGACGAAGGCGCATTTTTCCCAGGAAGGCAATACGAGAATCCTGACCCTTGACCCGGTGGATATCGAGTTCCATGACCTGACGGTGAAATTGCAGACAAAGATGTACTTCGAGGAGGGCAGCTCCAACATTAAGATCGAGAGAAACATTCTGGAGATGAGCGATCCGAACGCTGAGGTAGAAATCAATGAGTATATGGTGGCATGCTACGGCACAACAGAGTATTCCGAGGATATGAGCAACGTGAAACTGTCCGTAACCGATGGCGTGAACACGGAGAAGATCGACTACGCTTACAAGTGCCGTGAGGCGCAGATGAAGGGCGCAACAGAAGCTGCTGCGGTGGTTCCTGAGATCGGGACGAGGGTTTCCATCAGCTGTGAGAAGAAAGAGGCGGTCGGCTACATCAAAGAAGGGTATGCGTTCTCCCCGATGTTCACGTTAGGCTGCACCACCCAGTTAAAAGATAAGGAGGTATTTGCGACATGGCTCAATCTGGCAAAGGCAAATTAAATTACAGGTGTCCCTCCTGCTTTATGAGAGACTTGGATATTGATATGTTTTATGACAAGGACAAGAAAGAATACCATTGCATCCGCTGTCAGTATGTGGGGACGGAGGAGGATGTGCTCGCAAAGAACGAGCTTGTGCGGTTCCGTTACAAGGATGCGATGAAGCGGTTTACAAAATTTGATTTTGACTAGAGTGAGAAGTACTTCTAAAGACGTCCCGCCATAGGACAGTAACAAAGTCAGCAAAGCTTACTTGGAAGTATTAAGTCTCACTCGGGAGAATGCCGGAAATGAGGCATTCTCCGCATCAGTTTGCCTTATGGCAGAGAAAAGGAAGACAAAATATGAAGTTTTACAAGGGCATGGATCTTTCCACCATCAAAGAAGTGGAGAGCCTCGGCGGAAAATTTTATGATCACGGAGAAGAGAAGGACGTCTTTGAAATCCTGAAAAGCTGCGGGACGAATGCGGTCAGGCTCCGCCTGTGGAACGATCCTTACGCGGAGGACGGCACGCCTTACGGAGCGGGTACGAACGATCTGCCCACGGTCATTGAGCTGGCGAAGCGGGCGAAGTCGCACGGGATGGAAGTGCTGCTCTGTATGCACTACAGTGATTTCTGGGCGGATCCTGGTAAACAGCGGGTGCCAAAGGCGTGGCGCGGGATGGATGCCGCACGATTGACCGAAGCAGTCTATACCTATACGAGGGATACCCTGTTGACCTTGCAGGATGCGGGGGCGTACCCGGATCTGATTCAGATCGGCAATGAGCTCACCAATGGGATGCTCTGGCCGTCTGGAAAGCTGGCGGAATGCGGCAATTATGACAATCTGGCACAGTTTGTCAGCGCGGGCATCCGGGCGGTGCGTTCGCTTGATTCGGACATGCCGGTAATGATCCATCTGGACAACGGCGGCAATGCGCCGATGTATCGTGACTGGTTTGATCATTATATGGAGAGAGGGGAGGATTTCCAGATCATCGGACTTTCTTACTACCCGTTCTGGCATGGCAGTCTTTCGGACCTGCAGAAAAATATGAATGATCTGGCGGTGTGTTACGGCAAGGAGCTGGTGATCGCGGAGGTCTCTATGGGCTTTACGATGGAGGATTACGGCTCATACGAGAAACTGGCGGCGGATGAGCGAAAGGGTTACGCTACAAAGCCGGCGCTGGTGGAAAAACTGCCGTTTCCCATGTCGAAAGAAGGGCAGGCGGATTTTATGAGGGCGCTGTTTGCGGTGATTGACCAGGTGTCGGGGAAGAAATGCCGGGGATTTTTCTATTGGGAGCCGGCCTGGATTCCTGTGCCGGGATCAGGCTGGGCCAACGAGGAGGCCCTGAAATATATAGAAGAAAAAGGGCCTGGCGGTAATGAGTGGGCAAATCAGGCGTTGTTTGACTATGATGGTCAAGCTCTGCCGGCTTTGGAAGTAATCCGCGATTATCTTCCCACAGATGCGTCCGTATAGGCAGTAAATACGCTCCTTATGTCAAAAAAACGTTTTCCGTATTGACAGGGGGTATCAAATAATGGTAAATTTAACGTGAACACGGTGCGAAATTTTTGCAGAAAGGACTAGTCCTTTCTCTATTTCCTAATATATTAGGAAATAAAAACCCTGACTGCCACACGGGCGCGGCGCCCCGGGCGGACGGGCAAACAGACGGTGAGCAGTGGTATCAAATGCGGAATTACGATAGTTCGTGCTTCGGTTCTGCATTTTGTATACAAACAAAAAATGACTTTTAAAAAGTCGAAAGGAGAGAGTTCAATTATGAAAAAGAAAGTATTGGCAACATTACTGGCAACAGCGATGACAGTCGGCTGTCTGACAGGCTGTGGCGGCGGTGCGGCTGAAACGCCTGCGGCGGAAGCTCCGGCAGCGGAAGCGCCTGCGGCTGAGGAACCGGCAGCGGAAGCTCCGGCAGCAGAGGAGGCTCCGGCGGTAGAGGCTCCCGCGGCAGCGGCAGAGGGAACAGACCCGATTGCAAACCTGATTGCGGCAACGACAGGTACGGTAACACTTAAGGTATGGGCTTCCGAGGAAGACCAGGATCTCACAACCAAGCTGCTGGACGAGTTCAAGGCGGCATATCCTGACGTAACTTTTGATATTACCCTCGGTGCAGAGAGTGAGTCTACCGCGAAGGACACGGTTCTGACGGACGTAGAGGCGGCAGCGGACGTGTACGCATTTGCGGATGACCAGATCAACGAGCTGGTAAAGGCGGGCGCACTGCAGGAGGTAGCGGCAAACTACACCTTCGATGTAGTGAATGAGAATGCAACCGGCGCTGTGGAAGCAGCTGCTGTGGACGGAAAGGTATATGCTTATCCGATGACGGCTGATAACGGTTACTTTATGTTCTATGACTCTTCCGTATTCTCCGAGAGCGACGTACAGTCCTTAGATAAGATGGTTGAGGTAGCAGGTGCGGCAGGCAAGAAGATCGCGATGGATATTTCCAATGGCTGGTATATTTACGCATTCTTCCAGGGCGCAGGCCTGGAGCTGACACTGAACGATGACGGTCTTACCAACACATGTACATGGAATGCAGCAGGCGGTACGGATGTAGCGCAGGCGATCCTTGACCTGACAGCATCCAACGTGCTTGTAGATATGAACGACGAGGATATGGCTACCCAGATTGCAGAGGGCAATGTGGCAGCATGTGTAAACGGTACATGGAGAGCAGAGACGGCAGCAGAAGCATGGGGCGACAACTATGCGGCAACCAAGCTTCCTACCTTCAAGGCAGGCGGCAAGGACTACCAGATGTCTTCTTACTCCGGATATAAGCTGGTTGGTGTAAATCCGCACTCCGCTAATGTAGGCTGGTCGATGCTTCTGGCAGAGTTCTTAACCAACGAGGCAGCACAGACGGCAAGATTTGAAGCAAGAGGCCTTGGCCCTTCCAACCTTGCGGCAGCATCTTCCGATGCAGTACAGGCAAATCCGGCAATCTCCGCTCTGGCAGCGCAGGCAGCATACGCTACCCCTCAGCGTGTAGGCGCAAACTTCTGGTCTCCCGCTGAGACGCTTGGACAGATTCTTGCATCCGGCAATCCTGACGGAACCGATCTGCAGGAGCTTCTGGATACGACGGTAGAGGGTATCACGGCGCCTGTTGAATAAAAAATTGAGCAAAGCTCAATTGCGAGGACTGCTTGGCAGTCCCGGTATATAAAAACAGAGAGGGTGAGTGGTGTTCACTCGCCCTCTTTTAAAAAGAGAAGGTTACTTCTGGCATGGAGGTTCATATGAAGAAGGCATTAAATGCGATAGGTAATTATTTTAAAAATATTGGAATTGCCTTTGTCAGGGGAGATGTGTGGGTTAAGCTGTCAGCGGTTCTGATGGGCGCGGGCTATTTCGCGAGAAAACAGGTAATTAACGGTATTATCATGTTTTTGGTGGAAGCGCTGTTTGGCGTGCTGTGTGTCGGCTATGCGGCTCCAAACCTTGCTAAGTTCGGAACGCTCGGTACCGTGCAGTTTGAGCAGGTGTTTGACCCACTGACTATGACCAGTACGGTCAACGACTATGACAATTCTTTTCTGATTCTGTTGAATTCCATTATGGCACTGTTCCTTATTCTTGTATTTGTTTTGTTCTGGATCGCAAACATGAAAGCGGTTTACCGCCTGCAGGTTCAGAAAGAAAACGGAGAGCACATCAATACCTTTAAGGAAGATGTGCAGGCGCTGTTTAACGAAAAATTTCATATTACGCTGCTTACCCTGCCGACAATCGGTATCATTCTGATGAATATTCTGCCGATTCTGGTGCTGGTGGCAGTGGCATTTACCAATTATGACCAGCAGCATATGCCGCCCAGCGCGTTGTTTACATGGGTTGGCTGGTCAAACTTTAAGAGTCTGTTTACGGATTCCGTGACAGTGACTTTTGGGTATTCCTTTAAGAAAGTATTGACTTGGACACTGGAGTGGGCGGTGCTTGCTACCTTTACAACTTACATCGGTGGTATCCTGCTCGCCAAGTTTATCAATAATAAGAAGACGAAGCTGCCGAAGATGTGGAGAACGCTCTTTATCATCGCGATTGCGGTGCCGCAGTTCGTGACACTGCTTCTGGTGCGTAACTTCTTCGCAGACAGCGGTATCGTCAATACCTTCTGCACCAATGTGGGTCTGACGGACTTCCTCAAAAATGTGGGCCTTGTTCCCGCGAATCTGAGCTACATTCCGTTTCTGACAAACCCGGGCTGGGCGAAGGTGATGATCATTATTATCAATATCTGGGTCGGCATCCCTTATCAGATGCTGATTGCAACGGGCGTACTGATGAACATTCCCGAGGATCAGATTGAGAGCGCGAGAATCGACGGCGCGAATCCTTTCCAGATCTTTGTGAAAATCACGATGCCGTACATGCTTTTTGTAACCGGGCCGAGTCTGATTACGGACTTTGTCAAAAATATCAACAACTTCAATGTGATTTATCTGCTGACGCAGGATGTGTATGTCACAAGCGACCAGCTTCTCGCAAACTCCAACGCGAAGGAGATCGATCTGCTGGTGACATGGCTGTTCAGGCTGACAAACGAGTATTACAACTATAAGATGGCGTCCGTGATCGGTATTGTTGTATTTATCATCTGCGCGGCGTTTACGCTGATTACCTTTACAAGAACAATCAAGGGAGATAAGGAGGAGGAATTTCAATAATGAAAAAGACGATTCAGGCTATTTTAAGACACGTTGTTCTGTTTCTCCTGGCTGTGGTGTGGCTGATCCCGATTCTCTGGCTGTTTGTTACCTCATTTAGCGGGTATAAGGGAATCAATACCTCACACTTCTTCCCGGAGACGTGGACATTAGACAATTACGCGCAGTTATTCCTGCGTTCGGATTCTATCGTACAGTACAACAAGTGGTTTATGAACACCTTTGTAATTGCGGTCTTTACCTGTGTGATCTCGACCATTCTTGTGCTGATGGTGAGTTATACTATGAGTAAGCTGCGGTTCCCGGGCAGAAAGTCGCTGATGAGTTTCAGCATTATCTTAAATATGTTCCCGGGCGTGCTTTCCATGATCGCTATTTACTTTATCTTAAAGACGTTTAACCTGACAAACAGTCATATCGGCATGATTATCGTGTACTCCGCAGGCGCGGGTCTGGGCTTCCTGATCTGTAAGGGCTTCATGGACACGATCTCTGTCTCTTTAAGTGAGGCGGCAAGGCTGGAGGGCGCATCCGAGGCGAAGATTTTCTTTAAGATTATCATTCCTCTTTCCCAGCCCATCATCGTGTACACGGTGATCAGTTCTTTCCTGATACCATGGGGCGACTTCGTGTTTGCGAAGCTGATGTTAAACTCTGGTATTGCGACAGACTGGACGGTGGCGATCGGCCTGTTCAACATGTTGAGCAAGTCCATGATCGCGAAATATTTCTCTGTATTCTGCGCGGGCGGCGTGGTGATATCCGTGCCTATTTCGATTCTGTTCCTTATTATGCAGAAGTTCTATGTGGAGGGTATTACGGGAGGCTCGGTAAAAGGATGAAAAATGCGCAAAAGAGAGCTCTGGCAGGTGTTTTGTCAGCAGCGCTGCTTTGCGGCTGTGGTATGCAGGGGGAGAATATCCCCCTGCAAAACTCGTTTGGGGAGGAAAATCCCGGGGCTGTGGGCAGCGAGACGCAGGAGCAGGCGGCGAAGGACGTACCGGGAGGGACAGATGCCGCAGACAGCGGCGAGGGCAGCAGTGATGCCGGAGAACAGGCGGCGGAAACATCCGCTGCGGAGTTGTGGGAGGATAATCCGCTGCAGATCATCGACGACAATTACCGCACCTACTATGAGGTGTTCGTCTACTCCTTCTGCGACAGTGACGGGGACGGCGTAGGAGATCTGCAGGGGCTGATCTCCAGGCTGGACTATATCAACGACGGGGATGACGAAACAGATACGGATCTGGGCTGTAACGGCATCTGGCTGATGCCCGTGAATCCTTCGCCTACTTATCACAAGTATGACGTGGCAGACTATTATGCCATAGACGAGGAATACGGCACGCTGGAGGATTTTAAGGAGCTGATTGCGGCGTGCGATGAGCGGGGCATCAAGGTGATCATGGATCTGGTGTTAAATCACAGTTCGTCCCGGAATCCCTGGTTTCAGGAGGCGTGTGCCTATCTGAAAGGGCTGGACGGTTCGGAGCCGGACGCAGAGGACTGTCCCTATTTTGACTATTACCATTTTTCCAGAGAGCAGGGCGGCGGCTACTATCCCGTGGAGGGGACCGACTGGTATTACGAGGCGCAGTTCTGGTCGGAGATGCCCGACCTTAATTTAGACTGCGAACTTCTGCGGGAGGAGATTGCGAAAATCACGCAGTACTGGCTGGACATGGGGGTGGGCGGTTTCCGTCTGGACGCGGTAAAAGAGTTTTATTCCGGCGCGCCCCAGTCCAATATTGCCTTTCTGGCATGGCTGACTGATACGGTCAAAGAACAGAAACCAGACGCTTACCTTGTGGGCGAGGCGTGGCTTGATCTGGCGGACTACGCGCAGTACTATGAGAGCGGCATCGACAGTGTTTTCAACTTCGCCTTTGCCGACAAAGACGGCGTGATATCCAAGGTGCTGAACGGTTCACCGGCAACGAAGTATGGTGCGGCGGTTGCTTCACTGGAAGAGACGTTCGGGGCTTACAACCCGGATTATATCGACGCGCCTTTTTATACCAACCATGACATGGGCAGAAGCGCGGGTTACTATGCGGGGGACAATTCCGCCGCACAGACGAAGATGGCGGGCGCCCTGAATCTGTTTATGAGCGGATCGGCCTTTCTCTACTACGGGGAGGAGCTTGGCATGAAAGGCTCCGGCAAGGACGAGAACAAGCGCGCGCCCATGTACTGGAGCATGAACCCCGACGCGCAGGGCATGTGTGACGGGCCGGCGGATATGGAAGACGTGAAGATGAAGTTTGAGAGCCTGGAGGAGCAGGAGAAGGACGAACTTTCCATCTATCAATATTATAAGAAGGTTCTCAAAATCCGCAACCAGAACCCGGAGATTGCCAGGGGGAAGGCGGAATATGTCCTTGTGGGGGATTTTCTTGCAGAGGATACGAAGGAAACTGTCTGCGCCATCAAAAAGACTTACGGGGCTTCGGAGCTTCTGCTCGTGTTTGTGACGGGGCCGGAGACAGAGGAACTGGATCTGACCAGTATTACCTTAAACGGGAAGAAGATCGGCACAGAGACAGAGATCCGCGGTGCGCTTGTCACAGGGGAAGAAAAAATCCGTTTTGAGAACGGTAAGGCTGTGATGCCGGGATTTTCGGCGCTGGTGTTGAAATGAGAGGCGAAAGAAGCACAGGGTCAGTCGGGGTGTCTCCGATGGCGGAATGGTGGGCAAAAACGTGACAACGTGCGTGAATGTGGCTTGAAATTCCAGTCGTTTTGTTTTAAAATGATAGAGGCTAGAAACAGTTTTAGTGAGAGGGTTAGAATCCTGCTATCAGTGACGGGGCATCTGACTCAATATAAACGAAAGGATAACAGGTAAAAGTATGAAAAACTGTCAAAACAAATGGGTGCGTGCCGCGATCCCGGCACTGCTCCTGCACTTCAGTATCGGTACGGTGTACTGCTGGTCTATTTTCAGTCAGGAGATCGCTGACTACATAGGCTTTTCCAAGGCAGCTACGGAGTGGGCGTTCAGCTTTGCCATCTTCTTCCTCGGCATGTCTGCGGCATTTCTGGGCAACGTGGTGGAGAAGGACATTCACAAGTCTTCGCTGATCGCAACGATCACATTCTCCCTTGGTATGGCGGGCACGGGATTCTTCATCTATTATGGAGGCACCCATCCCGGCAGCGTGCTTGCGCTGGTAGGCATTTATGTCTGCTATGGCTTTATCATGGGTGTCGGCCTGGGAACCGGCTATCTTTCCCCGGTAAAGACTCTCATGCTCTGGTTCGAGGATAAGAAAGGTCTTGCGACAGGTCTTGCGGTAGCAGGCTTTGGCGGCGCGAAGGCGATTGCAAGCCCTATCATGCAGGCGCTTCTGGCCAATCTCGGAGAGGGCGGCATCTATAAGATGTTCTACATCCTTGCGGCGGTTTATTTCGTGATGATGTTTGTGGGCCATCTCCTTCTGGCGAAGCCGGCAGGCTGGCATGAGCCGCAGAAGAAAGAAAAAGGACAGGGTATCATGGCTACCATCAAAACCCGTCCCGTCAGCAACTATGTGGGCATCTGGCTGATGTTCTACATCAACATCACCTGCGGCCTTGCACTGATCTCCCAGGAGAAGATGATCGTGAAATGTATCGGTCTGGCAGGCGTGGTCGGCGTGATCTCCACAGTGTCCGCAATCTTCAATGCGGGCGGCCGTCTCGGCTTCTCCGCGTGGGCGGATCTGATGAAGGACAGAAACACGATTTACAAGCTGATCTTTGTGCTCTCGATTATATTTACCGGCGCGGTAATGCTTACAGGCGGTATCAAGAACGGCGAGGGCAACATGTTCCTGATCGTTCTTGTGCTGGCTCTGATCTTTATGGTGAATGCCGGATACGGCGGCGGCTTCTCCAATGTGCCGACCCTGCTTTCCGACCATTATGGCATGGGAAGCATCAGCGCGATCCACGGTATCACCCTTTCCGCATGGGCGTTTGCGGGTCTTACCGGCAACCAGATCGCAACCTTGATCGTGAGCAACACAGGCAGCTTCATCGAGGATTCCCACGGCAACATGGTCAATCCTGTGGGATACCAGAACGTGCTGTATTTCACGATTGTGCTCTATATTATCGCACTGATTATCAGCCTGTTCTTTGTGAAGCCTGCAAGTACAGACAAAAAATAAACGCATACAGAATGATATCAACGGGCAGGAAGATTTTCCTGCCCGTTATGCATGCCGCAGATAAACTGTCATATGCGTCTGTGCACAGCAAAAACCCCGGAGGCTCTGCCTTCGGGGCTTTTGCTTGTGTAAAAGGGGAATTCTTCGGAATTGCTATTGCCGACTTGACTTCCGTGATCAAGTCTATAATTAATATACCGTTTTTCCCCTTGACAGTCTATAAGTATATTACAAAGGAATAACACTATATTAGCGAAACAAACCTACTTACAAAGATAGTCGCGTTGCATCTGCAGTTCCTGAGGAATCGGAGTTCCTGTGTTTTTCAACTTCTGGAACACATTGTCATAATGGTGGAGCTTCTGCGAAAGTTTAATATCGTAGCGCCCCATGGTCTCCTTGTAAAGCGGATTTGCCATCAGCTTTGTGCGGATTGCTTTGGAGAAAGGACAGTAAGTAAAAATAATATTGCGGGACACTTTATTCAATCTGGGCGATCCGGCGCCTTCATAGAGAATCCACGCTTCGTAGTCCATAATAAACATTTCCTTATAGCTGTTTTTCGCTTTTTTCATATTGAGCTTAATTTTGTCCTTGGCGTCCGCAGACAGCTCGTGGTTCTTACGGTAGAACTGGATGTAATCGAAATATTCGCTTGTGAGGGAGGCCTCCGAAATATCGTTCCAGCGGGCGCCCTGCACGCGCTTGCACATTTCCCAACGGAAATCGCCGGTCAGCCGGACCAGAATGTTGGTCAGATCCTCCAACTGGAAGATGGACACCATCATGCGGGCCGGTGTCGTACGCTTACGCCCCTCGATTTCCTGCCATGCGATGCCGCGCGTGCCCACATTGGGCATAAGAATAATGTCGGGAAGAACCTCTACGCCGACGGTTTCCTTTCCGATGCCGATGTCGGGATTGGTGTAAATGACATCGCGGTAGTAAGCGCTGAAGTCAATGTCCCGGATCTTCTGGAAAGATTCTTCCACCTTTTCGGCGGATACAAGCGTGCCATCCAGCTCTTTCAGAACATTGTGTTCCGAGAAGATCGGGCAGAAGCTTAAGACGCGGCCGAATGTAATCTTGTTGACGGTAGGAAACATGTTGCGTATTTCAAAGAGCACCTGCTCCAGCGGGTCATTCAGCATACGCGCTTCGTCTTCGGCGGTGATATTGCCCGTCATTTTCTGTTCACGCAGGAAGGTGGGGAAGTCTGAATCGAATTCGTTACGGCTGGGTACTTTCTCACCTTTATAGATGGCGGTAAACCATTCATAGGCAGTATAGACCTTGCGTTTGGGAT
This sequence comes from uncultured Lachnospiraceae bacterium, assembly GCA_965114645.1. GTDB lineage: Bacteria > Bacillota > Clostridia > Lachnospirales > Lachnospiraceae > UBA3282. Next base: position 14,438 of record CBCOZL010000029.1, on the reverse strand, counting down.
CGGAAGGTATTTTGTCTATGATCGAGTACAGATACGAAGCGTTCTCAGGGCCGGCCAGATTTTCATCTATATAGCCGAAATTAAAGAACATCCGGACTACCTTTGGAATGGAAGCGGTATCTTTCAGGCTCTTAACGAAAGCTTTTTCATAGATCACATAGAACTGTTTGGTGATCGTCATGCGCAGCTTTCTGGCAGCGTCATCCGAAGCGTTCTTGTCCGTCATCTTAGCAAATTTGTCGACAGATTCACGGAAAGCGGCGGCGGTTTCAACGTCCACTTCGGCGTAGGAGAGAATGGTCTCCATAGAGTGCTCTATGTCAGCCACCTCGTCCATGGAAGCAGTGGATTCCTCGTCGCTGCGTTCCCCGAGATTTTCCAGTCTCGTGCGGTATTCGTCGGCTCTCTGCTGATACATTTCACGGTCAATCGAAGGCAGGTCTTCCAACTGGATCATGATGGTGGAGATTGCTGCGCTTACCGTAGTGGAATCGGTATCGTTCGCCCCGATTTTATAAAGAAGGCTTGCGTAGAGATCGAAGAAGTCCAGATGATTTTCGTTCATCAGTAAACTGGCAATCTCCGCCTTGTAATCGTAAAAAACGCGGCATATGGAAATAATGCGGTGGATATCCAGATCCGCTTTCAGAACCACCCCCGCAAGAAAGTCGGGCTTGTGGAATTTGGAGGACTTCTGAGTGACCATAAGAGTCATTTGCTCGTAGTAGCCGTCCAGCCATCCTTCCAGATCTTCCTCCAGCGTGAGAGGAGTCAGATCCTCCATGTCGGGTAATGCTCTGGGAGTAAATCCATGCTTGACACAGAATGACTTATACTCTTCATACCGGTCCATCAGAAAATGGTAAATATTTTCACAGTCAAAACGCATCAGTTCATACTGGTCATAGATCTCACGGAACTGCCTGAACAGGGATGACACGATCATATTCGCCAGATCCACACTTTTTGACATAAGCAGTGAGAGCTGTGCAGCCGTGCACGGATAAGAGGCAATCCCGGTGGGCTCCTCTGTCTCATATGTGATAAAGTGAGAACCGAAAAAGATCTCACAGACGCCGATGACATCCCCTTTTTTCAAATAGAAAGTGCCTCCCGGATAGGAGGCGCATACGCTCCCCTTAGCGATGACATGCAGGCCGGTCTGATTCTGTTCACTCTGGATCAGCTGCGTGCCTGCAGGAAATTCTTTTACAGCCATTGGATTACCCCCTTGTAGAAATAATTGCAGAAACTATGTATATATCTTATGCTTTTTGGGTGGAAAAGTCAATGAGAATGGGCGTTGTGCTTTGCTATATTGCACAAGAAGAATGACTATTTTTGTACTGTACTTTTCAGCGTTTTGTGTTAAAATTGAAAATGACAGGCTTGTCGGGACTTGGCGTTCTGCAGCCCGGCAATGGCGGAAAGCAATTTAGAAAACGGAAGCGAGTGATAATTATGGACAAGACACAGATAGAGAAAGAAGATATCGCCTACAGACAGCAGGTTGTCAATGAATACAGGGCGGACGTGGAGAAACTTGCGCGTTATCTGTCCTGGCTTGAGAGCAAGAACGGAAAGAGCGTACAACAGAGTTATTCCGGCTCCGGGATTGCAGAACATTCGATTGCTTTCCCGGTTTATGACGGCACGCTGATGAATTTTATTAAGGAGGCCCAGCGGACGAAGCTTATGGACCGGAATTACAAGTATATCTATTCACGGTACAGGATCCGCCGGCTGGAGGACGAACTTATGGTCATCAAGAGATCGGATATCCGGGAGATGGACGCGCTGAAAGGCATTCTTTCCAGATATGTGATGGAAGGCATGACAAAGGGCAGAAGATGGTCTGAGGCGGTGGAGAACGGCATTTTTCTGAATGTGATAAAGAAAATGAAAGAAAATCTGGATTTTTGGGATCACCCGGTACAGTCCAGAGTGGTCAATGTTAAGGAAGGGAAATAGCAGAAGAATGGCATAGAGTGACGCTGGCTGTAAGATACATTTTAGGGAGATAAGAAAACGATGGGAGAAAAATCAGCACAGAAAAAGAAATACATACTGGATACGGCCAGAAAGGTGTTTGTAGAAAAAGGCTTTAAGAGTGTGACCATGAAGGATATTGTGGAGGCCTGCGAGATCAGCCGGGGCGGTCTGTACCTGTATTTTGAGAGCACGGATCAGATACTGATGGAAGTGCTGCAGATGGAGGCGGATGAGACAGACGATGTTTTCACGGAACAAATCGCCAGAGAGGATACGGCGGCGGATATTCTGACGCTCTTTTTGAAAGAGCAGAAGAAAGAACTTTTGCAGAATAAGGATAATTTGACCGTAGCGGTCTATGAATATTTCTTTGCTCATAAACCGACCGATAAGAACAATATGCTGCGCAGGCAGTTTGATGCGGGCGTCAAAGTGATCGAAAAGCTGATTGAGGCGGGAATTGGCAGCGGCGAGTTTTACTGTGAGAATCCCAAGGGGGCGGCAGCTAATATCATGTATGTGCTGGAGGGACTGAAGATCAACGCGCAGACTTTCGGCATCACGGAAAAGATGGTGGATGAGCAGCTGCTCTATATCATGCAGGGACTGATTACGGAGATTTAAGGGCGGCAGTGTAAAACACAAGATGGGAACTGTGATAATGGAGGAGAACCGACTATGGGAAATGTCAGAAGGATTTATGTGGAGAAGAAAGAGCCTTATGCAGTTAAGGCCAGGGAACTGAAGGAAGAGATCGAGAGTTTTCTTGGTATAAACAGCGTGGAACAGATACGGGTTTTCATCCGCTATGATGTGGAAAATATTTCTGAGGAAGTGTTTGAGAGAGCCTGTCGGACGGTTTTTTCAGAGCCGCCTGTGGATATTTTATATCGGGAACAGATTGAAATCCCGGAAAACGGACGGGTATTTTCCGTAGAGTTTCTGCCGGGGCAGTTTGACCAGCGGGCGGATTCCGCTGTGCAGTGCGTGCAGTTTCTGAAGGAAGACGAGGAACCGATTATCAAAACGGCAGTGACTTATCTGGTCAATGGAAATGTGACGGATGATGAGATTGCGCGGATCAAGGCATACTGTATCAATCCCGTGGATTCGAGAGAAACCGGCATGGTTAAGCCGGAGACGCTGGCGTTTACTTATGAGGAGCCTGCGGATGTGGTCATACTGGAGAATTTCCCGGAGCGGGAGGACTTTGTGGACATGCCGCAGGAAGAGCTGAAGGAGCTGTATGAGTCCCTCGGTCTTGCCATGACGTTCAAGGATTTTCTGCATATTCAGGATTATTTTGCGAAAGAGGAGAAGCGCAATCCTACGATGACGGAGATCCGGGTGCTGGATACTTACTGGTCCGACCACTGCCGTCATACGACTTTTTCTACCGAGCTTAAGAACGTGAGCTTCGGGGAAGGAAAGTACCGGGAGCCGATCGAGAAGACTTACCAGGATTACCTGAAGGTGAGGGAAGAAGTTTTTAAGGGCAGGGAGGACAAGTTTGTCTGTCTGATGGATCTGGCTCTGATGGCTATGAGAAAGTTAAAAAAGGATGGGAAATTGGACGATATGGAAGAGTCCGATGAGATCAATGCGTGCTCAGTGGTGGTGCCGGTGGAGATGGATTACGGTGACGGTCCGGTGACAGAGGAGTGGCTTGTCTTTTTCAAGAACGAAACCCACAACCATCCCACGGAGATCGAGCCGTTTGGCGGGGCGGCCACCTGTCTTGGCGGAGCGATCCGGGATCCCCTTTCGGGCAGGGGATATGTCTATCAGGCGATGCGTGTGACCGGCGCGGCGGATCCCACAGTGCCGGTGGCGGATACGTTGAAGGGCAAGCTGCCTCAGAAAAAACTGGTGCGGGGTGCGGCCAACGGTTACTCTTCCTATGGTAACCAGATCGGTCTGGCGACCGGGTTGGTCAAAGAAATTTACCACCCGAATTATGTTGCGAAGCGCATGGAGATCGGTGCGGTGATGGGCGCCGCGCCGAGAAAAAATGTGATCCGGGAAAACTCTGATCCCGACGATATCATCATTCTGCTGGGCGGCAGAACCGGGCGTGACGGCTGCGGCGGCGCAACGGGTTCCTCCAAGGTGCATACGGAGAAATCCATTGATACATGCGGCGCGGAAGTGCAGAAGGGAAATGCGCCAACGGAGAGAAAAATTCAGAGATTATTCCGGCGTGAGGAAGTGAGCCGGCTGATTAAGAAATGTAATGATTTCGGTGCGGGCGGCGTGTCTGTGGCGATTGGTGAGCTGGCGGACGGGCTCGTTGTGGATCTGGATAAAGTGCCGAAAAAATATGCGGGTCTGGACGGGACGGAGCTTGCGATTTCGGAATCTCAGGAGCGTATGGCAGTGGTAGTGGCTCCCGGCGATGTGGACGCTTTCCTCGGGTATGCGGCGGAGGAGAATCTGGAGGCAGTGCCTGTGGCTGTGGTAACCAAAGAGCCGAGACTGGTGCTCAAATGGCGCGGACAGCGCATTGTTGATCTGTCCAGAGCGTTTCTGGATACCAACGGGGCCCATCAGGAGACGGATGTCCATGTTGACATGCCGGAGGAAAAAGAGGATTACTTCAAAAAAATCACAACCCCTGCGGTGGCGGAGGCGCTTTCCCGCAAGGATGTGAAGGCGGCGTGGCTTTCTCTTCTGGAGGATTTGAATGTCTGTTCCCAGAAGGGGCTTGTGGAGATGTTTGACGCCTCCATCGGCGCAGGCAGCGTGTATATGCCCTACGGCGGTAAGTATCAGCTGACAGAGACGCAGGCTATGGTGGCGAAACTCCCGACCCTGGAAGGAAAGACAGACACCGTGACCATGATGAGCTACGGCTTTGATCCATATCTGTCAAGCTGGAGTCCGTACCACGGCGCGGTTTATGCGGTGACTGAGTCGATGGCGAAGATTGTGGCAAACGGTGGGGATTACAGGACGATCCGCTTTACTTTCCAGGAGTATTTCCGGCGCATGAGCGGGGAGCCGTCCCGCTGGAGTCAGCCGTTCTCGGCGCTTCTTGGCGCATACGATGCCCAGATGAAGTACGGACTGCCCTCCATCGGCGGCAAGGATTCCATGTCAGGCACTTTCAATGATATTGACGTGCCGCCTACGCTGGTGTCCTTTGCGGTCAATGTGAATCAGAGCGGGCATATTGTCACACCCGAATTAAAATACCCGGGAGATCGTCTCGTGCGGTTCCGTATCCCGCGTGATTCCTATGATCTGCCAGTGTATGACGAGGTTATGACACTTTATGACAAGATAATGACATTGATGTCAGAGTATACTGACACAGATATCATAAATGGAATGCCGGTGAAGTTTCAGAAGAGAAAGATCGTGGCGGCCTACGCGCTGGACGCAAAAGGCGTAGCGGCTGCTGTGAGTAAGATGGCATTCGGAAACGGATTCGGCGTGGCGGTGGATTCCTCCTATAAGATGGAAGCCCTGTTTGACAACGGCCTTGGCGATATCGTGGCGGAGATGCCGGCGAAAGAGGTACACCACTTGAAGGCGCTGGGGATTTCCTATGAGGAGATCGGCACCGTGACGGCGGACGGCGCGTTCACCTACGGCTCCATGAAGCTGGAACAGGCGGAAGCCGTGCAGACCTGGCGCGCGAAGCTTGACAAGGTATTTCCCTATACGGCCGGAAAAGACAAGAGTCCCGTGGCATCGGAACTGTACCGTGCAGACAGTATTTATGTGTGCAGACATAAGGTGGCGAAGCCCACGGTATTTATCCCGGTATTCCCGGGCACGAACTGTGAGTACGACAGCGCAAAGGCCTTTGAGAACGCCGGGGCTGAAACGGTCGTAAAGGTGTTTAAGAACCAGAACGCGGCGGATATCAGAGAGAGCGTGGAAGCCTTTGAGAAGGCGATCGGACAGGCGCAGATCATCATGTTCCCGGGCGGCTTTTCCGCGGGTGATGAGCCGGACGGTTCCGCCAAGTTCTTTGCGACTGCTTTCCAGAACGAGAAAATGAGGGAAGCGGTGATGAAGCTTCTAAACGAGAGGGACGGTCTGGCGCTGGGAATTTGTAACGGCTTCCAGGCGTTGATTAAACTGGGGCTCGTGCCTTACGGCGAGATCCGGGAGCAGGGGGAGGATTCTCCTACGCTGACCTTCAATACGGTAAACCGCCATATTTCAAAGATGGTTTATCTCAAGGTAGTTTCCAACAAGTCACCCTGGCTTGCAGGGGCGGAGCTCGGGCAGACTTATGTAAACCCGGCTTCCCACGGCGAAGGGCGGTTCGTGGCTCCGAAGGAGTGGATCGACAGGCTGTTCGCAAACGGGCAGGTGGCTACCCAGTATGCAGATGCCGACGGCGGCGTGTCTATGGATGAGGAGTGGAACATCAACGGCTCCTACGCTTCCATCGAGGGCATCACTTCCCCGGATGGAAGATGTCTGGGTAAGATGGCGCATTCGGAGAGAAGAGGGGAAGCCGTGGCTGTGAATATTTTCGGTGAGCAGGATATGAAGATATTTGAGAGCGGCGTTGGATACTTCCGATAGGAACCAGAGTGCGCAAAGGAGAAAATAACATAGTTATCAGAGAATACAGGCATAGCGACAGCGATCTGCGATGGGTTGGAGCAGAATGTTTCGGGGAAAATCACGACCCATGCATCCATTACGGCAAGACCATTCTTTGAAAAGAGGGGATATGTAGTAATCAAAGAACAGCGTGTGGAGAGGCAGGGAATTGCCCTTGTGAATTATGTTATGGAGAAATGCGGCTCTATTTAAAAGTATAGTATACCAAAAACGATAATTATATGATACAATAGGCGATGGCAAAGGAGCCTCCGCATACGATATGTGTGCGGAGGCTTACTAAAAAGAAAAATGGCCGGCGAAAGGGACAGGGTAGAAGATGAAATCATTTTTAATACTGGAAGACGGCACTGTGTTTGAGGGGACACACATAGGGGCGAGGAAAGAGATCGTCAGTGAAATTGTTTTCAATACTTCGATGGCGGGGTATCTGGAAGTGCTGACAGATCCGTCCTACGCGGGGCAGGCAGTGTGCATGACATATCCGCTGATTGGCAATTACGGGATATGCCGGGACGATATGGAGTCAAAGAGGCCCTGGCCGGACGGTTTTATTGTGCGGGAACTTTCGAGGATTCCCAGCAATTTCAGATGTGATATCACAATTCAACAATTCTTAGAGGACAACGGTGTGCCGGGGATCGCCGGGATCGACACCAGAGCCCTTACCAGAATCCTTCGTGAGAAGGGTACCATGAACGGTATGATCACTACCGACAGCAGTTATAATCTGGAGACAATCATTCCCAAATTAAAAGCATATACGACAGGCAGGGTAGTGGAGCGGGTAAGCTGTACAGAGAAATACACGCTGACAGGTACAAAGGAGCTTGCAGAGAACGGGCCGCTTTCCGGCAGCGCTTCCTTCCAGAAAGCGGCGTTTGAAGCGGGTGTGCGGGAGAAGAAGCCCAGCCTCGTGCGGCGTTTAAACGGAGCAGGTCTGCGGGTGGCGCTTCTGGATCTGGGGGCCAAGGACAATATTGCGGAGTCGCTGGCGGCCAGAGGATGTGAAGTGACAGTCTATCCGGCATGGACTGCGGCGGAGGAGATTCTTGCCGGTCACCCGGATGGCATCATGCTTAGCAATGGCCCCGGCGACCCGAAAGAGTGCACGAATATCATAAATGAAATCCGAAAGCTCTATGCGTCCGACACGCCGATTTTTGCAATCTGTCTGGGGCATCAGCTGATGGCGCTTGCGACGGGGGCGGATACGTTCAAGATGAAGTACGGCCACCGCGGCGGCAATCATCCAGTGAAGGATCTGGAGACGGGCAGGGTTTACATTTCTTCCCAGAACCACGGCTATGTGGTGGATACGGACAAGCTTGACAGGGCGGTGGCGGTTCCTGCCTTTATCAATGTGAATGACGGTACCAACGAGGGCCTTTCCTATACCGGCAAACAAATTTTTACGGTGCAGTTTCACCCGGAAGCCTGCCCGGGGCCGCAGGATTCCTCGTATTTGTTTGACCGATTTATAGAGAAGATCAAGACGAAAAGTAACTCTAAGTAAGCAGAGTATGCTTGCTGAGAGTTACTATGTTTCTTCGGGGTTGAGAAATGGAGGAAATACAATGCCAAAAAATCCAAATGTGAAAAGAGTGCTTGTCATCGGTTCGGGTCCGATTGTGATCGGGCAGGCGGCGGAGTTTGACTATGCGGGAACGCAGGCGTGCCGCTCCTTAAAGGAGGAGGGCATGGAGGTAATTCTGGTAAACTCCAACCCGGCCACCATTATGACAGACGGCGATATCGCAGATAAGGTATATATCGAGCCGCTGACAACTCAGGTGTTAGAGCAGATTATCATTAAGGAAAAGCCGGATTCCCTGCTTCCCAATATGGGCGGCCAGGCGGGCTTAAATCTGGGGATGGAGCTGGATGAGTCCGGCTTTCTGGCGGCGCATAACGTGCTGCTTCTCGGCACCACGGCGAAAACCATCCGCAAGGCGGAAGACCGTCTGGAGTTTAAGGAGACGATGGAGAAGATCGGGGAGCCGTGCGCCCCTTCCCTTGTGGTGGAAAATATCGAGGACGGTGTGACTTTTGCGAATAAAATCGGCTATCCTGTGGTGCTTCGGCCGGCTTATACGCTTGGCGGCTCCGGCGGCGGCATCGCCCACAACCAGATCGAGCTGGAGGAGATTCTGGCGAACGGTCTTCGCCTTTCCCGGGTAGGGCAGGTTCTGGTGGAGCGGTGTATCGCAGGCTGGAAGGAAATTGAGTACGAGGTGATGCGTGACAGTGCGGGCAACTGCATCACAGTCTGCAATATGGAAAACATCGACCCGGTTGGTGTGCACACCGGCGACAGCATTGTGGTGGCGCCTTCCCAGACGCTTGGGGACAAGGAATATCAGATGCTCCGAAGCGCCGCTTTAAATATCATCAACGAGCTGGAGATTACAGGAGGCTGTAATGTGCAGTTTGCCCTGCATCCCACCAGCTTTGAATACTGCGTGATCGAAGTGAATCCCCGTGTGAGCCGATCTTCCGCGCTGGCGAGTAAGGCCACCGGCTATCCGATCGCCAAGGTGGCGGCAAAGATTGCTCTTGGTTATACGCTGGATGAGATCAAAAATGCCATCACAGGCAAGACTTACGCCAGCTTTGAGCCGGCCCTTGACTACTGTGTGGTGAAGATACCGAGACTGCCTTTCGATAAGTTTATCACGGCGAAGCGTACTCTGACGACGCAGATGAAGGCCACGGGCGAAGTGATGAGCATCGGCAACAACTTTGAAGGGGCGCTGATGAAGGCGATCCGTTCCCTGGAGCAGCATGTGGACTGTCTGAGGAGCTATGACTTTTCCGGGCTTACGGTGGAAGAGCTGCTGGAGCGCATGGAGGTTGTGGATGACCAGAGAATCTACATGATTGCGGAGGCAGTCCGCAAGGGCGTGGATTACGACACGATCCACAGGATTACTATGGTGGATCACTGGTTTATTGATAAGATTGCCATACTTACGGAGATGGAGGAACGGCTTTTAAAGGAGCCGCTGACGGTGGAGCTTCTGAAAGAGGCGAAGCGGATCGAGTTTCCAGACTGTGTGATTGCAAGGCTGACGGGGAAAACCGAGGACGAAATCAAGAACATGCGTTATGAAAACGGCATCGTTGCCGCTTTTAAGATGGTGGATACCTGTGCGGCGGAGTTTGCGGCGAGCACGCCCTACTATTACTCCGTGTTTGGTTCTGAGACGGAGGTGGTGGAGAGCCACCCGAAAAAGAAGGTGCTCGTCTTAGGCTCGGGTCCTATCCGCATCGGGCAGGGGATCGAGTTTGACTACTGTTCTGTGCACGCCACCTGGGCATTTGCGAGGGAAGGGTATGAAACCATTATCATCAACAACAACCCGGAGACGGTGAGCACAGACTTTGACATTGCGGACAAGCTCTATTTCGAACCGCTGACGCCGGAGGATGTGGAGAACATTGTCAATGTGGAGAAGCCCGACGGCGCGGTGGTGCAGTTTGGGGGACAGACGGCCATCAAACTGACGGAAAGCCTGATGAAAATGGGTGTGCCGATTCTTGGCACAAAGGCGGAGGACGTGGACGCGGCGGAGGACCGGGAGCTTTTTGACAGGATTCTGGAGGAGACGGAGATTCCGAGAGCTGCAGGCGGCACGGTTTACACGGCAGAGGAGGCAAAGGCCGTGGCCAACAGGCTTGGCTATCCTGTGCTGGTACGCCCTTCCTATGTGCTTGGCGGACAGGGAATGCAGATCGCCATTTCTGATCAGGAAATTGAGGAGTTTATGGCGGTGATCAACCGCTACGAGCAGGATCATCCCATTCTCGTGGATAAATATTTACAGGGTAAGGAGCTGGAGGTGGACGCGGTCTGCGACGGCACGGACATTCTCATTCCGGGTATCATGGAGCATATCGAGCGGACAGGCGTGCATTCCGGCGACAGCATTTCGGTTTATCCGGCGCCCACGGTCAGCGCTAAGGTGAAGGAGACGATTGCAGAATACTCCAGAAGGCTTGCGAAAGCGCTCCATGTGATCGGCCTGATTAACATCCAGTTTATCGTCATGGGCGATGAGGTGTATGTGATCGAGGTCAATCCCCGCTCTTCCCGCACGGTGCCTTATATCAGCAAGGTGACGGGCATTCCGATCGTAGATCTGGCCACGGAGGTGATTATCGGGAAGAAGATCAGGGATCTGGGCTATGAGCCGGGCTTACAGCCGGCGGCGGACTATTTTGCCGTCAAGATGCCGGTATTTTCTTTTGAGAAGATCCGGGGCGCGGAGATCAGCCTGGGGCCGGAAATGAAGTCCACCGGCGAGTGCCTCGGCATTGCAAAGACCTTTAATGAGGCGCTCTACAAGGCGTTTCTCGGCGCGGGCGTGAGTCTGCCGAAGCATAAACAGATGATTATTACGGTGAAAGACGCGGACAAGGGGGAGGCCATCGAGGTGGCGCGCCGCTTTGAGAAGCTTGGCTATATCATTTACGCTACCAGAAGCACGGCGGCGGCGCTGAATGAAGCCGGAGTAAAGGCGCGCAAGGTAAATAAGATTTCCCAGGAATCGCCCACGGTCATGGATCTGATTCTGGGACACAGGATTGACCTGGTGATTGACACCCCGACCCAGGGACGCGACAAGAGCAGGGACGGCTTTTTGATCCGCAGAACCTCCATCGAGACGGGCGTCAACTGTATCACGGCGATGGACACGGCCGCCGCGCTTGTGACCAGTCTGGAAAACGCGGCGACCCAGGAGGAGATGACTCTGATTGATATTGCATCCATTGCGAGGCGGGGGAAGTAGATGAACAGGGTTAGAAATTATCAGAAGGAACTGGAGCAGATGATAGAGAGGATCGGTGCGGCAAAGGAGTGCCCGCCGACCCTTTTTCTGCACAGCTGCTGTGCGCCGTGCAGCAGTTATGTACTGGAATATCTGCGGCAGTATTTCAGGATCACGGTCTTTTATTTCAATCCGAATATCACCGAGGATGCAGAATACTGCAAGCGTGTGGAGGAGCAGAAACGGCTGATCGCGGCGTATAATGAGGAATTGACTAAGATGGTCAGCGCAAACCCGGACGGCGTAGCGGAGCAAGATGCGATAGCGAAGCAATATGCAGGAGCGATGCAACATGTGGGCGCGGTGGAAGATGCGGTAGCAGTACAAGAGGCGGTAGCGGAGCAATATGCGGGACTGGTACAAGATACGGGCACAGTACATGGTGCAGACAGGCAGCAGGCGGAAAGCGCGGCATATCGGATCGACGTGATCGAGGGGGACTATGAGCCGCAGCGATTTTACGAGATGGCGAAAGGGCTGGAGCAGTGCCCGGAGGGCGGCGAGAGATGTTTTGCCTGCTATGAGCTGAGGCTCAGGGAGACGGCTAAACTGGCGCGGGAAGGCGGTTATGACTATTTTACTACCACGCTTTCCATCAGTCCCCTGAAGAATGCCGCAAAGCTCAATGAAATCGGTGAGAAGCTGGCGCAGGAGTACGGCGCGGTGTGGCTGCCGTCGGATTTTAAGAAGAAAGACGGCTACAAGCGGTCGATTGAGTTGTCGAAAGAGTACGGGCTGTACCGGCAGGATTACTGCGGGTGTGTGTATTCCAAAAGACAGATATCAGCGGGGACATGACAGCGGGGATTTTGTTCCGGGGGAGAATTTCAGGCCCCCATAAGATCGGTGCTATGACGGGTCTGCTGTCGCAGTTTTATGTTATATAGGGAATTTAAATGACATCTTTGGGGATTTGTGGTAAAATTGCATTGCTTATGAGTAATAAACCGCGATTTTCCGGCGAATGCATGCGTGCAGGCACGGCGGGAAACGCTTTGAAACAGAGGGCGGTGTGAAAAATCACACGAATCGCCGGAATGGAGACCAGAATGCAGAAAATATTGGACTTGATATCAGAAGAAATGAAAAAGGCGTTTGCGGAGGCCGGGTATGATGCCGAACTTGGCCGGGTGACCTTGTCAAACAGGCCGGATCTGTGTGAATACCAGTGCAACGGCGCTATGGCAGGTGCGAAGAAATACCATAAGGCGCCTCTGATGATTGCGCAGGAGGTGGCGGAGAAACTGCAGGAGAATGCTGTGCTGTCAGAAGTTTGCGCCGTGGCCCCCGGTTTTCTGAATATGAAAGTGAAGGAGTCTTTTGTGCGGGATTACCTGCGGGAGATGTCCGGCGCGGAGAAGTTCGGGTTCCAGACGCCGGAGTCAAAGAAAATGATTATTGACTATGGCGGTCCAAATGTGGCGAAGCCGCTCCATGTGGGACATCTGCGTTCCGGCATTATCGGAGAGAGCATCAAGCGGATCTGCCGCTATGCGGGACATGAGGTGATCGGCGACATTCATCTGGGGGACTGGGGACTGCAGATGGGGCTTATCATCACGGAACTGCAGAAAAGACAGCCTGATTTGATCTATTTTGATGATTCCTACGAGGGGGAATACCCGAAGGAGGCGCCGTTTACCATATCCGAGCTGGAGGAAATCTATCCTACCGCCAGCGCCAAATCCAAGGAGGATGAGGCCTACAAGGCGGATGCCATGGAGGCCACCTACAAACTGCAGAGCGGCGTGCGCGGGTATCGCGCGCTTTGGGATCATATTATCGCTGTGTCGGTGGCGGACTTAAAGAAAAACTATGCCAACCTGAACGTGGAATTTGACCTCTGGAAAGGTGAGTCCGACGTACACGATATCATACCGGGCATGGTGGAAGCCATGAAGAAAGGCGGTTACGCCTACGAGAGCGACGGCGCGCTGGTTGTTGACGTGAAGGAGGAGACGGATACAAAGGAAGTGCCTCCCTGCATGATCTTAAAATCCGATGGCGCTTCTCTCTACAATACAACGGATCTGGCAACCATTATGGACCGCATGGAAAACTTCCACCCGGACAGGCTGATCTATCTGACCGATAAGAGACAGGATCTGTATTTTGAGCAGGTGTTCCGCTGCGCAAAAAAGACCAAACTGGTCAATGAAGATACAGAGCTTGTGCACATCGGATTCGGCACCATGAACGGCAAGGACGGCAAACCCTTTAAGACAAGAGAGGGAGGCGTCATGCGGCTGGAGAACCTGATCCGTGAGATCAACGAAGAAATGATTCGCAAAATACAGGAGAACGCGGAGACAAAGGGCTACGAGATCGATATGGAACAGGCTGGGGAGACGGCGAAAATTGTCGGACTGGCGGCGATCAAGTATGGCGATCTGTCCAATCAGGCGTCCAAAGACTATATTTTTGATATGGACAGGTTCACTTCCTTCGAGGGAGATACCGGGCCGTACATTCTCTACACCATTGTACGAATCAAGTCAATTCTCGCCAAGTATGAAGAACAGGGCGGAAAGTTGACTGATATAGTCATCCAAGAGGCGACAAATATGTCGGAAAAGAGTCTGATGCTGGAACTTGCGAAATACAATGCCATGATGGAGACAGCCTGTGAGGAGATTGCGCCTCACAAAATCTGCGCCTATATCTATGATCTGGCCAATGCGTTCAACCACTTCTACCATGAGACAAAGATTCTCACGGAGGAGGATCAGGAGAAAAAGGCCGGCTGGATTGCGCTGCTTGCGTTGACTAAGGATGTGCTGGAGACCTGCATTGACCTGCTCGGTTTTTCGGCTCCTGAGAGGATGTAGCGGCACCTGACGGTTGAAAACAGGCGGAAAATGCGGACTGAAAACAAATTTAGAAAAGTGGCTTGAAAAAATAGGAAAAAGGGGTTGACAAGCCATAGGAAATAATTGTATACTAGCAGAGCGGGTTGCGAGAGTGACCCGCAAATAAACGGGGTCTTAGCTCAGCTGGGAGAGCATCTGCCTTACAAGCAGAGGGTCA
>CBCOZL010000028.1:0-48030 GCA_965114645.1 uncultured Lachnospiraceae bacterium | reverse complement strand
AACCCGTGTTACCGCCGTGAAAGGGCGATGTCTTAACCGCTTGACCATGGAGCCCCAACGAAGGTATGATACCATACTCCGCCCTGTTTGGCAAGGGAAAACGTCGTTCTTTTTCAGATAAAATTTTTTGTGAAAAGCCAATCATTTGAAACCGGCGGTTTCGTTATATACTAGTGAGGGGACATCCCCGGGAGGAACCATCTTGACGCGTGAAGATAAACTGATACAGAAAATCGAGCAGGGAGATCTCAGTGCAGCGGACGAATTGATCGCCATGTACTACCCGGAAATTCTCCGCTACTGCCTCTGGCATGCCCCTGACCGCTCCCTCGCGGAGGACGCCGTGCAGGAAACCTTTCTGAAAGCGCTGCGCTATTTTGACCGCTACACCCACAGGGGAAAGTTTAAGTCTTTTCTCTATCGGATCGCCACGAATACCTGCATTGATATGCAGAGAAAATTCGGCCGTCCCGATATCTCTCTGGAGGAGACGGCGTCCGATCCCGGCTATTTTGAACCGGCTTTCGAGGCCGTCCAGTCAGATATGGTACTGAGACAGCTTGTGGCCGGCCTGCCGGAAAACCAGCGTGAAATTGTTCTGCTGCGGTTCGGGCAGGATCTGACCCTTCGCGAAACGGCGGACGCATTAAAGCTGCCGCTTCGGACGGTGCAGTCCAGACTGCGTTCAGCCTTGAAAAAGCTGAAAGCCGAAATTCCCCCGCCCAGGGAGAAACCTATTCTTAAAAAGGAAGAATCAAGGAAAGGAGACCAGCCATGAAACATGTATTATTTGGAAGAGAACCGCAAAAAAGCAGCCGGGATCTGGAACAGAACATAAGGCAGGCCCTGCACCGGCCCCCCTCTGTCACCGATGATGCGCATATGCATGACACTGTCTTGCTGCTCAGAAAAGAAATCTGCCGGAAACGGGACAGACGCCGCATCTCCTTCGTGTGCTTTGTAGGGAAGCAGCTTTCATGGATCGGCTGGAAGCTCTGGAGCATCCAGGGCGTTTTCCTTCTGCTGGCCTGCCATGTCCTCTCCTGCTTTCCCGATATTTTGAATCGTCCGCAGTCTCTGGCAAAACTGTTGTTCTGTTTATCCGTTGCGGTTTTTATGACGTCCCTCCCTCTGCTCTCCCGTTCCGTCCGCTATCAGATGCAGGAGATTGAGGCAGCGTCACTCTTCTCATCGGTAAAGCTGCTGCTGGCAAAACTGATTGTCATAGGCATCGGTGACTTCTCCCTGCTTGCCCTTATTTTTTTCTTCATGCTCATAAAAACGGATCTGCCGGCGCAAAACGCAGCCTTTTATCTGTGCTTTCCGTTTCTACTGGCCAGCGGCGGCTGTCTGTTTATGCTGGGGCATTTTCCTCCCGGAACATTTCTGACTGGAAGCCTCCTGTTCTGCCCGGCCTTAATTCTCGTGTTTTCCGTCCTTCCCGGGCAGCGCGCGTTTTTGTCTCACCCATCTTTTTCCAAGGGCTGGTTCCTGGTATGTATCTTGCTTTTTGCCTTTTGCACCAGCCAGCTTTGTTATATCATAAAAACTTCCTCCTACGAGGAAATGCAGCTGACATAAAAGAATCAGAAAAAGGAGATTACTATGGAATTATGCGTGGAACACCTTTCTAAACAATTCAAAGATATCACTGCCGTAAATGATGTTTCCCTGCAGATCACGCCCGGCGTATGGGGCCTTCTTGGCGCAAACGGAGCAGGCAAAACTACGCTTATGCGCATGATCGCCGGGATCATGAATCCCTCTTCCGGGCAAATCCGCTACGACGGCATTCCCATAAGAGAACTGGACGAAAGCTACCGGGATGTGTTCGGCTACCTGCCGCAGGAATTTGGCTTTTATCCCGAATTTACCGTAAAAGACTATCTGGAATATGTGGCGGTCTTAAAAGGGCTTTCGGACAGGGACAGTAGACGAAGAATCGGCGAGCTGCTTGAGCAAATGACCCTGTCCCATGTGAAAAACAAAAAAATAAACAAGCTGTCCGGGGGCATGAAACGCCGGGTCGGCATCGCGCAGGCTCTCTTAAACGAGCCGGAGATTCTGATTCTGGACGAGCCTACCAGCGGGCTTGACCCTGGGGAGAGAGTGCGTTTCCGCAACCTGCTCTCCGAGTTTGCCCACGACCGCATTGTCCTGATTTCCACCCATATCGTCTCCGATGTGGAGTATATCGCCACACAGAATGCCGTTATGAAGGGCGGAGCGCTGATCGCGCAGGGAACCACCGATGAACTGGTGAAGCTGGTAGCAGGGAAAGTGTGGACCGCGCAGATTCCGATGAGCCGTCTGCCGGAGTACGAGCGCAGGCTGTCCATCGTCAATATCCGCAATGAGGATAACGGCCGGATATCCATCCGTTATCTGGCCGAAGCGCCCTGTACCGAAGATTCCGAACCGGCTTCACCCCATCTGGAAGATTTATATTTATGGCTGTTTCCGCAGGAAGCCATCGACAGGAGGTAACCCAATGAAAATGAACATACGTTTCCTGAAAGTGGAACTGAAACGAATTTTGAAGACAAGGCTGACACTGATTCTGCTGGGCGCAGCCCTGCTCCTCTCCTTCGTCATGGCATGGCTGCCCACCACTTTTTCCTACAACAGCTATACGGACGCGCAGGGCCGGACGGTCGAGCTGCAGGGGCTTGCGTCCATCGCTTACGAGCAAGAACTGCAGGCGGATATCGCCGGAACCGTCACGTCCGAAAAGGTGCGGCGGGCCGTGGAAGACTATCAGGCATGTCTGGCCAGACACGGCGCAGAAACTTCCTACGATCTTCCCGACGGCGTTTACGCGGCCGAAATCCTGCCCTATGCCCCACTGCTGCACGGGATCCGGGAAGTTTTTGCCGATCCCAATTCCGGCATTGCACCGTCCATTTTGGAAATTGATTCCGAAAAAGTGGACAATTATTACGATTTATGCAGTGAACGTATCGTATCTTTGATGAAGCAGGAGCAGAAAAAGCATCCAGCGGCGCAGCAGACTGCCATTGACTTATACAGTCAAGTTATGCGGCCGTATCTGTTTTTCCCTGGCTACAGCACTGACGCCATGGACTATCAGATTCTCCTCGCCTTTTTGATCCTGCTTTTCTGCACCGTCATCGCCGCGCCTGTTTTCACTTCCGATTACCAGACCGGCGCGGATGACATCTTCCGCTGCACCAGATACGGCACGGCAAAGTTTGCCGTAATAAAAATTCTGGCCGCCTTTTTGATCTGCGGCGCTGCCTACTGTCTCTGCGCCGCCATTTACATCCTCGTATCAAACAGCCTCTGGGGATGGGAGTGCACCAAAACTTCCATGCAGATGATGTACTCGATTATCAATCTGCCGGACAAAAACATGGGACAGCTACAGGGATTTGTCGCCGTGTCCGGGCTGCTTGGCCTGTTGGCCGCGACCAGTCTTACCCTGTTTCTTTCCTCGCAAATCAGAAATGTGGTGACGTGCCTGTCAGCTGCACTCCTGTTCTGCATTCTGCCGATTATCATTTACATGGCCCTGCCAGAGGAACTCTCCATCTGGCTTTACAGTGTCCTGCCCGCAGGGGCAGTCGGCCTGCAGACGAGCATCCTGTATGCCGCCGTAGATTTTAACTTCTGGAACATCGGCCCTTTGGCCGTCTGGCTGCCGCACGCAATGCTCGGCGCGTATGCGGTGGAAATTCCGCTGTTTGCCGCCTTAACCGTCCGCTCCCACACGACGCATAAGGTGAGATAAAGCGGCAACGCCCCGCCTTTTTACAGTTGCTCTGCCGCCATAATCAGTGCGCCCATGGCGGCAGACTGCTTCGGCGCAGCACAGGAAAAATCGGGCATAGCTTCCGTTATGGCCTCCCGCAAGAACCTGCGGTAAACCGTCTCATTCTCTGCCAGACCTCCAAGCAAAGCCACCTCGCCGCTCTTCATTCCAAGTCGTTTTACCGTCGCCGCCGCCAGTCCGGCAAGCGCCCCTGCATTCTCCCGCAGGATGGCATTGGCCACGGCATCGCCCGCCGCTGCCTCCCGCTCCACAATACGGGAACACGCCGCCACGGCGCTCTTGTCGTTTCCGTAAACATAGGCCACCAGCTTTTCGTGTGTGTCAAGCCCCATCTCTTCTTTCACTGCCCTTGTCAGTGACGTCGCTTCCCCGCATCCGTCCCAATCGCGGGTTACAGCTGACAGCGCACCCCTTCCAAGGGCATATCCGCTGCCTTCGTCGCCGATCAGATGCCCCCAGCCGCCGGTGCGCAGGCTCTCTCCGCTGTCATTTTTTCCAAAACAGAAGGTGCCTGTCCCTACCCCGAGGCAGATCCCGGACTTTCCCTCCAAAGCCCCGCTCAAGGCGATTTCATGATCCCCCACCAGCCGCCAGTTGGCGATTCCGGCCTGCTCCATCGCCGCATTGACCAACTCCTGCATATCGGGATTGCTGCAGCCTGCCGCACCGATACACAGCGCGGTGCACTGCCCTGTCTCCTGTAAAAATGCGCAGATTTCTTCCAGCAGGGCGGCAAATCCCTCTTTTCCGATGCTGTTTACATTAAACGGGCCAAACTTTTGTTCTTTCACTATATTTCTGTCCAGATCGCTGCAAATGACAATCGTCTTCGTACCGCCGCCATCTATTCCGGCTATAAATTTCATAAAAACCCCCGTTCTGAAAAAGCGTCTCCCACATCATTCCCCGCCGAAAAGATACGCCATGCCCCGCTGTAAGGCCTGATCCCAGAACACCCAGTCATGGATGCCTTCCCAGTGTTCAAAGCGGTTCCCTGCGCCCTGCCTTTCTAAAAGCTGCGCAAACCGCTGGTTCTCCGGGTACAGGTCGTCGCTCTCACCGCAGGCCGTATAAATCCTTGGCAGTGTCCCTGTATCCGCCTTCTTTGCCAGCGCAAACAGGTCGCTTTCCTCCGGCACCTTCAATTCCATGCCGAAAATAGCCTGAAATTCCTTCTTCTCCTCCGGCCCGGCCGCCGCCACTCTGTCCGGCATATCCGTGACCGCCGAAAAGGCCGCACATCCGGCAAAATACGCCGGCTGCCAAAACATACATTTCAGCGCCCCGTAGCCGCCCATGGACAGTCCCATCATATATTGGCAGCGCCTCTCCCTGGAAAATCCGAAAAACCGGCGGCACACGGCTGGCAGTTCTTCCGATACATAACTGAAATACCGCACGCCCATCGCCATATCCGTATAAAAGCTTCTCTGCACCTCAGGCATAACCACCGCCACATTGTACTCCCTCGCATACCGCTCTACCGACGTATAACGCGACCAGCCGGTACAGTTGTCCGTAAGTCCGTGCAGCAGATACACCACTCTGATCTGATCCATCCGCGCCTGCTCCGGCAGAATAATCGTCAGCGACGTGTTCATCTTTAAACATTCCGAACTGAATGTACAGGTTATATGTGCCATATCTATTCCTCCCTTATGGCGTCGGATACTTTGCCGTCATTTCTCTCCAAAAGCGTTCTGGCCTCCTCCTCGCCAAGGCCCCGCAGAAGCATCACAATCGCTGTCTTCGGACGGTAATCACATTGGATCAAAACCGTCCTGGCCTCCTCTTCCGTGACGCAGGCGGCTTCGCTGACGATCCGCTGGCACCGATGTATCAGCTTTTCGTTGGAAGGCTTCACATCCACCATCAGATTGCCGTACACTTTGCCGAGTCTGATCATCGCTCCCGTGGAGAGCATATTCAGCACCATTTTCTGTGCGGTACCGCTCTTCATTCTGGTCGATCCCGTCACCACCTCAGGTCCCGGGGTGGGCGTGATGGCTACCTGCGCTTCCCTCTCTATCTCCGAACCGGGCGAACATGCCACGCCGATCACAGGCGCACCGCAGGACTTTGCGTATTTCATGGCGCCGATCACATAGGGCGTCCGGCCGGACGCCGCGATGCCTACCAGAACATCCTTGCCGCAAAAACCGATCTCCTGCAAGTCCTCCGCGCCCAGCTTCTCATTGTCCTCCGCGCCTTCCACCGCCTCAAACATAGCCTCTTTGCCGCCCGCGATCAGGCCGACCACCTGTCCGGGATCGGTGGAAAAAGTCGGCGGACACTCTGCGGCATCCAGCACCCCGAGCCTGCCGGAGGTGCCGCAGCCGCTGTAGATCAGTCGCCCTCCCTCCCGCAGTTTGACCGAAATGATGTCGATGGCCTCAGCGATACGCGCAAGTTCCCTCTCCACGGCATATGCCACTTTCTTATCCTCCTCGTTGATCAGACGAACCATCTCCAATGTCGAAAGCGTATCGATTTTCTCCGTATTACGATTTTTCTCCTCTGTAGCTATCTGTTTCCAGTTTTCCATAGCCGTTCTTCCTTTCCATTCTCCGTATAGAATCAATCCTGAAATAATATATGTAAGCAGGTACACACCCCTGCCCTCAGCAGAGATTGCACGCTACGAAATGGCCCTCTGCAATCTCCCGCGCCGCATTGTCCTTTTTACATTTATCCGTCGCATAAGGACAGCGGTGCGCGAAACGGCATCCGGGTTCCGGATCAATCGGGTTGGACACTTCTCCTGACAAAACAAAACGTTCCTTTTTTCGACTGGATAAGTCAATGGTCGGGATCGCCGCAAGCAGCGCCTTTGTGTAGGGATGCGCCGGATTTTCAAACAGCTCCTCCGTCTTCGCCCGTTCCACCACCTGCCCCATATACATGACCATGATTTCATCGCTGATATGCTTAACCACACACAGGTCATGGGTGATAAACATATAAGACAGCTTCTTTTGTTCCTGCAAGTCCATCAGCAGGTTTAAGATCTGCGCCTGAATCGACACATCCAGCGCGGACACCGGCTCATCGCATACGATAAATTTCGGATCCAGCGTCATTGCCCTGGCAAGACCCACACGCTGCCGCAGCCCTCCGTCCAGTTCATGGGGATAGAGATTGGCATGGTTGGCGGGCAGACCGCACAGCTCCATGATCTCCTCCACACGCCTGTTGATCTCCTTTTTATCCCTTATGTCCCCGCAGGTCTCAAGCGGTTCCGAAATCAGTCCGCGCACAGACATTCTGGGATCCAGAGAACTGTAGGGATCCTGAAATACCATCTGCATATCGGCTTTTACTTTTTTCATCTCTCTTTTATTGCACTTTAAAATATCCTGCCCGTTAAACAGCACCTGTCCCGAAGTTGCCGGATGCAGGCGCAGGATGGTACGTCCAAGGGTCGATTTCCCGCAGCCGGATTCCCCTACCACGCCGAGGGTTTTCCCCTCTTCGATCTTCAAATTTACTTCCTCTACGGCATGGAGCATCCCCCTGCCGGTTTTAAAATATTTTTTCAGATTGACCGTTTCTATCAGAGGCACTGCCATTTATGCTCCCTCCTTTTCCGTAAACAGATGGCATAAAATTCCATGCCCGTCTTCCTCGTATGCCGATGGCGCCCTGCTCTTGCAGATTTCCGTACAATGCTTACAGCGCTCCGCAAAACAGCATCCCTGCGCTACCACTCTCGGGTCAGCCATCCTTCCCTCGATGGGCGTCAGCCTTTCGGCCTTTACGCTCAGATCCGGAATACAGTTAAAAAGTCCCGCAGTGTACGGATGGTTTTTTTCTCTGGCGTAAATCTGCTCCACGGTTCCGTATTCCACTACCCGTCCGCCATAAACCACCGCAACGCTGTCGCAAAACTGCGCCACCACGCCCAGATCATGTGTGATCAGAATGACTGCGGAATTATATTTCTCTTTCAGATCCCGCATCAGTTCCAGAATCTGCGCCTGAATCGTCACATCGAGCGCCGTCGTCGGCTCATCCGCAAGAAGCAGTTCCGGCTCCGCCACAAGCGCCATGGCAATCACGATCCGCTGTTTCATGCCGCCGGAAAACTGATGCGGAAATTCATTTTTCCTGGCAGGCGGGATTCCCACCAGCGTCAGAATGTCATCCACCTTCCTGTTCTTTTCTTCCCTTGGCATCTCATGAAAGTGCAGATCCAGTACTTCCAGGATCTGATCCCCCACCGTGTGCGTCGGATTCAGACTGGTCATGGGATCCTGAAAGATCATGGAAATCTTCTCCCCTCTCAGCCCCAGCATAAAACTCTCCGGCTGTTTCAAAAGGTCGTCCCCGTCATAGACGATGGAGCCTTCCGTGATCTCGCCGACACCTGCCGGCAGAAGTCTTAAAACGGATAATGCCAGCGTGGTTTTTCCGGCGCCGGTTTCTCCGACCAGCCCCAGCTTGGCGCCTTTCTTCACTTTCAGGCTCAGCCCGTTTAACGCGTGCACCACGGCGTCGTCCGTATTGTACTGCACATGGAGGTCGGAAATTTCCAGCAGATTATCCGATTCCCGTGCCCCGTTCTTCCTCTCTTCACTCATGGAATACGCCTCCTCCTCAATTCTTTGTCTTCGGATCAAACGCGTCGCGCAGACCGTCGCCGATAAAGTTAACCGCCATAACTGCCAGACAGATGCAGATACCGGGAATCAGTCCCAGATACGGATATGTCCCTATGTTCATCTTGTTTTCCGATATAATGGTGCCCCATTCTGGTGTGGGAGAAGCCACGCCCAGTCCCAGATACCCCATGGATGAAATACTCAATATAGTCTGACCGAGGGTAATGGTCGCAGACACAATAATCGGGCCAATGCCGTTAGGCAGGATATGTTTTAGAATAATTTTTAAGGAGCTGGCTCCGAAACATCTGGCCGCTTCCACATATTCCACATTGCGCAGCGTCAGCACGGAAGCCCGCACGGTACGCGCAAAGCGCGCCACCTGTGATACCGCAAGCGCAATGATCAGCTTCCAGACACCGTTCCCAAGCGCGGTGATAATCGCCATCGCAAGCAGCACTGACGGTACTGCCATCAAAACGTCCACCGCCCGCATCAGAATTGTATCCACCCTGCCGCCCAGATAACCGGCCGCACCGCCCATAATCGCACCGATCACAAAGGCAATGCCGATGACTGCAAGGGAGGCAAACATGGAAATACGCCCGCCGTATAAGATACGTGCAAACAGATCCCGTCCAAATTCATCCGTGCCGAACAGATACTTCGCGTTCGGAGACTGAAACCTGTCCGACATGTTCATTTCCACCACCGCATCATAGGATGAAATAAGCGGCGCTAACAAAATCGTGATCACGATGATCGACAAAAGCACCACACCAAACATGGCAAGTTTATTCTTGCGGAATCGGAACATGACCAGTTCGCCTGTGCTGTACTCTGACAAAGATTTTTTGCTTTTCCTGACAAACATCCTCGTTCCTCCTTCCTAAGATGCGAAATCAATACGCGGATCAATCAGCGCGCAGACAATATCAACTACCAGATTGATCATGCCGACAATAATCGTCACGAAAATAACAGTGCCCATCACAATCGGTACGTCGCGGGCCTTCACCGCGTTGATCAGCAGCACGCCCACGCCCGGTATCGCGAAAATATTTTCCGTCACCACCGCACCTGCGATCACGCCTGCAAACGTAATGCCGATCTGTGTCACGATAGGAATCAGGCTGTTTCTCATGGCATGATGCATGATCACTTTCCATTCGGACGCGCCCTTCGCCCGTGCTGTCCGTATATAGTCCTGCCGGATCACATCCAACAGACTGGTGCGGCTCATCCGTATCATCGACGCCAGCGTGTTCGCTCCCAGAATGACAGAAGGCAGCACATAGTGTTTCCATGTCCCCACACCAGATACGGGCAGCCACTTTAATGTCAGACAGAATAAAATCTGGCACATAGTCCCCAGCCAGAACGCCGGCATGGAAGTCAAAAGCATGGCCACAAAGGAGACGCCGTAATCCATCAGACTGTACTGCTTAATCGCAGATCCGATTCCCAGAGGACAGCCTAACGCCACCGCGAACAGAATCGAAAGCACCGCAACCAAAAGCGTAAAGGGAAGCCTCCCCAAAAAGAGTTTCGCAATATCCTCACCGCCAAACCAGGATGTGCCGAAATCCAGACGGCACACACCCAGCATATATTTTCCGTATCTCACCAGAAGCGGCTGGTCCAGCCCCATCTCCGCTTCCAACTGTGCGATCTGTTCTTGTGTGGCATCCTCCCCCAGAATCTGCCACGCCACATTGCCGGGCGCAAAGGACAGAATGACATACAGGATAAATGTCACGCATATGATCACCGGTATCAACATCAGCAATCGTTTTAATGTGTATTTTAACCAGCTCAATCCAATACCCTCCATTCACCAAAGGATGCTGCATTTTCCTTAAAGTAAGAAACGGCCGCACCAGTGCTGGCCGGCCGTTTTGTGTTTCACTCCCACGAGTAATAGTAGAAGTTATAATTGCCGAGACAGTGTGCCTGCATCCCCTTTAATTTTGTGTTGTAAGCAACCGTCACAACGCTGTTTACCAGAGGAACATCATAGGCTTCTTCTGTGATAATGTCACAGATTTTCGCGTAAATCGGCTTGCGGGCATCGCCCTGCGTCGCACGCCCTTCCTGAATCAGCTCCCAGATCTCAGGATCGCGGGGGCTGCCCTGCACTGCGGGATCCCACCAGCTTTCCATGCTGTGATAGGTCATGAGACTGTCCGCATCCACTACGGAGGAGAGATTATCTGCAATGATCGCGTCCCACTCTCTTGCCTTGTATTCTTCCATATAAGAGGCATTATCCTTTGCATCCACCACACAGCTGGCAATGCCGATCGACATAAGCTGTGCCTGAATCACTTTCGCCCCGTTTTCGTAACGGCTGCCGGACTGTACCAGAATCTTCCACTCGCTGCCGTCGTAATCCGAATCCGCCAGATACTGTCTGGCCGCTTCCGCGTCATACGCTGCAACCTGATATGTCCCTGCATCCGGGCATCCGCCGTAGCTTGCGCAGACGTCAATGTCCAGAATCTCCGCCTCGCCGCTGTACATTGCTTCGTTGACGTCATCCTTATTAACCGCTGCCTGAATTGCTTTTCTGAAATTGATATCCTTGCCGGGGCCTTCCTTCCAGGAATTCATATACATTGTCACACGCCCCACGGAATTTTCTTTCGCCCATGTAACGCCAGGATCGTCCAGCCGTAAGCAGACATCAATCGCGGGATCACGCACCACATCATAGTCGCCGTTCTGCAAGCCGAGAATCTGTGTATTGGTGTCCGCCACTGTCTGGATTACTACCTTTTTGATCGCCGGCGTTCCGCGCCAGTAATCTTCATTGGCTTCCAGCGTGGTGTGGTCGCCCTTCACATACTCCACAAATTTGTAAGGACCAGTTCCCACAGGCGCCGCATAGTATCCTTCCTCACCCACCTCATCATAGTAGGATTTGCAGAAAATACCGCCGATACGGGAAGCTGCGCCGTAAGGGAACGCCGCATAGGCGCTTGTCAGATGGATGTCCACCGTGTAGTCGTCCACGATATCACAACTGTCATAGTTTACGAACAGCGCTGAACCGATGGGGCCTGCCGCGCCCGTATCAAATGTCATCTTCACATCTTCCGCCGTCATCTCCTCGCCGTTATGGAACTTTACGCCCTTGCGCAGATGGAACGTGTAAGTAAGTCCATCTTCGGAAACATCATAGCTTTCCGCCAGCGCAGGACTTAAACTTCCGTCCGGCTCCAGAAACAGCAGGCAGTCATAAATATTGGAGAGCGCCAGATTATCATCCCCCGCGCAGCTCTGGGAACCCTGCGCAAAAAAGCGGTATGGCTCGCCGGAAGTCGCAAGAATCACAGTATCCTTTGTCCCGGCCGCCGCTTCCGCCGCACTGCCCGCTTCGCCCGCAGCGCTTTCCTGCGCCGGTGTCTGCGTCTCCGCTCCCTGTCCGGCATTATCCGCATTGCTGTCCCCGCAGGCACACAGCCCGAAAAGCATAGACGCGGTAATCAACATCGCAGTTACTTTTTTCATCCTTTTCATAGAAACCCTCCTTTAAAGTTGATAATCCTAATTGTATCTGTTTTAAATTTTTTTTCAATTATTTCGACTCCATTCGGTACAAAGTTTCATCCTTTGACATAGTTCTTGTGCTATTTACACAAAATTATCTTAATATTCTTATTTCATTTGACAATTGCTACAAAACTCGCTATACTTTCAGATATATTTTTGTGAACTATCCATATGAAAGAAGGATGATATGAAAAGTGTTCTAGTCAGAATCAAACAATACCTGCCGGATTCGACCATTGCGGAACAGGGCGTCCTGAACTACATTCTGGCCAATCCAGATAAGGCCGTGCAGCACAATATCCACCAGCTTTCCGAATATTCCTACAGCTCCGCCTCCACGATTGTAAGACTCTGCCGCAAGCTGGGCTTTCAGGGATACAGAGACTTGCAAAATTCCCTGTTGAGCGAACTGGTCGTGCAAAAGCAGGACAGGCAGCAACGGTTTCAACACATGGATCCCCATGACCAGCTCACGGAAATTGTTGACAAAATCACAGCCAAAAATATTTCCTCTCTGGAAAACTCCATGCACCTTGTGGATATGAATGTCCTGAAAGAGAGTGTTAACATCATCTGCGACAGCGATATGGTTCTGCTTTTCGGCATCGGCGCTTCTTATCTGGTGGCACAGGACGCGTACCAGAAATTTCTGCGGCTGGCAAAACCCTGCTATTGCAGCGAAGACATTCATTCCCAATATTTGTATGCCCAGAATGCCCGCCCCAGCGATGCCGCTATTATCATCAGCTATTCCGGGTGCACCGAGGAGATGATACACTGTGCCCAGCAGCTTCGCGAGCAGAAAACTCCCATCATCGTGATCACCCGGTTTTATAACTCTCCGCTGGCCAGACTTGCTACCCAGTGCCTCTTCGTGGCAAACGAGGAAAATCTGTTTCGAAGCGGCGCCATGTCTTCCCGCATTTCCCAGCTCAATATGGTAGATATTCTCTATACTGCCTATTTGAACCGGAATTTTGACAACAATACGCAGCGGCTTGAATGTAACCGGATTCCCAAAAGCAAGTCGGACTGACGGCTTTTACCCATAAAAAACAAGGAGCAGATCATATGCAGCATTTCAGACTTTCCTGCGCCAAAGGCGCCACTATCACATGTTATCTTTTAAACGACAGACCGTCCCGCAACCCTGACAGATCTCCCCGTCCCGGCATACTCCTGGTTCCCGGAGGCGGCTACCACTGCGTCGTCGATCATGAACAGGAATGCATCGCCGTCCGTTTTCTGGGAATGGGATATCACGTCTTTATCCTCGACTACACAGTCAACGAAGACGGTACGAAACCGATACATGCTCTCGCGCTCGAGCAGCTTGCAGAAGCCATGGCTCTCATTCGAAACCATGCCGGAGACTGGCATCTTGATCCTCACCGTCTGACTGTGGCAGGCTTTTCCGCAGGGGGCCATCTGGCAGGATGCCTTGCCGTCCACTGGCATCGGGACTGGCTGTATCAGCGAACCGGGCTTCCGCCCCAAATCATACGCCCGGATGCCGTTATTTTAGCCTATCCCGTCACCACCACCGGTTCCTTTGCGCACAGAGGTTCCATTGATCATCTGCTCGGCAGCGACGCCTCCGCCGAAGAGCTGCGTCTCTACAGTCTGGAGGAGCAGGTGACCGAACAGGTTCCCCCTGTATTTATCTGGCACACACAGGAGGATGAGTTCGTGCCGGTAGAGGGAACCTTCCTTTTCGCCCAGGCATGCATCCGCGCAGGGATATCGACCGAGCTGCATATTTTCCCGAAAAACCGACACGGTCTCTCACTGGCAGACAAAGAAACCGCATGGGAGGAGAAGACCTCTGTCGATCCCCATATTGCAAACTGGTTTCCGCTGTGCGCAGAATGGCTGGAGCTGATCCTGCACAACTGATGCAGGGAATCAAAAATATGCCGTCATATACAGTATTCCTGCGCCGATAGCAGATATACCGATAAGCGGGAGGCGAAACATCTAAAAAAAGCGGTACAGAACAGACGCTTTCACGTCCGTTTTGTACCGCTTCTCATCGCTCTTTCATCTGTTACAGGAAGCTCTCGGCAATGTCCTGCATTTTTTCCCATTTATCTTCCATGTCTTTTACCATACGGAACTGTGTCCTGGTGCGGTCCAGGTTATGTTCCGGGCGGTGGATTTTAAAATAGTGATCCCCTTCCAGGTAATCTGTCAGAAAACGCATGCCGCACTCCAGCGTCATCAGCTTTGCACCCATCGGCAGCATACGGATCTCTTTCTCTGTCAGCGAGCCTCCGCAGCCCTCAATAAATCCCTTTGTGTATAAGGCAAACAGCTCCAGGTCGCAGGATATCTTCGACAGGTCTTTCTCATCCTCCGCTCCCGTGTTCGCCCCGAAACGAATGGAATCTCCGTAATCATACAGAGCGGAGCCAGGCATAACCGTATCCAGATCAATCACGCATATGCCTTTTCCCGTCTCATGGTCCAGCATGATATTGTTGAGTTTGGTATCATTGTGTGTAACCCTCAGCGGAATTTCACCGGCCGCCAGCATATCGCAGAGGATGTGGCAGTCCGCTTCCCGGTCCAGCACAAACTGAATCTCTTCCCGGACGTCCGCCGCACGTTTCATAACATCCGCTTCCACTGCCTTTTTAAACTTTTCCACCCGGTCTATGGTATTGTGGAAATTCGGAATGGTTTCGTGCAGGCTTTCCGCCGGGTAATCCGCCAGAAGTTTCTGGAACTGGCCAAACGCCACGGCGCTTTCATAAAATTCTTCCGGCCGTTCCACCACATCGAGGCTGTCAGCCCCTTCCACAAACCGATAAACCCTCCAGAACGTGTTGTCCTCCTCCTGCCAGTATGACCCCCCGTCCTTAAGCAGGATTACATTCAGCGCCTCCCGTTCCGGATCCCCGCCATTTTCCCTGATCTTATTCTGTAAAAAAGTAGTTACGCCCGTAACGTTCTCCATCAGCTCTTTCGGATTCTTAAAGACCTCCTGATTCATTCTCTGTAAAATATATCTGCGCGTCTTCCCCTCTGCCAGCCGGCAGGTTACAAGAAACGTATCATTTATATGCCCATTTCCATGAGCTTCAATACTCCCAATTTCCCCCTCGATTGCAAATCTCTCCGCAATATGTATCAAATCCGCCTTCTCTTTACCCATTAAAGAACCTCCTATCCTTTCACGCCGCCGCCAGTTACACCTGCAATAATCTTCTCAGAAAGGAACACATACAGGACAAACGTCGGAAGGAATACGATAACCACCGCCGCGAACATTCCCGCATAATCTCCCGTATATCTCATGGAATTGATCATTCCATATAATCCGATCGCCACGGATTTTACTTTGTCAGAGTTCGCAAAAATCAACGACATAAAATATTCATTCCACACATTAATGAAATTAAAAATCGTAACGGTTATAATGCCCGGCTGCGCCATAGGAAGCATAATCTTCCAGAAAGTCTTCATGGGAGGGCACCCGTCAATAGCCGCCGCCTCCTCGAAGGATCTGGACAGATTGCTGAAAAATGTCAGCAGGAAAATGGTCGTGTACGGCACATTAATTCCCACATACAGGAAAATCAATACCGCCCGGTTCGCCAGCGAAACATTCAGAACATTCCAGCCTGCCACCAGTCCGAACAGGGGAAGCACAATCATCGTTGCCGGAACGCCCATCGCCGCCACAAATCCATTCTGCACAATCTTGTTGCCAATGAAGGTAAAGCGGGACAGTACATAGGCCGCCGGCGCACAGATGACAATGAGCAGCACGCAGGATATGGACGCATACACAAGCGAGTTCATAAAGAACACAGATACATTCGACGTGCTCCACGCCTTGGCATAATTCTCAAAGTGGATACCGCTCTCGAACTTAAAAACCGCGCCGGAGAAAATTTCCTTGGATGTGGAGAAGCTGGCGCCAATCACCCACCCAAGCAGAATAAAGGTAAACAGCACCCACAGGGACAATATGATATATCCGGGAGCCAGACGAAACTCTTTGTGCCAGTTTACATGGTCACGCACTTTCTTTTCTTTTGCCATTCTTACTCCCTCCTTTAAAATTCAATATCATCGTCTTTGAAAATCTTGTCACACACAATGAAAATCAATACCACGCAGACACTCAGAAGCACGCCGACCGCCGCGCCAATTCCGGCATTTCTCTCCGTCATACTGTTCCCGGCGCCGAATATGTTCTGGTACATATAAACCACCGGCGTGATCGTCTGCGTGTTGGAAACCACCATAGAGAACAACTGCGACCAGAGGAAGAATGCTGCCGAGCTGATACTCCACATCGTGATGTTCGTCTTGGTAACACCCTTTAACAGCGGAAGCGTTATATAGCGGAACTGCTGGATTCTGTTGGCTCCGTCCAAAGTGGCCGCCTCATAATACTCTGTGCCGATCCGTTCAATGCCGCTGGCAAAAATCAGCATGTGATACCCGACCATACCGAAACAGTATGCTATGAGAAGTGCAAGGAACAGATGAGAAGGATCCAGCCACTGGAACTTTTCCAGCCATTCCCAATGCAGTAATTTTCCAATTGATTTGAAGAGACCAAATTTCGGGCTGAACACATACTGCAGCCACATGGTCGCCAGAGCTACCGCACTCACCACATTCGGCATGTAGATAATCGCCCGGAACACATTTTTGAAGCGGATACCGCTGGTCAGGATCGCCGCAAACAGCAGCGCCAGTCCCATCACCAGAATACCGCCGAAAAGCCAGATGCGGAATATGTTCCACATGGATATCCGAAACAGCTCTGTGTTAAACAGTTTTATGTAATTTGCAAGCCCCGAAAACTCCCACTTCGATAATGCATCCGTCACACCCTCGATCTTAAAGAAACTCATCAGAATGGTTCTGATAATCGGATACAGGAAAATAATACAAAACATGATGACTGCCGGCGCCAAAAACACAACAATCATGGTCTTATTTTTTTTCAATCCAGTAGCCCCCTCTCACTTTCATGTAAGTTGATAGACGTTTGCGAAACGCCAAAACCCGCATAATTACGGGATTCTTTTTGTTATAAATAAAATAACTCCTCACTGGATATGGTATAATAGAGTTGTCCAGAAACTATAAACCATGCATCAGGAAAGGAGTTATTCTGATACCTATGATACCATACAAACAGCTCTCTTTGGCAGATATTTTTCAGGACTGTCAGGATAAATTTGATCATGACAAACCTGCGTTTCTGTCTCTATTAGAAGAACATATCGATCTTGATGAAATTATTCCAATTACTTTCCGTAATCATTTCTATGCATCAACGGGCAGAACCCGTAAATACCCACTCAAAGCTTTACTTTGGGCTTTGATCATCCAACGCATTTTTTCTATTCCCACCGACCGGCTTTTGCTCACTTTTCTCCATTACTCCAGATATTTACGGGAATTCTGCGGTTTTTCCAAAATTCCCGATCCCTCCAAAATCACCCGTTTTAAACAGGACTTCCTTGTTGATCTGCAGTCCGTTTTTGACAGCCTTGTTGACCTTACCGAACCGATCTGTCAGGCCATTGACTCTGTCAAAGCCGGTATGACTGTCTTTGATTCCTCCGGGATTGAAGCCTTTGTCACTGAAAATAATCCGAAATACGCAAACCGCATTATCAGACAGTTAAAAGCTTATGCGAAATCCATGGGATTCGATAAAAATTATAATCCTTATACCGCTGCTTACCGTTCCATGCCTTCCCATGCCCTCGCTAATCCACAGATCAGGTAGCTTTTTATCAATGGACATTTCTGCTATGTCTTTAAGTTTGGCATCGTCACCAACGGTTTAGGCATCGTCCGCCATATTGCTTTTTACAACAAGGATTTCATGCTTTCCCACCCTGATATCATTGTCACCAGAAAATCGGACTCCCCCGATGAAGATAAATCTGCCCATGATTCAAAGCTCCTTATCCCTACCCTGAAAGATTTCTTCTCTAAGCATCCCCTGATCAATCCGAAAATCTTTCTTGGTGATGCTGCTTTTGATACCCTGCAGCTTTATAAAGATCTTCTTTCTGGTGATACCTTTGGCGATGGACGCCATTTTTCTAAAGCATACATACCGCTTAATGCAAGGGCTCATCTCGAAAATATGGATTATACAGTCAATCAAAATGGTATCCCCTGCTGTCCCCATGATCCATCCCTTCCCATGAAATATGAGGGGATTTCCAAACTCCGCAGCGGTGTGACCAGATACAAGTTCGTCTGTCCCAGGGTCAAATGGGTATCCGATAAATCCTCCGGGAAAAATCACAGGCAATGCCTGTGTGCTGCCCCCTGCACTTCCTCTAAATGCGGCCGCATGGTTTATATCTATCCTGAAAAAGACCTCCGTGCATATCCTGGTGCCATCCGGGGATCCGAAGAATGGGACAGTACTTACAAAATACGGACTGTTGTTGAAAGAAACATCAATCATATGAAAGAAAATCTCTGTCTTGCCGGCCGGCGTACACAGAATCAAAAAACCTTACATGCAGATCTGGTTCTGGCGGGCATCACACAGTTGATCACCGTATTGCTTGCAGACAGAATCCATCATCATGAATATATCCGCAGTTTAAAGCCGCTGGTCTCATAGGACTTACCACTTCGTAAATAGGGCAATGCTTTATTAAAGTGCGCCTGAATCATCCATATTTTGTTTTTATCCCTGAAATCCTGCTTTGCAGGTTTTCTTCTTTGTCTGGAATCAGAATTGCGAACGAGCTTGGCGAGTTTCGCAATCACCTATCATGTAAGTTGAAACAAGGCGGCACCGTCAAACACGATGCCGCCATACTACTCACTCATGCCTATCCGTATAGATCCTTATATTTTTGATAGGTTTTATTACTTGCTCCGCTGTCTGTACACATACGATGCAGCAGCCGTCAAGATGCAGTTATTTAGTTGCCTGCAGCTTTCAGTGCGTCCACAAAGCCCTGTGCATCCAGAGAACCGCCACAGAGTTTTGTGAAGTTCTCAACGATGATCGGAGTCATATCCGCGTTCGCTTCCGCGCCTGCTCCCCAAGGATACCGTGTGGTCAGACTGTCCATAACCGGCTTCACGTTGGTCAGAAGCGCAGGCCACTCTGCATTGTTGGAATCTGCCGGGATACCTACGGACATCTCAGAGAGGAGAGCGTCCGCCTCACCCTTGGTCAGATAAGTGATCAGCTGGAATGCCTGATCCGGCTTGGAGGATTTCGCGTTGATCGCAAATACCTGTGCGCCATAGTTGGAAGCCTCTGTTCCGTCAACACCGCCATCTACTGCGGGATAGCTGAAGCACCCCCACTTGAAATCTTCGCCTGCAATATCCTTTACCTCGTTGGGAAGCCAGGATCCGTTCAGATACATTGCCGCTGTACCCATTGCAAGCTCTGTGTTCTGTCCTGCAGGCCACTGGTTACTCTCGATCGTCTCGGAGAAGTAGCCCTTGCTCGCCAGCTCTTCATACGCCTGTGCTGTCTTTAACACAGCTTCGTGATCCCATTCACCGTTCTTAACGATCTCTTCCGTTGTCGGCTCGCCTACCAGACGGCTCATGTGATAGCCAAACATGCTGCTGATGTAAGCGTTGTCGTTTGTGATCGGCGTATAACCCGCATCCTTGATCTTCTGGCAGGTATCCAGGAACTCCGCCCAGGTCGTAGGAACCGCGGTAACCCCTGCCGCCTCAAAAATCTCAATATTATAGAAATATGCAAATACGTTGGGCTGATAAGGGATGGACTTTAAGGTTCCACCGCCAACCTCGCGGCATGCAGCCATAAGTCCTGCATTTGCGGTTGCCTCATAATCGTTTGCCTTAGCCAGCTCTTCCAGATCCAGAAGGTAGCTGCCCCATGTTGTGTTCACACGGTCGATATCTTCATCAAACAGATCAATGTTCGTTCCTGCATCCAGCGCCGGCTGTAACCCTTCACGGATACCGGTACGACCCTTAAACTGTACATCCACCGCAATCCCTGTCTCTGCCGTGAACGCTTCGATCGACTTCGAAATTGCCTGTGCCTGCGGTTCTGCCGCATCCCACATAGACCAGTACACGAGCGTGTCGCCAGTTGCCTCCGCTGCCGGTGCGTCATCCGCGGGCGCTTCCGCAGCAGGTGCATCTGCCGCAGGCGCATCTGCTGCAGGCGCTGTATCACCACCACCACAACCTGTCATCATTGTCGCCGCCATAGCTGCGCACAGAAGCGTACTTAACACTTTTTTCTTCATACTTTTTCCTCCCACTGAAAATAGTATTTGCAGGATACACGTTTTTCGCTTTGTATGCCTGCATTTATTGATTGTTGCCTCTATTATAGGGATTCACCCGCCCGATGTCTTTGTCTTTTCCATTGTCCTTTTTGCATTATCGGATCCATTCTTGTATATTTTATATATTTCATTCGTATTTCTATATTTTCTATCGTATATTTTTTACATCAATGTTCTTTTGCGCTTCGTAATATTGAACAATTTTTTCGTTCTTT
The DNA here is from genome assembly GCA_965114645.1 of uncultured Lachnospiraceae bacterium. Taxonomy (GTDB): domain Bacteria; phylum Bacillota; class Clostridia; order Lachnospirales; family Lachnospiraceae; genus UBA3282. Next base: position 27,575 of record CBCOZL010000028.1, on the reverse strand, counting down.
CCCTTTTTGTTATTGTATTTTATATAAAACATCCCTCAGATGTCCAAATTTCCTATTTACTGCTTTTGCACATTTGCATTATAATAGGTTCATTATAGGACAAATTATTTGCACTATCCGCTTTATTTTTGAAAGGACAAGTCCATTATGAGCTATAAAAGCGTTCCGCTTCAGGATGTTCTGACCATACAGGAGATCTATTCCATCCACTATTTTGAATATATGTGTGATTTTTCTTTTCCGGGAGAATCCCATGATTTCTGGGAATTTTTATGTGTCGATAAGGGCGAAGTGAATGTCTATGCCGGTGAAAAGTTTCACAATTTAAAAAAGGGAGATATCATCTTCCACAGACCCAATGAATTTCACGATGTCAACTCCAACGGTCTGATCGCGCCTAACCTTGTCGTCATGTCCTTTGCCTGTACATCCCCCGCCATCTCTTTCTTCAACGGAAAAGTACTTCAGGTCAATGAGGCGGAGCGGCTTCTTCTGGCACAGATCATTCAGGAGGCCAGACACGCCTTTGCAGGACGTATGGATGACCCCTATCAGGAAGAACTGGTGCGGAATGAAAATCCACAGTTTGCCGGGGAGCAGTTGATTCGGCTTTATCTGGAACAGCTTCTCATCCAGTTGATCCGCCGCAACATGGTCCGCACCCTGCCGGCTGTCAGCACCGCCCATGTCAAATCCATGAAGCAGAAAGCAGACGGCGCTCTCTTTGCGCAGATAGAGGAATACATGGAATCCCACATCTGTGAAACGCTGACCATTGAACAGCTCTGCAAAAGTAACTCCATAGGACGCTCCCAGCTCCAGAAACTGTTCCGAAGCCGGAGCGGCTATGGCACGATCGAGTATTTTTCAAGGATGAAAATAGATCTGGCCAAACAGATGATCCGGGAAGACCAGTATAACTTCACCCAGATTGCGGATGCGATCGGCTTTTCTTCCGTCCATTATTTTTCGAGGCAGTTTAAAAAAATTACGGGAATGACTCCCTCCGAATATGCATCCTCCATCAAAGCGCTGTCCGACCATACCGGCTAAAGCAATGCTCAATCCCAGAGATTCTGCGGATACAGCCCCTGATCCTTCAGCGCCTGGATTGCTTTCACGACTGTCGGCTTATCTTCCTTGTAGGTGACGCCGTACCAGCGATCTTTGGACTGCAGGACAGTTACCTCCGCCTTTTTCTCCTGAATCAATTCATCCACGACAAACGGAAGAAAATATTCACATTTCAACGGATTCTTTTCCAGGTTTCTGTTCAGAAAATCAGCAAATCTGTTCTGAATCTCCACCATCATGCTCTTCGTAAATCCCCACATATTCATGGACACTACCGTATCTTCCGGGAGGAACGTCCATGTTGCCCCATCGTCCTCCGTGTAGGCCATGCCGCCCTCATGGTTCTCAATGCGGACCCGCTCTGTGATCTCTGTCAGCTTTCCTTCCCCATCCATCTGGCAGACACCGCGCGCCACATGGCCGTTCTCTGTCATCGTGTTCTTTAACAGGTATCCGACCATTGTATACTGCAGCTTATCCGTATCGTCATGACTCACCAGGAAATCATAAATCATCTGGAATGCCTGCTGTCCATAATAATCATCCGCGTTGATCACTGCAAAAGGACCATCCACTGCCGACAGGCATGACAGAACCGCATGTGCCGTTCCCCACGGTTTCACCCTGCCCTCCGGCACCTCAAAGCCATCCGGCAGATTGGCGATATCCTGGTAGACATATTCCACCGCAATCTGCTTCTCCATGCGGTTTCCGATTTTCTCCTTAAAATCCTGCTCCAGTTCTTTCTTGATAATAAATATGACTTTTTCAAATCCTGCTTTCACTGCATCATATATGGAAAAATCCATAATGATATGCCCCTGCTCATCCACCGGGTCAATCTGCTTCAAACCGCCGTAACGGCTTCCCATGCCCGCCGCCATAATAATGAGAATTGGTTTCTTCATAACGATCCTGCCCTCCTGTTTGAAATTTCACTGTCCCTTCAACCACTTACTGCTGATACTTGTATTTTAAGTATATATGGCTTTCCCCGGATCTACAATAGCACAATCGGCCCTTTTTTTTATCTCACAAGGCATTTGTCCCGCATCCGATCTGCCCCTTGTATTTTCAACTGTCCTTTGTTAAGATATATTTACAATTTCAAAAAAGGAGAGATTTATTATGAAATATGATGTGTTTTCCATAAAATCGTCAGAATATTTGTCGTCCTGTCCCCCCTTTTCGGTGGATCAGTTTAACTGGGGAGGCAGCTACCGTCCTGTCACCACCGGGCGCCTTGGCTATATACCCGGAAGCGGTTTTCTGCTTGAGATGGAATGTCAGGAAACCGATCCATGCCGCACATACCAGAACGCCAATGATCCAGTCTACCTGGACTCCGCCCTGGAAGCTTTTTTCTGCTTTACCCCTGATCAGCCAGATCCCTGCTATTTAAACTTCGAAATGAACGCAAATGGAGCTATGCTGGCCTGTTACGGAGAAAGCCGCCAGAATCGGATCCCTCTATCAGAAGAACTTCGCAAGGATGTTCTCTGCCAGGCCCAGATTGACGAACAGTCCTGGCGCATCCGGCTGACCCTTCCCCTGTCCGTGATTGCCGCCGTTTATCCCGGTCTCACACCAGGCGCCGGCAGCACGTTCACCTGCAATTTTTATAAAATAAAAGAGAGCGAAGGGCAGACACATTTTGCCAGCTTTGCTCCCATTCCCGTACCTGAACCGAATTTCCATCTTCCCGCGTATTTTGCGCAGGCGCAGATTCTTCCACTTACATAAACACATAAGATATCCCGGAGGTTCGGTTGCCCGCAGCCTCCGGGATACTCAATATGGCTTGTGTTGCGTTTTATCCGAAAAGATCAAGTGTAAACCAGGCTGGCTCTTGCAGATCCCAAAAATGCGTCGACCTGCTCTGGGCCGTTTGCCGTTGTAAAAAATACCAGCATCAGTCTTGTGTTCTTTTCTACCAGTCTTTTCGTCTGAATCTCGCCTCTCAGCATAGTCCCAATGGGCGTTGCCTCAGTAACGGAAGGCGTCAGGGTAACCAGCGTTTCTTCAATAGCTGAAAATATATCGCTCTCTTCCTTGGCTTCGTATAATTGTGCGCTTATCGTGACAGTAGGGGAAGTCTGCGAGGACAAGCGATTGGTGACGAAAAAAGCAATCAGGCTGTTGATCTCCATTGCGAAAGGAACCGTAAAATAAAAATTGCTGCCATATCCTCCCATACCTTCCACGTTCATCGTAGAGGTTAACGGCGAAGGTCCCTGTCCACTAGTGCCAAAACCGACAAGGCCCGAAAAGCCTGGGCTGCCATCCTCAAGCGTTGTCATTAAAATTGGATTTACGCCATTAAAGAGGATCATTTTTTCTCCTGATGCTATCCCTGCAGGTCCGGTGGCTCCAGTAGGTCCTGTGGCCCCGGTTGCTCCAGTTGCCCCGGTTGGGCCCGTGGCCCCGGTTGCTCCATCAGCTCCGGCTGGGCCCGTGGCCCCGGTTGCTCCATCAGCTCCGGCTGGGCCCGTGGCCCCGGTTGCTCCGATTGGGCCTTCATCTCCCTGACATCCTTTAGGTCCCTGCGCTCCAATCGGACCCGCTTCACCCTGAATGCCCTGCGGCCCAGTTGCGCCCTGCGGCCCCATGACTCCTATGGGGCCAGTGGGACCTGTGGGCCCCGGAATCCCTCTAGGCCCCTGGGGGCCGGCATCTCCCTGAGGTCCTGGCGGGCCGGCAGGCCCCATAGGACCGGCGGGGCCCTCAGGACCTCTGTCACCTTTCGGACCTTCACAGCCGGGGTCTCCTTTCGGACCCATGTCCCCGCGAACTCCCTGAATACCTTGAATACCCTGAGGGCCTGCATAGCCTCTCGGGCCATCGCAGCCTCTCGGACCTGTATTCCCAGTAGGTCCTACCGGGCCCGTATCTCCTCTTGGCCCCCTTGCACCGGGAACGCCCGGAATACCCTGTGGGCCAATGGGCCCCTGTTCTCCTCTGTCTCCCTTAGGGCCGGGACAGCCGATATCCCCTTTGATGCCTTGAGGACCTGCCGGTCCCTGATCGCCTTTCGGCCCCATAGGACCACGGAGGCACGAAGGTTGATCTTGATTCTGACAGCAGTCACATGAATAGTTTTGATTCATATAAACACTTCCTTTTGAAAAATATATTGAAAAATACCTTTTTCATTAAATATATTATGCATTGCCAAAAAATTTGTCACATTTTGTCAAACTGTCAAAATCGCCAGCGTATTTCTGCTGGGTTTTTCCATTAAAAAAACCTGTAATCCCTATTCCAGTGAAAAAATCACTGTCACATCTCCTCTTCCAAGCGCCTCCTCCCAGCCGGTCAGATCCTCAATATGCCCCAATCTCGTGTAGCTCCAGGAATTGGAACCATAAAAAATAACAATCTGGTTCCCATTGTATAAGACGATATCCCCGGTCTGTGTTGTGGTCTGGCTGTTGCTGGCAGGAAGGCTTGTTCCCAGAGAGCCTGCCTTTTCAAAGCCGGAATAGTCGCTCATCTGAATCACGACAGGACTCTCCCGCATCATTTCCACCAAAGCAGACGCAGCTTCATTCTCTTCCAATGTGGCTGAAAATACCACATCACCAACCTGCACATTCATATTTGTCACTGTATTCTCCTCCGTATTATTCGGAATATTAGATCGTGTTGAATTTTCTATCGTGGAAGGCTCTGCCTGACGGCCGGGTGTCTGGGGCTGTGTATCGTCCTTTCCACAGGCTGCCATAAAAGACAGGACTATAGCCAGATACAAAACTGTATCAAATTTTCTCATCGCTCACCTGCTCCTTTTTCAACTTTTTCACATAATTTCATATCGGGACTGCCCTTATAAAAACAAGGATTCCAAACAAGCTCAATACTACTCCGAAAATCCGATTCATCTTCTGGAAGCTGTCCGCCCGTTTCTTCTTTCTGGCCAAGGCAGCCACAGCGGCAAGCCCTCCCCACCAGAGATAGGTTCCACCAAACACCCCCAAAACTACCAGCCATCCACTCGCTTTTGTGTTGTCCACTGCAATGCCAAACCAGGAAAAGGCAAACAGAAAGGTTAGAATTGCCGCCGGATTCGTAATCCCTACCGCAAAAGAAGAAAGAAACATCCGCACCTTTCCAGACACTACCGTGACTTCCGCCGCCTCTCCTTTTCGGAATAGCAGTCTGATTCCCATAAACAGGACAATGGTTCCTCCCACCAGATGAATAGCAGTCTGATATTGCAAAAGAAAATCTGAAATTATGGTCAGACCAAAAACTCCGATTGCCGCATAGATACAGTCCGCTATGGAAGAGCCCATTCCCGTGAGAAGCCCTGCCTTTATCCCATGCTCCCATGTTCTCTGTACGGTCATGGCTCCCACAGCCCCTACCGGCACCCCGAAGATCAGTCCAATCAAGATACCTTTCAAAAACATATTCACCTCTTGTCATTCACTGCTCATTACTGTCGATGGTTTTAAACTTTTTCCAGATTCCTTTTTCCAAAGAGCCATTCCCGCAGGAATCACCAGCGGTAATCCCTTTTTCAACACTAAGCCTGATATTCTTGCCGTTCCCATAGGATTCTCTGGCAGCAGCATCTCTTCCATGTAAAATACCTCCATTCAACAAGCCAAAAGAAGTGTCACCTCTCCTTTTGCATGTTCGTCATCCATAATCACTTCTTCCACCTCCGGCACACAGATCCGGCCGGATAACGGATTTTTGATACTGTCAACCTTTGTTGTAATAACTGCATCCACTTCCGATTTCTCGAAAGCAAGGTCGGTATCCACCATTTCACAATCGATCAGCTTCAGGTTTTTGCAGTAACACAGAGGCTGCGTCCCGATAATCTTACAGCGGATCAGTGTCAAACCGTCCGAGTACCATGCCAGATATTCCCCTTTGACCACGCTGTCTTTCACGGTTATGTTTTCCCCATGCCAGAATGCATCTTTTGTATCAAATACACAGTTCTCAAAGGCGGCGTTTTTGATATACTGGAAAGAATATTTACCCTTAAACTCCACGCCACAAAATACCAGGTCTTCTGAACGCATCATAAAATACTCGCTGACCGCCGTAGTATCTTCCATGCGGATTCCCCTGGCAGACCAGCCAAACTCCGGAGAGATGATATCGCAGTTTTTGACCACAACGTCACTGCACTCCCTGAGCGCCTTGATTCCATGCAGCTTCGTATCCGTAATCTCTACATGGTCGGAATACCAGAGAGCCGCCCTGCAAGCTTGCGTCATTTCCGAATCCTTAATAGAAAGCCCATGGTCATGCCAGAAGGGATAGCGCAGATTGAAAAAGCAATGCGCCGTTTCGATATTCTTTCCCTCTTTGAAGGCGCTCTCCCCATCTGCCGGCCCATCAAAAGAACAGTTTTGTACCAGCACATTCTCGCTTCCATAAAGAGCACGCTCCATGTCAAAAGTCTGATTTTCAATTACTTTCATCTTGATTTCCTCCACTCCGTTTCATATATTTTTTAGGTTTCCTTACATTAGTCTGATGTTTCTTCAAGCAGCATAATTTACATGACAGTCATGTTATTCATATTTTACGGCTGGGATATCTGGATAATCTTATTTCCCCATCCTTCCAGCACAGGGTTTTCCTCCACAGCAGTCACAAACTCCTCTGTGGCATCAAATGTACCAATCTTGGTATATTCTGCCGAAATCTCCGCGTCATGGTAAAACAGGACGATACGGTTTGGTTCCGAGTAAAACACATCACCTGCATTTGCCTCTGTCACAGTCTCCGAATTGTCAGAAGGGATATCATACCTGCTGGGAATATCGTAATACTGCAGTACACTGTAATTTATATCATCATCCCTCTCATAGATGGGAAGCCGCCAGTCAGAAGTACCCACATATCCGGCAATCGCTGCCGCTGTTTCATTATCCAGAAGGGTCATCATAAATGCCTCGCCATTATCCCCAAACCGAACTTCCAGATATGTGTTACCGCTTTCTGCTGTCTGATTCTGATTATCCTGGTTTTCTGCGCCGGATGTTCCCTCTGTATCGGCAGCATTTTCTGCTGTCCCTTCTGTTCTGGCTGTATCTTCCAGTCTTTGTGTTTTTGTCTCACCGGTTCCGTCCGCACTCACAACAGTATCCCTGGCAGTTTCCGTATCACCCTGGCCACATCCTAACAGAAGCACAGCCGAAAGTGCCATAACAGCCATCGTTTTCATTCCTTTTTTGTTTTGTAATGATTTGTAATGATTTCTTTTCATTTTCTCTTCATCCTTTCAATATTTTGTTGCAGTGCCCTATCATATGCCGTCTTTTTTCACGCTCCAGCTCCCATCTGTCCGCTTCCGCGGGCGTACAGATCAAGATGATGGAATTTCTGATTTCACACTATTCTGCCGTCAGTACATTCATATCCTCCTTTCTGATCCTGCCTGCCAAAAGCCAGGCAAACCCCAGAAACAGGAAAGTAACAATCACACCTGGGAAAAGAATGCTTTCGGGCATGTTCCCTGACGCAAAATTGCTGATTCCGGCAAGCCACATAACAGATGAAACAATCACATCCGTAAAACAGACTGCCGCCAATGTCCCAATCACTGCCCCAACTGCTGACACAAGCCCAAACCGCAATGCAAAAGATAAACGGAGCATTTCCACGGAGCAGCCTATGGATTTATAAATCCCGGTGTCTTTCTGTTCCGTATCCAGAATCCTTGCCCCCGCCATTCCCGTGACAATGCAGACAAATACCGCACTTACTCCATACAGGAAGAATATCAACAGATGCATGGCGGAAATAAGCCCGAAAAGCCCCGGCCAGGAGTTCTCATGGACATGCACATCCCCTCCATAGGTCTGTTTCAGTTCCTCCGTGAGCGCCTGTTTCCGGGAAGGATCGCTTAAAAAATAGTGATAGCACCACAAACGGCTGTCATCCTCCCCGATGGAGAGATACCCCTCCCTGCTCATCCCTAAATTTGCTCCCATATCATTGGCACAATGATAGATACCTGAAATCCTGAACTCTTTGCTGCCTTTATTTCCCCGGATTGTCACCAGATCCCCTGCTTCTGCTCCCAGATCTGCCGCCAGAACCTCTGTCAGCACCACTTCATCCTTTTCTCTACATGTCTGTCCTGCGCTGATATGGAACCGCTCCGGCTCCGTAATCACATTGGCCGTATAATTTGTCCCGTTTACTGACACACTGGGCATGGCCAGCATATAACTGTCTGTAATATCCGTGTAGGAAAGCACCACTTGTTCCATCTCCTGCGCCGGAAGCTTTCCCAGAACCTGCACGCCCAGGTCAAGGTCTGCCGGGTTAAAGGCATCCATCATCCCCTTCCCGTCCACTCCCAGCCAGTCGTTGATCCTGCCTGTCAGGGAAGCGAAGAACACAAGCATAGCCGCCACCAGACAGGCGCTGATATAACGCTTTCTACTCGTTAGAACCTGACGCAGCGCCAGATGAAAAGTAAGCCCCTTTGCCCGGATGGCCGGAAAACCTGTTCCATATCCCATATGCTTTGCGGAAACTTTCTTCCTCCGCATCCTGGCATCTGCTCTTTGAATGAAGCCTCTTTTTCTATTCCATCGTTTATTACCGCAAAGGTTTCTGCCACATTCTGTCTGCTCCTCAGATTCCCTGCGGATAGCCGCCATAGGAGAAATCCTGCCAAGACTCCCAAGACACAGGACACAAAATCCTGCGGATAGCAGCAAGAGTATGATCAGAACACCCATACAGGGCAGAAGCGGGAAACGGATAGGAAGCAGCACACCTGTGGTAGTGACCATCATCCGGCTGATCTGTCCCGATATCAAAACCGCAAGGAGCATTCCCAGCGCCACACCGCTTCCCACGGCCGCCATATACTGCATCATTACCTGCCCTGCCAGCTGCTTTCCAGTAAACCCAATGGTTTTCAGGATGCCAAAGTTTTTCCATTCCTGCTCCACCAACCCAGAAATGCTATGTCCCATCACCACCAGAGCCGCTCCCAACAATACCACTGCAAAAGCTGCAAAAAGCGCACTAAAGGCATTTTGGAGAATCACCATGAAGCCTGCGATCGTTTCCGCGCTGTGGATAAATTCCGTATACATGGAAAGCGGCGTATTTGTGGTCAATACCCTGTTCATCTCTGAAACGGTAATTCCTTCCGCCGTTTCCATGTGAATCATGCTCCCATTCCTTGCCAAAGTATCCATACCGCTATCTTCTATGACAGAGAGAATCTTCTCATAAGTTTTTTCCGAAATCAGAAATCCCTTCATTCCAATCATGGAGCTGCCCATAAAAGGATCTTCATAATATCCCGCCACGGTAAGGCTGAGATTCCTCCCGCCCCTGGCAATGGGAAATGTAATGGTATCACCAGGCTCCAGATCCATCATAGATTGCATGGAAGGGGAAACATACACTTCCTGCTCTCCGATTTCTTTCGGAGCTTTTGCATATTCAGAAAGGCTGTTTTCAAAGAAATGATACCTGCTCCGGGGAGAAATTCCGATCTCCGCAGATGTCCACGGAATCATCTGTCCCTCACTGTCAGACTCCACACCGTTTGCCTCATATTCCGAAAAAATCAGCCTCTGAACCTTTGCATCCTCCACCCCTTCCTGTTCCCGGATGCTTTCCAACAGAAATTCCATATCCGGTACATCGGCTGTCCATGCGGTAAGATCTCCGAACCCCGCCCGCTCCATCTCTTCCCGGATATAACTGTTTCCTGAAAAAGCAGTCATCAGTACCACAGTCAGGAAAAGCGCCGTCAGAAACATAAGGATTGCAATCCCAAAAAGACTTCCCTTATGCCTTTTCATCCCTGCCCGGATTATCATCAGATTTTCCATTATCCTCATCTCCTCTCTGACCTACATCAGTAAAGCGAAACTTAGATTTTCTTAGCGGGCGTATTTTGACCGCTTAGAAAATATTTTCGCTTTTTTACCAGCATAATTTGGAAAGCCACTGGCTTACATCTCTTTCCCGCTGCTTTTCTTCCATTTCGTTATAAGGCTCCAAAGCCAGTTCATCACATATTTTTCCATCCTCCAGATACAAGATCCTGTTTCCTCTGGCGGCTGCCCGCAGATCATGGGTCACCATCAAAATACTCTGACCTTTCCGATTCAGATCGCTCAAAAGGTTAAGGACTTCGCGGGTATTTGCCTGATTCAGTGCGCCCGTCGGCTCATCGGCAAACAGCAATCCAGGCTTCCCAATCATCGCCCTGGCGATAGCCGCCCTTTGTGCCTCACCCCCGGATACCTGGGATGGCAGTCTGTTTTTTGCTTCTTCCACATCCATCTGCCGCAGGAGATTTTCCGCCCTCTCCCTCACCTTTTCGGCGCTGTCCTTTTTGCCCACATATCCTGCCACCAGTACGTTTTCCAAAAGTGTCAGGTTGCTCACCAGATGGGTCTGCTGAAATACAAAGCCAAACTCCTCTGCCCTCAGCCTCCCCATCCGGCTTTCTGCAAAGCTGGTGATTTCCTTATCCCGGTAAAATACACGCCCTTCGGATATATGATCCATACCGCCAAGCATATACAAAAGCGTAGATTTCCCGGCTCCCGAAGGCCCCATAATGACGGTAAAGTCTTTTTCGAATATTTTGATGTCAATTTCATCAAGGACTTTTATCCCTGCCTTTCCCTGACGAAAAATCCTGGTGATTTTTTCCCCCTGCAATATCACATTTTTCACACCGCTCATGCCACCTTTCCTTTTACGCCAGCTGCCCTGCCGGTTGCTGGCTCTCACGGCATTCGCCAAATGTCTGTGCATGCACGGCACTTGGCTCATTGCTCGCGGAAATCAAAGGTTTTTTCCCTGTTTTTTTATCCGACAGAATCATATCCACGAAATTTACATAAAACTGCACATATTCCAGCTTTTTCTCCTTCAGAATCTTCCTCATCTGACAAAGCATCTCCTGCCGGATATATTCTCTGGAAGCGCTTCGGTCCGTTTCGGCATACATTTCAAAGGTATCTTTTGTTGTCTGCCGGAACTGGTAATCTTTCAGTCCTTCAATACAGAACCCTTCAATGGCTAAGGGATGCAGAAAATCCCGTTTTCCCTTTCCGTCCTCAAACCACAGCACATCTTCATTTCTTCCCAGCAGGCCCACCGCTCTGGTAAACGGCGGTTCCCCTTCCCTCGCAGCCTCCAATGTCAGACGGTCTGAAAGGCGGTAGCGAATCAAAGGCTGCGCGTAATTATACAGGCAGGTCAGATACATCACTCCGTTTTCCACTTCAATCAGGTTCAGATCGTCAAAAAGAACCATTCCCTTTCCCGGATCTGTCTCTACCCCCAGAGCCAAAGACTCACTGGCACCGTAGATATTTACAATCCGCGTCTGAAAGACCTTCTCCAGGTACTTCCGCATAATCTCGCCTAACGGCTCTCCACAGGAGATTACCCTTTCGGTGTCTATGGCAACATCCCCCTTTTCCATAAGCTGCGCCAGAATCTTAATGGCAGATGGATACCCAATAACAATATTGGGCTGGAACTCCCTGATCTGTCTGATCCATTCGGCAACTGGTATCTTAATATCCAGATACATCTGCTCCGCTCCTACCCCGTCGATTCCATCTCCCACTGCCATCGCACCGCCGTACCTTCCGTCTGTGGCAGCGATATAGACGATTCTGGGACGTTTCATCAGTAGCCTCAAAATCCGTGGCATGGACATATCCCATAAAGCCGCCCGGATGATACCCAGAAGCATCTGACTCCAGGCATCTGCATCATACACAAAATATCCGGGCTTTTCGGTGCTGCCGGAAGAATGAACCACATGGTACTTTCCCTGATAGGGCTTTCGGTCTGCCGCCTCCTCTGCGTCAAATTTCCGTAAGTCTTCCTGTTTTAAATCAGGTACCGTGACCAGTTCATCGAAGTGCTCCAAAAGCGTCTGCTTGTCGATAGCAGGAAAGCGGGAAAGTGGCAATGTATCCATTTGTTCTTTCGCAATTCCTGCATTTTCAAAAGCTTTCCTATAATATGCGGAATGCTCCCATGCAAACTTAAGAAGCCTTCGCAGTTTTTTCTCCTGCAGGGAACGCATCTTGCCGGCACTTAATTTCACATTCTTTTTCAGCCCGTATAAGTCCATTAAAATCTTTAAGTAATTCATCTCCTTCCTCCCGATAAAATCGCTGTGGATTCACCTACTCTACCGAAACGGCATATGCCACTCCATAATTTTCCCTGTGATAGTAAATCAGCTCCTTTGTTTCCTGATTCATCACAATGCTCCACTCGGTTGATTCAAACTCCCCAAAATTGTCCTTGCTCACACTGTCCAATGCATCCCGCACTTCTGTTTCCGTCATCTTTCCTCGTTCTTCCAGTGTCTGCATAAGGATTTCATACCGGGTATGAGACTGGGCGGTTCCGATTCCCTGCTTTTCTCCATCCGCTAAATAGAAATTGGTAACAATCGGTGTTTCGGCAACAATCATCTCATTGTCTCCATATTCCACCGCCACGCTCCTTCCGCCCGCGTCCGCAAGAGCCAGATGGACCATCATTCCCATAGAACTGTGAAAATCATATTGCTGCAGGAGTTTCAACGCTTCTTCCACATTGGCTGCCTTGTCAAGCAGTAGCCGAACTGCCGTAGTCGTTGTGATGTCAGGTTTGATCGTATCCTGATTGATACTTGCAGAATCCTGGATCATATTCACCGAAACCACCAGCCCTTTTTCATTCATTCCGTCCAATGGCGCATATAAAGAAACGACAGCCCGCACCGAATCTGGTAATTGTGAAAAGTCGATCCCGCCAGCACGAATAAAGTCCATATTGACAGTCGAAACAGAAGCGTAGCTGCTTTCGGATCTTGCGCTGACAATCAATCCATTACAGGCATTCCAGTCAAAATTTCGTCCAAACAGGTATCCGCCATCCTGATTTTCCACCGATAGGGTGCTGCAGCCGAAAGGAGCTCCTTCCATATGAATTTCCTGTGCCAGCAATGATGTAATATAGGCTGCAACATCCGTATCCGAAGCGGCGCCTCCCTGCTCTAAAAATGTGTCGAAGCCATACTCTCCTTCATATCGAACCATTGACAAGCCCGTTTCCAGTTCCGCGATTTCAGAAGTCGGTGTGATCTGGACTGCATTTTTATCTCTGTTGGCCTTTTCATTTTCTTCTCTTACTGCACCTTCCTCCTCTGGCCGGCTTTCCTGGCTTTCTTCACTATGTCTCTTTACCGTTACCTGCTCGCCGGTATTCTTTCCGCATCCTGACAGCAGCACCGCCACCCCCAGTATCAAAAGCAGACCTATCAAAAAATCTCTTTTCATCTTTTTCACTTCCTTATTCAAATTCCGCTGTAGCTATATGTATCCTACGAGATATACTTTAGCTGCCCCGGATAACATCCACCTAACAGAAAAATAAACAATTTCTAAATGGGACGGGCGCTTCCCTGGTACTCTGGTTATAGACGATGCTCCACTCCATAGACGCAAACTCTGAATCAAAATTGTGTTTACTCACGCTGTTTTTTTCCCGTTGCCTTTCCCCTAATCTGATAAATCAGATAATCCAGGCAGGAAATCCTTCGTTCATCCATGTGTACCCTGTCAAGCAGATATTCCCTCTGATGTTCCAGCAGTTCCAGCTACTTTGTCTGCTGTCCTTTATCAAGCCATCCCAGAAAATCCCTGATCATTTCGGTTTCACATCCGGCATCCTCCAGATTCTGTATGACAAATTCCCTGCTCCCCATGGCTATCATCCCCACACCCCCTCACATATTTGATTGTTTTCGCTGGCAACAAACCAGGCAGGCTTGCACGCATATTTTCCAACTGCCGTAAAAGCCAGTAACTACAAAACTTGCTGTAAAGTTACTGACTTAACTATAAGTCCATGTATAAAAAATAGCAAATACTTATACATAATCCATTATCATAGTTGAAACCTATTGAAATATATGATAAGATTTTTTTAGGTTTTAAAAAAAGGGAAACAAGGATCGAAGATCGCAAGGACAGCGTTCTTCACGGATTGGTATGCGCGCCCGAGAGCGCAGGAGGGTAAGATTGAAAATTAAAATTTTCAATCGCGAGATTTGTGTCTGCGCGTTGCTTGCCACAAACTCGAGATGTGCAAAAAGCAGCGCAGAAATGGAGAAAACTATGGAAATACGGGTACTTCAATACTTTATTGCCATTGCAAGAGAACAGAGCATCATACGGGCTGCCGAGTCCCTTCATCTCTCACAGCCTACTCTTTCCACGCAGATTAAAAACATGGAAGAAGAATTGGGAAAGCAGCTCCTGATCCGCGGCACAAAAGGTTCCCGCAAGGTTACGCTGACGGAAGAGGGAATGATCCTTCGGAAAAGAGCTGAGGAAATTCTGGATCTGGTAAAGAAAACGGAAAATGAGATTGCCTGTTCCGATGATGTGGTTGTCGGAGATGTCTATATCGGCGCCGGGGAGACAGACGGCATGCGCCTGCTGGCAAGAGCAGCCGGAAACTTAAAAAAGCTTTATCCCGGAATCCATTACCATATTTCCAGCGGTAATGCCGTCTTTGTCAAAGAACAGTTAGATAAAGGACTGATTGATTTTGGAATTATTTTTGAAACGCCGGATACAAAGAAATATGAAGTATTAAAACTCCCGTCAAAGGATATCTGGGGCGTCTTAATGCGAAAGGATTCGCCTTTGGCAGAAAAAGAAGCTATCTCTCCGGAAGACCTGTGGAATCAGCCATTGCTGATATCACAGCAGGAGGCCGAGGGCGGCAGAATGTCCCAGTGGATGAGACGCCGCCTCTCGGAGCTGGATATCATTATGACTTATAATCTGTTATTCAATGCTTCCCTGCTCGTGGAAGAGGGGTTGGGGTACGCTATCTGCTTTGACAGAATCATCAATACATCCGGTGACAGCAGGCTCTGTTTTCGTCCCCTGTCACCGTCCATTGAGATTGAGATGTATATGATCTGGAAAAAATATCAGGTCTTTTCCAAACCTGCGGAGAAGTTTTTGATGATGATGCAGGAGGATACCTTATCCTGAATCACACAAATTCGCAAGCAATGCCTTCCTGTACAGAAGGCTCATTTACCCTTTTTCCAGACTCTTCCATTGTCTGCTCTCCCACTCAGATTTCAGCCTGACATGAATCTGGTATGTTTCAGCGCAATATTTCCAGCTTTTGGACGGCTGATTGATGGCATACGAATTCACCTTTACGCCACGGTTACAGAAACATTTTAAAATATTGACCACGACTAAAAAATGACAACAAAAAAGCCTAACAGTAAAGATATTTTTACTATTAGGCAGTTACAGCCGGAATACAAAATGCTGCACGATCCTGGTTCATTTTTCAGTTAACACTCACATGCCTATTTTTGCAGCTATGCGATCTATTGTGCCATTTTCAAGGCTTGATATTTATACAAAGAAAACCCGCAAACACTGGGGTTTATGGTGATAAGGAAGTATGGAAACTAACTTATCATCGACGCTGACAAACAGTATTTGCTTATAAAGGCAAGACTATGAACTTAAAAATAGTCTTGCCTCTGCGTAATATCAAAAAATACAATTATGAGAATAAGAAAAAATACTTAAAAAATTCTTCATCCAAAAAAGATTTTGATGTTGGACTACGTTTTTTCAAGTCATCTAATATATCGTAATTTAAGGCATTTATTAATTGGCATGATATAATAAATTTCATCGATGCATCATCATATTTCAAATTAAGATTATCATTAAGGAAATTATTAAAACATAATTTTTGAGAATCTACTACCTTTTCATAACTATCAGAAAGGTCTTTATACGGAAACCAACTACCCAAACCATGACTATAATTAACCGTATTTCTAATACTGGATAACCAGTTTGCATCTCCATGCAAATTTAAAATTGCCTTTAATTGTTCAATTCGTTCTTGTGCATCCAAAGCGTCATTATAGGGGATTTTTCCAAAAAACTTAAAGGATATCTTTCTTCTGGATTCTTTAAACGAACACAATCATTTCCATATGTATTTGTTACTATATACTCTCCAGTTAATACGTTTAAAAACTCTATAAATCTTTTCCACAATCCCTTATGGCTATCATCATAACGTGAGATTTTTCTATAAAAAGTAGGATTATTTCTCTAATACAAAAAACGGAGCCGGATAAATGATTTCCTGGTACGGTGGCACGATAGTGATAAATCTCTGTCTTAGGCAAGCAATGGATTAGGATATCCCAATCGTCGCTCCACCGCTTACGTCGGTTCGCTTTGCTTGTTGGGGACACCCCAAGTCCCGGTCAGCACCTTTATATTGATTTAAACAATGCCTTCGCATCTTTAATCATAAATCTGCCAGTGTCCATAACGCTTACCTCCTATACGCTCTATGCGTCCGGCTTCCTTCAAAAGGTTAATATTTTTTTGAATAATGCGTCGTGTTAATCCAAGTCTTTTTCCCAAAGTATCCTGTGAAATATTAGGTTCTTCTTTTAATATTTCAATCATCCTAAGCACCATTGGGTCTTCCAAAGCACCAATATTGGTGCTTTGGTGCTTTGGTGCTTTGGTCTGATCAATAAGCGCACTCCGAAGTGCTGTGAACTCTACCATAATATCAGAACCGCTGACATAGTACTTTGGTTCTTCTGTTCCTAAAGCTTCACAAGCATCACAAATCTTCCGAATACCACGACCCCAACTTTCAATATATCCAGCACGGTAAAACACTCCCGCAATCTTTGGATTAAATGGAACGGAATTATGTCGTCCCATAAGTTTTTCAGCATTCCATCCAAGCGGAAGAACACAACAATTACCGATACACATATTTTCCTGATCAATTTTTATCTGAATCGGTATATTCATCGACCAGTCAGAATGTATTAAGGCATTGTAGACCGCCTCCCGCACGGCATCTCTTGCATACGGATAGGTTTCCACTCGCGTTTCCTTGTAATAGCTTATTTTAGCCTTCAGATATTTCAGGTAGATAAAATCAACCACTCTGTCAGCAATCAATATTAAAGAACCTCTGACTTCATCCTGATATAATATTTCACTACCGTCAAACATACCAATTTTTACATAGCAGCCACCGATAACCTTTTCTGGTTCCCTATAGAAGCATAATGCTCCTGCACGTGTAAGTTTCCCTTCATCTGTAAGCAATCCCAATTTTTCCAGAAGTTCCTGTCTGGAAGCACAAAAATCCTGCTCTGTCATCCTTCCGCTTCTTAATGCCTCCCTTCTGAAAATGCCAAAACTTTCTTTATCAAGTTCGTCGATCGAAATATTTGACACAGATGCAGTTTCCCACTTAACTCCAGTCTTGGTCAATAAGAAATTTGTCAAAGCATTGCCGCGGAGCTGCTGTTTCGTGCTACCGCTGCGATAATGGTATTCACCATTAAAATTAACGGGAAAAGTCCAAGATGATACGACAATTTCAATATATTCCAGTCCTTTTTCCGACAGGAGATTAACATCCGCTACAATGCCCAGCTTGTTCTGAATTTTATTGGGAATATCTTCCATCAATTTTCTGGCATCACTAAGTCCAAGGACAGTGCCATCATCTTTCTTTCCGATATAAAGCCTGCCGCCCTGCGCATTGGCAAATCCACAGATCCATTTTAGATACTCGTCACGCCATGATTCTTTCCATTCTATATTCTGGCTTTCAGCCATAATTCCGTTACCTCCGGTTAATATTAGAATCTTCCCTCTCGGTCAATACAATTCTAAAATAATTTGTCAGAAACACATGTAACAACCACAAAATGCTATATTATCACCTTCTTGAGTCTCAAAATAATTTTATCCACGTCATTCTCTGTATTATATTTCTCAAACAGTATAAGTATCTGCTACTTTTTCTTAAATTGTTCTGCCAATCTTCTAAATGATGAATTTGCCAGCATCTGCTTGTCGGGAATAAACAGATACTCCCACGGCTTATACCCATTAGCCTTACACCAACGGGTAGCAGCTTCGCAATACTGAATACCACGCTTTTTCTTGGCGATTACATCTGGATCACCCATATCTTTTTCTGCTTTGACCTCAATTAGATAGTTTCAATTCCTAGGTTTCTACCATCGCTTCCGAGTATTTGTTTCATCCTTTTATTAATGCAGATACCTGACTGTTCCAATGCTAGCGCACATTCTGATTTAATTCAGTCACATCTTCTATTTCAAATAAAAGACGTTTGATAACATCCATTGCCAGTTTTCTAACAAGCTTATTATGATATGACTGATTATAATAATTTCTAAGACAATTATAACATGATGTATTTTCATCACAGCATTCTTTACTAACCTTATCTAATCCGGCTTTTAGTGAGCTTACAACGGCATCCTTACTGAGCAATCTCTTAACATGTCCAGCCCCACCTGGTACATTGTCATAAAGTAAAATATCATAACTCTGCATATCCAAATTAAATTCCACTACCCCGTCAATATCCGTTCTTTCAATATCCAAAGCTATACTGACTCCTTCAAGGAATGCATAAAGGAATGACAATGCTTGCGGAAAGCTTACCTTATCAACCGAATCCAACATAGGAATTGTAAATCTCGCAACATCAGTCCCAAACTTATGACCTAAGCGAATATACTCAAGAGTGTCATTTGCACAATCGTATTGCTTATAGTTCTTATGTGCTTTCAAAGTTTGCGGAGTTGTAGGTCCATGTTTTACTATATCACTATAGCCACAAACTGGGCACATATAGAAGCCTGACTTATTCATCACAAGAAGCTCATCATCACTACTGGTTTCAACACCTATAGCATTTCCAAGAACCAATCGTTTCCCATCAATTTTTCCGCCACCAACATAAGTCACTTCACCAGCATAAGATCTCTTAGGTTTGAGTCGTGTACTCTCCTTAGTTTCTCCACTCTTAAATCCGTTACTAGGTTCAATGTAGTATTGTGCCACTTCTGTTCCTATATCCTGCTCACAATAGTTACATTTGGCTCCTTCCCCCATACTCAAAAAAATATTAGTCTTTCTACAGGCAGGACATACAATAAACCAATTCTTCGTAAATTGCGCATTTTTTTTAAGCGTAATGTACTTAGATGTGTATTTGTTTTTATCTACAATAACCTCTGAATCCGGCGCATATTCAGAAATAGCAACTTTAAGATCTCTACTCATTGCATACTTATTTACAGGTACACCATTTACATATATTTGGAGATCGACTACATCCACCGGGAATCCATATTTAGGAATAACACAATACTTGGATAGTGATTCAAGTACATCCTGCTTTTTAAGGTTTTCTATCTGCTTCTTATAATAATCAGAATCAGAGCCACGATCTTCTTTTACTGCCTGTTCTTTAGCTTTTTCGTATTCCTTTATCATCTCTGTGATAGATTCAACAAAATGTGACATCTTTTCATCTTCTCCGCCCATTTCATCTATCCATTTAAAGTTTCTATACTCATCATACTGAGTTTCCGGAAGAATCTTCTTATTGATGTATTCATTCAAATCTTCCGGATGAGAATCTATGTATTGCTTAAATTCTTCTGTTCCGCCATTGATAACCAATGCTTCAAGACTTTTGAACAATTCCGGATTTAATCTAAAGAAGTATCCCAAACTGGTAGCCATCAGATGTCTTACAATAATCTTCTTGTTGAGAACATTAAAACAAGGCGGATTGATCACGCCGGAAATCATCTTTTCAGGTTCTGAAAAATATGTAAAATCATGAGACTCCGTTCCACAGTATGTAAGAATGTATGCTGCGCTATCTTTTCTTCTCCCAGCACGTCCAGCTCTCTGTACATAGTTAGCAGGTGTAGGTGGCACATTTCTCATAAATACAGTTTCAAGTCCGCCAATATCAATACCCATTTCAAATGTTGTTGAACAACTAAGGATATTAATCTTCTTGTTCTTGAAGTCTATCTGATATTCCTTGGCTTGCTTTCTTTCAAGCTGTGCTGTATGTTCCTGAATTACAATTCTTTCAATCTTTTTTTCTTTGTACTGAGAACGATAGAAGTTAGTAGCTAAAGCCTCATCCGGATTTACTTCTGATAAGATACCTGTACATTTATCCTGAGTACAATTGCCCCTAAGATTATATGGTGTTAATCTTCCACACTTACTGCACTGATAAAATTTAGAAGTCTTATAATTTTTTATAACATATCTGCTAGCATCGATCTGATATGCATCTTTCTTATCATGCTTACATAGTATCTTTTCACTTCCTGCCGCCTCACTTGCCTGAACTAAAAGATTAAATACCAATTCAAGTGTTTTTTTTGCATCCTCTGAAGTGCATCCAAATACGGTTTTAACATATCTTACGACCATATTTTCTTCACTCTTAACTGGTAAGAAACTCCTAATGCCTTGAGTCGTTTTAGGGCAATTAAGCATTACATAGTTATCAAATCTTCTATATTCCAAAATATCCTTTTTTTCTTCAGGCGTCAGCGTAGACTTAGCATAGTTTATTGCCGGCGTGACCTTGAATACACCTAATACAACTTGCATAAGAGTATTCAGTTCATCTTTATTCATCTTACAATTATACTGTGCAAATGCATCCTCGATTTCCTCATCGGAAAGCTCATTTAGTATTTCATGAATATCTAGGTCAAAATAATATAAACCTAAGCTTTCACCATCATAAGTTCCATCTACTCGTAAAAGATCAACCAAAATAGCCGCCCAAGCATTCTTATATGAGCCCATATCATTTGGGAATAAATCCTTTGTCTTTATCGATTCTGTCAAATATGATGCCAATTCATCAACACCCATATCTTTATAACCATTTTGAACTATCATTTCCCAAATCAAGCGTTTTCTTAACATTCTGACATGATTTGCATCGAAGAATACTGCTGCAAAGCTTGCCTGCTGTCTACTATCTGAAAATGCTAAATATTGTTTAACTTTTTCTTTTTTAGGTGTATCAACCACCTTACTCATTGGTTTAAGAGAAATTTTTCTAACCTGCTTCGTTTCCCGGTCCCCCTCATCAATAGCTTCATAAAGTATCTGTGCTATTAACGCTGTTCCCTCGTCTTTTCCCATGTTAAGAGCCTTAACAACACCAGATTTCCCTTTGTGTCCACAACAAGGACACTGGGCAATATTATTGTAAATTGAGTCTTCCTCATTTTCTTTTTCCTGCATTACTCTATATATAACAAAGCGATATTCTTCCCTACACTTACATTTCCTGGCATTACGGTTTCCTGCTGCATGTATTTCTCCACATTTAGCGCAGGCACTATATTCTTCAAGTATTTCATTATCTACTTCTTCCTCATTTACAGCATTCTCAAGAAGGAAATAATCTATTTTTACATACTGATCGTCTCCGTAATTCTCATAGATATCAATTTCTTTGTTTTGAAGCAGATAATCCATTTGATCATCTTCCCTGCGTCGAATTTTCCCAATAATATATGGAGAATTACAATATCGGCAATTACCCACTTCAAAAGCCTTCATACCATCAATTTCATTAGTTTTGATAAGACTAAGTTTTGATTCTTTTCCATAAGTAATATAAGCACCAGAAAGCGGGCGTACAAATGAATGATATTTTAGATCAAATAGTCCTATACCATCCCTCTCTGCTGCATTGATAATATCAATCAAAGCAATAAGTTCTTCCTTTGACATATACTCATAAAACTCGTTATAAAGAATATTAAACTCTTTACTGCATGATTTTAATAGCGCACTTAAAGAATGAACATTCTCATCTCTAGAGAGCAACTCAAACAATGCTTCTCTAACGTTGGAAGCATTACAACTAAAATATTTGCCTACAATATTTTTTACATCAACCAGAGATTCCATATTGTCTTTAATAGCCTGATAATCGCTTCCCGCAACTCTATATGCAGCAGTCTCTTGTAAAGGAATTCTCTTAGAGAAGATTATATCGCTAACTTCATATTCTGCAGATGTTAGGCCCTTAGCAAACTTAATAATATCTGCTTCAGATTTCCCTTGTTGTCCTAAAGTCGCACTGGTAAGAATAAACTGCGGACGCTTAGGTGCCAAACCTGTAAGTCTTCTAAGAAGAAGTGATATTTCTATGCCAAGCGATCCATTATAGATATGTGCCTCATCTAATACTAAATATTTCCAATTTTGCAATCTCTGTTCTTCAAAAATTGCATAATCATTGGGGCGAATAAGCAAATACTCCAGCATAGAATAATTGGTAAATAATAAATGTGGCGGATTCTCACGAATCTCTTCTCTGGATACCAATTCATTATCGGGTATCACTACATCATTTTCTTCGCCCAATTTTTTTTCGTGTATTAGCAGTTGCTTTTTCTGGAGTATCACCTGTAAAGAAACCAAATGAAATTTCTGGGCAATGCCTTAAGATTTTTCTGATATGATCAATCTGATCATTCACCAATGCATTCATGGGATAAAGAAAAATAGCCCTAACCCCAACTTCCCTATTTCCCTCTTCAACATCAAAAAATAAGTCATTCAAAATAGGATACAGAAAACTTTCTGTCTTACCAGAACCTGTACCTGTTGTAATTATTGCACTATGACCTTTTCCAATAGTACGAATTGCTTCTTCCTGGTGAGAATATAGAGGTCTAGTAAAATTAACATCATTCAATCTCTTAAATAATTTACATACCAAACCTTCTCCAATTAATGACTCCAAATTTTTTCCTCGCTGAAATGGAAAGTTTAAATCAACATATGGACCCTTGAATAGTTTTTCCTTTTCAAGCTGCTCTACAAACAATTTTTGTAAATGGCTCGTGCCAAATTCAAATGATGACTTTAAATACTCTTTATATTTATTTTCTATGTATTGTGATCTCTCAATCGGATTCAGTTTCTTCACTGTTCTTCTTCTCCCTTCATGCTAATGGTAAATAGAAAAATATCCGGTGCGGTTGAATGCTCCATTGCATTCAATATTCCTCTGTGTTCCGGATCGAACAATAATCCATCCCCTTGGTTTGTCATATAGATATCCATTGTACCATCAATAACATTGCTACATATTTCAACTTCAACAGGATTGATATTGTAAAGAAAAAAAACACCCTTGTATGACTTGCTATATATCTGTCCTTCAAAAAACCTTTCTCTGCATCAAGCACATCAGTCAATTTTAAGTAGTATTTATTAAAGAACCACTGTTTCTCAACAAATTCACCTCGAACAATCTGATTAAAATAAACCTCTGCTATCTTAAATGATCTGCCGACAAAATCTTCCTTTGCATAGAATGTCCTATGCTCTTCCAATAATAAAGTATTTTTTCTAAGCTGAAGAATCGTTGTCTTTTCATGAAACTGTATAGTATATTCCTGAAAAGACTTAAAATTAGTAAGTGTACTGGTTTGTCCACTTTCTAATAACCTGCTAGTTAAAAGCTTTTCACCAGTTGGATTAAACAATTCATAAAACACCTTATTCTTACCATGAAATATTGGTGTAATTGTCACCTTCTTGGGTTTATCAAAGCATAATATTTCTGTTTTCTCTCCATCAATAACGCACTTGTTATAACAGAGCACTGCATATTTCACTTTACCGTTTGTAGTAAAAGCCAGTGTAACATACCTGTTTCCATTTTTATAGGATGCCAAAAAGGAAACCGGCAGTTGTTTATAATATCCCCTATCGACTAACTTAATATCATCTTCCGCCAATGTTCCTGACTCTGTAAAAAGAAAAAATCCATCACATTTTGAATCATACACTGTCAAGACACTCTTATTATTTATATCGCCTATCCATAAGTCATCAAATTGCGTACGCCATTCACATCCTGATAACTTGTAGAAGCCAAAGTCAAGAGGTAAATAATAGCTATAACATGATCCTGCATAGTTAAACTTAATAAAGCCTGGATCAAAATTCTCTGCCCTAACCTCAGCAACAATACTATTCTGTAATAACTTCGATGTTACTCGAACTCGATAAACAGAATCCTCTAGCAACTCCTTTGAATATATAAGTTCCGTATCAAATGCCATATCAGCTTGCAAAATCTTATTCTTACTACCTGCTATAAGCTGATTTACTTCAATTTCATAAATCCCAGATTTCAGCAAATCCAATTCAACAATATACTTTGTGGAACCAAACTTTTCAGTAGCTTTGTACTGCATCTCGCTTAACTTATGCGGTTTATTATTAATATCTATTTCAAATCTTGTTGAAATGTTATCTGCCTCAAAAACCACAAAACAGGTATTATGATATACTGGTATTACTTTATCCTCATTTTCTTTTCGAACTCCACAATTAGGGTACAATTGTCCAAAAATACCAGGCTTTGCCATAGACGAGAAATTGAAAACATCATGCCCGATTTCAATAGCATCACCCAACCTTACAAGTTTATATCCTATACAATAATTCTCTTTTGTAAGGATATTGTCTATTACAGCTTCCCCCTTCTTGTAGACAATGTAAGCGGTTCCTTCAAAATCTGTGTTATTATTTATTTCCTGCCCATCATTATCAAAAACTATGCAATTTCGATAAAGTTTGTCCCTACTGTCATATATAACCTCATTTCCAGCTACCACTCTATATGTGAGCTTTCCCAAAGGTTTTGTAATTTCAATTTTTTCTGTGTTAACCTGATATCCACCGATAATTTCACGAATATCACAATTGTTATTTCTATATATTTCCTCTCCATCATTAATCGCTATTACCGCAATATCCTTGTAGTCATATTGCGACTTAACTCTATGTACAGGCGGATTTAGGTATACAGAATTGTTGTGTATTAAAAACTTTGGCTCCCAACTTGATCTTAATTCAGAATCGCTCTTCTTACGCTCATGACCTCCTCTAGCACTTTCTTTTAAAGTCTTCACCCAACCTTCATATCCGGCTTTTAAGTAAGGATTAAAAATCTTTACTTCTTTATCCCAAAAGCGTCGATCTATCAGTTTTACAATAATAATGCTCAACCTAATAACCGCATCTAGTCCATCTTCACGACTAATTAACTGCTTTGTTGCTGCTATTAACTTGTAGGTTTTCTGGGTAACATTAATAGAAATATCATCTCCATCGGAAAGCATGTTATTTCTCAAGCCTTCAAAGACAAAACGAAAATCTTCATATGGTTCCTCAGGAAGATCATATTCAAAATTCAACTTATATATATCAAAGATAAATTCAAAGAATGCAGGAAGAAATGTTTGTGGCACAACTGCATTCTCTAGAGCCACATTAATTATTCTGGTTCTGCTACAAGATTCAGATTGTTTTTTATACTTGCTTAGTATAGAACGTATTGTACCTTCTACCTTTTGTTCAGAAACTCTTTTATAAAGCGCCTTATATGTATCACGAACACTACCATAATAATTGCCATCATATTCAAGCATCGCGATAAGCGCCAATGAAACAACAATGATTTCTTGATTTCTACAATACCCACTATATGAACTGACAGCCTGCATAAGATTCCTCTCTGCTCTGCTATGGATTTCATTCATTGCAGACTCATTATTCAAAATATCAATCAAATCTGTACCGATATTTTTCTTTTCTTTTACAAGCTTACACAAATATGCTAGCTTATTCTCAAACTGAGCATTTTGAATTCTTATATTTAGCATATCTAAAAGTTCAGCCTGTTCTTCTTCAGTAACAATACCATCCTTAAGAATATCATCAATTGCCTTGCATAATTCTGCACTTGGTTTGTGATCTCTTATGCTATCGCCGTAGGCATCCATCCACTCTTTAAGGTGCAAAACTTCTGCTTTATTTATCTCACCATCACAAACAATACCTTCGATAATTCCATTAAGCACATAAATACACGACATATTATCCACTGCATCGTTTAGGAACTCCTCGCATGCGGTTATCATAAGCTCCTTTTCAGAATCATCTATTATATGATCTTCAAGAATAGAATCCACCATTTTGATCAATTCCATCTGGTGCTTGTCATATACAAGATTTCTATTCTTATCAACCCATGATTGAAGGTGCAATACTTCCATATCATTAATTATGCCATCGAAATTGATTCCTTTAATAATCCCGATAAGCTCATTTATATTTTGCAATCTGCAATCCTCCAAAGTATTTTTTCTACTTCTCCTAAGTTATCAAAGCTCCCCGCAAGTTTTATTCCTACAAATGCTGATTCAATAATATATTTTTTGACACTTTATTCAAATTGTTAAGCATACTTCGAAAATCCTTTTAATATTTTATAATCTGCTTATCCGTCAATCCATTCATTTTAAAAGAATCTCTATACTCTTTTATTCCAAGAAGTATGCTACCTCCATCTATATTTTCCAAAGCAGAATATGTCTCCTAGATACTCTCCGGCAAACCGTCTTCTGCCAGCTTGCATTCCCTTTCACTATCCTCTCCAATTTTTAATTCTTATAAAAATTCCTTTTTCAAAAATTCACTCCCCCATTCCTCTTTAACGGCCAAACAAGAGTCTCTCTTTCGTTGTACATCATATCATAAATTCCCCAAAAAATAAACGCAGTAACTACAATAAAGAGATCTGGCGCAAAATTGTCACAAATATCACACAAAAATCTGGTGTCGCCATATCCAGACACCAGACTTTTACGGTTCACATATTATCAAGCATATATATCCTGCCTACCAGAACTCACCTTACTGATACACAATCTCCTGTATCACTACTTCTTCTGCCATAGCCCTCAGCACATTGACCTTCTGCACCCAAACCATCTGATCAATCGCTTTCAGTGTTTCATCCACACCCTGTCTCGCCATCATCTGCCTGAGCATACACTCCACTTCTTCCTCTTTCTTCTCTCATTCATCTTTTAATAATCAGCTTTAAGAGCAGATTCATTGTCCCTTTTCTCCGAAAGTACTCCAAACCTATTCACGATCTAAAACTACCATCTGAAAAGGAAATAACTTCTCTGTCTCTACCGCTTACGCTTACATGAAAAGTGAAATAAGAGAAGCAGCGCTGTCCCTGTCTGTTTTCGGTTACCATACGCACAGCTGTTTCAATCGCCATGCAATACTATATCTTCTTTCCTGTTAATAAATAATTGTTTCTTCATTGTCCCATATCGAGAAAAGAACCCGTAAACATTGCTATTTACGGATTCTTCCTTAGCTCCCCGAGTAGGGCTCGAACCTACAACCCCGCGGTTAACAGCCGCGTGCTCTACCATTGAGCTATCGAGGATCGCAGTATTGCTCCGCAAAACTGCTGAAGAATTACTCCGTAATTCTTCCCACTGGCTTCTGCGAAGTCTTTCATGGGGTACATACCCTCAAAACCAAATACTGAATCTCCCTTTTCTTTCTATCCGTTTCTCATCCCGAAAGAATGCGTCAGCATTCTTTGAGACGAAACCATAGTGATTCTTGGGTTCCGTTTTCTGGAACCTTAGAATTACTTTTCGTCTTGGTTAAGCCTCAGACCTATTAGTACATGTCAGCTGCACACATTGCTGCGCTTCC
>CBCOZL010000027.1:0-48933 GCA_965114645.1 uncultured Lachnospiraceae bacterium | reverse complement strand
CTTCTTTACTGGATTTTAGTTTTGCGAGAGCGGTTCAAGTCCCCCTCTCGCTATTCAAAAACATCGCAGAAATGCGGTGTTTTATTTTTGCGTGTTGCATAGTTCGGAGAAATGTGCGTTCGCACGATCAGCCATTTCCTTCTGTCTGTCGCTCATGGCGTGCTGGTATACGGATTTCAGCACAGCGTCAGTTTTCCAGCCGCCTTCCTGCATGATATAGGCATCCGGGATTCCCAGAGCGTGACGGATGGATGCTGAATAGTGACGGAGGTCGTGAAAACGAAAATGTGTTATATTGGCTCGCCTGAGTGCTCTCTGGAACATGATGGTAATAGAGTGGGGATTGAGAGTGGTAATATGTCTGAGTTCGCGGATTCTCTCCGTCACAAACGCGGGGGCACTGATATACCTGTCGGAGCTGCCTGTCTTGGGGGCTTTCAAGTGCCAATCCTTATCTGTGACGAGGACAAGGGAGTGATGGACGTGTATTACATCACCTTGGATATCATCCAGAGTGAGGGCGCAGATCTCGCCGCGACGCATCATACAGAATGCGCCGAGGAGAACAGGGATTTCCATGCGGCAGAATGAGGCGTAGTCGCGCAGGAGCATTTTCTGGATGTTGCGATAGCCTCTGATCGTGGCAGGAGATAGAACGGGTTCTTTGGATACGATATAGCTTTCCATGCGATCGGAGAACATACTGGCATCTGAACTGTGTTTCGTTTGCTCTTTGTCCACGGCATAATCTGCCACCATTCTTTCCGCCTCACGCTTCCCTTTTGTGCTCTGATCGGAAGAAGTAAAAGATTTATAATGACGCTTTCCATTTTCGTCTGTGTAATCGTAGACTTGACACCGCCATGAGCCGGATGGGAGCTTCTTTGCCGTAGCCATAGTGTTGTCCTCCTTTTTGGGTATAAAAATAACAGCCAGTGCATGTTCGCGCTTGCGGGCTGTTTCCGAAGATGATACAATTTGACTGCAAGAGAGTATCCTTCGGATATATTTGGAAGCCATTCCTGTTGGCGCAGGGGCGGTTTTGTTTTGTATAATATATGGATGAGTTTGTATAAATAATGAAAAAGGCAGATAACCGAAGTTACCTGCCCATAAAGTTGAATGAAATAGGTGGGGTGGCAATCCCACATCTCTTTTAAGACCCGTAGGGCGTGACGGCCGCCTGTTCCGTCCTCAGATTTCATTCAATATAGCTTACTCATTTGGTAACTTAATTATACAATATTCTTCAGCCAAGTCAAGGTTTTTTTCATTCCATTCCCATGCCCGGCCTTTATCAATATAATTAGTCAGCTGCGCATCTGTTATTGGATACATGGTCCGGTAAGATAATGCTCCAGACGCAGAAATTCTTATGGCTACTGAAACATGCCCGGAAAAATTCTTTATAAATGAGATACTATTATCTTTAGGATGAATACTGAGGTAATCTGGTTTTTCAATGATAAAGGGTATTTGTTCCAAACAGTGATAAAATTCATTATCTGAAATAAAATCATCCTTATGCAACTCGGTGTGTTTGATCCTGTCTTTCCAAAAAAGAATATCTGTATCGGAATTAAGCGTTCCTGACAAGTGAGGGACTTTTTCGATTAAAAAGGCAACCTTGTCTTGACTTAGCTTTCCAAGGGCTATGCAATTTCTCCCTTTGTCAAAATCAGAAATATCAAGTATATTTGCCATTTTGCGGCCTTTCTTGTAAATGGTTTATTGTGCCGGCGGTTATTCTTGGGGCGGGGTGGTGGGAGTGATGTAGCGAGGAACCTCAGTCAGTTCATTCACTCGTTTTCGCGCTTCAGCCTGCCCTTTTTCATTCAATTTTCTATAATCGGAAAGCAAAAATTCTTCTCCTTGCTGTTGGCGTTGTCTAAGAAGGACTTCATACTCTTCTTTTGAACTGGCGAATGAATATGAATCTTCATAAGCTAAGGGGTCAATATATGTTTTATCAGAATCAATATCGGACTGTTCTGTGTTTGAATCATATAGAGATTTCAAGCGTTTTAGGTTTTCTTGCA
Source organism: uncultured Lachnospiraceae bacterium (assembly GCA_965114645.1). GTDB lineage: Bacteria > Bacillota > Clostridia > Lachnospirales > Lachnospiraceae > UBA3282. The sequence goes on along the minus strand of CBCOZL010000027.1, from coordinate 46,894 downwards.
TAAGTAATCTTTTTTCTCGAACGACCTCTTTGCTTTCTGCTATGCGCTTTTTGTATTCCAATATCTTTTGCTGCTCTTCCTCCGTATAATCTTCGTTGGATGATTTTTTCTTGATTATTTCTAAAACTTCTGCGTCCTTTTTGAAGTGCTCTAATCTTTCTGGCGTGAGTTTATACTCCGTAGAAATAACGTAAATGCTGTTATCTATATCTGAGACATCACAATTAAGAGCAGCAGCTATTTTCTTTTTCGTTTCAAGTTTTGGTTGTCGTTTGCCAGATTCGTATTGTGAAATAAGCTGAGGAGAGCATCCAATAATATCAGCTATTTGCTTTAATGTCATTCCATTCCTTTTACGTATGGTTCGAATATTGTTTCCAATGCTCATTTTTTCACCACCTATCAAAATGAGTATATCAAATAATTAGCAAAAATAAAGCAAAAGATTGATATAACGTAATTATAAAGCAAAGGATTTAAAGTGTCAAACGAAAATTTCAGAAAGGTGGGATGTAGATGAAGTTAAAGCTTGATACAAAGAAAATCTACCTTGCAATGGCAGAGCGTGGCATTACTGCTACGGAGATAGCCAAACAAGGCGGCGTAAGCCAACAGGCTGTATCTAATGCCTTAAATGGAAACAGAGTGGGAAAAACGAAAGTCGTTCCGGCAATCTGTAAGGCGTTAAATTTTTCAGCCAAAGATATTGTAATTATTGAGGATTAAGAAAGAAATTCCGTACATCGTGATAAGTTCATATGTTGTAAGGACATGTAAATAACCTTACATTTGTTTATTGAAAAGATCAGTCAGATTTTTATGTACCAGATGGAGATTTCCCGTAGAAACAGTCTGAAATGGAGAGTGATACATAATGTATTAAAGAAGATGAAATGATAATAGCGGCGCTGGTGGAAATTTTCTGCCGGTGCTGATTGTAAATATGGGGAAAATACCGTATGAAAAATGTATAAAATATATTGACGTACGCAAAAACGTACGTCATAATATAAAAGAAGGGAGATGATAGTATGACTGCAATCAGTGTAACGAAAGCAAGAGAAAATATATATCAAATATTATCGGATGTTAATAACAGTAGTCAGCCGATTACAATCACAAACAATCGTGGAAAGAATGGCGTTCTGATTTCAGAAGATGATTGGAATGCGATTCAGGAAACATTATATTTGAATTCTATACCAGGCATGACGGAAAGCATTGTTAAAGCGGGAAAAGAGCCAATAGAAGAGTGTTCGGTATATGATCCGAATGAGGAGTGGTAAATGTATATCATAAGATTCAGTAAGCAGGCTGACAAGGATAAAAAATTGATAAAAGGGGCGGGACTTGATGGGAAAGCAAAAGTATTATTAAATATTATAGCCGATAATCCTTTTCAAAATCCGCCTCCTTATGAAGGACTGGTAGGAAATTTGAGCGGATATTATTCCAGAAGAATCAATCTGCAGCATAGATTGGTTTACCAAGTATATAATGAGTCGGTAGTCGTTGATGGAAAAGAATACGATGGAACAATAAAGGTTGTTCGTATGTGGTCACATTATGATGAAGTAAGATAAAAGAGAGGCACCAACGGTTCCCCATCTCGATTTGAGAATACTGATATTCTGGGCGGCGGCATACATTGGGGGCTGTGGGCGCTTTCTTTTACGCCAGAAATGGTGACATTAATCCCACAGCTAAATTAGCGTTGGTTTTATGTATTGCGTTAGATGAAAAGTTTGAAGAATTATTTTATTTTTAAGCGGACAATAAAAGGCTGGGGAGTCAGATTTCATGTGGAAAAAATAGGGGAATGCCCAGCTTGTACCGCAAAAGCCATTCAGAATGTGGAGGATTCGTATGATCGACTTACAGGATAAAAATATATGCCCTGCCATAGAGGAAATAGACGGATTTGTCAGAAATCCTCTGTTTACACAGTTTTGTGCGGAAATTAGGAACACCTATCACTGTTATGAAACAATAGAGTACAGCTCCTGCAGCTGGGAAAGGGGCTGGAACGTTAAGTTTAAAAAGGCTGGAAAATCGTTGTGCACGGTTTATCCAAGGGAGGGGTATTTTACCGTTCTGGTGGTGGTCGGCAAAAAGGAAAAGGCGGCCGTGGAAGAAATGCTTTCTGATTGTACGGCGCACCTGCAGCAAGTCTATCATCAGACACAGGAGGGAAACGGACAGAGGTGGCTGATGATTGACCTGGAGGATCAGGACGGCCTTTACAATGATCTGCTGCGTCTCATTCAGATACGCAGGAACAGTTAAAGTTCCAATTGCTGACAGGCAGGGAAAAACAGAAAGACGCAGATTGACACGATTGGGTCAATCTGCGTTTCTCATGTATCCCTTCAGGCTATCCCTTCGCTGCCTCCATCAAAATCCTGACGCAGAGATCAATACCCAGATTTCCGGCGTTCATGTAAAGATCATGGCATTTCGGATCGCCCCACTCGTGCGTGGTGAGCGCATTGTAAAAATTCTTTCTTCTCTTGTCGTTCTTTTTCAGGGCGTTCTCGGCCTCCTCCTTTTTGATGCCCTCCCGCTCGATGGCGCGCTGGATTCTCTTTTCGTGGTCGGCATAGATAAATACTTTCAGGCAGTCTTCCCGCTCCCTTAAGATGTAGCCGGAGGCCCTTCCCACAATCACACAGTTTCCCTCCTCGGCGGCTTTTTCGATGATGCGCTTTTCCTCCAGAAAAAGCTGATCCGCCAGGGGCAGGTTCCTGTTACCGGAAGTTCCGCCCAGGGGTGTCTTGGAAAGGTTTAAAAGGACATTGCCGGAACTGCTCTCCTCAAGCGCCTCTATCTTGTAAAAAGGTATGTCGAGTTTCTGCGCCGCTTCCAGCAGGATATTGCGGTCATACAGTTTATAGCCCAGCGCTTCCGCCAGTTTTTTTCCGATCTCGTGTCCCCCGCTGGCATAACGCCGTTCGATTGTAATGATATGATACATAGATGCGTCCCCCTTTCTCCATGTTGTCTGTGTTTTTTCTTCCTATTTATTATTATAAACAATATGCAGGCATATCTCAATTTGTTTTTGCGGGCATTTGTACGGATGAAAGATTTCTGAAAAAAGCCCTTGACCGTACAGTTACTGTACGGATTATGATGGGATTAGAAAAAAGCAAAGGAGAGGACGCTATGAAAAAAACGAGATGGATTTGGGTTACGGCTGGCAGTATTGTTGTTTTGGCAGGGATCATATGGGCCTGCTTTGGGGAGAAAATCAAGACGCTTTATGTTTCTCTGAACAGTTTTAAGGACGAAAATCTGGCGCACACATTCCAGCACACGCCGGAAATCCAGCCAACGAAAAAAATCAGCCGGGGAGAAAACACGTTTCAGTTCTTGCAGGAAGACAATGTTACATTGACAGAAGAATTTGATTTTGAAAATACGCGCTATCCTGTCGGCGCCTTTCTGGAGGATACGCAGACGACCGCTCTGCTTGTCATTAAGGATGACGTGATCAAGTATGAAAAGTATTTCAGCGGCGGGGACGATGATACGCTCTTTTCGTCAAACTCTATGGGGAAGTCGTTTGTGTCTGCGCTGATGGGAATTGCGGTGGCGGAGGGACATGTCGGAAGTGTGGAGGATCCGCTTGGGAAATATATCCCGGAATTTAAGAATACAAAGCTGGAGGATATTCCGATTAAGGCCTGTTTACAGATGGCTTCCGGGATCGACTTTAACGAAGATACGGATATGAGCGGCTTTTCCATGCGGACGCTGATGGGAAGCCCGGCCATGAAAGTCATTGCAAAATACGGCATGCAGGAGGAGCCGTACACCTACCGGCGGTATCTGAGCATCAACACAGAGATCCTTGGGAAGGTCATCACAAACGCAACGGGATACAGCCTTGCGGAATATATGGAGGAAAAACTCTGGAAAAAAATCGGCGCTGCCCACGATGCGTATTGGACGTTGAGCAACGGGACGGAGCTTGCAATGGGGGGCTTAAGCGTTTCCCTCAGGGACTATGCGCGGTTTGCCAGGCTGTATTTGAATGGGGGCATCTATAACGGAGAGCAGATTCTCAGTGAAAGCTGGGTGCGGGACAGCATGGATGTCAGCGCAGAATACTCAAAACCGGGCGCAAACCATGACGCGTACAACGCAATCGGATACGGATACCAGTGGTGGGTGCCGGAAGGGGAGGAAGGCGAATTTATGGCAATCGGCGTCTATGGACAGTGGATTTATGTAAACCCTGTAAAACAGATCATTATTGTTAAGACGAGCGCGGACCCGAATTTCATGGAAAAAGGGTATGAGCTTAAGCATGTGGAATTTTTCCGGGCTGTGGCGGATGGAATCGTCTGAAAAAGCGCAGCATGAAAGAAACATGCATTCCGCCATCCACACACAAATTATTCTGCCAGACTTAAAGTTTTGTTTGCTATGAAAATCCTGCTGAGGTATAATAGCAACATGAGTCTGGCATATCTTATATGTGGAGTTTTAATAGAGAAAGCAGCAGGTGGTATCACGGAGGAGGTATACGATGAAGCTACTGGTAATCGGCGGTGTTGCGGCGGGAACGAAAGCCGCTGCTAAATTTAAGAGAGTAAACCCGGAAGCGGAGGTGACCATTGTCACCAAGGGGAAGGACATTTCCTACGCGGGATGCGGGCTTCCTTATTATGTGGGCGGGGCAATCCCGGAGAAAGAGCAGCTGATTGTAAATACGCCGGAGAAATACAGTTCGCTCACCGGCGCCGTAGTTTATCCGCAGCGCGAGGTGGTGGCGCTCGACACTGCCGGAAAGAAAGCGACAGCGAAAAATCTCCGCACGGGTGTGGAGGAAACCTACGCGTATGACGCCTGTATTGTGGCGGTGGGGGCATCCCCTGTGGTTCCGCCGCTTCCCGGCTTAAATCTGCAGGGTGTCTTCGTGATGCGCACGCCCGATGACGCCATCGAGACGAGAGATTACATAGCGGACGGTGATGTGAAGCGTGCCGTGGTAGTGGGCGGCGGCTTCATCGGTCTGGAAGTGGCGGAGAATCTTTTGGAGAAAGGGCTGTCGGTGACTTTGATCGACATGGCGCCCCAGATTATGCCCGGCTTTGACGGAGAGATGGCGGATTATGCAGTGCGCCATCTGGAAAAGAAGGGCATCCGGGTGATGACAGCCACGAAGCTGGAAGGGGTTACCGGGGACGGGAGAGCGGAAGGCGTGCAGACAGACAAGGGCCTTCTGCCCGCGGACGTGGTGGTTCTCTCCATCGGCATCCGTCCGAATACAGGATTTTTGCAGGATACAGGGATTGAAATGAGGAAAGGAACCATATTGGTGGACGATCAGATGGCCACCAATGTGCCGGATGTCTATGCGGCGGGCGACTGTGTCATGGTGAAGAACCGCCTCACCGGGGAGAGGCAGTGGTCGCCGATGGGTTCCTCCGCCAATATGGAAGGGCGGACACTTGCGCTTGCGCTTGGCGGCAGGGATGTGGCTTATCCGGGCGTGCTGGGAACCGGTGTGGTGAAGCTGCCGGGGCTTTCGGGCGGCAGAACCGGGCTTTCTGAGGAACAGGCCAGGGCGGCAGGGTATGCCCCCGTCTGCGTGCTTGCAGTGACGGACGACAAGGCCCACTATTATCCAGGCAGCGCATGGTTTGCGATCAAGCTGGTGGCGGACGCGGCGACACACAAACTGCTTGGCGTGCAGGTGCTTGGACCGGGTGCGGTGGATAAGGTGACGGATATCGGTGTGATGGCGGTGACCTTTGGAGCGACGTTAGAGCAGATGACCTGTCTGGATCTGGCCTATGCGCCTCCGTTCTCCACGGCGATCCATCCTTTTGTGCAGGCAGTTCATATGCTGTTAAATAAAATAACGGGCGATATGGACAGCTTTACGCCTGCGGAATATCTGGCTGGGGCTGCCGAAGGGTACCGTGTCATCGACGTGAATCCGATGGGGCCTGTGATTGCGGGCGCCGACTATGTGGATCTGCTCAAGGTAAAGGGAGAGGTGCCTGGACTTGCAAAGGATGAAAAGCTTCTGCTTGTCTGCGCGAAGGGCAAGAGAGCTTATCTTCTGCAGAACAGACTGAAACGCTATGGTTACACGAACACAAAGGTACTGGAGGGCGCCTCCTTCTTCAATGTGGTGAAGGCGGAGCGCAAGCCTGGTGTGGTGACGGTGCCTGCGGGAGAAATTACCCGGGTGAAGGCGCTTGGCTGTCTGCACAATAAAGGAACGGACAATTTTAACGTCCGCGTGATTACGAGAAACGGAAAAATCACTGCGGCGGAGCACAGGAAAATTGCGGAGGCGGCGGAGCGTTACGGAAGCGGCGATGTGGCAATGACAACCCGTCTGACGATGGAAATTGTGGGCGTGCCTTTTGACCAGATCGAGAATGTGCGCGCATTTCTGGCGGAAGAGGGACTAGAGACCGGCGGAACCGGCTCCAAGGTGCGCCCGGTTGTGGCGTGCAAGGGAACGACGTGTCAGTATGGCCTGTTGGATTCCTATGCGTTATCCGATAAGATACACGAGCGTTTCTTCCACGGTTACGCGTCCGTGAAACTGCCGCACAAGTTCAAGATTGCGGTGGGCGGCTGTCCGAACAACTGTGTGAAGCCGGATCTGAATGATTTTGGCATTGTGGGACAGAGGGTGCCTGTGATTGATCTGGAGCATTGTAAGGGATGCCGGATCTGTCAGGTTTCCCTGGCGTGCCCGGTGGAGGCGTCCCAGGTGGTGGACGGCAAGCTGGTGATCGATCCCGACAAGTGCAATAACTGCGGCCGCTGTGTGGGCAAATGTCCGTTTAAGGCGTCGGAGGAGAGCGCGTACGGCTACCGCATCTATATCGGCGGACGCTGGGGCAAGAGAGTGGCACACGGATTAGCGCTGAATAAGATATTCCTGGATGAGGAGGAAGTGCTTTCCGTTCTGGAAAAGGCGATCCTGCTGTTCCGCGAACAGGGCAGCACAGGGGAGCGCTTCGCGGACACGATAAGCAGGCTGGGATTTGAGAACGTGCAGGCGCAGCTTATGGCGGATGACCTGCTTGCGAGAAAGGAAGAGATCATCGGGGCGAAGATGCATCTGCATGGCGGAGCCACCTGTTAACAGAGATGGAGTGTATCAGTATCAGTCATAAGACGGCAGCTTCCGGGGAACGGCAGAAGTTTTATATTCCGGGAGAAACTGCGGGAGATTTTCTGAAAAAAGTCCGGGCGGCAGCAGGGGTGGAGCAGTGTGTACTGCTCTCCACCTGCAACCGCACGGAGATTTATGTGCAGGGTGAGGAGAATCGGTTTCCCGGATTGGAGGAAATACTCGCGGACTTTTCGGGGAGCGAGAGCGAGCAGATTCGGAATCTGGACAGAAGGTATCAGGGACGAAAGGCGCTGCGCCATCTGTTCCGTGTGGTCTGCGGTATGGAGTCTATGGTGCTCGGCGAGGATGAAATTCTCGGACAGACGCGGGACGCTTACATGTCCGCCATGGAGGCCGGGCATACCGGGTTTGAGTTAAACAGCGCTTTTCAGGCGGCTCTTGCCTGCGCCAAGCGGGTGAAGACGGAGACGATGATCTCGAAAACGGCGGTCTCTGTGGCAACACTGGCGGCCAGTGAGGTGGCGCGCATGCCGCTGTCCCATAAGACGGTGCTCCTGATGGGCAGCAGCGGGCAGATGGGAAGCATTATATTGAAAAATCTGTTAAGCCAGAAAAATGTCCGCATCATAGCCACAGTGCGGTCGCACAACGGAACCTGCCGAAGCGGCGGCGGACAGGTGACGCATGTGGACTACCAGGAACGCTATGCTGCCCTGGAAGAGGCGGATGCCGTGATATCGGCAACGGCAAGTCCCCACTATACGCTGACCGCGGGACGGGTGCAAGAGGCCATACGGACCTGGAAGGAAAGGCTCTTTCTTGACATATCCATGCCGCCGGATCTGGACGCCCAGATCGGGAAACTGGCGCATTGCCGTCTTGTGGCCCTTGATGATGTCAAAGGGCTGGCCAGGGAAAATAACAGTCGCAAACAGCAGGCTTTTGCGGATGCGGAAGAGATCTTGGAGGAGGAACTGGAAAAGCTCTGTAAGACGCTGGCGTTTCATCGGTTTACGGAGTCTGATGTACAATGGAAAGAGCGGTATGCGGGCTGCTCTGGGGAGAAGCTGCTGTATCTGCTGCGGGACGGGCTGGACAGCGGCTCCTTTGAGCGGGTTTTACAGGTGTTGACTGATACAGTCATATAAGAGGAGCGTTTTCATGGGATATTTTCCTTTTTTTATGGAACTGGAGGGAAAATGCGGCGTGATTGTGGGCGGCGGGAATGTGGCTGCCAGAAAAGTGGAGAAGCTGCTCTCCTTCGGCCCGGATCTGACGGTGATTGCGCCGGACATAGAAGCGTGTGTGAAAACACAGGGGAAGCTGTTGCAGGAAGGTGCGGCGGCCTCTCTTCAGTTTGAGGAGCGGGCGTTTCGGCTGGAGGATCTGGAGCATGCGGATTTTGTGATTGCGGCCACGGACGATACCGTATTGAACGGAGAGATTGCGGATTGCTGCAAAGCGCGGCGGATACCGGTCAACGTGGTGGATGACAGGGAAAAATGCACTTTTTTCTTCCCTGCGCTGATCAGGGAAGGACCCCTCACCATCGGGATTTCCACAGACGGGAAAAGCCCGTTTGCGGCATCGTGGGTGAGAAGGGAATTTGCGGGAAGTCTGCCGGAAGAGATTGGCAGTGCAATTGACTTGCTAGGTCAAATCCGGCCCGCAGTCATGGAGCGGGAAGAGGAGGAGAGCGGCAGAAAAGAGCTGTTTGGCAGGCTGTTTTCCTACTGTCTGGAGTGTATGGAAAAAGGGAAAGGCGTAACACTGGAAGAATTGTATGATTTGGCCGGGATACGGATGCGGAAGGTGGAAGAGTAATGTTTAACGATAATCCGTTTCTATATGAGAATTTTGTGTGGGGGGGGGGTAAGATCATTGGAAGTGAAAGAGAGACTCTCGGAAACATGAGCGGAATCAGAATCGGCACAAGGGGCAGCAAACTGGCTTTGCGGCAGGCGGCGCTCGTGCAGACGGCGATAGCGGAGATTGACAGCAGCATAAGGACGGAACTGGTGGTTCTGCAGACAAGAGGGGATCGGTTTCAGGACACGCCCATGTCAATGGTTGGAGATAAGGGGATCTTTGCATCGGAACTGGAAAAGGCGCTGTTATCCGGGCACATTGACCTGGCGGTGCATTCGGCGAAGGATTTGCCGATACGGCTGGCGACGGGATTATTCATCGCGGCTGTTCTGCCGAGGGCGGATGTGAGGGATGTGCTTGTCGTGCCAAAGGGGGGAAGAATACCGTTTCCGTCTTTTTGGGAAGCGGGGGCAGGCATTTACGCGAATGCGCAGATCGAAGAGCGGATAGCGCACAGCCGAATGGAGGCGCAAGCAGGCGGTTCTCAGTTTCGGATCGGAACCGGCAGCCGGCGGCGGCAGATGCTTGCGCGAAGGGTCTGGGAGGATGTCATCTGTGAAGAGATCCGCGGCAATGTGGATACCAGACTGAAAAAACTGCAGGCGGGCCATTATGACGGTATTCTGCTGGCAAAGGCAGGGCTTGACAGAATGGGGATCGGTGTTGAGACGGAGGAGGCGTTTGATTTCTATCCGCTCTCCCCGGAATTGTTTCTGCCGGCGGCATGTCAGGGGATCATTGCGGTGGAGGCTGTGCAGGGATCCGTGGCGGCTGCCATCTGCAAAGAGATTTCGGATGCGGAGACAGAGCTTTCCTATCTGGTTGAGCGGGAAGCGCTGGCCCAGCTATCCGCAGACTGCAGCGAGGCGGCAGCGGCATGGTGCAGACGGACCGCATCGGGACCAGAGGCATACACGGCGTATTCACGTGGACAGGAACCTGCGATGGTTCGGAAACTGGAGTCATCGCAGGTACAGAGGTTGGAAACGTCGTCGGTGGGAAGTCTGGAAGCGGCGTATGCAGCCACCCTGTATGGATCGCAAATGAAGTACCCCGAAGACAGCATGCTGTTGGACGTCATGTATGCAGAGAACAAGGTAAGGCTGATCGGCGCGGCCGAAGCGGCGGAGGGCGGAAGAATGGCCCGCCGGGCGGCGAAGATGGTCAAAAAGCAGACGGATTGGCCGTAATGCCCTGGATGATGGAGGAAACACGGAGATTGAGCAGCGGAAAAGTATATCTGGCGGGCGGCGGCTGCGGCGATGCCGGTCTTGTGACGATGAGAGCGGTGGAGGCTCTGCAAAGCTGTGACACAGTGGTCTATGACAGTCTGGTGTCCCAGGAGCTGCTGCAGTGGACGAGGCCTGACTGCGAAAGAATTTATGTGGGCAAACGGTATCAGCGTCACAGCAGGAAACAGACTGAAATCAACGCCCTTCTGATAGAAAAGGCGCGGGAGGGGAGAACCGTGGTGCGGTTAAAGGGAGGAGATCCCTATATGTTTGGCCGGGGCGGGGAAGAATTTATGGCCCTGCGCGATGCGGGCATCTGCTGCGAGGTCATTTCCGGCGTCACATCGGCCATTGCGGCGCCTGCGGCGGCGGGCATCCCGGTCACCCACAGAGGACTTTCGGACAGCGTGACGGTGGTGACGGGAACGGCGGCGGAAACAGACGGACAGGAACAGAGCCGGCTGGATTTTCAGACGCTGGCCCGGCTTAAGGGCACTCTTGTGATTTTGATGGGGATGCACCACCTGGATGAAATTGCGGCGGGGCTGCTTGGGGCCGGAAAGGATCCCCATACGCCCTGTGCCATTGTTATGGAAGGAACGACCGAAGGGCAGCGTGTTTTGCGCGCGCCGCTCTCTGCACTTTACACCAGGGCAGTGGAGCAGGGGTTTGCCTCCCCCGCAGTGATCGTGGTCGGAGCGGTGGCAGAGCTTTCACTTACAACGGCAGAAGCGGGAGCAGGCGGCGTCTGGGAGGCAGAGGTTTCTGGCGGGCAGGCGGCATCAGACAGGGAGGCAGAGGTTTCTGGCGGGCAGGCGGCATCAGACAGGGAAGCAGAGGTTTCTGGCGGGCCGGTGGTTTCTGACAGGACAGAGGGAGAAAGGCGGTGTATGCTGCCGCTGAAAGGAATCAGCGTGGGCGTGACAGGGACCGCCCGTTTTGCGGGCAGGATGGCCTCCGTGCTCCGGGAAAAGGGCGCGGATGTCTGGGATATGAGCTTTATGGAGATCCGGCCCGCACAGGATCCGCTGCTGGACTTTTCGGCCTGCGGCTGGCTGGTTTTTACCAGCCCCAACGGGGCGAAAGTATTTCTGGACAAAATGCGGCAGGAGAAGCGGGACCTGAGGAGACTTTCGGATCAGAAAATTGCGGTGATCGGCCCGGGTACGGCGGAAGCGCTGCAGGAAGCAGGGCTTTATGCAGACTATATGCCGGATGTCTATGATGCAGAACATCTGGCCAGAGGGCTTGCAGACTTCATGGAACAGGCGTCAGATCAGGTGTGTCTGGAAACAGGCAGGGAGGAAACGAGCCAGAAGACGGACGAAAAGCGATACCGCCGGACGGTTTTCCTCCGCGCAAAACAGGGAAGTGATCTTCTGCCGCAGATTTTTGATGAGAGGGGCATCCCTTATACAGAGTATCCCCTCTATGAGCTGGGCGTGCAGGAGAACAGGCGGGATGCGGTGATCCGCAGAGAGCCGGATTATATCGTCTTTGGCTCCGCTATGGGGGCGTGCGCTTATTTTGAAGGGCTGGAACAGAAAGGCATACAGAATACAAAGAGCCGCTATGTCTGCATCGGGGAATGGTGCGCAAGGGAAGTGTACGGCCATGTGGAAACGCCGCCGCTGACTGCGGAGGAAGCCACTGTGGACGCGGTTGCGGCCTGCCTGTGCAGGGAAGCGCAAGAAAGAGGACTTTGACGGGTAGGCAGGGAGCCGTTTCTAAGAGGCAGGATGGCAGGAACGGAAATTTCGGGTCTGTTACACAGAGGAAGAGGAAAAAGAAAGAAGGAGAAAATCATGTACCGTTTCAGAAGATTGAGAAGGGACGGGAGAATCCGCTCCATGATGCAGGAGACGAGACTGCATCCGAAAGATCTGATTTATCCGATCTTTGTGATAGAAGGCGAACAGATTAGAAACCCGGTGGATTCCATGCCGGGCATTTTCCAGTATTCGGTTGACTGTCTGGATGAGATTTTAGACCGGGTGAAAGAGGCGGGCATCGGAGGTGTCATGCTTTTTGGCATTCCGGCTCACAAGGACCCGCAGGGGAGCCAGGCTTACGCCAGTGACGGCGTTACCCAGCGGGCGGTTCGTTATATGAAGGAGCATTACCCGGAAATCTATATTGTGGTGGATATCTGTCTGTGCGAATACACGTCCCACGGCCACTGCGGGATGGTGTGCGGGGAGGAAATCTTAAACGATGAGACGCTGCCCTATCTGGTGAAGATGGCGGTGAGCCTTGTGGAGGCCGGTGCGGACATGGCAGCGCCCTCGGATATGATGGACGGCCGGGTGGCGGCCATACGGGAAGGTCTCGACCAGGCAGGATTTACCCAGACGCCGATCATGGCTTACAGCGCGAAATTTGCCTCTGCCTATTACGGACCGTTCCGGGATGCGGCTCACTCTGCGCCGGGCTTCGGTGACCGCAAAAGTTATCAGATGGACTGCGCCAACGGGCAGGAGGCGCTGCGGGAAATCCGGGCGGACATAGAGGAGGGAGCGGACATTGTGATGGTCAAACCGGCCCTCGCCTATCTGGACGTTCTGAAGGAGGCGGCGCTCACTTTCGATATGCCGTTTGCAGTGTACAATGTGAGCGGGGAGTACGCTATGGTGAAAGCCGCCGCTGTCAACGGATGGATTGACGAGAGAAGGATTGTGCTGGAGAATCTCACAGCCATGAAGCGGGCGGGCGCGAAGATCATCATCACCTATCATGCGCTGGAGGCCGCCGAATGGGAGAAGGAGCGATAACAGGGCGGTCTGTGTAAACACTTCGGAATGGGGAGTTCTATGGAAAACGTAAGATCGGAACAACTTTTTAGCAGAGCGCGGCAAAGAATCCCCGGCGGGGTCAATTCCCCGGTGCGGGCGTTTGGCGCGGTGGGCAGGCATCCCTTTTTTGTGCAGAGGGCGCAGGGGCCGTGGCTTTTTGATGCGGACGGACACAGATATCTGGATTATGTCTGTTCCTGGGGGCCGGGTATTCTGGGACATGCGCACCCGAAAGTGGTGGAAGCGGTACAGAGGGCCTGTGCGGACGGGCTGACTTTCGGCGCGCCCACAGCGGGGGAAGTGGAGCTTTCGGAACTGATCGGTGTCTGCGTGCCCGATGTGGAGATGGTGCGTCTGGTCAGTTCCGGGACGGAGGCGGTGATGAGCGCCGTGCGCGTGGCAAGAGGATTCACGGGCCGGGAGAAGATCATCAAGTTTGCAGGCAATTACCACGGCCATTCAGACGGTCTGCTGGTGAAAGCGGGTTCCGGGCTGATGACCCAGTCGGTGCCGGACAGCGCGGGTGTGCCGGCGGGATATGCGGCGGGCACGCTGACGGCAGTCTACAATGACGAGGAGTCCGTGCGCGCACTGATGGAAGAAAACTACGGCCAGGTGGCGGCGGTGGTGGTGGAGCCGGTGGCGGCCAACATGGGTGTGGTGCCGCCGAAAAAAGGGTTTCTGGAGTTTTTGCGCCGTATCACGAAAGAGCATGGCGCGCTTCTGCTTTTCGACGAGGTGATCACGGGCTTCCGGCTTGGGCTTGGAGGCGCGTCCGCGTACACGGGCGTGCATGCGGATCTGTACACCTTCGGAAAGATTGTGGGCGGCGGGATGCCGCTGGCGGCTTACGGCGGCAGGAGGGATATCATGTCCTGCGTTGCGCCCCTTGGAGCGGTCTATCAGGCGGGAACGCTTTCGGGAAACCCTGTGGCGGTGGCGGCGGGTATCACAACGCTGAAAATTCTGATGGATGATACGGGCATCTATGAGAGGATCGACAGAAGGGCCGGGAAGCTTTCCGAGGCTTACCGAAAGGCGGGACTTGCGGTGAACCGGGCGGGTTCGCTGCTCTCGGCATTTTTTGTTCCCGGCTGGAATGCAGGCGGCATTTGGGAAAACGCTCCGGGAACAGGGGACGGGGAGCAGGAACGGCGCAGACAGCTGCGGCAGGTGGAAAATTATGAGGATGCCTGTCTGTGTGACCGAAAAGCGTTCGCGGCGTATTTCAACAACATGCTGGAACGGGGCATTTATGTGGCGCCATCCCAGTTTGAGGCGATGTTTGTCGCGGATGCCCATTCTGATGCGTTGATTGAAGAGACCTGCGAAGCTGTTGCAGCGTGCGTGGGAGCGGCTTTGCATGCAGTCGCGCCGAAGATGTGACTGGAATATAGTAAATAAGGAGGGTGACAGATGAGTGAAGTGGATGACGTAATCAAAATGCTGGACAATCTGACGAAAGACGGCGTCAGCCGGATCAAGGTGGAAACTTCGGAGGAACTTTCCGGGGGTGAGCGGAAAAAGGCATACCATCACGGGCGGTGCGATGTGGGAAGTCCCTTTGCCACGGGGAAACTGTTTGATGCACAGGAGCCGGACTGCGGCTAGCGGTCCGCACGCATCCGTCGGGGGGATATTTTGCCCAAAACCAGCATAAGGATTTATTTTAAGTGATTGAAATAAGCGAGCGGTTATGCTACAATCTATTCGTACGATTGTACATAAACATAACATGATTAAAGGAGAAGTGGAGATGCGCAAGAGTATAAAAATCATGGCCGGAGTCCGGGTGGCGGCTGCCTTGCTGGCAGTTATGGTGTTCAGTGTAATGACAACAAAAAACATTTATAATATGGAGGACAGTGCGGCAGCCAATGTTGCGGTGAACGAGGTGCTGCAGAGGGCACAGAAGGCGGAGTCGGCCCATTACAAGTGGGCTTCCAACTTAAGCAATGCCCTGTATGCCGGCATGGAATTTACCGGCAGTACGGATCCCACAGGCTGTGTGCTGGGACAGTGGCTTTACGGGGAAGCGGGAACGGAAGACCAGGCGATTCTCGACCTGAGGACCCAGCTTGAGCCGCTGCACAAGGAACTGCATGAGTCAGCGACCTATGTGCTGGAGCTTTACAATGCGGATCCTGCGCAGGCGCAGGCGTATTACCAGGAGACCATCTCGAGTAATCTGGGCGTTCTGGTAGGGCTTCTGGAGCAGGTTGTGGAGCGCGGCGTGGAGCTGAACGAGCTCAGCGCACTGCATATGGAGCAGACTGTGCATACCATGCATATCGTTACAGGCGTGGGACTTTTCCTGACGTTAATTTTACTGTTAAGTCTGGTGCTCTATATTATGAGACGTGTGCTGAAGCCGATTCTGCTGATCACGGCGAAGACGAAGCCGTTACAGGATGGCTGTATGAAGATTGAACTGAATTATGATGCCAATGATGAGATCGGTGATCTGGCAAGGACACTGAAGCAGTCCATAGAGCGGATCAACCAGTATATAGAAGATATCAACCGTATGATGAGCCAGCTTTCCGGCGGCAATTTCGATGTGGAGGCGTCGGTTCCCTTTATCGGTGATTTCCGTTCCATCTCAGAATCCATTGACAGCTTTACGGCTTCCCTCTCCTCGGCGATGAACAACATCAACGATGTGGAGCACAAGGTATTCGGGCATGCCCAGAGTCTTTCCAACAGTTCCCAGATGCTGGCTGAGGGTGCAACGGACCAGGCGGCTGCTGTGGAAGAGCTTACCGCTACAACAGATGATCTGGCAAGAAGCGCGGAGAAGAATATTCAGATGGCTACCGAGATGCGGGATAATGCACATCTGACCGGCGATCAGGTGAATCTGAGCAGCCAGCAGATGGAGCAGCTGATCAGCGCCATGACAGATATCAGCGATACTTCGCAGCAGATCGAGAATATTATTTCCACAATTGAAAATATTGCTTTCCAGACGAACATCCTTGCACTGAATGCGGCAGTGGAAGCAAGCAGGGCCGGAGAGGCTGGCAAGGGCTTTGCCGTGGTGGCGAAGGAGGTCCGCGATCTGGCAGCGAAATCCGATCAGGCGGCTAAGGCTACGAAGGAGCTGATTGAAAACTCTGTACAGGCAGCAGGCAAGGGCAGCAGGATTGTGGAGGAAGTTTCCACATCCTTAAAGAAGACGCTCACACTCGTTACACAGTCCAACGATGCGGTGGAAGAGTTTGCGGATGCGGTGCAGATCGAGGCTACCGCGATCTCTCAGGTATCCGAGGCGCTCGGGCAGATTTCCAACGTGGTGCAGACGAACACAGCCAACAGCGAGGAGTCTGCGGCTGTCAGCGCAGAGCTGTTTGAACAGGTGAACCAGATGCAGAAGCAGACTAGCAGGTTTAAGCTCAAACATTAATTTAGGACAGGGAGAGGAATCATGTCAGAGAAGACGATACCGTACAAAATTTATCTGGAAGAGGAGGAGATGCCGAAACAGTGGTATAATGTCCGGGCCGATATGAAGAATAAGCCCGCACCGCTGCTGAACCCCGGCACTCTGCAGCCGATTACCTTCGAGGAGCTGCGGGAAGTGTTCTGTGACGAGCTGGCGAGACAGGAATTAAACGATACGGATGCCTATATCGACATCCCGCAGGAGATTCTGGATTTCTACAAGATGTACCGGCCGTCGCCGCTTGTGCGTGCGTACTGTCTGGAAAAGAAGCTGGATACGCCGGCTAAGATCTACTATAAATTTGAGGGAAACAATACGAGCGGCAGCCATAAGCTCAACTCGGCCATCGCGCAGGCATATTATGCGAAGCAGCAGGGGCTTGCAGGGGTAACCACGGAGACCGGCGCCGGCCAGTGGGGAACAGCGTTGTCCATGGCCTGCTCCTATTTTGGGCTGGACTGCCATGTCTATATGGTGAAGGTTTCTTATGAGCAGAAGCCTTTCCGGCGCGAGGTGATGCGCACCTACGGCGCGCAGGTAACGCCGTCACCCTCCGATACCACGAATGTGGGACGGAAAATTCTGGAAGAGTTTCCGGGAACAGGAGGCAGTCTCGGCTGTGCGATTTCCGAGGCGGTGGAGGCTGCCGGGAAGAAGGAAGGTTACCGCTATGTGCTTGGCAGTGTACTTTCCCAGGTGCTTTTGCACCAGTCCATCATCGGTGAGGAGACGAGGGCGGCATTCAGAAAATATGACATTAAGCCGGATATGATTATCGGCTGTGCAGGCGGCGGCTCCAATCTGGGCGGTCTGATTTCCCCCTTCGTTGGAGAGAAGATCAGAGGAGAGGCAGACTATCGTATCATAGCGGTGGAACCGGCATCTTGCCCCAGTCTGACCAGAGGAAAATATGTGTATGATTTCTGCGATACGGGAAAGGTTTGTCCGCTCGCGAAGATGTATACGCTGGGAAGCGGCTTTATGCCGGCCCCGAACCATGCGGGCGGCCTGCGCTATCACGGTATGAGTTCCGTTGTGTCGCAGTTGTATGATGACGGTCTGATCGAGGCGGTCAGCGTAGAGCAGACAGCCGTGTTTAAGGCGGCGGAGGAGTTTGCGAGAATCGAGGGAATCCTGCCTGCCCCGGAGAGTGCACATGCGATCAAGGCAGCTATTGATGAGGCTGTGAAGTGCAAGGAGACAGGGGAGGAGAAGACGATTGTCTTCGGTCTGACAGGCACGGGATATTTCGATATGGTGGCTTACGGAAAGTTCCACGACGGGCAGATGACGGATTATGTTCCTACCAACGAGGATCTGGAAAAAGGGTTTGCGGGTCTTCCGTCTGTTCCCGGAATGTGATTCGATACACGGGTATAAATACAGAATATACGAAAGAGAAGATCGTGAGGTCTTCTCTTTCTTTTGCGCGCATAAGCCTTCCTTCTCTGCTTATGCGCACTTTGAAATTGTCATATGAAAAAATGACAGATGTCATAAAAGATTCATTACAAAGGACAGGTGCCGGCAGGAAAGAAAACACTTATAATCGTCTTATCCAAAAACGTAAGGGAGGAAAATGAGATGAAGAAAAAAATGGTAAGTGCAGTTTTATGTGCGGCAATGCTGACCACAATCCTTGCAGGCTGCGGCGGCAGCGAGGCAGCGCCTGCGGCGACTGAGCCGGCAGCGGAGGCGCCTGCGGCAGAGGAAGCGCCCGCGGCGGAAGAAGCGCCTGCGGCAGAAGAACCCGCTGCAGAGGCAGAGGCGCCTGCGGCTTCTGAGGGCGGCAGAGTGATCGGCTACACCTGTATGGACGGCACCAATCCCTTCTTCGTAGCTCTGGAGGGCGCGATCAGGGAAGTGGTAGAGTCTCACGGTGACACGCTGGTATCTATGGATCCTGCCAACGATTCCAACACGCAGATCGACCAGATTGAGGATCTGATCTCCAGAGACATTGATCTGATCTTTGTAAACCCGGTAGATGCAGACGGCATCATTCCTGCGCTTGATATGCTGAAGGATGCGGACATCCCGATGTTCGGTTTCGACACACAGGTGGGCGATATGAGCTATCTGGTTTCCTACGCAGGTTCCGATAACTACAATGCGGGATATGTCTGCGGCAAGGATCTGGCTGAGAAGTGCCCGGACGGCGGCGACATTCTGGTTCTGGATTCCCCGACCATGCAGTCTGTGACTGACAGAACAAACGGCTTCCTCGCAGCGCTGGAGGAGTCCGGTGTGACTTTCAATATTGCAGGACAGCAGGATGCGCAGGGTAACCAGCAGCTTGGTAACGAGAAGGCGACAGACCTTCTGACAGCAAGCCCTGATGTGGTAGCCATCTTCGGCGGCAATGATCCCACGGCTCTCGGCGCATATGCGGCGGCGGATGCAGCGGGCGTTACTCCCATGATTTACGGTGTGGACGGTTCTCCTGACGTAAAAGCTCTGCTGAAAGATACGATCATGGAAGGTACGGGTGCGCAGTCCCCGATCTCCATCGGAAAGACCATCGCTGAGACAGCTTATCAGTGGCTGGACGGCGAGACCGTAGAAGAGTTTATCCCGATTGAGACATTCCTGATTACGGCAGACAATGTGGATGAGTTCGGAACAGATGGATGGCAGTAAACAGATCGTCCTATAATATATGGAAGGGCTTTGTTCTCAGTGCAGAGATGCGCTGGCGAGGGGCAAAGCCTTTCCCCTTATGGGAAGGAAGCAGGAGGTGATTGGAGTTGGGTGAGAAATATTTGCTTGAAATGAAAGGAATCTGTAAATCATTTCCGGGCGTAAAGGCGTTAAGCAATGTAAATCTGCAGCTTCGGGCAGGGGAGGTTCACGCTCTGCTGGGGGAGAACGGCGCCGGCAAGTCCACCCTGATAAAAGTTCTCGGCGGGATCTACCATGCGGAGGAAGGAGAAATCTGGATTGAAGGCCAGAAAGTGAATATTGACGGCGTTGTATCGGCCAGAAATGCAGGCGTTTCCATTGTGCACCAGGAGCTGGTGCTCGTTCCCTACATGACGGTGGCCGAAAATATTTTTCTCGGAAGAGAGGCGGGGAGTAAGTTCAATATCAAGCGCAGACAGATGACGGAGGAGGCGCAAAAGCTTCTGGATGCCTATGAAATGCACATTGATGCAGATACGCTTGTGGAGAAACTGACCATCGCCCAGCGGCAGATGGTGGAGATTGTGAAGGCAATTTCCTTTAATGCGAGAATACTGGTTATGGATGAGCCTACTTCTTCGATTTCAGACAAAGAGGTCGGATTTTTGTTTGAGACAATCCGCACGCTGACGAAGAAGGGTGTGGGTATCATCTATATTTCCCATAAAATGAGTGAGCTGGAGGAGATCTGCGACCGTGTCACGGTCATGCGTGACGGGGAGAGCGTCGGCACGAGAGTCGTGAAAGAAACGAGCAAGGACGAACTGATCGCCATGATGGTTGGCCGTGAACTGACGAACTATTATACGAGAGATTTCCAGAATCCGGGGGAAGTGATACTGAAGGGCGAACATATCGCGGACGGAAAGATGGTGAAGGACGCCAGCTTCGAGCTGCGCAGGGGCGAGATCATCGGTTTTGCAGGTCTGGTGGGCGCCGGGCGCAGTGAGACCATGAAGGCGGTGTTCGGACTGACGCCCGATATGAAGGGCAGCGTCTATGTGGAGGGGCAGCAGGTACATATCAAGTCCCCTGTAGACGCCTTGAAATACGGCATTGCGCTCGTGCCGGAGAGCCGGAAGGAGGAAGGACTCTATCTGGTGCAGGATGTGCAGTTTAATTCCACGATAGAGGTTTTGGGACAGTTTATCCGAAACTTCCGCGTGGATTATAAGAAGGAAGAAGAAATTACCCAGAAATATATCGACATGATGGCGACCAAAACGCCGAGCCAGCAGCAGATCATCAGAAATCTGTCCGGCGGTAACCAGCAGAAGGTGATGATCGGGCGGTGGCTTGCCACAGACCCGAAAATTCTGATTCTGGATGAGCCGACCAGGGGCGTCGACGTGGGCGCGAAGGCGGAGATCTATGCGATTATGAATGAGCTGGTGAAAAAGGGTATGTCTATCATTATGATATCCTCGGAGATGCCGGAGATCATCAATATGAGCGACCGCGTATATGTGATGAATGACGGTCGTGTAACAGGGTGCCTCAGCCATGAGGACGTAACACAGGAAAAAATCATGCAGTTAGCGGCGAAGTAATTGTGGAGGAGGTATCAACATGGTCAGATTTAAAAACGGAGCTGTCAAATATTTTAAAGACAATATAGGCATTATCATTGCGCTGCTCGCAATGTGTGTGTTTCTTGTTATTTTTCCGACGACAAGATCTACTTTCCTGACGCAGAATAATGTGTTCAATATCTTGCGTCAGAACGCGTCCAACCTGTTTCTTGCAACAGGAATGACGATGGTTATTATTCTGGGCGGTATCGACCTTTCGGTAGGTTCCGTCATCGCCCTGTCGGGTTGTGTGGCGGCAGGATGCGTGGTCAACATGGGGCTCCCGGAAGTGGCGGCCTTTCTGATTGCAATACTTATCGGTGCGGCTGTGGGCATGTTTAACGGCGTTGTCATCTGCAAAACGAACATTCCGCCCTTCATCGTGACGCTGGCATCCATGAACATCACGAAGGGTATCGCCCTTGTCTACACACAGGGCGCGCCGATCCGCTGTATGACGGACGCGTTCAAGTTTCCGGGCGCCGGCTATGTAGGGCCGATTCCGACGCCGGTCATTCTGATGCTGATTATCTTTGTGATAGCGGTCATGCTTGTCAACCGTACCCATTTCGGGCGGCATATTTATGCGGTGGGCGGCAACGCGCAGGCGGCAAGCTTTTCGGGTATCAACGTGCAGAAAGTGAAGTTCTGGGTTTACACGTTTACCGGGATTATGGCGGGTATCGCGGGCGTGGTGATTGCCTCAAGACTGTACTCCGGGCAGCCGAGATCCGGCGAGGGCGCTGAGATGGATGCCATCGCGGCGGTTGTTGTGGGCGGCACTTCCATGAGCGGCGGTTCCGGGCGACTTGGCGGCACGCTGATCGGTGTACTGATTATTGGTGTTCTGAACAACGGACTGAACCTGATGGGTGTGGATTCCAACTGGCAGTATATTGTCAAGGGATTCGTTATCCTGCTCGCGGTTTATGTGGACTTTATCCGTAACAGGAAAGCAGGGAGATAGGATAGGAAAGCGTGAACTCGGGATACGGTGTATCCCGAGTCTGCTTATGCGCAGGCCTGTATAGGGGAGCCGGCTGCGTAAAAGCGGATGGAGAAGGGAAAGAAAAATGAAGCGGTGTATATTGGCAGCTGGGCTTGCATTTCTTATAATAGCAGTGATAGGATGTTCTTTTGCGGAGCGTCAGAAGGCGGTTGACAGGCCGCGTATCTTCGGCGCAACTTATATGACCAGGAACAATCCTTTCTTCGATGTGCTCAACGATGCGCTGGCGCAGGTCGTGGAGGGAAACGGAGACATTCTGATTTCCAGGGATCCCTGCCAGGATCAGGAGAAACAAAACGGCCAGATTCTGGAGATGATTGACGAGGGCATTGAAGTGCTGTTTTTAAACCCGGTGGACTGGGAGCTGGTGCGTCCGGCGCTGGCGGCCTGCAAGGAGGCCGGTGTGGTGGTCATCAATATCGACACGGTGGTGAAAGACCGGGAGTATGTGACGTCGATTATCGAGACGGACAACTATCAGGCGGGCGTGCTCTGCGCCCAGGACATGATGAAGCGGGTGGACGAGGCCAAGATTGTTGTGATTGACTGTCCGTGGCAGGCGTCGATCAGCAACCGGGTCCGCGGATTTATGGATACTTTGGACGGCAATGACCGATACCGCGTTGTCTATACGGGAACGGGACACGGGGAGTTTGAGGTTTCGGCAAAAGTGATGCAGGAGGTCATGGAGGCGGGCGTTTCCTTCAATGTTGTGCTTGGCGGCAACGACCCGACGGCGCTGGGGGCGCTCGCCACACTGCAGCAGAACCGCCGGGAGGAAGGCGTGCTGATCTACGGCATTGATGGCTCCCCTGATTTTAAGGCGATGTTAAAGCTTGGCTATGTGACGGGCACAAGCGCACAGAGCCCGGAAACCATCGGCAGGGTGGCGGCTGAGATTGCATACGATTATCTGAACGGGGAGGAAGTGCCGGAGTATCTTGGTATTGAGCCCTACATGATCACCGGGGAAAATCTGGATCAGTACGAAGTGAACGGCTGGCAGTAGAGGAAATCTATGAGCGCAAAGAAAGAATATTACACGGACATGTTTCAGTGGGCAATGCTGGCCTTAAACGGCATTGCGGTGGCGTTTTTATGTACCTTTATCTATGTGACGACAAACAGGATCCGGGCAAATTATGACGCCAGGGATTTTCTGGGCGGCGTGACCACGATACTGGATAATCCAAGGACCAATCTCTGGCTCTGCCTGGTCCTTTTCGGTCTTCTGATGGTGAATTTTGTATTCCGGCATTTTCTGCGGATGCGGCATGGCAGGGGAAGTGCGGTTTCCCTGATTATGGAGCTGCTGATCTGCGTGGTGATTATCTACCGGCTGGATTTTAATTATAACGGTCTTCTGCTTCTCGTGTTTGCCAATGTGATCGCTTATGTCAAGGACAGCAAGGCCAAGATGGCGTTTCTTCTGTTGGCCATTGTCGGCTATCTGCTGGCGGATTATGAGCTTTTGTCCATCTATATGCCTCTTTTTAATATGTCGGACTATGTGGAATACTATACTTTTACAAGCCAGCAGTGGCTTCTGTGCATCTGGAACACGATGATCTCCCTGAATATTATCCTGTTTGTAGGTTACTGCTTTTCCGTGATTAATCTGCAGAGGGGCACCATCGAGGAGGTAAACGTGCTCTACCATGAACTGCAGAATGCCAACGAGCAGCTTTCGGAGTACGCCGACATGGCGGAGAAGATGGCGCAGACCAACGAGAGAAACCGTCTTGCCAGGGAGATCCATGACACGCTGGGGCACAGTCTGACAGGGATTATCGCCGGTCTGGACGCCTGCCTTGCGCTGGTGGATGTGGCGCCCCAGGAGGTGAAGAAACAGCTTAAACTGCTGGCTGATGTGAGCAGGGACGGCATGAAGGATGTGCGCCGCTCCGTCAGTGAGCTGCGGCCGGATGAGATGGAGCGGCTTTCCTTAAACGCGTTGATCCGTAAGATGGTGACCGATATGGGCAGGGTGGCCGACACCCAGATCTATTTTGACGCAGGCGGGGAAAAGCTGGAGTTCGGGGAGGATGAGGAAAATATCATCTACCGTGTCATCCAGGAGAGCATCACCAATGCGGTCCGGCACGGCCATGCGGGGCAGATCTGGGTCACGCTGAAACAGATAGACGGGGAGGTGCTGCTTGAGGTGAAAGATGACGGCATTGGATGTAAAGAGGTAAAGAGCGGGTTTGGAACGAGACATATGAGGGAGAGAATAGAGATGCTTGGCGGCACGATTACCTTTGACGGACAAAAAGGCTTTAAGGTGACCGCCCATATACCGATTCGTTGGGGGGAGAGCTATGATTAAAGTGCTGGTGGCCGACGATCAGGAACTGATCCGGCAGAGTCTGCAAATCGTATTAAACAGTAAGGAAGGCATCGAGGTCTGCGATGTGGCCACGGATGGACGCGAGGTAATCCAGTGTGTGCGCAGGCAGAAGCCCGATGTGATTCTGATGGACATCCGTATGCCCAAGATGGACGGGGTGCAGTGTACAAAGATCATCAAGGAAAATTATCCCCAGATTAAAATAATTATTCTGACGACCTTTGACGATGACGAATATGTATACAACGCATTGAAGTATGGTGCGAGCGGATATCTTCTGAAAGGCGTTTCCATGGATGAGCTGGAGAGCGCCGTGCGGACCGTGTACAGCGGGCGCGCCATGATCAATCCCGATATTGCGGCGAAGGTTCTCACCCTGTTTTCCAGAATGGCCAGAGCCGATTACACGATACAGGTGGGAAAAAAGGGCATGGAGGAGCTGACGAAGACGGAGTGGAAGATCATTGAGCAGGTGGGGACAGGCGCGGCCAACAAGGAGATTGCGGAGACGCTGAAACTGTCGGACGGCACCGTGAGGAACTATCTGAGCACGATCCTGAACAAACTGGAGCTCAGGGACCGTACCCAGCTCGCAATCTGGGCAGTGCAGACCAATATTGCCCCTTATATGAAGGATGAAGAGTGATGAAACGACTGCATAATAAGAAGTGCATAGGCGCCGCCGTGCTCCTTGCCGTCCTGCTTCTTGCAGGCGGCCTGCGCTATGCCAAAACACGCCCTGTGGTGCTGGAATTTGGCATGTTTACCGGGAGTAACTGGAATGTGGCAAACGCCAACAGTTTTTATATCATAGACGAGGCGATTGCCCGTTTCGAGGCGGAGCATCCGGGCGTGAAAGTGCATTATTACAGCGGGGTTCCCAAGGAAGAGTATTCGGAATGGCTTTCCAGAAAGATTCTGGCGGGGGAGGAGCCGGATGTCTTTATGGTGCTTGGAAGTGACTTCGATCAGTTTTCCTCCATCGGCATTATGAAAAATCTGGATGAGCTGATCGGGCAGGATGCATCTTTTGACAAGGGGAAGTATTTTGAGAGCGCCCTGAGCACGGGTAAGTACGGGGACGCCCAGTATGCCCTGCCCTACGAGACCGTGCCCACCTTAATGTTTGTGAACCAGACGCTTTTGACGAAGGAGGGGATTGAGATCCCGGATACGGACTGGAACTGGGAGGAGATGTACAACATCTGTCAGCAGGTGACGAAAGATCTGGACGGGGATGACACCCTGGATCAGTTCGGAATCTGCAACTATGACTGGCTGGATGCGGTCTACTCCAACGGCGGCGAGATCTTTCAGACCAACGGAAAGACCTGTTATCTGGCGGATGACAGTGTGATCGAGGCGGTGAAGTACATCCGCCAGCTGAATGAGCTGTACCAGGGGCAGAAGGTCGTACAGGATGACTTTAACAGCGGCAATGTGGCGTTTATGCCGTTAACTTTTGCAGAGTACCGCACCTATAAGACTTATCCTTACAAGATCAAGCGGTATGCCAATTTTAAATGGGACTGCATCACCATGCCGGCGGGCAGCGGGGGCGGCAACGTGTCCCAGGTGGACACCCTGCTGATGGGGATCAGCGCCAACACGAGAAAGGAAGAGCTGGCGTGGGAGTTTTTGAAACTGCTTACCTATGACGAGCAGATCCAGACACGGATCTTTTCCCATTCACAGGGAGCCTCGGTGCTGCGGGCGGTGACCCAGTCGGCAGAGATGGAGGAGATCGTGCAGGCGGAGATGGAGGAGGGCGAGACGGTGATCAGCGGAAAGCTTCTCGGCAAGGTAATCGAGGAGGGCTACACCGCGCCCCAGTTTAAAAAATATGAGCAGGCGCTTGCGCTTTCCGACAGTGAGATTGGGGAAATTCTGCAAAACGACAAAACGATAGACAGCAATATGAAGATTTTACAGCGGACGATCAACAGTTATTTACAGCAGTAGGGTTTGCGCGGCGGATTAAGATGTGGTAAACTGTACCAAATGAGCAGTGTGACACTGCGAAGTAAACTGAGGTTAGGAGAATCTTATGAGAGCGTGCGAAAGAAAAAT
Source organism: uncultured Lachnospiraceae bacterium (assembly GCA_965114645.1). Classification (GTDB taxonomy): domain Bacteria; phylum Bacillota; class Clostridia; order Lachnospirales; family Lachnospiraceae; genus UBA3282. The sequence goes on along the minus strand of CBCOZL010000027.1, from coordinate 20,763 downwards.
CGGAAAGAGATGGAAAGGGTTTGCATCCCTTCTGTTGTTGACTGTGCTAGTCATTGCTTGCGGGAGAAATGTGCAGGCGGCGGGGCGTCCTGTCACCATCAACTCCTGTCATATCGCGGGAGGGAACGTGAACTGTACGCTGACGGCGTCGGGCGTCCCGTCAAGCGACGATGGCAAATATTATATCTATGCGGATGAGGTCTATCAGGACGGCCCGGTCGGAACGGTGGTGGCCACTGTCCAGGCGGGAAGTTCCGTGGCGGTTTCCTTTCCCTTAAACTATAATACGCCGGACTCCAATTTGAGCCGCAAGTTTCTGGTGGCGGTAAAACGGGGCGGTCAGATGGTGCAGGTCAGCGACGAGCATTACATAACGAACCCGGAAGCCAACGCGGCGTTTACTTCGGGACGCATGAACCGGGGAATCAAGGGGATTCTGCCGGAGGTTTCCGCGATTGCCAGCGGGGAGCTTAAGGATCTTGGCATACAGCAGGTTGTTTACAACATTTATCTCGATGAAATCTGCGCAGCGCCCGGGGATGCGGGGACGATTCCTTTCGCATACAACGGCCAGACCTACTATTTCAGCCACGGCCGGATTGATCACTATGACCAGATGGTCAAGGGCTTTAACGACCAGGGTATGCAGGTGACCATGGTACTTCTAAACAGAGGAGGCACAGCGGGATCGCAGGATCTGGTACATCCGCAGGCAAGGGGGGCAGAGTGCCCGAGTTACGCCTTGAATGTGGCGGAGAGCGGCGGCGTGGAGCATTTGAAGGCGGTGTGCGCTTTTCTGGGACAGCGGTACTCCGGGAAGACCGGCAGCGGCCAGATTGACAACTGGATTCTGGGCAATGAGGTCAATGCCAGAACCTCCTGGTGGTATATGGATTCCGCCAATCTCGACGTGAATGTGAGCGCCTATGTGAAGGCCTTCCGTATTTTCTACAATGAACTGAAAGCGATGAATGGCAATGTGCAGGTTTACAATTCCATCGACCAGGAGTGGGGACGCAAGTCGAATCCGGGCAGTTTCCTGGCGAAGGATTATCTTGACCAGTTTAACTATTATATGAACCGGGAGGGGAATATCGACTGGGGACTTTCCTATCACCCGTACAATTCGCCGCTCTATGACCCCTATGCGTGGAACGGGCCTGCGGTGTGGGTGAAGAACAGTGTTTCCACCCCTTACATAACCATGCAGAATATAGACATACTGATTGATTATATGCATCAGTCCAAGTTCTTAAGCCCTTCCGGGCAGGTGCGCAGCATCTCTCTTGCGGAGATCGGGTATACTTCCTACTTCGGGAATGAGAACCAGGAGGCGTCGGTGGCTTACGGTTATCTGAAAGCGGCTTCCCTGCCGGATGTGGACGCGTTCATGCTCTTCCGCTTTAAGGACGATGCGCACGAGATGGAGAGTAAGCTGAATCTGGGCATTACGAATCTGGACGGCAGCCACAAGCCGGCCTACAATATTTATAAACAGCTTGGCACGGCAAATGAAGGGGCAGCCAAGGCGCGCGCCTCGGAGATTATCGGTATGGACATTGACCAGATGATCCGGGACAATATCGTCTGGACGCGCGGCGGTGATGGGGTAGTGCAGTAGAATAGCCGCCGGTGTTTGACATAGTTACCTTACAACATGTAATGAAGAGAAAGATGGTACGTTAGCCATCTTTCTTTTTTTTTCGTTTTCCAAATGAGAAATTCATTTACAAAATGGGAAACCCGGATTGCAATCAACCATGCCGCAAACAAAATCATGCAATCTATGCCGCAAAACATGCAGACTGTGCCGGAGGGGTTGTTATTGTACGTTGGTTTGGTAAAGTGAATGCATAAAAAATAAAACGGCACAAAAGAAGGTGCGGAATGGAGGAGTCATTGTTATGAGAAAAAGGAAAGGAAATCTGTTGCAGAGAACAATGGCGTCGCTGCTCTCGGCAGTGTTGATTACGGGTATGGCGCTGGATGCGGTTCCGCTGACCGTCCTGGCACAGGAAAATGTGGGGGGGGGTATAACCCGACAGAGGAAAGCGTCATTGGGAATACGGTGACAGAGGAAGCAACAGAAACGGAATCCGGGGAGAAAGAAAGCATACCGGGATCCGAAGAAGGCACGCAGGAATCTGACGGAGAAGAAACCGCAGCAGCAGATTCTGTGGTGAAGAAAACCGAAGACACAGAAGAACCAGAAGATGCAAAAAAGTCTGTGGAGAACCCAGAGGCGGAAGGACAGGACGGCGTATCGGAACAGGAACCGGCAGGACCGGCCGCGGAGGAGGAAGATGCAGACATTACCGACAGTAACGGTGTACAGACGGATGAACCGTTAGAACCGCAGAAAGCGGTACCGGCTGCAGATACAGCGGCACAGGCAGGAAATGTTACGCCTGCTAAGGGCACGGGCTGGGCGATTGACAGTGCTGGAAAGCTGACGATTGAGTCGGATGATGGGATGAAGGAATGGGCGCGGGTACGTCAGGCCTATTATCAGCGTGTATACAGCGTAGAAATGAATGCCGATACTCCTATAACGAGTATAGGTGCGCGTGCGTTTTATGATTGCCTATCTCTAACAAGCATAACAATTCCAGATAGTGTGACAAGCATTGGGAATGAGGCGTTTGGGCTCTGTATTCGCTTGACAAGTATCACGATTCCAGATCATGTGACGAACATAGGTGAAGGTGTGTTTAAGGGCTGCGACAAGCTGAGAGAAGTAACACTGCCATCGGGCATGGAAAGCATAGGGAGTAGAATGTTTGATGGCTGTGATGAGCTGGAAGGAATAATAATCCCGTCTGGCGTGACAAGTATCGGGGAAAGGGCGTTTCGGGATTGCGCCGCTCTGACAGGCATAGCGATCCCGTCTGGCGTGACAAGTATAGGGAGTGATGCATTTAAGGGTTGCAGCGGTCTTACTGCTATAGAGATTCCAGATATTGTGACAAGTATTGGATATGGTGCATTTCAGAACTGCGAAAATCTTACAAGTATAACGATTCCAGATAGCGTGACAAGTATAGGGGATTATACGTTTTATTACTGTAGAGGTCTTACCAGTATAGTAATTCCGGACAGTCTGACAACCATAGGGAGGTGTGCGTTTCAAGGCTGTAGCAGTCTTACTAATATAAAGATTCCGGATAAAGTGACAGCCATAGATGAAAGTGCGTTTAAGAACTGTAGCAGTCTTACTGCTATAGAGATTTCGGACAATGTGACAACCATAGGGGGGAATGCGTTTGAGAATTGTACGAGTCTGGAAAGCGTGACTGTGCTCGGGGAGAACCCGGCAACAATTGGTAGTGACGCATTTAAATCCTGTAAGTTCGTGACAGGTAACACGAAGGGTATAAAGGTGCCTGAAGGAACTGCGGATGCATATAAAGCCGCATGGGAGGAATGGCAGACTTATATTACAGACGGGACAGACGACACGGAGGATGATCTCATCGCTTCTGGCGAGGGCTGGAGGATCGACAGTACTGGAAAGCTGACGATTGAGTCGGATACCGGGATGGAGAACTGGTTGAAGATTAATGGGTGGATGAATCATGGTGAAAAGGTAAACAGCATAGAAATCAACAGTTCTGTGACGAGCATAGGAGAGCATGCATTTCGTCAGACTAAGATAACAAGCATAACAATTCCGGATAGTGTGACTGCCATAGGAAATTACGCGTTTGGGGAGTGTAGTGAACTGACAAGTATCACGATTCCAGACAAAGTGACGAACATAGGTGATAACCTGTTTTGGGGCTGCAGCAAGCTGACAAGCATCATAATCCCTGAAAGTGTGAAAAGCATAGGGCATATGGCATTTAATGGCTGCACCGTTCTGAACAACATAACGATCCCGTCTGGCGTGACGGAAATCCAATATGGAGCTTTTCAAGGCTGCACAGGTCTGACAGCCATAACGATTCCTGCCAACGTGACAAGTATAGGGCATAAGGCGTTTCAAAACTGCAGTAGTCTGGAAACGGTAACCATGGAGAGAAACACACCGCCGACGCTTGGAGCAACGGAAAGCGGGACAAAGGATCATTTTACAGGCTGTAAGTTCGAGACGGAAAAAACGAAGGGCATAAAAGTGCCGGCGGGAACTGCGGCTGCATATAAAGAAGCATGGCCGGATTGGGCAGAGTATATTACAGACGGGACAGACGACACGGAGGAAGAGTTTAAGCCTGTAACGGGCAAGGGCTGGGCGATTGACAAAGACGGAAAGCTGACGATCGGGTCGGATGCCGGGATGGCGGACTGGTCGCAGAATGGGACGCAGAATTATGCTAAAGGTGTAAAGAGTGTAGAAATCAACAGTTCTGTGACGGGCATAGGGGAGTATGCGTTTTATGAGAGTCAGATAACAGGCATAACAATTCCGGACAGTGTGACTGCCATAGGAAGGTACGCGTTTGGGAAGTGTAGTGCCCTGACAAGTATCACGATTCCAAACAGTGTGAAGACCATAGGTGATCATCTGTTTTCCGGCTGCACAGGTCTGGGCGAAGTAACACTTCCGACGGGCATGACAGGCATAGGGGATGGCATGTTTGAGGATTGCAGCGGTCTGAAAGGCATCACAGTCCCGGAAAGTGTGAAAAGCATAGGGACATGGGCGTTTGATGGCTGCGGCCTGGAAACCTTAACGCTTCCGTCTGGCGTGACGGAAATCAAATATGGAGCTTTTCGAGGCTGCACAGGTCTGACAGCCATAACGATCCCGGACAGGGTGGCAACTATAGGGTATATGGCATTTATGAACTGCAGCAAGCTGGAAACCGTAACCATGGAGGGAAACACACCGCCGACGCTTGGCGTATCGTCAGCGCAGGTAAAGGATCATTTTACAGGCTGTAAGTTCGAGACGGAAAAAACGAAGGGCATAAAAGTGCCGGCGGGAACTGCGAATGCATATAAAACCGCATGGACAGATTGGACGGACTATATCGCGGAGGACAGCGCACCAGCCACGCCCACCGATGAGGAAAAGGTGGCAGCGGCGAAGCAGGCAGTGGAGAAAGCGCTGGCAGACATCACGGTATCCAACGCCACCACCCAGGAAAGCCTTGCGGCGGCTATACAGGATGCAGTAAAATCCGCACTGGAAGCGGCAGGCATAGACAGCAGTGACGTAACCGTGGCAGTGGAAAATTTTGCGAAGACAGAAGCGGCCACGGGTGCGGCAGGCAGCATCACTGCAGACATCAAGATCACCAGCGGGACAGAATCCGACAGCGTGCCGGTGAGCAAGACGATTGACAGGCTGCCTGGCACACCTGCGGATAAAGTGGCAGCAGTCAGGAAAGCAGTGGAAGAAGCCCTGAAGAATGCCATAGACAGGGCGCTGGCAGACACGGAAGTGACCAATGACAATGCAGATAAGACCGCGGCACAGATCGGGGGGCTCATCCCGGATGCCCTTGCAGAGGCATTAAAGGCAGCGGGAGTAAACGCCGGTGATATTGAATTCGGTAAAGCGGACATCCAGATAGAACCGGCTGCAGACAGGGAAGGCAGCATCACAGTGACCATACCGGTCACAAGCAATGAGGATGCTTCACTGTCAGAGAGCGCGTCGGTGCAGGTGCCTGTCATGAAGCCTGGCGGGGAAGAAAATCCCGGCCAGGAGGCGGAAGAGGCAAAAAAAGCAGTGGAAGAGGCCCTGAAGAATATCCCGGTTACCAATGATACGACAAAGGAAGACATCCTTGCCGCGCTGAAGGAGGAACTGGGAGACAAAGCCGGCGCTGAAGCCATAGAGAAATTTGAGAAGACGGATGCCACGGAAGACGCACCCGGAAAGATCAGCTTAAGCATCCGCATAACCATAAACGGGAAGACGGTAACTGTGCACGTGACGGTCACCATTGCGCAGCTCGCCAGAAGAACCGGCGTGTATATCCGCTTCATGGACCAGTATGACATGGATGGCACCACGCCCCGCTACAGGTATACCGGGCTTGCCATCAGACCGTCGGTCAGGGTTTACAATAATGAGGAACTGCTGGCTCCGGGCACGGACTATACGGTCGGCTACAAAAACAACACGAAGCCCGGCACTGCGGCCCTGACCGTGAAAGGGAAAGGAAGGTTCTCGGGAACGTCAGACGTGGTCAGCTTCACGATCATCAACGCCGACATTGAAAAAGATACGGAACATCCCACGGAGATGACTGTAATAGCCAACACAAAGGTGGCGCCGGTCATCATGAACGGCACGAAGAAGCTCACCACGAAGGATTACCGGCTCGAAGGGGAAGGGCTTGCCGGCAATAAATATGCGGCGGCCACGGCAGAAGGGGAGACGAGGATCCTGACGGTGAAAGGCGCAGGCAGCTATGAGGGGAGCAGTTTTAACATAAAAGTGAAGGTCATTGAGAAGAGAGATGCCGGGAAGCTGTCGGTGAAGGTAGACAGTAAATTCAGGCCTGTGTACGACGGAAACGCCCTGGACCTGGGCAGCCTGTTCCAGAAGCCACAGGACAGTGAAGGCACAGACACAGCAGCAGGGCCGCAGGAACCGGCAGGCGCGATCACGGTGACGGACGCAAAAGACAGGACAAAGATCCTGGAAGAAGGGACGGACTTTACCGTCCAGTGCACATCAGACCTGGTGAACGCCGGGACAGTCAGGTTCACGCTGACGGGCATGGGAGCGTATGCCGGAAGCGTGACCAAGAGCTTTAAGATCAGCCCGCTCAAAGTCACGGACAGCAGCAGGTTCTCCGTCACCTTTGATGGGGAGAAGACATACGAGTACAGGGCAGCCGGGACGGAGGTGGACGGCCTCGTGGTGAAATACCTCGGGGAGACGGACCAGGATACGGATGACAGGATCCTGCGGCAGGGTGTGGACTATAAAGTCACCTACAGCAACAACAAAAAAGTGAGCGGGACAAAGGATGCCGTGCTGAAGGTTACATTCCTTGGCAGCTACAAGGGAAGCAGCGCGGTACAGAAGACCTTTAAGATCGTACCCGCGAAACTGTCATCTGCCAACACGGTGGTCACAGTGCCGGACAAGGTATACAAAAAAGCAGCCCAGGCATATAAATCAGTGCCTATCGTGACTGTTGACGGGACGGCGGTCAGGGCGTCCGGCTATACGGTATCCTACGCCTGGGCGACGGAGTCGGAGGCGGCGGACGACACGAAGTATGTGAAAGACGACAAAGTAAAGATCACCCTGGCGGAAGGCGACACCTGGGCAAAGGTCAGGGTGACGGTGACGCCGAAGGAGACAGGCAGCTACGGCCTGGCGGAAGGGGCAGTGCTTGCAGGGGAATACTATGTGCGCAAAGCGGACAATGCAGTAAACCTTTCCAAAGCAAAGGTAACCTTCTATAACAGGGAAGGCACCCAGCTTAAGTGGCTTGAGTACAACGGAAATACGTTCCACACCCCGGCAGGCAACAACGCAGAGGCGGAAAACGCCCTGGACGATCCGAATGCCGTGTATGTGAAGGTGACCGTGGGAGGCGCGGTGGTAGACCCGTCCCTGTATGATGTGACCTGGACCAGCGCCAGGGACAAAGGTAAGGCGACAGTAGTGATCCGCGGCAGAGGGACAGCCACGGACAAAGGCATGGCGGTGGGAAGCAGGAACCAGGCTGTCACCATCAAGGCCATGGTATTGAAGGGGAAGAACCTGAAGCCCTATGTGGAGGATGTGGCAGATATGATGAACAGCATTAAGAGCCTGTTTTATAAGAAACAGTAAGACATCCCTGCCATAAAAGAGGGCTGCCGCATCGATTTTTGATATCGCGCGGCAGTCCTTAGTAAAGCCAGTGTTTCCAAAACGGATTCACTGGCTTTTATATACTCTGGTAGATCAGATATCCAATTCAGGCGGAACGTCGAGTTCGTGAGGAACCGGCGTTCCGTTTTTCTTTCTCTGGCGCACGCATTCTGTCAGCAGATACTCTATCTGGCCATTCACCGATCGAAAGTCATCCTCAGCCCAGGCAGCGATGGCGTTGTAGAGCTTGGCTGACAGACGAAGCGGCACCTGTTTCTTGCTGTTGTCCGCCATCTAGTAGAGACTGCCGGAATTGACAACGGGCTGGGCATCCCGATTGCTGCACAGTACCACCAGAAGATTGGATACCATAGCAGCCTTGCGCTCCTCGTCCAGTTCCACAATTTCCTTTTCGGAAAGGCGGCTTAACGCCATTTCCACCATGCCGACCGCGCCGTCCACGATCATCTTGCGGGCGTCGATCACAGCGGATGCCTGCTGTCTCTGGAGCATGGCTGCGGCGATCTCGGGGGCGTATGCCAGATAGGTGATTCGGGCTTCCACGATCTCAAGTCCTGCCTGTTCCACCTTGCCTTGAATCTCATCACGGATTCTCTTCGCTACCACTTCGCTGGAGCCGCGAAGCGACCCTTCATCCGCCATACCGTCCCCGGTGGTGTCCACATTTTCCGCTACATCGTAGGGGTAGAGCCGCACAATGTTTCTAAGCGCGCTGTCACACTGGAGGGACAGGTATTCCTTGTAGTTATCTACGTTGAATACGGCCTTTGCGGTGTCTGTCACCTGCCACATCACAGCGATGGCGATCTCAATGGGATTGCCAAGGCAGTCGTTGATCTTCTGGCGGCTGTTGTTCAGAGTCATAATCTTTAAGGATATTTTTTTGCTGGCGCCGGTGCCGGCGAGCTGCATGCTCTGACTGCCGGCAGCCAGATGGAAGCGGCTGCCGCCTGATGCGCCGTCCACGTCGCCGCTCTGTTTCAGCTTGGTTTCCGCTGCGGGATTCAGCGCGCTGCAGAAGGGATTTACCCAGTAGAAGCCCTCTTCCTTTAAAGTGCCGATATACTTGCCGAACAGGGTCAGCACGACCGCTTCCTGGGGTCTGAGCACCACGAGTCCCAGAAACGGGATCCAGCCCAACAGCAGCCAGATGAGACCGATGGCAAAGAGCGCGATTCCAGTGGGATTTTGCGGACCGCTTTCACTGATGCCGGTGATGTTGCCGACAATGGTCGCCGCCAGGGCGGCTGCATAGAGCAGCAGCGTCAAAAGGAGCATTGCCATGCCGTTTTTGCTTTTGTTCAATACTTTTTCTTCCATAAATACTGTCCTTTCTTTTGCCTGTTTTTGTTTTCTTTTGGATATTGGGTTGTTTTGATACTTGTATGATATCAAATTGATATCAAAATGTCAACGCCGATTTTTCAGTAAATGTGATATACTATGTTCGGGAGTTACATTTCAAACCAAAATAGTTTTAAACGTTTATTCTAATCATGCATAGGACGAGAAAAGGAAAAGTGGGGAGAGCAGATTTGAAACAGAAGGTTTTACTTATTGTGCCGCATCAGGATGACGAACTGTTTGTGGGCGGCGGACTTTTTAGGACACTTGCAGCATGCGGTGATTTCGAGGCTTATGTGGTCTATATGACTAACGGGGATTTCTTTCCGCATGAGGCGAAAGTGCGTCTGCGGGAAGCGCTGCATGTTTTGAACGAGTTTTGCGGGGTAGAGGAGAGCCATGTTTTTTTTCTCGGTTATGGGGATGGCTGGAAGGAAGGCGGACATATCTACCATCAGGAGGGGGAGAAGCCTCTCGTCTCAATGGCGGGGAGAACAGAAACCTATGGTCTGGAAGGCCATGAGGATTACCGCTTTACAAGATCGGGCAGGCACAGCGCCTGCCGCAGGGCGGATATGAAGCAGGATTTAAAGGATGTGATTGCCCAGGTGCGGCCGGAGCTTCTGCTTGTGGTGGATTTTGACAAGCACGCCGACCATAAGGCGGTGTCTTTGCTTTCGGAGGAATGTCTGGGGGAACTTTTCAGGGAGGACGCTTCCTACCGTCCCTTCGTGTTAAAGCGCTTCGCTTACGATGGCGTGTGGAAGGGCAGGGCGGACTTTTTTGAACTGCCGAGGCGGGGCACTGTGCTTACAGGGCTTTCGCAGACGCCATATACGCCGGAGGAGGAACTGCGCTTTGCCATGCCGCAGGACTGTGCCGCACCTGTCCTTTCACAGAATGCTTTTTTCCGGGCGCTGCGCAGGCACCAGACCCAGGAGGCATGGCAGAAGGCTGATGAGATTATCAATATAGACGAGGTGTTTTTTCGGAGAGAGACGGACAATCTTCTGTACGCGGCGGAACTTACGGCCTCTTCCGGGAATCCCGAGTATCTTCGGGATTTTAAGCTGTTTGACTGCGGGGATGTGACTAAGAAAGAGCTTGTCCTTCAGGAATGCGGCTGGAAGCCGGAAGAGGGGGATGCACAGAAAAAGGTGCGCATCCGCTTTGGGACACCGCAGACCGTTGGACGCATCGGTGTGTATGCGCGGGGAAACGGCGGGGCGGACAGGTTGAAAGTCATTTTTTCCTTTGATGAGGACGGGGAGCCCGTGCACATGGAAATCAGGCTGGACGGGAAAAGAAACCTCTGTACTTTCATGCCTCGGGAAGGGGTGCGCGAAATGACGCTCCAGATCGAGTCGTGGGAGGGTGTTTTCTGGGGTATTACCGAACTGGAGATTCTGCCGCCTGAGGAACAGGCGCTGCCTGAGATACTGCAAGAGCTGCTTTTTCAAGGGGATTATTTGAAAGTGACCCAAATAGTCAAAATGCGGATGAGAATAGAAAAGGCTGTTTTGGCTCTGAGGAGAAAGATTTCCCGCTGGATACCGAACGGCTACACGCTGCGGCGGCATTACCCGGAGATCGCGGAGAGGGAGCGGGTGCCGGCTGGGTATAGGGCGGCTTATATCGTGGAACGGCTGCGGGATAGGTAATAAATTTCTGAAAAATTTGAGAAAAAGTGTTCCTCTTTTGGGAATTGTCAGGTAAAATAGAATATATTGCGGGGGATTGTTTGTTTTACTTGAATTTTCAGTCATCAGTGACATACCAGGGGGACGCGCAAAATACGATATCATATCAGGAGGGAGCAAATGAAAGCGAAAACAAAAAGAGTGCTCGCAGCGGTACTTGCGGCGGTTATGATACTGCAAGGTGTGCCGTATGGCGATGGTGTGCTGGTGGCCAGCGCCTCGAATGTGAGCGACAGTCTGGAGACGGACAAGGAAGTTCCGGGAGAAGAGAAGGTTTCGGAAGATGAGAATGCCGGGAACGAAGAGACGCCAGATGTTGGAAATGGTGAAGTCACGGACACATCGGATGATGGGGATGACGGAACTGTTGAGACGCCGGATGCCGACACCGAAGCAGGAGACAAAGCGCCTGATGACGGGGACGCAGGAGCTTCGGATGATGATGACGCCGGAGAAACGCAGACGCCCGGCGGCGCGGAAGACGAAGAGACGCCGGATGCCGGAGAAATACCGGGGGGGGGGGCAAATTGCCCGGGGATAGCGAACCGCCGGCAGAAGGAGATGCTGAGGAGGAATGTCAGCATATAGCGTGGAGCTATGTGTCATGTCAGGATGGCACGCACGAAGTAATCTGTAAAGAGTGCAGCACTGTTTTGAGAGTGGAGGACTGCACCTATGAGGAGACTGTCTCCGGCAATACGACGGAAACGGTCAGCACATGTACATACTGCGGATATACTCTGGAGGAGGAAGAGGAACAAATTAACCTGGCGTTACCAGTAACGTCGAGAGCTTCCCAACACCAGAGAATCGCATATTTTTCTTTTGATGATGAGACGGACGGTTTCACGGGAGAAGGCGCGGAGGCGGCAAAAGAGGGAAGTCCCAGTCTTGCGGCGGCCGGATGGCGTGGAAAAGCGCTGCAGCTTTCGGGGAACCAATATCTGAATGTGACGAAGGAGGACGGGACGAGCCTTCTGACCGGGTTGGAAGGGATCACGGTTTCTTACTATAGCAAATGTAAGGCAGATGGTCACAGCGGATGGAGTTTTTACGCGGCTCCAAGTACGGAGGCGCCGGTATGGGGAAGCAGAGAAAATTATCTGGGTGTTCTGGACACTAAAAACGCAGTGAGTTCAGAAAGCTATATAGGGCTTCGGAGCAGCAACATGTCTGCTAGTGCAAAAACGGAAGGCCTGGTAAATGAGTGGCGTCATGTGGCAGTGACTTTTGATAGCCAGGGCACGCGGATTTTTATAGACGGTGAATTAAAAGCAAGCGGATCGAACAAAGAAAATGCCAGCATTGCGACCATGCTCGGGGAATCCAGCATCATTCAGATCGGCAAGGCGCAGTGGGGAAGTGGCGAGTACTACCAGGGTCTGATCGATGAGTTTTCCATCTACGACTATGTCATGACGGAGACGGAAGTGAACGAACTGTATGAGAGCTCCTTTGAGGATAACGTAGAGGCAGCAGATCCCAAAATGCTGGCGCACTATACCTTCAGTGATATAAAGACGGCTAACAGCATCGTGGATGGCACGGCAGTGCCCGCGGATGCGACAGTGCCGAATACGTCGGCAGAAACACAGAGCGAGAACTATGACGCACAGATCATAAACAGCGGCGCACAGCTTTATGAGGAGGATAGCAGTCTGCTTCTTCCCGGCGGTGCGGCAAGTGCGAATCCCGCCTATGTGAAACTTCCGAGCGGGATGTTTTTGGATGAAAACGGCAGGATGCGGGATGTCCTGACGGTTAACATATGGATGAAGAATATTTCGGGGAGTGGTGACTGGACAGGTTTTTATGTGGGCACCGATCCGACGGAAAATACGGGCGGGGCGATGCCGCTCAATTATCTGCTTCTGAATCCGAGAAAGGGCGATAAGTTTAAGGCGACGCTGACCTGCAACGATCAGGCGACCGGGGCGCCGTACAACGGGGAGCAGACCCTCACAGAGGGGCAGACCACGGGAGCATGGCAGATGTATACGGTGGTTGTCGGTCCCAATGTGATGACGACCTATCTGGATGGCCAGCAGGTCGGCAGACGGATGCACAGCATGAAGATGTCCGAGTGGACGGCAGACGGTACGGATGCCGTGCCGGATATTCTGGCATCCATCGGTGCAGGCGGATATGTGAACGACGGCAGATGGAACGGCGCGGTCAAAGAGTGTTCCATCTACAATTACCAGCTGACGGCGGAGCAGATCGACCAGCTCTATCAGGACGGGCAGGAGAAGGAGGAAGTGGCCGATCCCATGATGCTGGCACACTATACCTTTGACGATATCGCTTCCTACGCGGGAAACGCTTCTCTGGTGGATAAGGGCAAGGTGTCAGACGGCGCCGTTGTGCCCAACACATCGGAAGCCACAAAGGATCAAAATTATCATGCCGTTGTACGTGGAAACGGAGGAACTCTGCGCGCTGGCGGTATCGGGCTGGAGCTGCCCGGCGGCGAAGCTTCCAAGGACTCCGCCTATGTGGAGCTTCCGTCGGAGATGTTTACCGACAGTGACGGCAGAATGCGAAACACGCTGTCTGTCAATATCTGGATGCAGAATATTTCGGGACAGGGAGACTGGACAGGATTTTACCTGGGCACCGACCCGGAGAAAAATACGGCGAATACGGGCCGGCCGCTAAACTACCTGCTTGTCAATCCGAGGAAAAATGATAAGTTAAAGGTGGCGATGACCTATAACCAGACAGGGACTAATGAGCCGTACAACAAGGAGAATATCAATCACAACGGTGCCACGGATGACTGGTGGCAGATGTACACCATCGTTGTGAACGGTACGGATCTGACTACCTACCTGGACGGAAAGAAGCTGGCGACAGTGAAGCACAGCATGAAGATGTCCGAGTGGACGGCAGACGGTACGGATGCCGTGCCGGATATCCTTTCCTATATCGGAAAAGGCGGGTATGTCAGCGACAGGAGATGGCAGGGTGCGGTGAAGGAATGCTCCATCTACAACTATGAGCTGACACAGGAAGAGATCACTGGACTTTACGATGATGTCCACGCCCCGGAGGAGAGCGCGGCGGCGCTTGTGACGGCCACAAGTGTGTCGACAGATTTCCTGAGTGAGGGCAGCAGCGCCAGCATCTATTACGGGGATTCTTATGAATTACCGGCAAAAACGAGTGTCAGACTGTCTGACGGAAGTACCAATGCGGCCTATGTCACCTGGTATGATGATAAGGGGGAGAAGGTGTCTGACACTTCCGTGCTGGAGCCGGGCACTTACAATCTGACGGGAAAAGTGGAAAATTACTTCCCGGCGCCTTTTATTGAGGAGCGCGCCGACCCGCAGGTTTATTATGATGAACCGGGCGGGAAATACTATTTTACGTCATCCTGGCCGGCATACGGCTCCAAAGAGAAAGGTTATGACAAGATAGTCATCCGAAAGGCAGACAGTCTTGTGGGGCTGGCGGATGCCGAGGAACATATCATCTGGACGGCACCCGGGGATAAATACACAGGCAGATATCATATCTGGGCGCCGGAATTACATCATATCGGCTCGAAGTGGTACTGCTATTTTGCGGGTACCCTGAGCGGAGACTGGGATATCCGCCCGCGCGTCCTGGTGTGTGAGGACAGTAAGGATATCACGGATGCGGCCAACTGGACGGAGCATGACCGCTTCCTGAACAAGGATGGGGAGGACAGCGGCGTTTCCGATCTGTTCTCTCTGGATATGACCCACTTTGAGAACAAGGGAAAGCACTATGTCATATGGGCATATAAGCCGATCGGTTCCGAGCTTTTGATGGGTGAAGTGAGCGGAGACGATCCGACGAAGCTGATCGGTGAGCCGATGGTGCTGACTTACCCCGAGTATGCGTGGGAATGCGACGGCAATCAGAACGTGGATGAGGGCCCGGCTGTATTAAAAGCGAACGGACGGATCTATGTGGCGTTCTCGGCGGCGGCTACCGGGGATATGTACTGTATGGGTATGATGAGCGCCGATGAAAATGCAGACCTGATGGATATTACCAACTGGACGAAGTCTCCTACGCCGGCGCTGCTGAGCAAGGATTTACAAGGGCAGTACGGTCCCGGGCACAATTCCTTTACGGTGGATGAGGACGGGAAGGCGGTTCTGGTATACCATGCAAGGGATGAGGAATGCCATAACAATACGTGCGGATATTCCGGCGGAGACCCGCTGTACGATCCGTGCCGGAATGCGATGCTGGCATATGTGAGATACACTGCGGACGGTACGCCGGTCTTTAACAGCACGGCGGATAAGGAGCTGGCAGGACTGGACACCAGCAGTCTGAAATATACACTGACGGTGGAGAGCATGACAGAGGCGGAG
Organism: uncultured Lachnospiraceae bacterium; assembly: GCA_965114645.1. Classification (GTDB taxonomy): domain Bacteria; phylum Bacillota; class Clostridia; order Lachnospirales; family Lachnospiraceae; genus UBA3282. The sequence continues at coordinate 5,575 of CBCOZL010000027.1, read as the reverse complement.
CCGGTGGCATCTTACGGGCTCGTGACGGATGCGAAGGATGCTGTCTCGAATACGCACGAGGGCACACTGCACGGAAGTGACGCTGCCTTTGACGGGGGACTGGTTGTCTCCGGCGGGGAAAAGGCGAATCTGATAAACTATCTGGATATCAGCGACAATGCCGATTTGCTGGCAGGTCTTGAGACGGCAAAAAGCCTGACGATCACTGCATGGGTAAGAAACGATAACCAGAGTAAAGACAATAGCGGCCTGCCGGATAACAACAATCGCCCTACGGTATTTTCCATCGGCCGTGACGAGAACAATTTCTTTGCATTCAGCACAGGAAACTGGGGTGCGGCAAGAGCTTCGTTTTATATTGACGGCAAGGAGATCGGGGATAGTGAGGGAAAGACCCGTATCCAGTACAACACGCCGGGGATGCAGAAATCCGTGGTGGGAGACTGGTATCCTGTTGCCATTACGCTGACGGACCGCTCTTCGGGCGGCAAGTCGCAGACGACAGTGCGCTACTACATGAACGATGAACTGCTCTGTACGGTCAATTCGCCGGCATCCCTCAAGGATCTGGGAGGACTTAAGCAGTTTTATATCGGCGGAGGCGTGAGCGCGGGGAACTACCACGACATGTACGGCGGCATCCGCAACGTGAAGATTTATGACAAGGCGCTGCCAGCGGATCTGCTCGCAGAATATGATAAAGAATATCTGGTGGATAACCTTGCGATTATGCTGGGAGCGGATCTGACCACTCATGCCATCCGTACAGGGGCATCCCTGCCTCTCCCGAAGACAGGGCATCCAGGCGTGACCTATACCTGGCAGACAAGCGATGCCTCCGTCATGGACGAGAACGGCACGGTGACGCCCTCCAAGGTGGAGAGAAATGTAACGCTTACAGCCACGATCAGGACGGCTTTGGACGGCAGTTATGCGCAGACGGTTACTTTCCCGGTAACAGTTCTCGATACTTATGCCTTCTGGCTGGAAGAAGTGTACAAGAAGCTGTCGATCCGAAATCTGGACGATGTGCGGGGCAGCCTGTATCTTCCGATGTCCGACGAGAGATATCCAGAGGTTCAGATTTCATGGAAGTCAGACCATACCGATATTATCTCTGATGCGGAGAAGAACGGGATCGCACCGGGTCTGGTGACCAGACCTGCAGCGGATACGGATGTGAAACTGACGGCTGTACTCAGTGTGGGAGAAGGAGACGAGCGGCAGGAGAAAACGAAGGAATTTACCGCTAAGGTGAAAAAGAAAGCCCAGGTCGGTGAGCTGACGGATTATATGTTTGCCTACTTTATCGGCGAGGGAACGAAGACTGGTGAGCAGATGTACTTTGCGGACAGCCGGGACGGCCTGCACTGGACCGCGCTGAATGACGGTGAGCCGGTCATCACCTCCAGCATGGGTGAGAAGGGACTGCGTGACCCGTTTATCATGCGCTCCCATGAGGGGGATAAGTTCTATCTGATTGCGACCGATCTCTGGATAGCCGGTGGCACGAGCTGGGGTGATTCCCAGACAAAGGGAAGCAAGAGCATCATGGTCTGGGAGTCCACGGATCTGGTAAACTGGTCTGAACAGAGAATGTGTAAGGTGGCGGTGGACGAGGCCGGATGTACCTGGGCGCCTGAGGCGTTCTGGGATGAGGAGACACAGGATTACGCCGTGTTCTGGGCGTCCAAGACGAGTCTTGACGGGTATGGGCCGCACCATATCTGGAAGTGTCACACGAGAGACTTTTATACTTACAGTGAGCCGGAAATATGGATCACCTTAAAGAACGCAGGAGGAAATGACATTAGTGTCATTGATACCACTGTGATAAAAGCAGGTGACACCTACTACCGTTTTAACAAGAACGAGGATGGCGGCAATGCGGTGATGACCAATGGAGATTCGATTGGCACCAAATTTGTCTACATGGAAAAGAGCAGTTCTTTAGACGGGACGTGGGAGTATGTGCCATCTCAGTATTTGCTGGATCCTTCCAACCAGTACAGGGAGGGGGCAACGTGCTTTAAATTTAACGACGAGGATGTGGAGACGGATACCTGGTGCCTGCTTCTGGACAATTTTGGCGGCGGCGGTTACTATCCGGCGACCACGACGGATCTGGCTTCCGGGAACTTTACGAAGCTGGGTGCCTCCGAGTATTCCTTCCCGACCGAAGGGATTCTCCGCCATGGTTCGGTGCTGAACATTACGGCGGAAGAATATGCGGCCATTGAAAAGAAATGGGGACCGTTCGTGGAGGAGGAAGAGACACCGACGACAACACTGGAGGAAGCGCGCATTGCGTCCTTTACCTTTGACGATGAGGAGAGCGGTTTTAGAGGCAGCGGTGCGGTGGCTGAGAGGAAAGGCGAACCCGTGCTCTCTGAGGAAGTCAGGGAAGGCGCTTCCGGGAAGAGTGCGAAATTTGGCAGCGGAAGCTGGCTGGATGTGAAGACCAAAGGAGGACACAGTCTTCTGACCGGCGTGGAGAGTATGAGTATTTCTTACTACAGTAAGGCGGAGGATCCCAACAAGGACGGCGCCGGATGGGCTTTCTTTGCCGCGCCGGATGACAGAGCGCCCGAGTACAACAAGAGGGAGAACTATCTGGGCATCCTGGATCACGTGGGTGAAGTCAAGGCAGAGAGATATCATGGCACCAGAGGAAGCGCCACATCGACATCGACCCTTGCCTCCTCTTTGGAAAATACATGGCGTCATGTGGTGGTGTCCTACACGCCTAAAGGTGTGAGGATTTATATTGACGGGACTTTGAAGGCGACCGTGTCGAAGAGAAAGCTGTCAGCGCTGTCTGAACTGCTTGGCGACAGCAGTATCCTGCAGCTCGGAAAAGGAAACTGGGGCGGCGGCGAGTACTTTAACGGATATATGGACGATGTGACAATCTACAACCGTGCGCTGACCCAGGAGGAAGTCACAGCCATCTATGAAGGCAGGGTGCCCATGCCGGATCCAGAGCCGGATGTGCCCGCCTATACGGTTACTTTTGACCCTGATGGAGGTACACTTGCCGGGGCAGGATTTGTGGAAGTGGATGAAGGCGGAACGATCAGCAGACCGGCTGATCCCACAAGAAGCGGCTTCACATTCCTCGGCTGGAGCAGAGAAAAAGGCGGAACGGTATACTGGAATTTTGAAACGGATACCGTATCGGAAAATCTGACACTGTACGCGTGCTGGAAATCCGGGGAAGGGCCGGTAGATCCAGGTCCTGATGAGCCTGGGCCGGATGAACCCGGAAAAGAGGAATGGGGAGATATTCTTCCAGAAGACAGGCCTGCCAGCGTGGAAGCGGTTCCGAATGGCCTGTGGATTGCAGGCGTGGAGGAACAGGGCTATACCTATACCGGGAAGGCCATCAAGCCGGAAGTACGCGTATATAACCACAAAACAAGGCTGGCGCTTAAGACGGATTACACCGTTGCCTACAAGAACAATGTGAAAGCAAGTGACGCATCGGATGCGAAGACAGCGCCGACCATCACAGTGACGGGAAAAGGCAACTACACAGGCAAAGACACAGTGTGTTTTAAGATACAGCCCAAAGATATCGGAAATGAGGATATCTCCATATTCGACATCGCAGTTGCCTACAAGAATAATAAGGTGCAGAAGCCGGTTCCTGTTGTGAAATGGAATGGCAAAAAGCTGGCGAACAAGAAAGACTTTACGGTGGAATATCCCGACGGCAAGGAAGAGGAACCAGAGCAAAAGAATGAGGAATCCGGGCAAAAGAAGGAATATTCGGATCCTGGCGACTGGCGCATCGTCGTAACCGGCACAGGAAACTTTGCGGGGACGAGGGAGATCACACTGACCATCGCAGACAAGGACGCCAGACTGACCGAAAAGCTGAGTGTCAAGAAGATCCCGAACCAGACCTACACGGGAACGCCTCTGATGCCGGAGCTTGAGGTGAAGGATGGCAGAACGCTGTTGACTGCAGGTGAGCATTATGATGTGATTTATGAGAATAATAAGGAAATCGGAACAGCTACCGTCGTTATCACCGGCAAAACGAAAGCTGCAGAAGATGAAGATCCCGGTTTCAGCTATGTCGGGGAGAAGCGGGTCACTTTCCAGATTGTCGGCGAGAACATCGGCAAGGCAAAGGTGACGGAAGGACTCGAAAAGTCTTATGTTTACACGGGCAGGGAGATCAAGCCGGCTCCCGGACTTTCTGTGAGCGTAAAAGAAGACGGAGCAACCGTTTCAAAACCTTTAGTGCCGGACGAAGATTATACGGTGAAGTATATGAACAACACGAAGGTCGGAACGGCGACGATCCTCTTTACGGGAAAAGGGGCATATACTGGTACGCTTAAGAAGACCTTCAAGATCAGCGCCTATGATATCGGGACGGATGTGTCCGAAAGACTGCTGATTGAAGACATGGGTGAGGTTCCCTATGCCAAGGGAGGAAGCAAACCGAAGCCTGTTGTGACTTATAAGATTGGCGGCGACCGGGTGACTCTGAAGGAAGGCGTAGACTACACGCTCTCCTACAAGAACAATGCGAAGCTGAATGACTGTGGGGAAGGCTCGGATCAGAACAAATGGCCGACTGTGACCGTGAAAGGAAAGGGCAATTATAAGGGAGCGAAGACGGCGACCTGCAAGATTGTACCTCAGGATATCGGAAAGCTGGAAATACAGGTTGCCGACAAAGTTTACCAGAATAAGCCGGGCAGATACCAGTCGGTTCCAAAGGTGATTGACCTCAACGGGAAAGCATTGGCGAAGGGAACGGACTATGACAAGACCTTCTCCTATGCGTATGCGGAGGAGATGACCCTTGCAGACGGCACGCTGACTAAAGAGTATAAACCGGCTGGAAGTACGGATATTCTGCCGGTTGGCACAGAGGTACAGGTGACGGTGACGGCGAAGGAAGGAAATTATACCGGCACGCTGACAGGAACCTACCGCATTACGGCGAAAAGCATTACCGGGGCGTCTGTGACGGTAAAACCGCAGATTTACACCGGGTATGAGGTGAAGCCGGGGAAAGACCAGATTACAAAGATCAAAGTCGGCAAGGAGTATCTGGAAGAGGGTGATTACGAGATTATCGGTTATACGAATAATATCAAAAAGGGAACCGCGAAAATGACCCTTAGGGGCGTCGGGGATTACGGCGGCACGAAGACGGTAACCTTTAAGATCGTGCCTCGAAACGTCGTATGGTGGACGCCGGAGGAGAAACGTAAATTATATGACATGCTGCAAAATCTTCTGCAGTTCAACTGACGGTTTTGCGATTGTTATAAACGGATTTGACAAAGAAGGAGCCGCTGCAGGGACAGACACAGGATCTGTCGGAGCAGCGGCTCCTCTTTTATGTTTGCGCGCCATGGGTACGCTCTAACGGGTGCAAGTCCCGAACATGCCCAGGTAAGATAGATATTGTTCCGAAAATAGAGTATAATGTTTTGGAAAGCGAGGTGTACTCTTTATGTATATGACAGTAAATCAGGCCGCAGAGAAATGGGAAATTTCAGATAGACGTGTGCGCATATTGTGCGCAGAAGGGAAAGTTTCAGGTGCT
>CBCOZL010000026.1:0-53395 GCA_965114645.1 uncultured Lachnospiraceae bacterium | reverse complement strand
ATCATAACAGAAAAAAGGATGGTTTACAATTTATTTACTCATGCGTTTGTCGTGGCTGCCCAGGCGACGAAGACCGAAGGAGAGACGACGTCCGAAGAGCCGGATGACAATGAGACCGCTGCGGCGTCAGGCACGGTGACAGTGAAAGAAAACGTCAGGATTAGGAGTGGGGCAAGCGAGACTTCGGACAAGCTGGCGACGGCTTATGCGGGTGAAAAGCTTGAGGTGATCATGAAACAGGCCGATGGTTGGACAAAGATCAAATATAAGGGCAAAACTGCATATGTGAAGTCGGATTATGTGGAGTGAGCACTGAGTAAAGCGCAATGAGGGAAAAACTAGGCAGGTGAGCATTTTGGCTCACCTGCTCCTTACAGGGTAAACTCAAATTTCTGGAACAGGAAAATCGGAATGGTAAGTGTATTGCCCGCCTGTCCTCCCTGCGTATTGCCTTTCAGAAGAAGCAGATAGTCCACCTTTCCGTCCTCCAATGCTCTCTGACCCGTGGGTGCCGCGTTTTTCCCGCTTTTTACTTCTATCGCATACAGGCTCTCACTTCCCACCAGACTTTTTACGAAAAAGTCTATCTCACCGCCTTTATAGGTTGCAAATGCCGGCGTTTCCAGTGCGATTTCCTTTAAACGTTCTGCCCTGCGCCGCAGCTCCAAAAATACGAAATTTTCGTGCAGCATCCCCTGGATATCGGAAGATGCAACGCCGATTCTGCGGAAGAAATAATATGTCAGGCCTGGATCGGTAAAATAACAGCGGCATCTCCCTTTAAAGTCCATGATCTTGCATTCACTTACTTTGCCGGCGAAATCAAGGATGCCGGCACTCTGCAGCCACATAATCGCGCGGTTGCACACGGACTTGCTGATGTTGCTGTCATAATCATGAACAACCAGCTTCTGCAGGCTCTCGCTGAAATTGTCTCTGTCCAGTCCCTTTTTCTCTCTGGCCAGAATACGTGCAACGCTACAGAATATATTGTCATATACTGCCGTGTCAAGGATATCGTCAAAATACCTTGTGGATTCCGTACAGAACAGGTAGATGACATCCTCCAGTTTTTCTCTGCTTTTTTTCTTTGATTTTGTTTCAAGGTATTCTGTCACTACGGCCGGATATCCGCCGATTTCCGTGTATAGGCAAAAAAGTTCCGAAAGTTTATTCCATTCTTCCAGATGTGCTGTCCCATACAGTTCCATTTCTCTGTACGCCTCGTGCATACCGAATGCTTCGGTAAACTCTTCAAAATCCAGTGTTTCAATCCGCAGGGACTTTAAGTCTCCCGCTGACAGCTTAAATTCCGTATTCAGTGTCCTTCCAAGATAACTGCCTGTCACAATAAAGCGGCAGTTAAAATTTCTTGTAAATTCGCGGATCAGGTTATAAACGTCAGTGGACTCCTGTATTTCATCAATAATAACGACAGTTTCTTCTGTATCCCGGAATGCGGACTCGTAAAGAGATAGCGCCTTATGGAGCGGCTGGCTGGGTCTTTCTGTTCCGGGTTTCCACGTTTTCGCTTCTTGGATGCATACAAGAAACTCCTGTCCAGATGCCTCCAGCATATTGATATACACGACATCAGCAAAGTTTTCTTCTGCAAATTTTTTGATGATGTAAGTCTTGCCAACCTGTCTTGCACCAGTCACTTCTAATGTCAAATCACTTTCCTCTTTCCATGAAAGCAATTTTTTGTATATTTTGCGTTTCAGATACATAAATACTTCCTTTTCCTTATTGCCATAAAATCTAATTATGGATGTTTTCTTTAACTGAATAAATTCATTATAGCAAAAAGGCAGCCTTTTTCATAGAGTGTAATCAGCTGCCTTTTTCTGAGGTCTGTCTGTAGAAATTTTGTATAATATAATTGCTGATAAACAATGGAATCGGACTTAGCAGTGTGCCGGCTTCACGGGATGCCGGATCACGGTTTTCAAATTTTCCGGCCTGCATTTTCTGACATCACTTAAATAAATTTCATGGTGGCGGCGTCCATCAGCCATATCCAGAACATAGCCCTGTTCCCTGGCAAAGACATCCATAGAATCTATGGTAGCAGGCTCGTCATCGTAGGGTCCTATGTGCATACACTGTACGCACAGCCCCTCGTCATAGGTCAGAAATTCCACTTTGGAAAAGTCGACGTTTTTCTTCAAGGAAGCCTCGGCGACCGCCCATGCAAATTCTTCTTTCGTCACAAATTCCGGCAGGCGGATCATGGAAATCCACTCGAAATCCTCTTTTCTGGTATAGTCGACGCCGATGACTCCTTCCTGCCACCACAGTCCCTCCAGAGGCGGCACCACATAGTCGAAATAGCCTTCGATCCGATGATCACCCATCTTGCTCATTTTAATGGTGAAGGCGATGCCGTAAAGCAGTCCGATCGACTGCTTGTAGGCGCCGTCCTCCTCATTGGGATTGCCTCTGCCCCGCACTGCAATAAAATTCATCGCTGGCACCGTGACCAGGCAGGGCTGTTTTTTCGGCAGATAAAATTCTTTGTATTCCTTTTTGTAGTCGAAAGCCATTTCCTTTTCCTTCCTATCACAGTCGCAGCCGTCTGTGATGAATCTTCTTATTCTTTCAGTCCAATATAAATATGAACCTCGGCGTTGTCTCCCATATCATCGTTCTGGTATTCCTCGAAATCGCATTGAAAGGATCTGGGCAGCTCCATCTGCCAGATTGTCTGCCATGCCTCTGCCACTGCCTGCACCATATTTCCGTGTACTACAAACTTCGCATATTTTCCGGCAGGAATGCGGCACACGGCATAATCGTTTCCGGCAGGAAGCTCGGCGGTTTCACAGGCGACTAAAGCAGTATAATCCGCCTTTTCATCTCCGGCGTAGTCGGTGTATATTCCCAGTGCCTTTGCATTTGCTTTTTTCGGTATGGAGGCATAAATGCCTTCGTTGTAAAAACGATTCCACAGACCGCCGATCACCGTGCTCATTTCCGGGGATGTATTATTGGTCCTCGCTGACACGCCTACGGCTGTTTTTTCTTCCAGAGTGACAATTTCATATTCCATTTTCATACACTAATCCATCCTTTCTTATGTTCCCGAGTAATGAGGATGATAAACCAGTCTTCTTACACGGGTGTGTTGTTTGATGGATTCATTGTACCAAGGCAAACATGACAACTGTGTGTCATCATTCAGAAAGTGGACTGTATTTTTTATAAATACTCTCCGCAAAGCGAAAAACTTCCTGCCGCAGTTCTGCAGGCTCTAAAAGCTCGGCTCCCCCGCCGAAAGAGACGATCCATCCAACGACACTCTGTCTGTCGTAAAATTCAGCAGAAAAAAGCAGCATGCCATCAGGTAGAACGTGAAAACTTTCCGGGCCAAACTCCTCTACCAGCCGCCACTTATATACGGGATCCACTTTTGCCGTGACTGGAAACTGTGGTGAAAACAGGAATTTGGGACTCAGATCGGGAAGAGAAACCGCTCGTTTTTCAAAGGCCTCCCCCAGGACGAGATCTGTCATCCGCATCAGCTTAAACAGCCGGAACGCTTCTCTCCTCTCACACCACCCCCAGAGATACCATCCGGCCCACTGGAAAATCAGATCATAGGGCTCTACGGTTCGCTGGGACTCCCCTTTGGGGGAATGGTAAGTGAAGGTAACTTTATTTGTGGAAAGAATGGCACTGTGCAAAAGCTCAATTTTGGGAGATAATGCTGATTTATACCAGGATGACAGGTCAATCAGAATGTGGGTGTCCCCGGCAATCAGGTTTGACGCGCCGGCAGATAGCTTTTCCATGAGCTGCTGATACTGGTTCGTACCGCTTATGCTGTCCAGACTCCGAAGGCCTGCCAGAATGGCCTGCATATCCTGTGTCGTAAACACGGTGCGGTCAATCTTATATCCCTCCATGATGGAGGCACCGCCGTTTTGGCCCGGTTCCGTCACAAGTGGAATCCCGGCCATGCAGAGCGCTTCGATATCACGGTTTATGGTGCGCCGGGAAACCTCAAATTTTTCTGCAAGATACGGAGCGGTGACTTTCTTCTGCTGTAACAGAATAGATAAAATGCCGATCATTCGGTCGATTTTCATGGCCATTCTCCTTTTACATTCCCATAGAAAATAACTGATTGAGCAATTAAATATTTGTATCACCAATCCATTATGTTATAATTACTCATAACTAAAATATCATAGAAAGGTGAAGGTTGAAAGGAAATCTTTCATGAAATATCATATCTTTATTTCGAAAAAGGAACTGCTAACGGGTGTCTTTTTTATTGTCGGATTCCTGTTTTTTCTAAATGGCATTCACTCAACTTATAAATGTAATCATGCTCTCAATCTGAAAGAGTTGGAGGCGCACGAACTCAAGGAGGGAGTCTGTGTAAGTGGTAACATTGATTCATATATCGGGAAACATTTATCTGGAAACAATAAGTTTTTCGGCGTTGGGCAGTCCCACTTGACCCTTTTCGGGCAATCCTATGATTTCTACACGATTCCTGTCGGAAAAAACTCTTACATTTGTATTTTGGCATCCAGCAAATCCTTAAAAGAACAATTGGAGGCTTTTGAAGAAGGACACGGTGAAAATGTCTATTTTGAGGGTGAGGTTATCAAACCGCTGGTAGAATTAAATTGGAGATGGTATGATTCAATAGAGGGTTTTCGGACAGAAGCCCTTATTGACTCCTTCGTGATCAAAGAGACAAATTTCAAAAGAAATAAAGATATCATATATATCGGGGTTCTTTTCATAGCTATGGCAGTTTTACGATTCCTCAGCGCTGGTGGCATCAAAAGCTTTGTGATGGAAGAAACAATGGATAAAAAACCGGTTTGCAATTATGATACCGAAACAGGGAAAAGCGGAAGGAGACGGAAATAGGATAAGCAATGCCGCTTAAATCAGCAGCTATTTATCCGCCACATCATAATACGGCACAATCAGGTGCGCGTCCGCGTAGATTGCGTCATTCGTCAGGCTGTTAATCTGCATCACTTCACGGATATACTCGTAGATAGACCCGTAATGTGTTTCATCCATATACTCTTCCGCGATGGACCAGAGGGTATCGCTGTCCGACACCACAATACTCTTATAATATTTGGAAGTCTCCTGAGAAGGAGCGTTCTTTGCGTTGGAACGGAAGGAACTGACAGCAATGGATGCAGTGATGATCAGACAGAAAGTCATCACTAACAGAAGGAAGTTTCTTCTCATCTCCTGTCTTCTTCGGATGCGGTTATTGCGGATTCTTCTCTCGCTTCTGATATCCTGCGGTCTTTTATGGCCCTGTGTCACTGCTCTATTCATAAGTAAACTCCTTTCCGTCCGATGTAACATGGAAAACGTATCGACTGCTGCTATTTTGTAACGTTTTTTGAAACAGAACAGATGTTGCGAACAAATGTTCTTTATGGGTGTATTATATCGAACATGTTTTCGGATGTCAATACTTTATGGATAAAAAATCGAACAAATTTTCTGAATATATGTTTGCTTTTTCTGCCTTACTGTGCTATGATTAAAATATGTAAATTGTCAGAAAATATGTTTCGGCCCGAGAAGCCCGGAGAAAGGATAAGGATTTAAGTATGGCACAGGGAAAGATCACTGTAAAACAGCAGCAGATTCTTGATTATATTAAGGATGAAATTTTAAAAAGAGGATATCCTCCGGCTGTACGGGAAATCTGTGAGGCGGTGAATCTGAAATCTACTTCCTCCGTACACTCCCATTTGGAGACGCTGGAGAAAAACGGCTATATCAGAAGAGACCCCACGAAACCCCGCGCCATCGAGATTTGCGATGATAATTTCCAGATGGTGCGCACCGAGATGGTTTCCCTGCCGGTCATTGGACAGGTGGCTGCGGGACAGCCGATCCTTGCGGAGCAGAATATTGACAGCTATTTTCCTGTTCCGGCGGATATGGTGCCGGGCGGCGATTCTTTTGTACTGAAAGTAAAGGGCGATTCCATGATTAATGTAGGAATCTACAGCGGGGATCAGATTTTTGTAAACTGTTGTCAGACCGCGTCGAATGGTGACACCGTGGTGGCGCTGATTGATGATTCGGCTACGGTGAAGACGTTCTATAAGGAGGACGGACATATCCGTCTGCAGCCCGAAAATGACTCGATGGATCCCATTATCGTGGATGACTGCCAGATTCTTGGGAAAGTGTTCGGGGTATTTCGCCTCTACAAACATTGATGAAAAAACAGATACTGGATTCATAATATTGAACTGTCGGCAGCTTTATTGAAATGCTGACATGATATATGCTCTGACAGATGTAGCTGCTTTATTTCTGGAGAATAGCAGGGACAGGATCAGGGCATATTTTATTCTGACATACATCATACGATCTATGATCCGGCTTGATCTGATACTCTCTTTTTTGTGCAGAAATTGAGAGGAAACTTATGTCAGGATTTTATATACTTGAATGAGACAGGAGGATTTTACGGTATGGAATGGATTGAAAAGTTGAATGAGGCAATTGCCTATATGGAGGAGCATCTGACAGATGAGATAGATTACGAACAGCTTGGAAAAATTGCCTGCTGTTCCTCCTATCATTTTCAGAGAATGTTTGCCTACATGGCAGGTGTTCCTCTCTCTGAGTACATCCGCAGGAGAAAAATGTCCCTTGCCGCTGTGGATTTGCAGGATAAGGATGCAAAGATCATTGATGTGGCGGCGAAATACGGGTATCAGTCTCCCACTGCTTTCAACAGAGCCTTTCAGTCTGTTCACAAGATAGCGCCCTCTGCCGTAAAAACCGAAGGGGTATCCGTAAAATCTTTCCCGCCTGTTTCATTTAAAATATTTGTCAAAGGAGCGGAAGAAATGAATTATCGGATCGAAACGAAGGACGCATTCCGTATTGTCGGAGTGTCTGTCCCGTTACAAAAAAATATCGAGGAAAATTTTGCGGTGATTCCGTCTAAGTGGGGCGAAGTTTCCGCTGACGGCACTTTGCAGAGGCTGGCCGGCATGATGGATACACCGCTTATGGGGGTGCTGGGGATCAGTACCTGCAATGACGAGGAGCCCTGGAGATACTATATTGCGGTATCTTCCACACAGGAAGCGGTGGGATTTGAAGAATATACGGTGCCGGCAGCTACCTGGGCAATCTTTCCCGGTGAAGGTACGAATCAGTCCATTCAGGAACTTGAGCGGCGCATTGTGACGGAGTGGCTGCCGACGTCAGGATATGAATACGGAAATGCACTTGATGTTGAAGTTTACATCAGCCCTGATCCGCAGAATGCGAAATACGAGGTGTGGATACCTGTTGTAAAAAAATAGAAAAAACCATGAGAAGTTATTTCCAGCATAGCGGCTTACGATTCAGACATACTACATAGTAATCGTAACTGCACAGCTTTTGTGGTTATGATAAACAATCAGTCTCTCATTAATTATTCAGGGGTTGATGTCTTATGAAGGGGGAAGGGAAATGAGAAACAGAGCATTGGACTGCCTTGCCCTGACGATTGCCATTATCGGCGCTATCAACTGGGGATTGATCGGACTTTTCAGCTTTGACCTTGTGGCATTTATTTTCGGTAACATGTCATGGTTTTCCAGAATCATTTACGCCCTGGTGGGTATCGCCGGACTGTATATTATCACATTCTATATGTACACGAACGGCAATTTGGCAGAGTCAGACAAGGCATAAGTACGGACAGAAGAAAACTGCAAAGAGAAAAACAGAACCGGTGGTGTCTGATCAGATGCCCCGGTTCTGTTTTTTAAACGGGTTATTTGCCTTCCAGTGCGTTCTTGTCTGTCAGCACGCCGTCCCGCCAGATTCGTTCCAGATCATAGAACAGACGGTTCTCCCTGTCAAAAATATGGATGATCACGTCCTGAAAGTCCATCAGAATCCAGTTAGCGTTCTGGTAACCTTCCATCTGTCTTAAGTTTACGCCTGCCCTGCCGAGCACTTCCGAAACATTGTCCGCCATAGCCTGTATCTGGCTTTTATTGCTGCCGTCCGCAATGATAAAATAGTCTGCAATGGTAGAGATGTCACTGATATCAATGATACGGATATCCTCCGCCTTTTTATCTTCCAGCGCATTTACTGCCATAAGTGCTGTTTCCTTCGTGTTCATAACAAGTACCTTACCTTTCTTTGAGTCATATTGATAACAGCATAATTTTATAAATGCTGCTCCTCTATCTTTTATAGTACTGATATGTCCTGTTTGTCATATCATCCACCTGTCCGTCCGTGGTTCGCAGATAGGCAAGCGTGTCTGCCAGTATTTTTTCCATGGCACTGTCCAGATCCTGATAAGCGAGTCTTCGGATCAGACTTAAGTCTCTGTTCTGCTTTCGTCCGGGTTCAATGTAATCTGCAATATAGACCATTTTCTCCAGCCTGCTCATATCGGGACGGCCTGTCGTGTGATAACGGATTGCGTTTAGTATGTCCCCATCCGTCACACCATATTTGCGCTCCGCAAGATAAGCGCCGGCTTTTGCATGTAAAAGCGCGGTCGGATTGCTGCGCTCTACTGCTGTCACGTTGAGTCGGGCTTTTTCGCAGATCGCTACCAGCTCCGACCCATGCATGGATTTGGCGCAGTCGTGCAAAAGCCCCGCGATCATGGCTTTTTCCATATCTTCAGCGTGGGCCATTGCCAGTGCAGCGGCTGTATAAGCCACTCCCAAAGTGTGCGTGTAGCGTCCGGTGGACAGTTCTTTTTCCATAGCCCGGCGCAGTTTTTCTATTTCTGACTGATGATGATTCTGACTCATGAAAGTATCCTTTCTCTTCCCGGAAGCTGTTACGGCGTTTTAAACCATGCTATGGTTCGCGGGTTGATTTTAAAGCTTACAGTTTTTTGACCGCCGTATACTCCAACACCCTGTATGGTGACTTTAGCAGTCCCCTTCTTTCTGTTATCTGCATAGGAGACAATTGCATACTGATCCTTGGAGAGTTCCCGGCCATTTAACTTTACGACAAGATCCTCTTTTTTTAGGACGACAGACTCCATGTCGTACGTTTTTATCACACCATTTTTCAGAGATACGCTTGCCTTTTTCAAGCTCATGTTTGCGGGCAGCACACGGTAGGAAACTTTGGTTTCCCCGGTGTAGTTATTAAGGCCCTCTACGCTCACCGTCAAAACAGAGTTTTCCGGCACTTGATCATTCGGGCTGAGTACCATGCCGTTTTCGTCCGTAAACGTATACGTTTTTCTAAAATCCGTTCCCGCAGACAGCACTTTGCCGTTAAAATCGGTTATTTTCGGTATACTCTTGTATTTTCCCTTACCAGTCACACCCACCTTCTCTCCGTTTTTCGGCGCGGCAGCCATCACATCCTCCGCTGTAACAGTAAGTTTGCCTATATCCTGCGGTAAAATGGAGAAAGTCAGAGAAACAGAGTCTTTGAAATTCCCCTTTCCCTTTACGGTTAAGGTGGGAGGTTTCGCATCTTCTATTCTGGGTATTTTGTTGTTGTTTTTATAGGTGACCGTATAGTCTGTTCCTTCCGTGAGCAATGAGTTCTGATACGTGACAACTATTTTGGGCTTCGCTCCGCCCTTTTCATAATAAACCTTTTTGTCTGCCAGAGAAATTTTTACGGTTTTTTCTGCCGACTGATAACCTTCTTCCAGTGAATATGGCGTAATCTCGAAGGTCTTTTTTACGGTACCAGTGTAGCCGTTGATACCGGTTATGATAACGGAAGCTTTCTTACCGACATTGGTTGTATTGTCGTAGTCCAGTGTGTAATCGGTACCAGGTATCATGGGAATTTGGGTATTCCCGTCTTTGTATGAAATTGTCAATAGCTGTGTCAGTTTATCTCCGGTATAGGTCAGTTTATGCAGACCCTGTATATCCAGTCTGGAAGCGGAAATGGGTTTCCCGGTGATTTGAAAAGTCTTTGTCACCGTTCCTGCATATTGCGTACCAGTCCCGGTGAACGTTGCCGAGTAAGTACCGACTTCTTTCGCATCAGTATCAAAGGTGACCGTATAGTCTGTTCCTTTTTTGAGTGCCATGCCATCTTTTTGAAGAACGACCCCGGCGTCCACGTCGATCTTTGCCTCACCCAGAGTTTTCCCCTGCAGATCCGACCAGGGAATGTCTTTCAGTTTACCGGGCTTAAAGGATACTTTACTTAAAAGTGTTTTTCTGGTAACGGTCAGTGAAATATTCCGTGTGCCGGAGAAATTCCCTTTGCCGGTGATGGTAATGGCATAAACGCCCTCCTCCGCGCACGATGTCATTACCACATCGTCCTTTGTCATCTGTGTGATTTCAAAATCGGTATGGTATCGCAGCTTTTTCCCATTCCACGTTGCGGTGGGAGTATCCGGCGTACTTTTGCCGGAACAGTTCATATAAAGATCAGGAATCACAACTTCCTTCTCCGCAGCAGCAATGCTCTGCGGCAGGATCTGGAAAGTTTCCGTATCGGAGCCGCTGTAATTTCCTTTTCCTTTGACTGTCACAGTAGGCACTTTTTTCGGATCCGCCCAGGGCATCATACAGGCTTTCGTATTGTTCTTGTAAGAAATGGTATAATCCGTTCCCAAAGTAAGCAGTGTATCGCCGTCATATACCTTTACAGCCGGTTTCACAGCTTTCCCAGTATAAGCCTGACCGGCAATCGGTTCGATGTGAAGACCTTTCGCGGAAATCCATTTCGCATACAGGGTGATATTTCCTGTACTTCCTGTAGAAATCTCATCAATGGGACTGCCGGAATAATCTTTCTCCAGATACCAGCCCGCAAATTTATGCGCCTTGCTATCGGTTGGTATCGCATCCTGCAGGGATAGGTTTTTTTCTGCTACCGTATAGGTGACAGGGTTGGCAGATGCACCGCTACCCTCAGAGCCTGTGATATAGGTAATACGATAAGGCTGCAGCACATAGGGTTTTGCATATATATCGATATCTTTCGTCACGTTTTCAAAGTCATTGCTATTCTGCCATCCGTCAAAAAGATATCCTTTCGGTGCCGCAGCACGCATCACAGCATCCTCGGGAGGTGTGGCATCCTGCCCCCTTCCCAGAGTTTCTGTCTTAATCAGTTTATTATTCCGGCCGAAAAATCGTACGGTGTACTGCCTGGGTATTACCGTCACCTCGCAGTAGGCAGAAATAAAATTCAGTTTACCTTCCTCAGCCATTGCCTGTATAATGACAGTCTGTGGCTCGCTTGTATCAGCCAGCAGTTCGGTAGATACAATAGCATCGCCATTTTGATCGGGTTCCACATCAGCAATGGAATAGTCAGAAGAAAACCATGAAATCTCATTCTTTGGAATGCCATCAGGCATCTTCGTAACATGTATTGCCGCACTGTCTCCCTCCATCACAGTGATTGCATGAGGAATTTCCAGTTCTCCCGCAACAGTTACGCGGCAGGTCGCAGTCTGTTCTCTTCCGGCGTAATCAATAATAGAAGCGGTTAGCGTACAGCTTCCGGAATCTGTTTCGGAAGTTATCACATATTCATAACCAATCGTGTCACCTGCGTTGTTCTTGATCGGTACCGTATCAGCATCGGCGACGCTGCTGTTGCTGCTCTCCCACATAACGCTTCCAGGTTCGGCGTCAGTTGGCAAAGTAACCGCTATCTTTCTGGAAGATGCCTGTTCCATGTAAACGGTGTCACGAGAGAGAGAAAACTTTGGATTTCCGATATAGAAACGATCCCATATGACTTCACTTACGTCACTGTCTCCGTAGTTTTCCAATTTTGTGCAGGCTTTGATCATAAACTCGGAATTTACAGGAATGGGTTCTTGATACCGTTTTCCATATTTTATGGGATCTCTGCCGTCTGTCGTATAGTAAATCTGGGCTTCGGGTGCATTTTTAACGGAAAGAGTTACTTTTCCGCCTTTATCAACGAGCCAGTAATAGTAGCCATAATTGCCGGACACATGGCGCCATAGTCTGCCGCCGGATTCACTGCTAAACTCAGGTGGTGGAAGCGTCATACGAATATTGACATGACAAATAGCATAAACATTCTGCCCTGTGTGATCCTTGACAGCCGCGGTAATCTCTGCTGTTCCGATTCCATGTCCAAACCGGAGCATGGCGCCTTTTTTTGTTTTCCCACTGATTGATACAAGTTTTTCATCGCTGGATGACCAGGTGACATCTTCTGCCTGGCAGCCGTCAGGAAGCTGTTTTATTTGCAATTCCTGATCGTAACCTCCTGGAACGGTGTTTATGGTTGTTGTGGAAAGGGCAAAATCCGTCTGACAGGGTGTAAAATGAAATGTATATATATCGGAAATCTTGTAATCTTTATAATCAATCGGACTCCCGGTTGCAACTGCAATTTGGAGAGGATAGTCTGGATCAATCTGGATTTTAGCCCAATCATAATATTTGTTTCCAAAGATATGCCCGGAAATAATTTCAAGTCCAGTGCTGTTATTTGTGTAATAAATACGATAAGTTGACTCACTGCCTATATATGAGCAGCTAAAGCTATAGGTATTATTCTTATCAATGGATGCTTTCCATACTGTATCGCTCACTTTTTCAAGAGTGCCCATTCCTGGACAGAAAAATTCAAGATCTCCACAGACAAGCTTTCTCGCGTCAGGTTCCACAACCGTAACTTTGCAGGTCTTATCAAACGTGTAATCTATACCATTATTATTTATAACAACATGTGCGGTTACACTGCATTCGTAGGGGAATGAGGAAAGCGTATAGGATACGCCCAGAATTCCCTCCAGCGAGTCTATATAAATGGTATTATCATTGGTCTGCCATGTGATATCGGAGTCCATCATAATACTTTCGGGAACGAGCTTAACACCGAGTTTTATTTCCTCTCCCGGTTCAATGATAATTCCCGATTCAGGAACGGCATTTCCGTTCTGGTCAACAATGATAACATCCTCTGGCAATGGCAGAATTTCTACTTTACAGGTTTTTATAATTTCACCGATACGGACGGTTATGGCTGCCGACGATGAATTGTTTTCGGAAGAATCTTCAGCTTCGGGCGCAACTGCTATATTTCCGTCCGTTACCGAGACCAATGGATTGTCAGAACTCCATATAACTTCGTCGTAAAAAGCATATTGTGGTGTTGGTCTTACCGAGAGATTTCTTGGCTGGTTTCGATCCAGATAAAATGGCCTGGATAGATCCAGAATTTTGCCACCCTCGTCCACAATTACAAAATCAGTTACTTCAGGCTTCGGAGTTATCAATGACATCGTGTTTGCGGAAACAGAGGTCTCCGATTCCGGGGCTTTTGAATCATCGGGATGTGTTTCCTGCGAATCCTCGCCGTCAGATGAAACGGGAGGCTCTTCCATACCGTCAGGAGGCGCTACAGTCTCTTCGGAGGGATCTGTTGTAAGCTCTGCCTCCTTCTCCATGTCGGGCAATTCCTCCTGCATCTCAGGCGTTTCCGCATTTTCAGCAGGTATTTCAATCAGAGCAGACTCTTCCTCCGGGGAAATATTGCTTTCTGAATCATCGTTTTCTGAATCTTCTATATTTATTGTGACGGCATCTTCTTCTCCCGCCGCAGGTGCGGCATAGGTTGAATAGGACATATTTTCACTTGTAAACAGCATGATTACACACAGAAAAACAGATATCAGCCTGAATGATATTCTTTTTCTCATCTTTGCATCCTTTCACACAATCATACTCTTATAAACAGATAACGCAGACTAACCAGTCTGCGTTCATTATATCACAAATATTGTTTTATTACGAATCCTTTTCATAGAGATGATTCTGCCAGATATATACAGCAACCGCCTCCGGCACAAGTCCTTGCAGGGATTTCCCTGCTTTCACCATCGCCCGGATCTGTGTGGAGGATATGTCCATACCGGCAAATTCTAACAACTTCACAGAAGCATGGTATTTTTCCTGCAGATACCGCACCTGCTCGCTTAAGTGCGGCTGCTGTTCCTGTGTTTGCTTGTCTGATTTACGCATTCCACTCTCAGAAGTCCCGTCTTTTACAGAAAGTGTTACTGTCGTCCGCACCGCCGCCAGAACCGTACAGTTCTGAAAAATCAGCGCCGGATTCTTCCAGTCCTCCATGGCATACAGGCTGTCCGCTCCCAGAATAAAATAATAGTCTGCTTCGGGATCGGCCGCTTTGAGTTTTTGCAGGGTATCACAGGTGTAAGTGTTCTTCCCAAGCGCTGCGTCCGAAGCCTCCATTTCAGACAGCTCAAAACCGGGCATATCTTTGATGGCAAGCGCTGTCATCTCACAGCGCGTCTGTATGGGCAGGACTTCTCTCTGATCTTTCATGTAAGGGACACCGCTTGGCATGAACAGCACTTTTTCCAGTGCAAACTGCTCTCTCGCCTTATCTGCAATCGCCAGATGTCCATTGTGAATGGGATTAAAGGTGCCTCCCATAATGCCGACTCGTCTCATGCGGTTCCCCCCCCTTTTTATGACTGTCTTTCCTGTCTCTCTATCGCCGCAGGAAAATCCTGTTCCGGCCGGTTATCTGGGCAGGACGATCTTCGGATTCTTTTTGTCCGGCTTGTAGAGGATGATCTTTTTGCCGATCACCTGCACAACGGTGGAGTGGGTTCTCTCCGCAACCGCCTCCGCGATCATCCTGGGATCGTCCACACAGTTTTTCAGGACGGCGATCTTCAAAAGCTCCCGTGTGTTGAACGCGTCGGTGATGGATGCTGTAAATTCCGGCGTGAGGCTGGATTTACCCACTTGAAAAATGGGGTCTATGCCGTTCGCCAGACTTTTTAAGTGTGCCCGCTGCTTACTTGTCAATTCCATATCTCAAAATCTCCTTCTCTGTTTCCGGGTCTGCAAACCATTCCCGGGATCGGACTTTGTCCGATCACTTGTAGTAATCAAAGGAAAGCCCGTACATCCTTACGGTACTGCCCTCCTCTATGCCAAGCGCCTCAAGCTGCTCTAAAATACCCTGCTTGCGCATAAAATCCTGAAAGAATTTAAAGCCTTTCTCGGATTCCAGATTGGTGTAGGAAAGCATCTTTTCAATGCGCGGCCCCTCCACCACATACTCGTCCGCCTCCTCGTCGTAGACCACGGTAAACGGCTCCTTATCAATGTCGAAATGGAACTCCGGGAAGAACTCCTGTTCAAACGTCAGCGGTCTGCTGTCCTCCATCTCGCCCAGACGGTTGTTTACAGCGTAGAGAAGCTCTCTGACACCCTGGCCGCTGACAGCGGAAATGGCGTAGACAGGAATGCCCTGCGGTTCAAATTCCGCTTTCAGTTTCTCCACGGGATCATCGTCCTTCTCATAGATCATATCAATCTTGTTGGCGGCGATGATCTGGGGTCTTTGGGCAAGTGTCTGGTCATAAGCTTCCAGTTCTTTGTTGATGGCATAAATATCCGCTACGGGATCACGTCCTTCCGTGGAAGCCGCGTCCACGATATGCACGATCAGCCGTGTCCGCTCGATATGGCGCAGAAATTCATGGCCAAGCCCCACACCCTCCGACGCGCCCTCGATCAGACCGGGGATATCGGCGATCACAAAGCCTTTGGCGTCCTCCAGATCTACCACGCCCAGATTGGGATTCAGCGTGGTAAAGTGGTAATTGGCGATCTTTGGCCTTGCGTTCGTCACCCTTGACAGAAAGGTGGATTTTCCCACATTGGGAAAGCCCACAAGCCCCACGTCGGCGATCACCTTAAGCTCCAGGAGCAGCTCCAGCTCTTTTGCCGGCTGGCCGGGCTGCGCGTACTTGGGCGCCTGCATGGTGCTGGTGGCGTAGTGCTGGTTGCCGCTGCCGCCGCGTCCGCCTTTCAACAGAAGGAACCGCCTGTTGTCACCAGACATGTCGGTGATGACCTTGCCGCTCTCGGCCTCACGGATCACCGTGCCCTCGGGCACTTTGATGGTGATATCCTCGCCGTTTCTGCCGGCACAGTTTTTCTTGCCGCCCTCCTCACCGTTTTTTGCACAGTATTTGCGGACATGGCGGAAATCTGTCAGCGTGTTTAACCCTTCGTCCACCTCAAAGTAGACGCTTCCGCCGTTTCCGCCGTCACCGCCGTCGGGACCGCCGTTTGGCACATATTTTTCTCGACGGAAGGAAACGTGGCCGTCTCCTCCCTTGCCGCTTTTTACATATATTTTCGCACGATCTGCAAACATAATTTTTCTCCGTTATCATCAAACAGGAAAGAATAAGAAAAGCCCCAAACATCAGTATGTTCGGAGCTGTATCTTAAACTTCTTACTTCTCTACAGGATAAACAGACGCCTGTTTCTTGTCTCTTCCTTTTCTCTCGAAACGAAGAACACCGTCCACCAGAGCAAACAGCGTATCGTCGCCGCCTCTTCCCACGTTTACGCCGGGATGAATCTTGGTTCCGCGCTGTCTGTATAAGATATTGCCCGCCTTAACAAACTGACCGTCAGCTCTCTTCGCGCCCAATCTCTTGGATTCGGAATCGCGGCCGTTCTTGGTGGAGCCGACACCCTTCTTATGAGCAAAAAATTGAAGGTTCATATTCAACATGGTATTACACCTCCTTAAATGTCAATTTACAATGCTTTTTCCCGTACTGCGCCTCAATCCGGCTCAGTCCGAGCGCCAGAGAATCCATCAGTGCGACGGAGGTTTCACGCAGGGACTGTCGTAAAAAAATACAGTAGATTCTGCCTGTCGTTTCATCCGCCTCCACCTGGATCGGTTCCTTTGTGACCTCCTCAAGAGCGTTCACCGTGTTGATCACGAGAACCGAAATTGCCGCACAGACAATATCCTGACCGTAGTCCGCATACGCCGCGTGGCCGTTGCAGGTAAATTTCCGATATTCTCCCGCCTTGTTTTTATAAATGGTAATCTCGGTCATTACGCATTGATCTTGTCAATCTTGATCTGCGTATAGAGCTGTCTGTGACCATTTTTCTTGTGGTAGCCGGTTTTTCTCTTATACTTGTAGACGATGACTTTCTTGCCCTTGCCCTGATCCATAACGGTTCCGGTCACGGTCGCGTTTGCCACATCGCCTGCAACTTTAAGATCCTTATCGCTGATCGCGATCACCTGGTCGAAAGTAACGGTAGAACCAACCTCGACGTCAAGCTTCTCCACTCTGATCTCATCGCCCTCGGATACCTTGTACTGTTTTCCGCCTGTTGCAATGATTGCGTACATATCTGCACACCTCCTATTCATGGACACCGGTCCATTTACTCGCTAACTGTGGTGATGCCCGGAAGGGCACACTTCTACCTCGTTATGCGGCACACTCAATAATCATATACATTTTATGCCAGTTTGTCAATCACAATTTTATCTGTTTTCCAGTCTTTTATCTATTTCTTCCTTCAGGACCCGTTCGATTCTGTCATGTAAGTCCTGGGTTTTAAAAGGTTTGAGCACATAGTCATTGATGCCGAGCCTGGAGCTTTCCACGATCGTCTGCTTCTCACTCTGTGACGTGAGCATGATCACGGGAATTCCCTGACACTTTTCCATCTCCCGAATTTCGCGCAGCGTCTCTATCCCGTTTTTGGGAGCCATCTGGATGTCCAACAGAATCAGATCCGGCGCTGTTTTCTGCTTCAGATACTGCAATGCGCGCACACCGGAATTGAGAGGAACGATCTCATATGACCCTTTCAGCTCCTGCTCGATGGTTGCCAGACTGATCGTATTATCATCCACAGCCAGTATTGTCAGCTTATTACTTTCCACTTTTGAAATCCTCCTTTTACATTTGTTCTATTAACTCACGCAGCATCTGCTCCGCCGCGTCATCTTCGTACAGTTTGAGCTGTTCTCTGATCTTTTCAAGCGCCGTTTCCGTGGACTCCTCCAGCCGGTATTCCAGAATTTCTTCCACTTTATGCGCACAGTCTTTGGATTGAAAATTTTCCAGATCGCTCAGAGCCGACTGGATTCTCTCAAGCAGCTCTGTTTTTTCCAGGTTCTCTTCTTTTTTCTTCTGGCCGCCTTCCTTGTGTCTGTCATCCAGATATTTTTGAATGTGTTCCAGCTGTTCTTCATATTCCCGCAGCAGTTTTTCGGCATGACTGTCCACAAAGGTGAAATCTTCTCTTTTTACGGCCTTCTCCTGCTCTCTGGCCCTGTTGGAAACCTGCATGGCTCCCACGTTTGCGGAAGCGCTCTTCAGGGCATGGACTTCTATGCCATAGGATTTATAATCTTTTTCTTCCAAAAAGCCGCGCAAAACGGAAAGCTTTCGTTTGCCGTCCAGACAATACAGGTTTAAGAGCTCGTTATACTCCTCAATGCTGGCTGAAGAATGCTCGGCCACCACGTCGGTGTCGATTCCCTCAATGATAATTTCCTGGAATTTCTGCAGGTTGTCGCTGCTTGACTGTAACTTATCGATCCAGCCGTCCTTCGTCTGTTTTTCTGCCGGAATCCACTTTAAAAGCGCCATATGCAGTGTACGTCTGTCAATGGGTTTGGTCAGGAAATCCTGGAAACCGCTTGCCAGGAACGTCTCGCGCACGCCTTCCATGGCGTTGGCAGTCAGCCCGATAATGATCGGCAGGGTTCCGTTCTCCCCGCACTCGCTCCGAATGTGCTGCACCGCTTCGATACCGTCCATACCGGGCATCATATGATCCATGAAAATAATGTCAAACAGCGTTTCTCCCACACGCTTTATCGCATCCATGCCGCTTTCCGCCTCAACTATTTCCAGATCATAGGTGTGCAGCAGAGACTTGGCGACTCTTCTGTTGATCACATTGTCATCCACGACCAGCACTTTACAGTCCCTGGCCGTAAAGGGCTCCAGCGCCTTTTCTTTTGGCACTTCCACTTCCGGGACCTCAGACAGCGGCCTGCTGTCCACAATCTTCTGCAATATTTCCAGAATGAAGGTGGAGCCTTCACCGTACACGCTCTCTACCCGTATGGAGCCGTCCATCATCTCGGCCAGCCGCTTGGTGATGGAAAGACCAAGCCCCGTTCCCTCCACGCTTCTGTTTCGTTTGGAATCAAGCTGCCTGAAATTTTCAAATATTTTTCCGATATCTTCTTCCTGAATGCCGCAGCCGGTATCCTCCACACGGAAAATAAGGCGCTGTGTGTCCGGCGTTTCCCCGGGCTTTCCTGCAACGGAAATTTTCACATGCCCCTGCTTCGTAAATTTCAAGGCGTTATTCAAAAGATTGATCAGAATCTGTTTGATCCGGCCTTCATCGCCGAGATAGCTGCAGGGAATGGACATGTCAAACTCGCTCATCAGCATAAGGCCGTGTCTGGAAGCGACAATATCCATCATATTCAGCACTTCATTGACAAGCGTTTTCAGATGATATTCCCCTAATACCAGAGTCATCTTCCCGGCTTCCACCTTGGACAGATCGAGAATATCGTTGATCAGCGCCAGCAGGTTCTGGGAGGAAGATTTGATATCGCGGGCATAACCGTATACTCTCCGCCCTCTGCTCTCCTCCATAATGATATCGCTCAAGCCAACGATGGCGTTCATCGGGGTGCGGATCTCATGGGACATATTGGCCAGAAACGCGCTTTTCGCAAGATTGGCCTGCTCCGCCTGCTCTCTGACCTGCTTGATCTCTTCAATGTAGTTCCTTGTCTCCGTCACATCCAGAATCAGAATCACATATCCCTTTTTACCGCCGTACTTATCAGGGATCTGCTGTACATGCCCCTGATAAAAGCAGCCGTTTAAGCAGAATTCCTCCCGCGCATTGTCATCGAGAATATCCCTCGGAAAACCGTCCAGTTCTTCGATATGGTTTCCGATGGCATGGGCGTCCAGATCATGGAAAATGCCTGCCGCAGCCGGATTGTAGTTGACGATCCGCTTGTACTCATCTATCGCAATGACGCCGTCGTTGAGCGTATCAAGTAAAATGCCGGAGGCAAGACTGCTGAAATCGTACACCTTTCTGCTCCAGATCAGAATGACGACGCTTGACAAAATCAGGCCAAGCACAGCCGGAGTCGGGTCATACACGGTGGTCAGTTTCAGGACATAAGAACACAGCACGATCACAGGCACAAAGGAAAGAGCGAGTATGAGCAGATACTTTCTGTCGGCTGCGTAATCCGGCTTTTTGATACAGACGCGGATCAAGGCAATCAGGGTAAACGCATAGGGAATAATCAATGCGCACAGCATAAACACCCAGTATCCCGGGCCATATGTAAGACTCAGATAGGAATGGCCGCCTGCCGTCTGCAGCCAGTCTATGCTTCGATAAAAAAGGGAATGCCTGTCACAGGTAAAAACGAGTCCCAGAATAAAGACATCGATGATCTTGAGAATGGTTAAGATTTTTGCAGGAGCCTTCTCAAAACAGTAGCTGAACATGAAATGGCAGTAGCTGACTGGTATAGTCAACGATCCTATATACTGTATTTTCACAGCGACCAGAGCTGCATCCATAGAAGGCGCCGTCAGTTCTAACAAATATCCTGCGTTCTGTATCAGAGCGCCCATCAGAAAATACTGCATCAGCTTCTGATCCCGGGATCCGTCCCCTTGCAGCAGAAGAAACAGTGCAAGCACAATCACGCCGATGCCAAAAATACTCAGTCCAACAAAAACGGTATCCATAATTTGATATCACCACGCAACATATATTATGTACTCCTACAACAAAAGAGCCGTAACTATCATAACAAAAAACGCCCCTTTCTGTCTACAGAAAGCTGCACAAAGCCGTGGCAGTACGCTTAATTTTTCCGCATACGGAAAGACAAAAGCGCCTCCATATCCTCATCACTGTAGTGGAAAAAGAGAAGGAAGGCAAGCACAGCCACGCCGACGGTTATATAAATGTCAGCCACATTGAACTTCGGAAAATCGATGGGCACGAAATAGATAAAGTCCACCACATAGTTGCGGCTTACCCGGTCGATCAGATTTCCCACCGCGCCGCTTAGGATAAGCAGCATACACAGGCGCATCGGGACGAAGCGTCTCTCTCCCGGAAGGGTGAGATATTTCCATAAAAGCAGCATGATAACCAGCGTTGTCAGGACAATCAGGAAAGTCTGCCTGCCCCTAAAGGAGCTGAAGGCCGCCCCCGTGTTTTCCAGATAGGAAAATTCCAGCACGCGGCTGATGATCACAAAGGACTCCTGCCCTTTCAGATGGGAAATGGCAAGCAGCTTCGTGTACTGATCTGCAAGAAGCAGACTGCATAATGCAAAAATGGACAAAAAAAGATGTTGTTTCTGTAGTTTCATAGTTGAATCGAGGTATTCCTTTCTGCCGTAATATAGGGACTTTTGTCGAAAAATGACCGTTTAGGTCAAATCAAAAAGCAGTTTCAAAATGAAGGATTCCCTGCAAAAAAGAAAGCGGCGATCTGGGCGCGGGAACTGAACTCTTCCGTCTCCAAGAGTTCTTTCACTTCTTCCTTCGTATAAAAATCTGCGGTAATCTGTTCATTTTCCGAAGTGTGGTCCTCAAAACTCCCCTCCGCATCCACGAAGGCGATCTGCGTTTTCACATCGGAGAAAGCGACCGCGGCAAAGGAGGGAGGCAGGATGCTGTGGATTTTTTTCACACCAAGCCCAGTCTCCTCGTACAGCTCCCTCTGAATGCACTCTTCCAGGGATTCCCCCTCGTTGATCATTCCTGCACAGAGATTATAGACAAACCGGTTGACGCCCATACGAAATTCCCGCAAAAGCAACATTTTCCCTTCGTGGAAAGCCACGATGGAGACGCCGCTGACCCGCTGTCCGATGGCTTCCGGGCCGGGAATCTCGTGGCGGCTGACAATCTCATATTTCTTCTCTCGTCCGGCCTTATTGCAGTAGGTCAGCTCGTAGTTTTTCAGATATTTTCCGTCCTTTACTTTCTCCATATGTAAAAGTTTCATGGCAGCCAATTTCCTTTCTGTGGATGCATCGTCGGTTCCTGTTTCGTAAGCGCAGTAAAGCCCCCTTCGCAGGCTGTCTACGGATTTCGCAGCTGCTCTGCCAGGCTTGGCGCCACTTTCTTTCTGGTCAGCTCCATCAGTCCGAGCGCCGTCATATCCAGCGCCCTTGCGGGAATGGGATCCTGTTTCAGGAGGGAGCGCATATATTCGAGAAGTTCGGTTTCCTGTTCCCTGCTTTTCTGGTTGATAAAATCCACAAGAATCATACCCGAGAGATTTCTCGCCCGCAGATGCAGGGCAATCATTTCCGCCGCTTCTCTGTTAATCCGGCAAAACGTTTCCTCCTTATCCTTTCCGGCCTCATACTTTCCCGTATTGACATCAATGGAAACCAGGGCTTCCGTAGGTTCGATCACCAGATAGCCGCCTGATTTCAGCCATACCTTCCTGTCTGTAATCTCCTGCAGGCGCTGCTCTACGGCATACAGCTTATGAAGCGGCAGGAGGGAGTCCTCATAGAGACGCAGCGGAATGTCCGCCTTCCGGCAAGGTTCCCGCAGGGTGTCATACACTTCCGGCAGGTCGGTTATAACCTCCTCATATTCCGTGCGGTAGGCATTTTCCACAAATGAAACATAGTCCGGCTTATTCCGATACAGACAGCTATAGCAGATGCGTGACGATGCAATCTCCAGAATGTGCGCCAGGGTATCCGCCAGAGCCTCCGCTTCTTCCAAAAGCGTTCCCTCGCTGTCAAGGTTTCCGGCGTTCGTTCTCACGATAAGACGAAATCGTTCAGAAATCTGCTTAAGCTCCTTCATTCCACGGAAATGCGCCTGTTTTGTGGCATCCAGCTTGGCAGAAACCTGCACGCCGTCCTTGTGCCCTGCGGGTTTTACGCCGACCACGGCATACTGCCCGGTAAGGGAAAGTCTGGTGGTTACACCGGCAAGCTTTGTCTTCATAGGCTCTTTGGTGACCTGTACCAGCACTTCATCGCCCGTCTTTATACTGCCGTCCGGCCTGCGGTTTAACACATAAGCGGACGCTGCGTCGGTGATTGGAAGAAACGTCAGATATTTATTTCCCAAATCAATGAAAGCGGCATTGATATTCCGGGAAATATTCTGCACTTTGCCGATATAGATATCTCCCACGGTTACGGCGGTATCGCTTTGCGCGCGGGCGGAAAGAAGCCGGTTGCCGTTCAGGAGGAGACTGAGGCGTTTTTTATGCAATTTTACGATAATAATTTTGCCCTTTGAACCCATAATGCGGCTGTCTCCTTTTTCTGATTCGCGGCATTGCCCATTGTTATCGCATATATTATAACAAATTATCTGAGTTTCAACAAATTATTTACCGACAAAAATTGCGAGGACTATGCTGCCATAGCCCTCGCGTGTTTTAACGTTTGTATTTTACTGCAGTACCGTAGGCAATCACTTCCGCTGCGCCCTGCATGATGGAGGAAGACGCGTATCGGATGTTGATGATGGCGTCCGCTTCCATGGATTGTGCCTCATCCACCATGCGCTTGATCGCAATCTGCCTTGCCTGATTGAGCATTTCCGTGTATTCTTTCAATTCCCCGCCTACCAAAGTTTTGATGCCTGCCATGAAATCGCGTCCCACGTTTCTGCACTGGACGACGTTCCCCTTGACAATTCCCAATGTTTCCAGTTCTTTTCCTGTGATAAAATCAGTATTTACGAGCAGCATCTTCTTCTCCTCCTTCAATCTCCTTCATTCTCTGTAGCAGCACGGCAACAATCGCCAGAATCATAACAATGGGAACCAGAATAAACAGTCCCGCTGCGAGCAAGGGCATGTCGTCAGCCAGATATGCCCAGATTGTAAAGGCAATGATCCCAGTCATCAGCAGAATAACCAGACCGCTGAAAATTATGGGCGCCAGCTTCTTCTGCAGAATGTCGTGTCTGTTTACATTTAAGAATTTTGTGCCTTCCTGTTCCATTACTACCATCCTTTCCAAGTATTGGTCAGGAGAAAAGGCGGTATACTGGCATACCTCTTCGCTCAGAAGCCGGCACAGGCGGGTGGTCTCTTCAAGGCTTGCCCGTTCCCTCTCCAATAGGATGACCTGTCTCTGCAGCGCGTCAGCAAGAAGCAGATCGCCCTTCTGGATCCTTCTGATCTCTTCGATGGGAAGGGAAAGCTTGCGAAGCATCTTGATCTTCTTCAGTTCGGTGACGTCCTCCTCGGAATAGTCGCGATATCCGTTTTCCATATTGCGCCTGGGACTTAAGAGTCCCTGCTGTTCATAGAAACGGATATTTTTCTTCGTGATGTCTACCTGCTGTTCCACTTCGTTGATTTTCATGCTGCATCCTCCTTGCCGAAACCGCCGGTTTTCTCCTGTTACGGACAGAATAAGGCTTCCACAAGGTGGAAGGTCAAGGGAAATTTGAAAAAAATTAATTTTGTAAAAGAAGCGGCACGAGATGTCTCGGCTCCCCCTCTTTCGCCAGATTGGTGTAGGTCTCCAGTCTCGTCACCTGAATGTCGGAGACAGGTATCTCACAGCCCGCAAAGGCGCAGAACTTTTCGAAAACCACCATCGGTTTGATGTTGCCGCCGCTGCTGGCGTCCACAAGCATATGGATTGCACCGTCCTGTGCACCGATTTCATAGATGCCCTGCTTTAAGTCCAGCTCTATCACGCTTTTTTTCGTTTCTTTTGTATAAGGGATGTGGTCCTGCGCGTAAAACTGTCTTAGTTTTTCTGACAGGCCGTCAATGGGAAACATGCCCTCCTTTGCCTGCAGACAGTAGGAAGCGGCAGCCACACTTGCCATGGCGTTTTTCATCTGATCCGGCAGTACGTTTACGGCGAGCACTTCCACACCCTCCACCATAACCTGGTTCAGCGCGTCTTTCATATCCTCCGGCGCAGACATGGACAAAACTTCCAGATCCATGTACTCGCCCCGGCTTTCGATGCCCACACCGAGGGGCGCGGCAAAGGACATAATCTGATGGGGACTGAACCCTTCCGAATATTTCACGTCAATTTCCGCCCGTCTGACCGCTTTCTGGAAAAAGCGCATCATGTCCAGATGTCCGATAAATTTCATGGCGCCGTATTTGGCGAATTTGATTCTGACTTTCATGTGGTTACCTCATTCCTATGCTGCATATTACCCAGCTCTGCTGTAAAGTTTATAAGGCTGGATTCTCGCTGTTTTCTTTAAAGCGGCGTATTCATGCCTCATCTATCATCTCTCGTAACAGATCCCCGCCCCGAACCGATTCGCCCCGCAGCCCTGGCACCGAACCTTACAGTTGGGGGAAACTGTCTGATCTTTTGCCTTTTTCCACTCCCGCAGCAGAAATTCCCTTGTCACACCACAGTCTATGAAATCCCACGGGAAGAGTTCGTCGTCCATACGCTGCCTTGTCGTGTAAAAGCCGATATCCACGTTGCATTCACTAAAACTTTCCAACCACAGATCGTTGTGGAAATACTCGCTCCATGAGTCAAACATACAGCCCTTTTCGTAGGCGCGGCGTATAACTTCGGACACACGGCGGTCACCTCTGGCAAAGACACCCTCTAAGACGCTCACATCCGCCTCATGCCAGTTGTATTTGATGCTCTTTTGGTTTAACTGGCTCATAATGCCTTTCTTCGTCAAGTGCGCCTTGTCGAGAAATTCCTCCTTGGTGCACATGGGCGCCCACTGGAACGGCGTGAAAGGCTTGGGGATAAAGAAGGAAGTGCTGGTGACGATCTGCACTTTGCCGTTTACACGCCTGTCCTTCGGTACTGCCTCAAAGAAGGCTGCCGCGATCTTGTTGGAGAGGTCGCCGATCCCTAGAATATCTTCCTCCGTCTCCGTGGGGAGCCCCAGCATAAAATATAGCTTCACCCGCGTCCAGCCGCCCTCAAATGCCAATGTGGCGCCGTTCAGGATGTCCTCCTCTGTCAGCCCTTTGTTGATGACATCCCGCAGCCGCTGGCTGCCCGCCTCCGGAGCAAAGGTCAGGCTGCTCTTTTTCACGTCCTGCACCTTGCTCATCACATTGAGGGAAAAGGCGTCGATGCGCAGGGAGGGGAGGGAAATATTGACGTGTTTTTGTCTGCACTCCTCGATCAGGAAGTCCAGAAGCTCATTGAGCCTTGTATAATCGCTGGAACTTAAGGAGCTTAGGGAAACTTCCTCATGCCCCGTGTTTTTTAACATTTCCACGGCATACGACTTCAGCCTGTCCACGTCCCGCTCCCGCACAGGGCGGTAAATCTGGCCTGCCTGACAGAAGCGGCAGCCTCTGATACAGCCGCGTTGGATTTCCAGAACGACCCGGTCCTGCGTCACCTTGATAAAAGGCACGACGGGTTTTAACGGGTAATAGGCATCCGTCACATCCGTAACGATCTCTTTTACGATCACGTCGGGGATATCCTCGTATTTTTTCCGCCGCCCCGCGATCGTGCCGTCCGCATTGTACAGTTCCTCATAAAACTGCGGCACGTAAATACCGGGAATTTTCGCCGCGCCGTGCAGGAACTCCTCTCTCGTACCGCCGTTTTTTTTGTTTTCCAGATACCAGTCAAACAGCGGGCGGTACTGGGTTTCCCCCTCTCCGATATAAAACAGGTCAAAGAAATCCGCGATCGGCTCCGGGTTATAGACGCAGGGACCGCCGCCGATCACAAGGGGCATGTCCTCCCCGCGATCCTTTGACAGAAGCGGGATCTGGGAAAGCTCCAGCACCTGCAAAATATTGGTGTAACACATCTCATACTGGATGGTGATGCCGAGAAAATCCATATTCTTTACGGGTTCCTGAGACTCCAGACAAAACAGGGGGATGGATTCCTTTCGCATAATATGATCCAGATCCGCCCAAGGGGAATAGACGCGCTCGCACCAGACGTCTTCCCAGTCGTTTAACATGCCATAAAGAATCTGGATGCCCAGGTGGGACATGCCGATCTCGTAGACATCGGGAAAGCACATGGCAAAACGCAGAGCAATTTTTTCCCTGTCCTTTATGACGGAATTGTATTCGTTTCCGATATAGCGGGCGGGCTTTTCCACCTGCATCAATATATCATCGCGCAGCGCTAATTTTCTCATAAAAATGTACCTTGCCTTTTTGTAGTAAGTATATCAGATGAATCTAATCGTATTCTTCCACTATAAATTGAAAATCTTCGGTGGTTTCTATTTTTTTAAGGACGCGGCTTTTTACCCGCTCCGCAAAAGTTTCCACCGCCTTTTCAAACAGCCTGTTTCTAAGGAGACCGTCGGCGCACATCAGCATGACGCCGAGCGCTTCACTCTCAAGCGCCAGCCTGTTTTCTATGGGAAAATCGCCGCTGTTGTCCGCCACTGTGACATCGCCGTCATATTTGTCAATCGCCGCCTGCACCTCTCCGGCTGTTGCCGTTTTGGCGGCGATATCGACTGCCTCCCCATCATAAAACTTCTCGACAAAAATCCGCGCCAGCGTCTGTTTCCGTTTTATGATCGCATCGGAAACCCGGTCCGCCTCCGCCTTGACATATTTCAGAATGACCCTCTCAGGCGCCATTACATTCTTAAAATAAATGTATAGCAGCCGTGTGCCGGAAAGCATGACCTTCTCGATATTGCCGTTATTGTCGTACAACGCCGTAAGCGCTTCGGGCATCAGCTCCCGGGGAACCGTGTACAGCCTTGCCTCGCCGCCGTACAGAGGCACGTTGTATGTGAGGAGCTGATGTTCGTTATCGTAGTCAAGTGTCAGACAGTCGCCCTCGTCAGTGTCCATTTCGTGAAAGGCAAATTCGCCCGCCTTGTATTTCAGTGGAATTTTATAAACGCTCATCTGTATGTTCTCCTTCCGCTTTCGTCTGCTGTTATCATCGCGTTTTGCATTCTTTTGCCCGGTGAATGGTTAACGTCCTTATACTACCACAAACACACATGCAATGTCATTATATTTTGTCAAAACTTCGCCGTCCGGTTGAGAATGAATTTTTACTGAAATAAATCCGCAAGCTCCTCCATCACGGCATTCTCGCCGCCGTCGTACAGATGGAAGCTGTCCGCCACGATCATATCGTAGACATCGCCTGTGCTGTACGACAGGATCTTGCTGTCCCTCGTGTCGCAGAGCAGAAAACCTACAAAAAGGAGGACGGAGAGCGCCATCCGATACTTAAAACCGCCGGTGGCATTGCCCGGAATCCCCTCATTTTCCCCGTTTCCATAGCCGGGAAAGCCTTCGTCCCCGGCGAGTAGTCCCTTTTCGTAGAGGGGCATGGGACTTTCCTTCCCATAAAGGATATGCTCCCGCTGTCTGAGTTTTAGGCGGTTTCCCAGATTTTCCTCTCTGATATGTCTTGCCAGTTCCATCCGTTTCTCCGGCGTCACTTTCTTTTCTGCCATTTATGAGTCCTTTCTTCGTTCTGCGCCTTGCGTTGTGCGCTTCACTGAAAATACTTCATTTTGTCCCTACATTTTATGAGAAATTGCGCAAAAAAAGAACGTACCCGAAAAGGTACGTCCTTCGTTATTCAACATATATTTCTAAAAATGACGTAATTTTCCCATGTGTATATTCACCCTCAATCAGACCAAACTCCGGATCATAATATGTATCATCATAAAGCAGCGTCCAATGTGTGTATCCCGCATCTGTGTGGACGGTCAGAATCGAATATTTGTAGGGAACAGGATTCTTCTTGGAAATCCGTTTGTTTCTTTCAGCGTGTCTGATGCCATAAAAATCCAGTATCTCTATCAGCTGACCGATACTCGTAGCTCCATCTGTTTTCATATCTTTGATTACTTCTTCAACACTCTTTCCAGTAATCATGGCAATACATGCCTGTCCACACGTTGAAAAAGTAGGCTGCATAATTAATTCCATGTATTTTACCTTCCATCAAAATACAGTCAATTACCGTTGCGCCAGTTCTGCGGTAATCTCCTCCCAGGTAATATTCTTCTCTGCCATTAGCACCATCATATGATACAAAAAGTCCGAAATTTCGTACTTGATTTCGTTGGCGTTGGGATTTTTGGCGGCGATGACGATCTCCGTCGCCTCCTCCCCCAGCTTCTTCAAAATCTTGTCGATGCCCTTGTCGAAGAGATAGTTTGTGTAGGAGCCTTCCTTGGGATGGATTTTTCTGTCCTTAATCACGTCGAACACCTGCTCAAACACCTTGAGGGGGTTCGTCTCCTCGTATTCCTTTGCCATGATCTCGTGGAAAAAGCAGGAGCGTGAGCCGGTATGACAGGCCGCGCCAATCTGGGAAACCTTCGCAAGAATGGTGTCTTTGTCGCAGTCCGCCGTAAGGGATTTCACATACTGGAAATGGCCGCTCGTCTCACCCTTCACCCAGAGCTCATCACGGCTTCTGCTGTAATACGTCATCTTTCCTGTTTTCAGGGTCGTGTTGTAGGCCTCCTCGTTCATGTAGGCCACCATCAGCACTTCATCGGTCTTATAGTCCTGCACAACAACCGTCACATGCCCATCACTGTTTAACTTAAACGCCTCCCAGGGAATGGCGGGCTCAAACGTATTTACGGTGATATCGTTGTTCTGGCAGAGCGCTTTGACAGCCAGAAGTTCCTTGGCGTTCTCGTTGATGGCATAGCCCGAAATACCGCAGATATTGTCGTTTGACAAAATCTCCAGAATTTTATCCAGGGAAACTTCGGGCACAGAAGCAATCATGGGAAACCGGGATATGGAGATGGCTTCCTTCAGACAAGTTTCCTTTACGAGAATGATCTCCCCGATATATTCGTCAATGAGGTGCTCGTTTCTCGTAATGCTGTCAGCCTCCGTCACACAGGCCGCAATCTTGTCCTTGCCGAATTTTTTCGACACCTCCGCCGTGATTTCAATGTTGCCCGGTTTGGAATAATTGAGAGCCGCTTTCTTACAGCCCGCATAGAGCAGCTTTTTGACATCTTCCATGCGCTTGACATTTCCGGCGCCGGTCACGGGAATCTCCGCCTCGCTGCAGATGGACTTAATGATATCCAGCGCCTCCTCATGGGCGGCGTCTCCCTCGGACATGTCGTAAACAATCAGTTCGTCTGCGTTGTTATCGCTGTAAAATTTCGCCAAAGCCACCGGGTTCGTGTCGATGATGGTGCTGTCCGAAAACCCTTTGACGGCATCTCCTTTATATAAATAAATACAGGGGATAAATTTTTTGTAATTCATACTGCTCGTTTTCCCTTTCTTATCCTGATCGTAAATGGTAAGAAGAATGCGCATCCTGCATTCTCTGCTGTGAAACCTGGAATTTCTTTTACGTTACGCGAGCGCCCCCTTGGTGCTGAGTACGCCTTTCACGCGCGGGTCATAGGAACATGCCTCGTCAAGCGCTTTGCCGAACGCCTTGAACATGGCCTCGATCATGTGGTGGGCGTTCCCGCCGCTTATCATTTTCAAATGCAGGTTCATGCCTGCACTGTAGCTTACCGCATAGAAAAACTCCCGCACAAGCTCTGTGTCGAGGGCGCCTACCCGCTCCACTGGAAATTCACAGTCAAACGCAAAATACGGTCTGCCGCACAGATCCACCGCGCAGAGACAGAGGGATTCATCCATCGGCAGAATGAAGGAGCCGTAACGTTTGATCCCGGCCTTATCTCCAAGCGCCTCTTTGACTGCCGTGCCGAGCACAATGCCCGCATCCTCCACGGTGTGATGGCCATCCACGTCAAGATCGCCATTGACTTCTATAGTCAAGTCAAAAAATCCATGTTTGGAAAAGCCTTCCAGCATGTGGTCGAAGAAGCCGATGCCCGTCTGCACATCGCTTCTGCCTGTGCCGTCTATATTCAACTCCAATTTAATGTTCGTCTCTTTTGTGTTCCGCTCTATCACTGCTGTTCTTGGCATACTTTTCTCCTTTTTGCCTTTTTAGATGAAGTACAGAAAGACTACTCACACGACTCAAAGCGCACCCGGATGGAGTTCGCGTGGGCGGTAAGCCCTTCTTGTTCGGCAAACAGCTCGATTTCCTTATGGGCCTGTTCCAGCGCTTCCCTCGAATAAGAGATCAGACTTGTCTTTTTCATAAAGTCATCCA
The DNA here is from genome assembly GCA_965114645.1 of uncultured Lachnospiraceae bacterium. Classification (GTDB taxonomy): domain Bacteria; phylum Bacillota; class Clostridia; order Lachnospirales; family Lachnospiraceae; genus UBA3282. Next base: position 22,461 of record CBCOZL010000026.1, on the reverse strand, counting down.
CATTTAAGGGGGAGAAAAACCGTGCCGTGCCGTTTGTGGGCAAAATATGGTTTGGCCCTGCATAGTAGTCCCCCAAAGGCTCCGAAGAGTATGCGCCGAGGAAAATCGCACCCGCGTTTCTGATCTTTGTCATCACCTGATAAGGATCTTTCGTCAAAATTTCCAAATGCTCCGAGGCGATGGCATTAGCCGCGTCCACCGCGCTGTCCAGGGAATCCGCCAGCAGGATATAGCCATAGTTGTCCAGTGACTTTTTGATGATGTCTGCCCGGGACAGCTCCTGCAAAAAGCCCTCGATCTGCTTTTCTACTTCTTTTGCAACACCCTCATCCGTGGTAATCAGAATGGCGCTTGCCAGCTCGTCATGCTCCGCCTGTGAAAGCAGATCGGCCGCCACATAGCGGGGATTTGCGCTCTCGTCCGCGATCACAAGGATCTCGCTGGGACCGGCAATGGAGTCAATGCTCACATAGCCAAAGCATGCCTTTTTGGCCAACGCAACAAAAATATTGCCGGGGCCTGTGATTTTATCCACCTTGGAAATACTCTCTGTGCCGAAAGCCATTGCCGCAATTGCCTGCGCGCCGCCCACTTTGTAAATTTCATCCACGCCTGCAATCTTAGCCGCCACCAGTGTGCCGGGATTGACGCTGCCGTCCGCTCCGGCGGGGGTCGTCATAATGATCCGCTCCACACCTGCCACTTTGGCGGGAATCACATTCATCAGAACACTGCTCGGATAAGCCGCCTTGCCTCCGGGTACATAAACCCCGGAAACAGCGATGGGAAAAATGCGCTGTCCCAGAAGGGATCCGTCGGATTTTGTGTCGATCCAGCTGTTTTTCAACTGCCTGCGGTGAAATTCCCGGATATTTTCCGCCGATTTTTCCATCACGGCTGTGAAAGCGGCATCCGCCTCCGCGTAAGCTTTTTCGATTTCCGCATCTGTCACACGGATATTATCTGCATTACAATTCCATTTATCAAACTGACTGGTGTAGTCAAACACCGCTTTGTCGCCTTTTTCACGGACATTTGCGATGATATCCGCCACCACGGACTCGTACTGCCCGTAATTGTTGGGGCTTCTCTTCAAAAGGCTGTCGAGAAGATCCCTCTGTGAATCTTTTGTCAATCGAACCGTTTTCATCTTGTTATGATTCTCCCATTCTACATGTTTCAAACGCAGACACTGTATATCATTTATCTGCACGTTTTATTCTCAGTCTCTGCGGCGGTTGTCTGCCGTCAGTTCACGGCATAATTCAGCCGTACCGTAATGGAGGCCGTTTTGCTGCGGGAACTTGTGTCAAAATAGCCGCCGTAACTGTATTCGGTGTTGCTGTTCTGAGCGGTAATCTGAAAAACACCCAGATTTGCATTTAACAGCTCTCCCACTGTGGAGCCCGTACCTTCCGCCATCAGATCAATCCGTTCTTTCGCGTTCTGGGTCGCTTCCTCGATCAACTGCAGTTTCAGTTCATCCAGTTTGGTGTAATAATACTCCGGCTCTTCTGATGCAAACTGCACGCCGGATTCGATCAGCCCGGAAATATCCCTGGAAATGCCTTCGATTTTATCAATATCCGTGGAAGTGATGGAGACATTCTGATACAGGTCATAACCATCGATGTAATCCCGGATACGGTCTCCGTTTTCATTGTATTCAGACTGCCAGCGGGCGTTGATGGTAACGGAGCTGAACACCATCTCCTCCTCCGTCACGCCGCTGTCCACCAGATATTTTTTCACAAGTTCCGCATCCTTTTTGATGGAGCGGTAGGCGTCCTGTGTCGTGGTGCCCTGCCCGGAGAAGCTTCCTCTCCAGACAATCAGATCCGCCTCGAAATCGCAGTTTGCGGAACCCGTCGCGTTCAAGCCGCCGCCAACGGTGCTCTTCTTGTAAGTTACCAGATTCCCCGTGAAGATGGTGACGCAGACAATCGCGCAGATGCCTGCGATCAGTGCAATGATAATCCCCTTAAACTCTTTCATAAACGACACTCCCTTCTGTTTTCCTTTTTATAGACAAATGCACGCTTTTACAGGTGGTTTTTCAGCTCCGTGATCAGTTTCTTGATCCGCTCCGGCTCCATCTGCATACTCACCTGGTTCACAATCATCCGGGCTGAGAGCGGACAGATCTCCTCCAGCACCTCAAGGCCGTTTTCCTTCAGAGTAGAGCCGGTCTCCACGATATCCACGATCACATCGGCCAGCTTCACAATCGGTCCAAGCTCCACAGAACCGTTCAGTTTAATGATGTCCACCGTCTGGTGTTTTTTATTATAGAAGTAGTCTTTGGCGATATTCGGATATTTGCTGGCAACCCGTATCATTTCATGGTGCTGCAAAAGCTCCTTCGCACTTTTCGGCCCGCAGACGCACATCCGGCATTTGCCATATCCAAGATCCAGCACCTCATAGACCCGTCTGTCCTCTTCCAGGATCGTATCCTTTCCGACCACGCCGATATCCGCTGCCCCATACTCCACATAGGTGGGCACATCCGGCCCTTTCGACAGGAAAAACTTCAGTTTCAGCTCCTCATTTACAAAAATCAGCTTGCGGGAATCTTTGTCTTTCATCTCTTCGCAGGTGATGCCGATCTTCTCTAAAAGCTCCATTGTCTTATTGGCAAGCCGCCCTTTTCCAAGGGCGAATGTCAGGTATCTGTCTTCACTCATGTTTAAGCACACTCTCTTCCTTTTTCTTTTTCATATCGGATAAGACCATTGCGAAGCGTACCGCATCTGCGGCAATCATGCAGACCGAACGTTCACAGCCGTTTTACGCTTCCGTCTGCGGAAGAAGTTCCACCCTTTTTCCAGAAGAGCGCATTCCTTTGGCTTCCAGTAATTTTTCTTTGAAATTTTTCGCCGTGTAATACAGCTTCACAGGCGTTTCCACTCCCGCAATGATAACGTTTTGACGCCCCATAGCGGAAAGAAGATCATCCACGACAATCACAAAACCGATGGCTGCCGCCTCCTTGCCGAAACGCCGCAGCAGATGGTCGTAGCGTCCGCCTTTCACAATTGCATCGCCCACGCCGTAAGTGTAGCCCTTGAAAATGATACCCGTATAGTAATTATACTTGCTGAGCATTCCGAGGTCAAAGGAAACATATTTTTCCACCCCGTAATCGCAAAGCGTCTGATAAACCTTCTCCAGCCGTTCGATGGCATGTCTGGACCGCTTGTTGGAGACTGCCTTTTTCGCGTCCTCCAGAATGGAAACCGTGCCAAACAGGTCGCTCACTTTGAGAAGCAGCTCCTTATCCTTTTTATTCACGCCGATGCGGTCAAGCAGTTCTTCTGCCCCGAAATAGTTCTTCCCGGAAATAAAGTCCCGAAGTTCAAGCTCCGTCTCCTCGTCGAGTCCGGCCTCGGCGCAGATTCCCTTGAAGTACTCCAGATTGCCGATGCTGATCTGAAAATCGGACAGCCCTGCGTGATAAAGGGCCTCGATCGTCATGGCAATCATCTCTGCGTCCGCCTGTACGGAATTATCGCCGATCAGCTCCGCCCCCATCTGGGTCACTTCCTTCAGTTTTCCCTGCAGCTGTGAGGTGTTCGTGAAGGTGTTTCCCTGATAACAGAAACGGATCGGCACGTCCTCATCCATAAAATACTTGGCGGCGCATCTGGCGATGGACGGCGTAAAATCCGGGCGCAGCACAAGTGTGTTCCCCTCCTTGTCAAAGAACTTATAAAGCTCTCTGGACGGCGTTGTCCCTACTTCCTTGGAGAAAACGTCGAAAAATTCAAAAGTGGGGGTCTGGATGTCCCGGTAGCCGTACCCCGTTATTTTTTCGTGTAAAAGCCGTTCCACTATCGTCTTTTTCGCCTTCTCATCCCCGTAAATATCCCGCACGCCTTCCGGCGTATGTACCAGTTTTTTGCTCATATGCGCCTCGTTTCCCGTTATTGTTTTCGGTCTATAAACTAAGAAATAAGCCCGAATACTTTAATGATTTAAAGTGTTAATTTGCTAGCAAGATAAACCCACCTCACTATACGCTGATTCCTGTTATTTGTCAATCCTGATTCCACACTACTCCACCCGGTCCTCCAGATCCTTCTGAAGCATGTCCAGATAAGGCACGAGAATCCCGTGCTTTTTTGGAAGCACATATTCCGGGTTCAGCTCGTCAAAACGGAAGCTTTTTCTTCCGCCTTCCTTCGCCCGGTCCCAGAAATAACGAAGCATTTCGTAGGGCAGATAATAAAAGAGATCCTTGTGGGAGTAATAGATCAGAAAGAACGCAATCCCTTTCTGTTTCTCGAACTTTCCCATAAATTCCACCTGATGCTCATGGATATTCTGGAGCGCGAAGGTGTCGGCCGCGCATTCCTTGGCGTCAAAGCAGACGGGAATCCCCTGCACCGCGCCGATGTAGTCCACCGTGCTCTTCTGGTCAAAGTAAGCCAGCGTGATATGGCGGCTGTCCTTGTCGATATTGATCGGGGTAATGGGCGTGGGCACTTTCTGAATCAGCGCAAGCCCGTTTTCCAGATATTTTTCATTGGTACGATTGATCAGATCCTCCAAAGTGGAGCCGCGCAGTCCGCGGGAGTTCCATGTCGCCATCGCAGTCCTCGTTCCGAAAAGTTTCTTTGCTTCAGAGCGGTAACAGATCCTTACAGCTCCGCTTCTTTCCTATTATACTCCCGCATGAAGAAATTAGCAAGAACAAATGTTCTATTTAGGTAATATGTGAGACACGCCCAAAAATATCCGGCAGTTCACAAAAAAAGGTGCGCCCGCTCAAATCTGTAAAGGGTTCGTCAAGTGACGGAAAAACCACCTTACAGGCATGTAAAAGCTGCGACTGTACGCCGAATTGTTGTCGATATCTTTCGTTCCATGCCCTGTCTCCGTACTTATAATCCCCCAGCAGCGGATGGCCGATACCGGCCAGATGAGCACGGATCTGATGGGGCTTTCCCGTAATCAGCTCCACCTCCAACAGTGTCTTGTCATCCTCCACTCTGAGCGGCCGATACCTTGTCTGAATGTAGGCGCCGTCGTTTGGAACAGACTGTATCATCACTTTGTTTCTCTTCTCATCCTTGCACAGATACCCCTCGATCAACTGCTCCTGTTCGACAGGCCCCTTCACATAGAGCTGATAATACTTGTGAAGGGTCCGATCCTTCAAAAGCCCGCCAAGAAGCTGTGCTCCCCTGAGGGTTTTGGCACAGAGCAGCATGCCGCTTGTATTGCGGTCGAGCCGGTTACAGACGGAGGGTTTATAAAAAGAAAGATCTGTCTCACGCAGTTCTTTCTTCTCGAGCAGATAACCGATCAGCCATTCATTTAAGGAAAGATCCGTCTTCTCCGCTTTCTGGGACAGGATGCCTGCAGGCTTGTCCGCAATCAGCATGTGGTCATTTTCATAGATAACCCGAATGTTTGAAAACTGTCGGTAAGCTTTGCCATATTCCTGACACTTAGGCATATCTGTGTCTGGCTGTAAGGCAGAGCCGGCTTCCTGCTTTGATCCCTGTCTTTGACAGTAACTGCTGTGGGCAGACTGTTCAGACAGCTTCCCCATGAATTTATCCAGCGTTTCCTGCGCGAAGAAAATCTTCACACAGTCTCCGACGGCAGTCTTCTCACTCCCGTCCGCCTTCTTATCATTCAGGGTGATATTCTTTTTTCGCAGCATTTTATAGAGAAAACCGCTGCCTGCATTTGGCAGGATCCTGTGCAGATACTTGTCGAACCGCTGTCCTGCTTCTCTGTCCGTAATGATTGTCTGATACATTGCGACTCTCCTGGTTCTTAAACTGCCACATCCGCACGAACTGCAGTGACCGGCACTGCCTCCGAAAAGGAAATATGCGGCTTAAATGGAAATGGTGTGCAGCAGGTTGATAATTCCATCCCGCTCCTTGTGCTCTTCCACCTGCATATCCGACAACCGACCCAGTCGGTCAATGTATTTGTCCTCCTGAGAAAAGATGTTAACCGTCACATTTTTGATTCCCTCCTGCAAAAACATCTGCGAAAGATGTTTTTCCGCCTCAGAACAGCTGCAGGACGGATTCTCCGTGATCCCGCAGAGCATACCGCCCTTCAGGACCATATGGCTTATGGGATAGTTTTTCTGATAGGAAGTAAAATACAGGTCATAGAAAACCGTCATGGTGTCATCTCCGAAGGCGGATACTTTTTTATGCAGCGCACCGCTGCAGCCTTTCGCCCGCAGAAAGAGAATCATGTTTACCGTACTCTTGCAGGCGGGCAGACATAGCAGAATCGCCACGATGGTCAGCAGATTTTTATTGGTTTTTGTTAACAGGATGCCAGCGGCATAAAAACTGCCGGAAATCAGAAAAAAAAGCAGGGTTCGGAGCGCAGTGACTTTTTTTCGATTTTCCAGATAGCCGAACGATCCTTTTGGTATAAGTAATTTTTTCATCATATTTATCCATTCCTTTATTCAGTATCATCTCAACTTCTTCCGCCCGTGTCGGCGGTATCCGCCTGTGGACGGAAACATTTCAGCAGGATACTCTGTATGCCCTGGGTCGACAGGTACAGAAGCTTTATGGGAAGACCGCAGACGGAAACGCCTTTTCCCATGTTACAGTCGTCTATTGCCTTTTTTACCACACAGGAAGTCTTGGCCATCGTCAGCTTTTTTAACGGGTTCATTCTGGAGACATCCCCGTAGGCGCTGACGAGAAAGGGCGTGTTGACCGGTCCTGGGCAGACTGCGGTCACCGTGATCCCTCTTCCTCTCAGCTCCTGCTCCAGTGCCCGGCTCAAAGAGTATACATAGGCCTTTGAGGCTGCATAGACCGCAAACGCTGCCTGGGGAACAAAGGCAGCTCCCGACGAAACCTGTAACAGTTTGCTGCCCTTTCGCATATAGGGCAGGCAGAGCATGGTCATGCGGGTCAGTGCAACAATATTTAACTGTATCATGGCTTCTATTTCTTCCCGGCTCTGTCTGGCAAAGGGCATGTGAATGCCCACTCCCGCACAGTTTACCAGCACTGTGATTTTCGGGTTCTGGATGGACAGCACCTCCTCAAACTGTTTTAAGGACACCTCGTCTGTCAGATCTATGGCAATCACCCGGGTTTTGATGTGCATGGACGCCGCCAGCGTTTCCATCGAATCCTTACTGCGGGCAAGAAACCATATCTCGTCCGTTTTACCAAGACATCTGTCCAGCTGTCTTGCAAATTCCATCCCCATGCCGGATGATGCGCCTGTAATAATAGCAATATTCATATGCTGCCGCTCTCCTGTTTGCTTTCCATGGCATAGCAGATTGGTGCTAAGCTTATGTTTTAGTGTACCACTTTTATCTCTCGTCCGTAAACAATTACTTTTTGACGGGTACCGAGCATGTGGAGAAGAAAAAATATTATTGTTTTTTCACAAAACTTGACATTAAAACCTATTATTTTTAGTAAAACTGTTGTATAATTTTGGTAGATTGTAAAAAGGAGGAAGGCAATATGGCAAAAGAAATGATTGCAATGCTTCTTGCCGGCGGACAGGGTTCCCGACTGTACACGCTCACGGAGAAGCTTGCAAAACCGGCAGTTCCATTCGGCGGCAAATACCGTATTATTGATTTTCCGCTGTCTAACTGCGTCAATTCAGGCATTGATACGGTAGGTATCCTGACCCAGTATCAGCCGCTTGTACTGAATGAGTATATCGGCAACGGACAGCCGTGGGATCTCGACCGTCTCTACGGAGGTGTTCATGTACTGCCGCCCTACCAGAAATCCGGCGGCTCTGACTGGTATAAGGGAACCGCGAATGCGATTTACCAGAATATATCTTTTATCGAGCGTTATGATCCGAAATATGTCATTATTCTTTCCGGCGACCAGATCTGCAAACAGGATTACAGTGATTTTCTGGAATTCCACAAGGCAAAAAATGCCGAGTTCAGCGTTGCCGTCATGGAGGTGCCGTGGGAGGAAGCGCCCCGCTTTGGCCTGATGGTAGCGGATGAGAACGACAGGATCACAGAGTTCCAGGAGAAGCCTAAGAATCCGAAGTCCAATCTGGCTTCTATGGGCATCTATATCTTTAACTGGGATATCCTGAAAAAATATCTGGAGGAGGATGAGGCTGACCCGAACTCTGAAAATGACTTTGGAAACAACATCATCCCCAATCTGCTGCGCGACAACAGACAGATGTACGCTTACCACTTCAGCGGATACTGGAAGGACGTGGGAACCATCCACTCTCTGTGGGAAGCGAATATGGAGGTACTGGACGCCGAGAGCAGCGGAATTAACCTGTTCGATGAAAGCTGGAAGATCCACAGCCGTAATATGGGCATGTCCGGCCATAAGATCAGCGCCGGTGCAGTGGTGGAAAACACAATGGTTTCCGACGGCTGCCGCATCAAAGGAGAAGTGAAGCATTCTATTCTCTTTGCAGGCGTGAAGGTGGAAGCAGGCGCGGTAGTTGAAGATGCGGTCATCATGGGCGGCACGACAATCAAATCCGGCGCAGTAGTGAAACATTGTATTGTTTCGGAAAATGTGACAATAGGTGAAAATGCCGTTGTTGGCGCAATGCCTTCGGGTGACGAGGACGGCGTTGCGACGATAGGTTCCGGCCTTACCATCGGCGAGAACGCGGTTATCGGTCCGAATGCGATCGTAAAAAATGATATGAAAGGTGGCGAAGAACAATGGTAAAATCAAATACAAGTGCACTCGGGATCATTTTCCCAAACAGTTACGACGCGCTGGTTCCTGAGCTGGTGAATGTGCGTTTGATGGCTTCCATTCCCTTTGCCAGCCGTTACCGCATCATTGACTTTATTTTATCCGGCATGACGCATTCCGGCATCGGAAACATTTCCGTGATCGTGAACAAAAACTATCATTCTCTGATGGATCACCTCGGCTCCGGCCGCGAGTGGGATCTTGTCCGCAAAAACGGCGGCTTACATATCTTCCCTCCCTTTGCGGAAAAAGAGGCGAAGCCTTATGTCGGGCGTGCCAGCGCACTGGCAAATATTCTTGACTTCCTGCGGGATTCGAAGGAAAAGTACATCATCATGTCGGACACCAATATGGTGGTAAATTTTGACTTCCATGCCATGCTGCAGAATCATATCGAGAACGAGGCGGATATGACGCTCGCCTACTGTGAACAGCCGATTCCGAGCGGATTTATCAATGCCAAAAATGACGGAAGAAGTTTTTATTATACCTTTGATCTGGAAGGTGATCAGCTCAAAAAGATTTACATCAATTCCAAGGAGGACGGCGTCAAGAATCTCTCCATGAATATCTTTATCATCAACCGTGATCTTCTGGTGGAGATGGTGGATAACGCGCTGGTGCGGGGACAGGAATTCTTTATGAGAGACGTGCTGATCCCGCAGATCAACAAGCTGAATGTGAGAGGCTACAAATACACCGGCTATGTAGGGTTCATTGCGGATATGAAGAGCTATTTCGACGAGAACATGAAGCTTCTGGATGACTATAATCTGGATGCACTCTTCTCCGGCTCTCCCGTCTACACAAAGATCAGAGGAGATCACCCGACCCACTACATCAACGGCTCCAAGGCACAGAACGTGATGGTGGCTTCCGGCTGTATCATTGAGGGAGAAGTGGAAAACAGCGTGATATTCCGCGGCGTTAAGATTGCCAAGGGCGCCACTGTGAAAAACTGTATTCTCATGCAGGATACTGTGGTGGAGGCAGGTGCGAATATTGAATATCTCATCACGGACAAGGATGTGAAAATTTCCGCCGGAAAAGAGATGAAGGGCACTGACACCTTCCCGGTTTATATCGGGAAATTCCAGACAGTTTAACAAATCGTCGCCAGACAGCGACGATTCAGAGAATGCTTCGCATTCTCCCTAAATGGTTTGCACTGTCGTAGAATACTGCAAATTAAAAAGTCCCGCGGATGATTCCGAATCTGCGGGACTTTCTTTGCGCTATTTTTTCTTCTTATGCACATTGCGGATCGTCTTTTTCTTTCGCGAACCGGTTTCCGCGCGGCTCTTTCGGTCGTCGGAGCGCGTATGGCCATCGTCTGTTCTCCTGGCTTTTTGCTGCATGCCGCCCTCGCGCTTCCCGTTCTCCTGCTTTCTGTGGGATTTGGCGTTCTCATTTCCCATCTTTCTTGGCCGGATCAGACACTTTTTGTCAAAACCGATCAGATCTTCCCTGCCGCCTTTGATCAGCGCCTCCCGGACAAGATCATAATTGTTGGGATTCCGATACTGGATCAACGCACGCTGCATCGCCTTTTCATGGGGATTGCGGCATACATAAACCTTTTTGCCATTTCGCGGGTCAATTCCCGTATAGTACATGACCGTGGACACCGTAGACGGGGTCGGATAAAAATCCTGTACCTGTTCCGGCATATAACCAAGATCCCGCAAGTATTCCGCAAGCTCTATGGCTTCCTTCAGCGTGGAACCCGGGTGGGAGGACATCAGATACGGAACAAGGAACTGTTTCTTTCCGAGCCGCTCATTTAACATCGTATATTTTTTCACAAACTTTTCGTAAACTTCCTTCCGCGGTTTTCCGAGATACGGCAGAACCTGGTCGGAAATATGCTCCGGCGCCACCTTGAGCTGTCCGCTGACATGATGTTCCACCAGTTCCCGGAAAAAGGCGTCGTCCGGGTCCGCCATCAGATAATCAAAGCGGATGCCGGAGCGGATAAAGACCTTTTTCACGCCGGGCAGCGCCCGCAGCTTACGGAGCAGAGACAGATAATCGGAGTGATCCACCTCCAGATTGGGACAAGGTTTCGGAAACAGGCACTGTCTGTTCTTGCAGACGCCCTGGGTCATCTGTTTCTGGCAGGAGGGCTGCCGGAAATTGGCCGTAGGACCGCCTACATCGTGGATGTATCCCTTGAAATCCGGCTCCTGTATCATCAACTCTGCTTCCCGCAGAATGGATTCATGGCTTCTGACTTGAATGGTCCTTCCCTGGTGAAAGGTGAGGGCACAGAAATTGCAGCCGCCAAAACACCCCCTGTTGCTGACAAGGGAAAATTTGATCTCAGAGATCGACGGTACCCCTCCGGCCTCCTCATAGGAGGGATGATAGGTGCGCATATAGGGCAGATCGTAGACGGCATCCATTTCTTCTGTGGTGAGGGGCGGCTGGGGCGGGTTCTGCACCACATAAACGCCGTTCGGATAAGGTTCGACCAGTGTTTTTCCCGTGAAAGGATCGGTATTACAATACTGGGTCTGAAAGCTCTCGGCGTATTTTTCCGGGCGCGCCTTCATTTCCTCATAGGAAGGCATTTTTACACCATCGTAAATGCCGCTGATATCCTTTGTCTTGTAGACAGTTCCCGGGATAAAAGTGATATCCTTCACCGCAATGCCGCTTTCCAGCGCCTCCGCAATTTCCACAATGGACTTCTCTCCCATCCCGTAAGAAATCAGGTCAGCCTGGCTGTCCAGCAGAATGGACCGTTTGAAGCTGTCCGACCAGTAGTCGTAATGGGCCATCCGCCGCAGGCTGGCCTCAATGCCGCCGATAATCACGGGCACATCTTTGTAGACACGGCGGATCAGATTGCCGTAAACCACCGTGGCGTGATCCGGCCTTTTATAAGGCTCTCCGCCCGGGGTGTAGGCATCCGAAGGCCTGTGTTTCCCTGAGACAAAGTAGTGATTCACCAGGGAATCCATGTTGCCGCCGGTAACGATAAAGGCAAGCCTTGGCCGCCCAAGAACCGTTATGCTTTTTTCCTCTTTCCAGTCCGGCTGGGAAAGGATGCCCACGCGGTAACCGTGGGACTCCAATACCCTGCTGATAATGGCATGTCCAAAGGAAGGGTGATCCACATAGGCGTCACCGATCACATAGACGAAATCAAGCTGCTCTATGCCCTGTGCTTCCATATCCTTTTTCGTAATCGGTAAAAAGGCCATTTCATCCTCCATTCCGGCTCATTTCAAGCCAGCACGCCTTCCTCTATCAGTTCCCGGAACTCATAGGTATAATAATCCGCCAGCTGGTGTTTCTCCGTGTCCTGATATTCGGAATATTTATCATAGACGGCGCATACCTGCATCCCCGCCGCCTTACCCGCCTGAATGCCCGGTATGATATCCTCGAACACAAGACAGTTTTCGGGATTGACGGCAAGTTCCCCTGCCACAGCCAGATAGATGTCCGGCGCTGGTTTTCCCTTCTCCACCTCGCATGCTGTCATTATACAGCCGAAGCAGGATTCCATCTGATGCGCCCTCACGACACTTTCCACCAGTTCTCTGGAGTTGCTTGTGGCAATACCGGCCTTGATGCCGTGTTCTTTACAGTATGACAGAAGCTCTCTGACCCCTTCCTTCACCGGCACTTCATGGGCGTACTTATCCCTTGCCATCCGATTCCAGTCCGCCTTGATGGTCTCCAGATCGTCGGGCAGATCAAACCGCTCCTTAAAGTAAGCCGCCGTCTCGGAAAAACTCATGCCTTCAATACAGGCCTGCAGATTATCCGGCAGGGTAATTCCAAATTTTCCGAGATATTCTTTGTCTATCGAGCGCCAGATCCACATGGAATCCACCATGGAACCGTCCAGATCAAAAATAACTGCTTCTATCATTCTTTTGTTCCTTTCCGTTTCTTTTGTTTTTGTCATGTCTCTACACTTCTTCCGAATATATATACAACAAATGCTTTCGTCAGTCACCGGCGTATGTCTGTCAGCAAACCGGTCAGAGGCGCGTCGGCGTGGAGGCAATATGACTGATATCCAAAAACCGTTTAACAGGATGTGGCACAGTTTTGTCCGTTTTCTCTATATGGCCGTCAGCGTTTATCTGATTTTCCTTCTTCTGCGCTATCCGGCGTTGTCCCTGCGGTATGCGCTGGCAGGACTTAATCTGTGGTTTGTAAAAATGATTCCTACACTGTTACCCTTTATGATTCTGTCAGGCATTCTGATCCACATGAACCTGACGGAAGGATTTGTGCGCCTGCTGCATCCGGCCCTGCACTTTTTCTATGGTACGACACCAAACGGTTCCTACACCCTTCTTATGGGATTTTTATGCGGATTTCCCATGGGCGCGCGGATTGCAGGTGAACTGTGCAGGACAGGACGTCTCTCCGTGAAAGAAGGAAACCGCCTTCTTGCTTTTTGTAATAATATCGGTCCGATCTATTTTTTAAGTTTTGTGGTAAGCACGCTCTCGCTGGAAAAGCCACTCATTCCCTTCCTTGTTATGTACGGCGTGCCGCTCGTCTACGGCCTGTTTGTGATGCGGATTTCTCTGCTCTTTCAACTTCCGTACCGCATGTTTAAAAAGATGAACCCTTCCCGAGTTTATCGACCGACCAAGTCAGTCGAATTGACTGATCGGAGACCAATCACGGCTTCAGAAGTCCCCCAGGCGAAAGGTCTCCTGGAAGCCATGGACAACGCTGTCCTCTCCGGGCTTTTAGGTATTGCAAAGCTTGGCGGTTATATGGTATTTTTCAACCTTCTGAATATCCTCTTTCTCCCCTTTACCCGCCTGCCGGCCACCCTTTTGAATGCCTATTACTGTGCGCTGGAAATCACCGGCGGCATTGCGCGAAGCGGCCCGCGTCACCCGTTTCTCGTGCTAGTCATGCTTCCTTTCGGCGGTTTTTCCTGCATGGCACAGACTTACAGTATGATACAGGGCACCGATCTGTCCATCCGGGCCTACTTATGGCATAAGCTGGCGCAGACAGCCATTACTGTTCTGATTTATATGCTGTGGCAACCATTCTGAGACGCCAGGCCGTTTTGCCGCCATCAACGTTTCTTCCCGTCTGCATCTCCTTATCGTCTGCGGCGTCTTCTCTTTCTTTTCCGACGACGTTTTCTGCGCTTTCCGCTTCTCAAAATCAGCGCCATGGACAGCGCCAGGCTGACCACCAGCAGGGCGCATACGAGACAAACTGTCAGAAAATAGCGGATCGTCGGCTCCTGTTTCTCTTTTTTAGGCACTTCGTCATGTCTGTTTGCTTTATTTTCCGCAGAAACGGCGTTTTGTTTCGCCTCTTCTTCGGCCGCAGCCTTTGCCGCCGCTGCAATCCGCTCCTGCTCGGCCAGTTCCGCTGCGATCTCCTCCTCCGTCCTGTAATCCATGGAAGGGAGGGAGACGAGGTTGCTCTCCGTATACAAATCATAACCGTTATAACCTCTCACCACGATCTGCGGTATGATATGGGGCGGTACCTTCATGGTAAAAGTGATCGTGTCCTGCGTTTTATCTCCCCAGGCAAGCCGCGGGAAATAGGTGCTTCCTCCGTCATAGCTGTAATCATAGTACAGCATGCCGCTGTCATAGTCTGCGGCAGACAGCTCTACCGTCACATTTCCGGTCTCCATTTCCTGATCCGTGACTTCGATCATACAGATATCCGGCTCGGTTGTATCGGGCTTCATAACACTTACCGGCACGGGAACGTCCAAAACCGGGTAATCGCTGTAATCCACGCCAAGCGTCTCTGATTTCAGACGAAAATATTTGGCGGCGGACTGGGCATCCAGGCGGCCAAACGCCTCCCACTGTTCTCTCCCTTCACAGAAGGGGCGGTCGTTCTCGTGATCCATGTGGCAGTGTTCAATCAGCACGCAGGTCAGCTCCTGCTCCACCGCATGTCGTATGATACCGTAGTAATCCGTCCCCTTTTTTCCGAGTCTGGTCTTGATGCCTCTCGAATAAAGACCGAGATCCTCAAGCGCCTCGATTTCAATGTCGGCAAAGGCATACCCTTCGCTGTAATGTTTCCCGAAAGCGGACACCCAGCATTCCGCCCCGAAAAGCGTGTTGTGATCCTGTGAGAGATTATAATGAAGGCAGAAGAGAAAATCCGCCTGCACCTCTTTGGCATACGCCACGCGCTCCTCAAGGGACAGTTTCCGATCATCTTCCCTTGTCAGATATACCGTAATATCCTCATATTTTTCTAACTCTTCCTTCATGGCTTTGGCGGTAATCAGCGTCATGTCCTTCTCCACGAAAGAGTCGTACATGCCGCCCTCCTCATCGCCGCCATGTCCTGGGTCAATGACGATCACCAGTTTCTCAACCGGCAGTTCCCCGATCCCGTCCCCCGCTGCGGTATCTTCCGGCGCTGGTACGGTTTCCCCGTCAGCCGACGCTTCCGCCGCTTTCACACAAGGCAGGTTGTCCGCATAAATGCGGGTAGAAATACCAAAAAGAAGACCGATGGAAAAAAAGAGGCAGAGCATGTAAACTGCCGTCTGATATGCCAACGCATTTATGCTGTTTTTTTGCAGACACTGCCCGAAAATATGTTTCATACGCTCCATAATCTTCCAAAATTGATAAAAAGAACAAGCCGGCTTCGAAAGGAAACCGGCCCGCCTGTCTTTTTTCATCCGCGATTCATTTTTGCGGTTTTTCATCGTTACATCAGATTCAGCTCCGGCCCGGGTTCCGCTTCCCCCTCGGCCTCCTTAAGCATTTTTTCCACTTCCACGGGACGCAGTTCCGCGCGGTTCGCTTTCACAATTTCATTGTAGCCGCTGATCGTGTTGAAAAAGCTCTCATAATGCTCCGTCGCCGCCGTAAGTGTGGCTGTCATGGCATTTTCCAGATTGGAAAGCATCTCATCGAGATACTGCATGGCCGAGGTTTTGACGCCGTTGGCCTCCATGGTCGCGTTGTTCAGGATTTCCTGCGCCTGTGTCGTAGCCATACGCACAACCTCATTTGCCTGTGCGTAAGCCTGCTGCATGATCTCGTGTTCGTTGATCAGTTCCGTGGTCTGTACCGTTGCATCTTTAATAAGCGCCTCCGCTTTCGTGCGGGCGTCATTCAGAATCGCTTCCTTATTGGAGATAATCTTCTGATAGCGCTTGATCTCGTCCGGCGTCTTCATGCGAAGCTCCCGCAAAAGCTCATCGATCTCTTCTTTATTTACAATAATATTGGTCTTGGACAGCGGCTGGAATTTGCAGCCGTCAATATAGTCCTCAATCTCATCGATCAGTTGTTCAATTCTACTGCTCATTGCCTGCTCCTGTCTCTTTATATTTCTCATATAGCAGCCGCCCGACAAAATCAGGCACACACTCCGAGATATCCCCGTTAAAGCTTGCAATTTCCTTGACGGTGGATGAACTTAAGTATGCGTATTCAAGACTGGTCGTCAAAAACACCGTATCCAATTTGCCATCGGAGAATTTACGGTTTGTCTGCGCGATCTGCAGCTCATATTCAAAATCGGTAATAGCACGCAATCCCCTGATCGCCACATGGATATCCTTTCTGGCTGCATAGTCAATCAACAGACCGCTGAAAGAATCTATCGTCACATTGGGCAGATCACGGGTCGCTTCTTCTAACATTCTAACACGTTCTTCCACAGAAAACAATGGAGTCTTTGTTTTATTGTTCAGCACGCTTACCGTTAATTCATCAAAAATTTCAGAGGCACGTCTGATAATATCCAGGTGTCCGTATGTTACCGGGTCAAAACTGCCCGGATAGATTGCTGCCTTCATAGAAAGCCCTCACATTTTTAATCGTAGAAAACCAGATGTACAACCAAACTCATGATATCATATTAAAACAAATTTACCAAAATGTCTTTATTTATTTTCAAATTTTGTGTGTTTTTTTGAAAAAAGATTGCGCTTTGCTACATTTTCCGGCAAAAAACATGTCGGTTTGTCTTATACCGTTTCTCCTTCTCCACAGAGAAACCTGATTTTTCCAGACAGGAAATGTCCGTCTGGAGGGATGTCTCGATCACGATCAACGTGTCTTGCGTCACCCAGGGCAGATCCTTAAGCGCTGTCAGCACCCGCTCTTCATATCCACAGTCGTAGGGCGGATCCATAAATACGATATCTGCCTCCTTCTCATGAATGCTATAGAGCGCAGAAAGCGCATCCGTCTTTAAAACGGTCGCCTGTTCGGCAAGACGGGTAAACTGTAGATTCTCCTGTATGCAGGAGAGCGCCCTTTTTTCATTTTCTATAAAGTAAGCGTGCCTTGCACCACGGCTTAGAGCTTCAATGCCGATGCCGCCGCTGCCGCTGAACAGATCCACAAACAGTGCGCCGCCAAGATAGGGCTGCAGCATATTAAACAAGGTTTCCTTGATCCGGTCCGTGGTTGGTCTGGTATCCATCCCTTCCGGCGTTTTCAGACGAAGGCTTCTCGCCGTTCCCGCTATCACTCTCATTTATACCCTCACTTTCACACCCTTGCTGTCCCGGTGTCCGAGCTTGATTTTATTTAGTTCCAGTTTGCGGTCGCCATACTCGATCGTCTGCTCCACCGCATTCTGGGAATAATGTACCGCCTCGATCTCGTCCTTGGCGGAAAGCTTCATGCCCCGCACACCGATGGCTCCCTTTTTCTTTTCGGGAATCTCTTCCACAGGAAAACGGAGGAAATAACCGGCTTTGGACTGCAGTATCATGTTGCGCTGTTCCTTGAACGCCACAACACTCACCACCTCGTCTCCGTCCCCAAGCTTTGTGGCCGCCACGGTGCGCTTAGCTACATCGAACTCTCCGCCGTCCACCACCTTAAGCATCGCCTGTTTCGTGGCAAAAATCACACGGTAGAGATTCAAATCGCTCTGGCTCGCCGCATAGACGATAGACTCTTTCGAGGAATCAAAATTGCTCACATTGTCGATGGGCACACCCTTATCCCGGAATTTGCCAAAGGGCAGGTCCATGGCTTTCACGGTGTGAAGCTGCCCGGTATTGGTAAACAGACAGACTTTTCCCGTATTTTTGCAGACAAAGGCAAAGCGGTTCTCCGCATCTGCAGCCTCTCTGTTTCTCTCATAGGTGGTCATATCGATGGTTCTGGCATAGCCGAAACGGTCCATCAAAAAGACGATGTCCATCTCCTCCACCTTCTTTTCCACATAGACGGCCTCCTCGGCATTGGTGATCTGTGTTCGCCTTTTCCGCTTGTATTTTTCTTTGATTTCGTCCAGCTCGTTTATGATTACCTGTGCCATCGAATCTCTTCTGGCCAGAATGTCCTCATAGCGGTAAATGTTGGCCATCGTGTCCTCATGTTCACTTATGAGGGCTTCGATCTCCAGACCGATCAGCTTGTAGAGCCGCATCTCTAAAATGGCGGTGGCCTGCTTTTCCGTAAACATAAGCTGTGACGCCATCACCTTGGATTCCTTGGATTTGAATTTAATGCCTTCGGTCTTTCCTTCCACGAGACAGGCCTTGGCCATAGCACGGTCCTTGGAGCCTCGAAGGATTTCGATAATCAGGTCAATCACGTTGCATGCTTTGATCAGTCCTTCCTGAATCTCCTTGCGCTCCAGCTCCTTCTCCAGAAGGTTCCGGTATTTTCGCCCTGCCACCTCATACTGGAAATTGACGCTCTCCCGGATGATTGCCTTCAGCCCCATGGTTTCCGGGCGGCCATCCGAAATAGCCAGCATGTTGACGCCGAAAGTGTCCTCCAGCCGGGTCTTTTTGTAGAGCATATTTTTAAAGTTCTCCACATCGGCATCCTTGCGAAGCTCAATCACAATGCGGATGCCCTCCTTGGAGGACTGGTTTGTGATATCCACGATGTCCTGCGTCTTTTTCGTCTCCGCAAGAGCCGCCACATCCATCAGGAATTTGCCGATATTGGCGCCGATCATGGTGTAGGGAATTTCTGTGATGACAAGGTTGGTCTTGCCGCCCTTGGCCTTTTCCACCTCCACCTTGCCGCGCAGTCTGACCTTACCCATTCCTGTCCCATAGATTTCCAGAAGATCATCCTGGTTGATGACAATGCCGCCTGTGGGAAAGTCGGGGCCTTTCACATAGCGCATCAGCTCTCTCGTGGTGATATTTTCATCCAGCATATAGGCCTTTGCGGCGTCGATCACCTCGGCCAGATTGTGGGGCGGGATGTTCGTGGCCATACCGACGGCAATGCCCTCGGAGCCGTTTACGAGAAGGTTCGGAATCTTCACGGGAAGCACACTCGGTTCCCGCTCCGTCTCGTCAAAATTCGGGATAAAGTCCACCACGTCCTTGTCCAGATCCGCCAGAAAAGCCTCCTGGGTGATCCGTTCCAGCCGGGCTTCCGTGTAACGCATGGCCGCCGCGCCGTCCCCCTCGATGTTGCCGAAATTGCCGTGTCCGTCGATCAGAGGCAGCCCTTTTTTGAAGTCCTGTGACATGACAACCAGAGCCTCATAGATGGAGCTGTCGCCGTGGGGATGGTATTTACCCATCGTATCTCCCACGATACGGGCTGATTTTCGGTAAGGTCTGTCATAACGGATTCCCAGCTCGTGCATATCGTAGAGTGTCCGTCTCTGCACCGGCTTTAAGCCGTCCCTCGCATCCGGCAGCGCTCTTGCGATGATCACGCTCATGGCGTAGTCGATATAGGATTTCTGCATAACTTCGGAATATTCCGTTTTTATAATTCTGTCTTCCATTTTTGTTCTCTCTCTTTTTGGGAAGGTTTTTTACCTGTCTGTTTTCTGCCTTTGCCGCAGCGTCCGCAAATGCATGCCATCGCGCTAGACGTCCAGTTCCGCCTCCTGCGCATTCTTGTAGATAAAGGCTTTTCTGGGCGGAACCTCTGTGCCCATCAGCATCTCTGTCACTTCGCTGGCCATGCGGGCGTCCTCGATCTCCACCTGTTTTAAGAGCCGTTTGTCGGGATCAAGGGTCGTTTCCCAGAGCTGGTCGGCGTCCATCTCACCCAGACCCTTGTACCGCTGTAAGGTGAAGGGGCCTTTGTGTCTTTTTCTGTATTTTTCCAGCGCCTTGTCGTCATAGAGATACTCTTCCGACCCCTTTGACGGCATGGCTTTATAGAGGGGCGGCATGGCGATATAGACATGTCCCTCGTAGATCAGTTCCGGCATAAACCGATAAAACAGCGTGAGCAGCAACGTGGAAATATGGGCGCCGTCCACATCCGCATCGGCCATGATGATAATCTTGTCGTAACGCAGCTTCGTGATATCGAAATCGTTGCCGTACCCTTCCGAGAAGCCGCAGCCAAAAGCGTTAATCATGGTCTTGATCTCGGCGTTTGCCAGCACCTTGTCAATGCTTGCCTTCTCCACGTTCAATATCTTACCCCGAATCGGCAGGATCGCCTGAAACATGCGGTTTCTGGCAGTTTTGGCGCTGCCTCCCGCAGAGTCTCCCTCCACGATAAAAATTTCGCATCTGGAAGCGTCCTTCGACTCGCAGTTGGCTAATTTTCCGTTGGAGTCGAAAGAAAATTTCTGTTTGGTCAGAAGGTTGGTCTTCGCCTTCTCCTCGGTTTTCCGAATCTTTGCCGCCTTTTCCGCACAGCCGATAATGCTCTTCAATGTATCCAGATTGCGGTCGAAAAAGCGGACGATCTCCTCTCCCGTCACCTTGCTGACCACCTTCGCTGCATCCTGATTGTCCAGCTTGGTCTTGGTCTGTCCCTCGAACCTGGGATCCGGGTGCTTGATGGAAACCACTGCCGTCATACCGTTTCTCACATCCGCGCCGGTAAAGTTCACATCCTTTTCCTTTAAGATGTTAAGTCCCCTGGCATAGGTATTGATCACGTTTGTGAACATGGTCTTAAAGCCTGTCAGATGGGTACCGCCCTCGGCATTGTAAATATTATTACAAAACCCCAGCACGTTCTCATGAAATTCGTTCACATACTGGAACGCACATTCCACGGTGATGCCTTCCGTCTCTCCTTTAAAGTAGATCACGTCATGAATGGCCTCGCGGCTCTTGTTCATGTCCTTGATGAAGCCGACGATTCCTTCCGGCTCATGGTACTCGATGTGCTCAACTTCAGAGCCTCTTTTGTCTTCATAGATAATGGTGAGCGCCGGATTCAGATAGGCCGTCTCGTGAAGGCGGCTCTTTACGTCATCTTCCTTGAAACGGGTCTTGTCAAAGATGGTGTCGTCCGGCAGGAAATTGATGGTGGTGCCGGATTCCCTTGTCTTTCCCACAGCGGGGAGAAGCCCGTCCTTCAGTTCCAATGTGGGAATGCCGCGCTCATAATGATCCTCATAGATCTGACCGCCGGTCTTAACCGTTACATGAAGGTAAGTGGACAGCGCATTGACCACGGAAGAGCCCACACCGTGCAGTCCGCCGCTTGTCTTATAGGCGTCGTTGTCAAATTTACCGCCCGCGTGAAGCGTGGTGAACACAAGACGCTCCGCGCTGATGCCCTTCTCATGCATCCCCACGGGAATGCCCCGCCCGTTGTCCGAGACGGTGGCGGAACCGTCCGCCTCAAGCGTCACCCGGATGGTGCTGCAGTAGCCTGCCAGATGCTCGTCCACCGCATTGTCCATAATCTCGTAGATCAAGTGGTTTAATCCCTTGGTGGAGACGCTGCCGATGTACATGCCGGGACGGACCCGGACTGCCTCCAATCCCTCCAGGACTGTGATACTGGAGGCGTCGTATGTGTTTGTATCTGTCTTAGCCATAATTACCTCTCGCAATTCAAAAAACAATAATACATGATTGAGTTTACCATACATCTGGTGCTTTTGCAAAGGCAAAATACAAGATCGTGTATCGGTGCGCTCACTCCACTACCCGGTACAGATATTCCCGCCCCCGCTTTCCCTCCCGCCGAAGAATATCCAGATGCATCAGAATCGGCACCGTGTCTGCGCCCAGATCCCGCCTGATTCCCGCCGCCTTCGCAAAATCCGTAATCGTAAAGGGTTCCTGCAGATGAATCGGAACAAACTGCATGAAATCTTCGGTGCGCTCCACACGGATTTCGTCATGGAGGGAAAGGGGCATTCTGTCATAGCGTGTAGAACCTCTCTTTTTGTTGTGGCTCCACCCGTTTAAGAGCCGGTACTCGTCCATATCAATCAGCGGAAACGCAAAGGACAGATTCGGATCCTTCAAAAAGGGCTTGATCCGATATAGTTCCGCAAAAGCATGGTAAGCGTTTCCTGTAACCGGGGACTTGTGCTTTTCAGAAAGTTCCCCGCTCTCCTCGTTCATCCAGATCAGCCATTTAAAATGCGGGATCGGCAGAACCACCGTAACTGTGTAGAGCGGCAGAAAGGCGGAAAGCTTCGGACGCAGTTTTCCAAAATTCCCGTTCTGTATCTCGGTGATATGCCCGTCCTTATAAATATCCGCAATATAACCTTCCACAGGCACCTCATGACAGTCCTCGTCAGGCTCATAATAAAGCTTCATCACCGCATGGACCGTTTTTTCCTGCAAGGTGCCAAAACCGTGAGGGTCATTCTGTTTTAACAGTACTTTTAGTTTTGCGCGTTCAAATGCATTCTTATCCATATCAGAAAGTATACCAGATAATCCGGGATCGAACAAGTGTTTTCTTTTGCCTGTCGTTCTGCAATCAAAGACATACCTGGCATAATTTGCGCAATTTACGGTATAAACGGCACATTGCCTGACCACGACAAACGCATGAGTAAATAAATTGTAAACCATCCTTTTTTCTGTTATGAT
>CBCOZL010000025.1:23066-58595 GCA_965114645.1 uncultured Lachnospiraceae bacterium | reverse complement strand
TAAACTATGACATGTAACGTTACGTTAACCCTGCTCCCTTGGCGCCGGCGACAGCGCCGCCGATCGTACCCAGTGTCCCTAAAACACCGAGCTTGTCGGTAATGACGTCCAGCACGTTCACCGCGCCGTTCCCGAAATCCAGAATCCCCTTTAACAGGCCGTCGTCCGCAAGCGTGTCTGCGAACTGCTGGAAAGATGCTTCCAGACGGCCGAGGGAATACTGGATGCCCTGTTCATATTTCTCCTGTGCTTTCAAGGCAGCCCCGGAAGATCTCCCCATTGACTGGTAAGCGTCTTCAATCCTGGAAACATTGTCCAGCACAGAGCCGAGGGCGTCTCCCCGGGAACCAGCCAGGGCATCCAGGAGCCCGCCCTGTTCGGAGGCGGAGAGGTTCTGCCATTCCTGCCCGATCCCCACAACGATGCTGTAGAGATCCCTGAGCTGTGTGCCGGATGCGTCAGCCATGATATCAAAGCCTGTCAGATCCTGCACCAGATCCCTTAACTGTGCGGCAGATGATAACATCCCGTCAGTCTCTGTCCCTGCCGCCTCAAGCTCCTGCCTTGTGCCGTATATGTGGGTTTCCACGGCATTCCATAAATCAGAGACTGTGCCGGGATCGGCAATGACACTGTCAGCCCCGGCAACCAGGGCGATGGTCTGTGAGAGGTCAGTGTCTGCGGCGCGGAAAGAGGCCGCGCTTTCCTGCAATGCCCTGCCGATTCCGGCGGGGTCGACAGAAAGGTCGTTACCTGCCCTGGCCATCATGTCAAGAAGCTGCATAGCTTCCCCGGCTTCCATCTGTAATCCCTGCATGGTGGAAGCCAGCGCCTCACTGGATGCGCCAGGGTCCATGCCGGTGATGTGGCTGTATAAGGCAGCAGTCTCAGCCAGAGCCCTGGCATCCGGCAGACCGTAACCCATCCGGCTCCACTCGGCGGTAATGCCCACCAGGTCACTGACAGAGATGCCGTATTTCTGTGCGCTTTTCGCGGTCTCTCCAAAGTAAGCCTGAAGCTCGGAAGCGGATGCACCGCTGGACTGGCTTAACTGCGTCATGGCGGCATCCACCTTCATGGCTTCTTCCGGGATCACTTTCAGGTATTCCAGAAGACCGGCGATATCCAGGAAGCGGGAGGCCCAGTCGAAAGAAACGTGTTTCTGTTTTTTGGGTGTACTGGCTTTTGTCCCCTGGGTTTCGGAACTTTCCAGAACTTCCATCAAAGAATCATCCATAGATTTTCCTCCTTTTAAATTTGTGGTGTGTAGGTTGTCTTTTTTTATTTCCGGCCTCTGCAGACCGCCACAGTACGGGAAGCGGAATAGTGATTGCATCGTCCTGTATTCTGGCGGAGGGCAGAAAAATAAAAAAGACGCATGTTTTGATACATACGCCCTTTACGCGGTTATCTTAATATTAAATTGTATGTCCGCTCTTTATTCTTTTTTCAGTTTTTTGACCTCGTCAAGTGAAAGTCCGGCATATTCTGCAATTTTCTCAAGGGTCAGGATGCCGTCTGATAACATTCTTTTTGCGGAATCAATCGCCCCTTCTTTTAAAGTCTGATTTCTCATATCTTCCATAGCACGGCACATAATCTCAATTTCTTCCTTGCTTTCTTTGAAAAATTTTACTCGTTCCGCAAGCACTCCATAATACATATCTGCAGCGTCTGTACAGGAGAAGTCATGCATCAGCTTTCCGATTGCTGTATCTCCACGGTAAGCGCCATTTACATACAGTATATGTGAGCCGTCATCAAATCTTTCTCCAGTGTCCAAAAAGCAGCGTTCAACCGAATAGAGCGGCAGACCTTTTCCTATTACGTCATTTTCTGTAATAAAGATTACCCATGTTTCTGGCAGATTATCAAACTCAGCCAATTTAAAACCCAGGTACAACAGCAGGAAAACACCCGTGCGCAGGCAGCCAACACGGTGAAATGTCCCAGATGCGGCTCCGCCAACATCACTGCAGGACAGAGGGGATTTTCCCTTCTGACAGGTTTTGTGGGCTTTGGGAGAACCGTGAACCGCTGTGCCAACTGCGGACATAAATGGAGACCTTAGATTATGTATAAGGCAGAGTCGGACACGAGGGGACATCCTGTGCCGCCCACCTTTTCACATGCAGTTCTATATCATCTGCCTTTTCAGGCGCTATTTCAGCCATACATGTTTTTAAAAGCCATCATATGGCGCCGCATAGCTGCGGTGAACTTTTTCATGCGCTTACATATATTTCGATTCCTTCTTTTTGCACATTGGTATAAAAGGGATAAACTTCCAGCCACTTTCTAAAATGCGTCTCGTTTTTGGCTATGGGTTTCATATCCGTGTCATACGCTTCATTAAAGTCGTATGTGATCCATGACAATTGTTTACGGAACTGTTCAATTTCTGAATCTTCCAAATCTACCAGAATCATAATATCTACATCGGAATCCTCTTTAAAGTCGCCTCTGGCATAGGTATCACCTTCTTTAATTCAACGTAATCACTTCCAATGCTAATCTACAAGTCGTCACAGTACAGGAAGTAATACTTACATGATATGTTCCTGTATTCTGACGGAGTGCAGAACAATAATGGAGTCTGCGAATAAAAAGAGACGAAGCAGCCAGCCTCGTCTCTTCATAAGATATATGAAAATATTTGCTTTTAGAGCGAAAAAACATCCCATATCTGGAATGCTTTTCTACCAAAACCCTATGGTGGACGACATTACAGCCGCCTTACATCCTCATGCACCGTATAAGGGAAATTACTTGGTAAAACAAATATATCATACTATAATTATATTGTCAAGTAAGGCATAATGTTATTCATCGAGGAACAATTTCGTATCGTGATTAGTTGAAAAATCAAAAATTCTTTTTCCACATAAACAGTCTTGCAGTAGTCTGATATTTCGGACAGACGTTTTATCATGTTTTTCAAGATTTCTGTAGAAAGTATTTGATACAAAATCAATTAGCTGTACCAGAGGATGATACTTTGAATCTACATAAGTAACATCGAAATGGTTGCATATGGGATTTACAATATTTAACTGCTGATTAAGATATCCATCCAAAGTATAATCTGCATCAGTGGCGATGTTCTGCTCATCAATTACCATATGCATATTGAGAATAGTATTTGCATATTTGCTTGAATTTCTAAATAACACATCAAAAAATACCTGTAATATGTAATTGAAAGTTCGAGCATGGTTTTTGATGAAGGTATCAGTAGTATAATTGTTATCTAATACAATAATCCCGATTTCAAAATCGTCTTTACAATTACGGATAATCCTATCGTATATCTCTAGCTTTTTGGTTTCCGTAACCTCGGATCCTTTGATTTCACCTTTTGATTTCAAACATTCACGATATTTTGCATTCTGGGTTAAGGAAGCTATCCCCTTTTTGAAATACCTTTTGACTCTTTGGGAATTACGGGTAAATAATATTGCTATAACAAAATATTTGTGGTGTTCAATGTCCTTTTTTGTGATACTTCCGGATTCGTCAATATATACATTGATATCAGCTTTTGCCATAGTTCATTCTCTCTGTTGTAAATGTTTTGATCATAATTTATCAATAATATATAATATATCACAAAATAGAAAGGAACGCTATCAAAATTTTGTATAAAACTTTTTAAAACCCCTCCCGCATCTTCCGCATATAAGCATCATTAATCAGCTCCATGGAGATCTCCACTTCACCGTTTTCAAGGCCGTTTTCCGAAAGGATCTGCTCGTATTTTTCATAAATACGGATGCAGTGCTGGAAGCTGTCCTTGTTGCAGGGTTTCCCGTCGGAAACCTTGGTGGCGAAATTGTTGATTTCCCAGCGCATGTCGTCGATTTCCTTATCCACAAACATCCGGGTGAGCTTTTTTATGTCTGCCGAGATCTCCTCATCCCGTCGGTCGGACTTTTGCATGTCGTGTTCATGCTGTGTCTGCAGGGCAGTCAGGTTCTGGGAGGTCTGGATCAGCAGTTCGTGTTCCTCCCGTCTCTGACGCATCCATTTTGTCTCAAGACCGAGCTTTTCCACAAAACTCTCCAAAAGGGAGAGTATGGCCTTTGTTCCGGCCAGAATGGCAACCGCAGCGGGAAGCACAGATACATAGTCAATTTTTGTAAGTTCTATCATTTCATTCATTTTAACAGTATCCTTTTCTCGATCGGAGCGTCACGCGTCTGCCGGTAAGACAGTCCCATCGGGAATGCGCACGGCCCACATATATTTTACCTGTTTTGCAAACAGATCCCATGTGTTCCTGATGCGGTTTTCCTTCGTGGACGCAGGGTCGTTGATATAGACATAACCGTCCTTGCAGTGATACAGAAGAATAAAATGACCTGCGTTTGTCCAATGTCCTTTTCCCATACAGGCAATCACCCAGCCGCCGTTTTGCAGTGTCTGCAGAGCCTTTTCATGGGCGGGTGAGGAGGTTTTTCCATAGAGGTTTGACTGGTTCAGACGCTCGCATGGGATGCCGTAGGCGGAAAACTGGGGGACGAAATAGGAGTAGTAAGTTCCCTGATTCAGCGCTTTATAGCCGTGGGACATGGACCACTGCGCGGTGGTGACGGGGGTTACCGAGGGGTCTTTCAAGGTGGCAATCACCATAGCGGAAACGGCGACGCCGCAGCCGGCACTGCCGATGGTTTTTTGCTCGCCTTTGGCGGAGTAGTTGTGCGATTTCCAGCGCGGATCGGTCTGCATATAGCTGACGGGTCTGATGTATGCGGGGGATGAGGCGGTGGCGGAATCCGGGGAGACAGGCGTATCAAACAGCGTTTTCTCAGCGGCGCGTCTGTTGACAAGTCCCTTAAGTACTTTTCCGCCGGCCTTGCGGTAGGCGGGGATTTTTTCGCTGATCTGCGCAATGCTGCGCGCGCCGCCGTCCAGCAGGGTTCTCAGGTTTCCGGCGCCGCAGTTATAGGTAAAGCTGACGAGGGCGTCGAACTGGTTCTGGTTCCACTGGTAAACGGCCATATAGCGGTTTACGGCTTTCTCGGCGTTTGCGCAGTCGGCGCGCAGATAGGCGTCCGCCTGTGTCTGGGTGATGGTCTGGCCTTTGGACACGCCGGAGGTGTGGCCGTATCCGATGGTCCACACGCCGACGCTGTCCTGATAGGCGGTTAGACGAAGGCCCTCAAACCGTTTGATGAGGGCAAGGCCGTTATCACTGATTTTTCTATTC
Source organism: uncultured Lachnospiraceae bacterium (assembly GCA_965114645.1). GTDB lineage: Bacteria > Bacillota > Clostridia > Lachnospirales > Lachnospiraceae > UBA3282. The sequence continues at coordinate 53,386 of CBCOZL010000025.1, read as the reverse complement.
ATATAATCACATCCTCGTATTATTTGTTTTGGCCGCCTGAACGGTGGCTTCTATTTTTAGTTGCAGCCAGTTGTCAAAGGAACCGTACACGCTGGCCACCGCTTTTTTTGACTCTTCGGAGACGGAGAGGAGGGCTGCATTGTATGCTTTCTGCTTTGCCTCTTCCCATGCGCTCTGTGTAAATTCGCCTCTTGCTTTCAGGGTGTCCACAAAGGTCTGGTTGACGTACAGTACGGCATCCATGACGTCGGACAGGGCGTCTTTTATGAGGATACTTCGCGCCTCTGTCTTTGCTGCCTCCTCGATGAAAGCACTCTCCCTGATTCTGGCCTGAATAAAATTGACGGTATATTTTGCGGCCACAGGCAGAATGGCCGTCAGAACAATGTATAAAATATATTGGATCATCTCTGTAAAACTCATATTTCCTCCATTCCGCAGCGGTTTGTGTGGCGTAAAAAAAAGGGATAACAGATACAAAATGTAAATGTTATCCCTGTGATGAGACTTCTATTCTTCGATGAGCGTGAGATCGAGAATGTTGTTGTCCTGATCCGCCATCAGATCAGCGGTGATGGTCAGGCTTCCGGGATCGCCGTTGTTGCTGAAGCTGAGAGACATGTTGGACTGGGGAGCGCACTTGTAAGCGGTCAGCTTAAGCGGCACCGCCTCGTCGTCCTCGGTCTTCATAACCGTGTCGCCGTAGACGATGAAATTCTTCGGGAAGCTGGTGGATTTGATGTTGATTCTCTGCACGCCTTCGTTTACTTCCTTCATGTAGTAAACGATAACCGCGTCGCCGCCTGTCAGTGCGGATGTGAGTGTGATGACTTTATCGGCCACAGTGCATGCCAGCTCTGCGCCACAGTCGTCGTCCGCCTTGTAGACAACCACGCTGTCTGCTGCGGGTGCGTCGGGCAGGGTAATGACAGTGCCTGTGTCATCCACGGATGTCTCCATTCTGGTCACAAACTTGGCGGATCTGGAGATTTCGCCGCCGGTAATGAGCTGCCAGAGCTTGACGGTCTGGATCTGTGTCTCGATGGTAATGGTGCCGCCTCTCTCGCCGGAGAACTGGACGCGCTTGGAGTGGCCTTTTCCGCCGTGGGCGAATACGGACTCGCCGGTCAGCTCCGTTGTGCTGACGTTTGCAAAATCCAGATTGAGAAAAGGTTTCTTTGTGGCGTAGTCCACGAAAAGCAGATCGCAGACCTCTCTGTTTGCCATGTTAGGGTTTGTCATGATGTGTTCCTCCTTTAAGTGTTATCATGTTTCTGCTTCTATTTTTTTGAACCATGCCGACGCGTCGAAGGAGTGATTTTTATCGCCCCACGCCGCAACGCTCATGGATTGAATGTTGTACAGGTTATTGCCGGAAAGGCGGGCAAAGCAGTCCCAGAGCTGGTAGACGGTAAGATCCCAGATATTGAGGATATGCAGAGACTGGCTTCGGTTCGCGACGGCGGAAATGATGTTTCCCAGCTCCATATTTTGATCCGCTTTTGCCAGCTTTTCCTTTTCGGCTCTTCCCTTTTGCAGTTTTTTCATGATCTCCAGCGCCTTTTTGCTTTTCACCTTCGACAAGTCTTCGCTGCGTCGCGGTTTCAGGTAATTGCGCTGTCCGATCAGATCGCATACCGTCAGGTAGTTTTCCCTTGTAATCAGTCCGGTCTGTCCGTCGTCAGCGCAGACCAGAAAAGCATGCTGGGATTCGGAGAAGGTGACGGTCCCCTCCATAAAAAAGTCCAGCATGTTCTGAATCAGCGCGCAGGACGGCAGGCTTGACAGGAGCAGATCGAACAAGGTCATTTTCGTTTTTTCTTCCTCAGACAGAAGCGCATAGAGTTCAGACATGCCGGTCATGGACAGATAGGAGTCCAGATCCAGGGAGAGAACCGCCAGATAATGGCGGTAGGTGTTATAACCAAGGGAAGAGATTTCCCGCAGGGTGGGAGACTTTACGCCTCCGACCGACGGAACCTGTACAGGGTCTGGGGATAACAGTTCAAAATAGCCGGGTTTCAAAGGATCACCTGCTTTCATTTAAAATACCCGTTCAGTTTTCTGTTGTAGTACCGGGTGATTTTGGGCTTTGTCCAGAGTCTTTCTTTGCAGACGATGGTATCATAGGTATGGATTTTCCGCTCGGGGAGGAGGGAGCATTCTAAGCTCAATCCATCCAGTACTTTTATGACTGTATGTTCAGAAGAGGTAGTGGAAGAAAGATGGTTAAAAATGATATCTTCTGCCGATTTAAAAATCCTGCGGACGGTTACAGGGCTGATCTCTTCCCTGCCGGCTATCTGGGCTATGAGGTTTTCCTGCGTGATAATCAAGATGGTTTCCTCCTGTCTGCAGCCATTGCGCAATATGCTGTTTCCCTTATACACACAAGGGAAAGTCCACTGCGGATGGTTGTTTGAATTTTAAACGTTTTTCTTTGGGCCAGTGGGAATGGCCTGTTTTGCTTCGCTTTGTTAAACGGAATTTTTCTGTTTCCGATTTCTGTCATACATCCGCACATAGGATTTCTGACACGCAGGGCAGCGCCTGGTGCGGTTGTCCCTGGCGCGGACTTCGATCCACTCCCCGCAGTCGGCGCAGGCAACATATTTGGTATTGGGTGTCTCTATATTTTTCATAAGGTTTGTTACGATCTGTTCCCCGTAACAGAACCAGAGAAGCTGTTTGTACCTTTTTCCCCTGCCGTACAGGTATTCTGCCAGCATGTCGGCGACGGTCTCATCGGAATGGCCGAGGGAGGAGAAGGCTTCCCGGATTTTGACTGCAATATACTGCATATTGTCGGTGCGTGCATCTTTCATATGGATCATATAGCGGTACTGTTTATTTAAGGCATCATACAGGGCGGCGGCCTCGTCATTGCATCGGATTTTTGGGTCTGCCATCATTTTCTGATAGTCGAGTGCATCCAGACGCAGCCCACGGGTGTTGATCGGCCTGTCCGGGATTTTTTCGTACAGTCTGTTTACGAAGCTTTTGTTTCGCTCTTGAATCTGTGACTTTTCCTTATCCTTTGCAAACTCGAAGAAGGCGGGAAGCCTGCCGCCTGTGTATCTGGCGATCCGATCGCTGACCTCCTTTGGAAATTCGGGTTTATATAAGGTTTTGGCAAAATCGATCACAAAGTTATTCTGGCAGCAGAGCTGTTTTACGCAGTCGACGGCGTCCTGCTTTTCCGCTTTGGAACCTGACAGGAATACTTCGCTGTTCCAGATTTTGGAGATGGCGTTGCTGTAGATCCCGATATTGCCGCCGGTGAAAGCGGCGTGCAGTCCGGCGTAAATATTCGCTTTATTTAAGAGGGCGGGTTTGGCTTTTTTCATATTATAGTAGAGCGGGACGATGCCCCTCATATTGCGCTGCGCAATTTCAATCAACTGCGGGTCAGCTACCACGAGAGACTTGTCTCCGTCCACGTCATACATCAGAAGCTTGCTGATCAGGTCATGGGTACTGGCATAGAGGCCGTCTGTGAGAAACCATTCCCGCAGCTTTTCGGCACGGCCGGTATCAGTTTCGCCTGCCACATTGTGTCGCACGGCATGTTCCCGATATAAGTGCGGACTCCTGAGACAATCCAGTTTATCGAAACGACGGAACAGGTGGCAGAATACCTCTCCGTCCGAAAGCAGTCCCTGGGGATGTTCTTTCTTTTCGAACCAGTATTCGCAGGCGGCGTAGAAATCGGGGAGCAGGAAGGTGTATCTGCCGTTTACCTCCAGTTTTCCGCTTCGGTATTTTTTGAGCAGGCTGTTTTTTACTTCCCGCAGAATGTCTTTGGTGTAGATGTCTCCAAGAAGGGGCGGGTACAGTCTGACGGCCTGCTGGAAGGGCGTCATATCCGTGTTGTAGGGGGAGATGCCTAAAACGTCAAACATGGTTTCCTTCGAGGAGCAGATATTGCGGATACGGTCTGCCGACTTCTGTGCCAGCAGGTCGATTTCTTCCTCCGTAATGTCTGTGAGTGTCTGCAGCATCTGATAATTGATTTTTGCCTTTTTGATCCTGTCCTCCTCCACATTGCATCTGCCTGCGCTGCAATGATGCTTTTTAAACAAGGACTTATATTCGTCCCAGGAGTCATAGTAAGGATGCATTTTAAACTGACTTCTGGTGAAGATGATCTGAATGTCCTCTTTGATAATGTCATGCGCTTTACCGTAAATATCGCAGATGACGGGAGAACAGTCTGTTGTCTCTATAAATGTTCGAAAATCGAACACGCCAAGCAGCCCTTTGATCCATGGAGCGCGGAACATGAAGTTTTTGGAGGAAACGGCGGGCAGGATCATGCCTGCGCCGTCGGTGTGCGGTACGGGGATGGCGTCCGTTTTTCTGGTGATGGAATAGTCTGTCTCATCCACAAGGTCAAAGGTGCCGTACACTTTTGTCTCAAAGTCTTCGATGACGATGGATTTGTCGATATCAAATTCTTTCCACTCGTCCGTGGCGGAGTTGGCAAGCGCCATGTAGGCCAGATGCTTGTTCACATTGTTGCCGCCTTTCGCATTGATTTTCTCTATGGAAAGACCGCACATGATGGTCATCCTGATCCGGTTCCATACGGTTTCCTTCATAAAAACTGCTTTTTTGCTGCGGATCTGCCCGGCGGAGGAGGTAAAGTAAATATATTTTTCCCCCTTGTGTAAGAAGCCGTAAAAGAACAGGTCTTTAAACACGTCGAAGTAGTAAACCTGGACTATCATCAAGGACTCTGTCAGTTCGTCCTGTCCGATTCCGATGGCGCGGCTTAACGCGGAGTCAAAGGCAGAAATCACATTCGTATCGGTCAGTGCGTCCGGCCTGAGTGTGCGGATATGGTCCCTGCCGTCAGTCATTTCGTTCTGCTTCACTTTATTGGAGAGAAGGGCAAGCAGTTTTTCCTTGGATTCCTTTGCCTTTTTTCTTTTATGCTGAATCAGTCCGATCCAGTGCAGATAAGCGTTAACGATATCTGCGCAGGAGGCTTTTGGGGGAAGGTTTCCGGCGTTTCCCTTTCTTAACAGGTGCAGGGATTTCTCGGTATAGCCGCATTGTTTCAGCTTCTTTTCCAGTTCCGGCAGTTTGTTCTGTATGTAGTTGCGTTCTTTGCGGTATCTGCAATTCATTTCATGCAGATATTTTTCGCGGCTGCTGTAAAAATTGCCGGTGTCTACCGAATATAAATGATATTGTCTGTCAAGCATTGGGGTGTTCTCCTTTCATATGTGCGCTGCCGGCATAGTCTGTATGGCTCTGCTTTTGGATATTTTTTTTGCATTCCTCATCGAATCGGAAATCCTGTGCGATGCGGTTTGCAGTCAGGGAACCGTTCACACGTGGTTTTCCTCTGGATTCTGTGTTGAAATCGGACGGATAAATGATGCCGCCGAATGTTGTGTGGCCTGTCTGCATGATGCTTTGCCTGTTATATGTCTTCTGCATGGCTTTATTCTCCCTTCTTTTTCACAAATGGAATGTGCTTCTCACACTATGTATTTCTCCGTCTGTATTTCATTTTTTCTAAAAATTTACGGAGGGGAAAACAGAGGAGTGGACAACAGAGTCCGATTTTTGGGACGGGAAAAGGATTAATATATAGGAAGCGCCGGATCTGAAAAAAGTTCTTAAAATAGAAAACGAACATTTGTTCTAAAAATATATTGACAAATAAGAACGTACGTTCTATACTTGTCATTACCAGATACAAAGGGTGTGACAGGAGATAAACAGAATTTTAAAGAATGTAGAGGCAGTGAGGTGGCAGCAGATGGAAGAGCTGATAGAGGCATATTATGAGAGCAATGCCGTGAGACTCCGCAGCATGGTGGAGCGGATATTACTGAAATTCGGGAAATTGTCAGAATGGGATCTGGACGAGTTCTATTCGCTGGCTAATGAGGTATTTGTGGATGTCATAGGGCGTTACGACGGAGAGAGGAGTTTTGATGCATTTTTATATTCCTGTCTCTTTAACAGGATCAAAACGGAACTGACGAGAATGAACCGGGAAAAACGCAGGGCGGACAGGCTTGCGGTTCCGATCGACACCTGTATTGACGAGGACGGGGATCTCACTCTGGGAGATATCATTGCGGGAGATTTTGTGATAGAGAGGGAGGCGCTCGAAAGGGGCGAGGAGGGATACAGCAGAAGAACGAGACTGTATCTGGGAAGGCTGTCGAAGATGCAGAAGGATGTCCTGTGTCTGTATGCGGACGGCTATTCCCCGGATGAGGTCAGAAAAGAGCTGCAGATCAGCAAAAAACAATATGCGGACTGTCAGCACGCGATTCACTCGTATAGGAATACTTCTGTACTGCTTTAAGCCGTGCAGGATAGGAAAAGGGGGATTTGAAATGGCAAGACCACGGAAACAGACCTATACTTTGGAAATGTATCTGAAGAAAAATAAAAAGGGGGATATCGACAATAACGCGGACGTACAGAGAAATTTTGTGTGGAACAAAGAACAGATCAACGAGCTTGTGGCTACTGTCCTGACGGACGATTATATTCCGTCCATTATTCTTGGCGAGGAGGAGGACTCGAAGCTGCATATTGTGGACGGCGGGTGCAGGACGGCGGCCTTGCGGAAATTCAGGGAAATGAATTACAAAATTACCTCCGTTGTGGAGAACGCCATGATTCCTTACAAGAAAAAATATGTGGATGAAGACGGCAATATCGTCTATGAGGACGCCGTATTTGATATCAGAAATAAGACATTTGAGAAGCTGCCGGCAGAGTTACAGGAAAAGTTTGACGAGTATCAGATCGAGACAGTTATTCATGAGTGCTGCGACGGTTCCCGGATTTCCAAGTATATCAAGCGTTACAACAACCATGTGTCCATGAACCCGGACCAGAGGGCGTTTACATACATTGACAGATTTGCAAGCCGTATCCGAAAGCTTGTGGACAGCCGGTTTTTTGTAGAGTGCAGCAGCTACACGGAGAAGGAGAGGACAAAAGGCGCAGTGGAGAGGGTGGTCGTGGAGACGATCATGTGCACCAACCATTTTGAACATTGGAAAACACAGCCTAAGGCCGCCTGTAAATACCTGAACGAGCATGCGGAGGAGAGAGAATTTGAGAGACTTGCGGATTATCTGCGACGGCTGGAGCGTGTAGTGACGGACGATATAAAGGAAATATTTAATAAAAAGGATTCCTTTATTTTCCTTACGCTCTTTGACAAATTTACAGGCTATCAGGCGGAGGATATCAGATTCGGGGATTTTTTAAGGGAATTCCAGATGCATCTCAGGGGTCTTATAAAAAATGAAAAAGGTCTCCTTTTTGACGAGATCGACCGGGAATTGAGCACGAAGGACAGGCAGGTGATTGCGGATAAGCTGCGTATGCTGGAAGAAATGCTGAAAGAGTTTTTATGTGCTGACAGAGGCGGGAAACGGGCCGACGGACTGGTGGCCTTTCTTGCGGAAAATCTCGATATGGACAGGAGGGACATTCAGGCGGATATGGATCTGTACGAGGAGTCCCTGGATGTGCTGCTGGATGAGACGGTGAAAATCGGATCCAAACTGCGCAGTGCGGGAAACAGGCCGTCCCTTCTTGCGATGATGGTTTATTCCTATAAGGAGGACAGGGATCTGGACGAATGGATGGCAGTCTATGCCGGAAAGCATAGCGGATATCTGGTGGATCAGAGAAAGAATTTTCAGCAGATGAGGACAGATTTTGAGCGGTTTCTAAGCGGGAAGAAGTAGAACAGTCAGAGGCAGAACGGCCAGAGAGGAGGACAAGATGCAGCGTAGAAGCCATAGCGGGAAGGGCCGTCGCTGCCATCTGTCCGGGGGGGCGGACAGGATGCAGTCTCCGGGATCAGGACTGCATCCTCTGCAGCATTTTCGTTTCAGGTGTCATGCGGTCAGATACAGCCGCATGGTCTTTAGTGCATTTTTTTCAAGTCTTGAGACCTGTGCCTGTGAAATGCCGATTTTTTCCGCAACCTCCATCTGGGTTTTTCCCTCAAAGAAGCGAAGGGAGATGATTTCATATTCCCGCTTCGTGAGCTTTTTCATGGCCTCTGTCAGGGAGATGTGCTCTACCCACATTTCTTCGCCGTTTTTTTTGTCGCTGATCTGGTCCATCACATAGAGGGTGTCGCCGCCGTCGGTGTAGACGGGTTCGTAGAGGCTTAGGGGACTCTGGATGGCGTCCAGGGCGTAGACGATATCCTCTTTGGGGATACCGATCTCCGTGGCAATCTCCGTGACGGTGGGTTCCCGTGAGTTGGCGCGGGTCAGATGTTCTTTGGCGTAAATCGCCTTATAGGCGGTGTCCTTTAAAGAACGGGAGACCCGGATGGAGTTGGCGTCGCGAAGATACCGGCGGATCTCGCCTACGATCATGGGGACGGCGTAGGTGCTGAATTTTACATTGAGGGAGCTGTCAAAGTTGTCGATAGCCTTGATTAAGCCGACGCAGCCGATTTGAAAAAGATCGTCCACATTTTCACTGCTGGAATGAAACCGTTTGATCACGCTTAAGACGAGGCGGAGATTGCCATTGATATAAGCCATTCGTGCCTCCTGGTCGCCTTCTTCGATTTTTTTAAATAGTTCCTCTTTTTCCGCATTTTTCAATAGCGGCAGTTTGGCAGTGTTGACGCCGCAGATTTCTACTTTTCCCTGTACCATGACGCTACCACCCTTTCGTGTAAGTTTTGTTTTCCTTTTTTGGTATGTAACAAGCATGTGCGATTCAAGGGAAATTATTCACAAAATCTTAAGAAAAAACGGCGGATAAGATTTTACAAACAGGGAGTTTTTTGATACCATAGTCTATGGATCAATTTTAGGACATATGATAAATGAGGAGTGAGAGTTATGATTTGCAAAAAATGTGGCGCGCCCCTGATGGAAGAGGATCAGTTCTGTCCCGAATGTGGCGCGAAGGTGATAAGAAAAAAGAAATGTCCAGAATGCGGGGAGCCGCTTCGGGAGGGCACCCGTTTCTGTCCGGGCTGTGGTTTGGAAGTGGGAGAGGTACGGTCTGTGAAGCGGACGAATGCCGAGGAAGTGCCTAAGAGGAAGGCAGAAGCCGAGGAGATGCCGAGAAGAAGAGCAGAAGCAGAGGAGGCGCCGAGGAGAAGGGCGGAAGCTGAGGAGACGCCTCGAAGAAAGGTAAATCCGAATGCACCCAGGAAGAAGGCGAATCCCGCACCGCCTTCGAAAAAGCGGCCAGTTCAGGAGGAGAGGCCCAGAAGGAGAAGGGACTGGGAGGAAGAAGACTGGGATGATGACGAGGATGACGATGAGGAAAATGTAGATATTCTCTCTATTATGACGGTTGCTGTCGGCTGTATTCTTCTGGTAATTGTGGCTGTATTGGGATTTAATCTGTATCAGCGGTATGTGCCTAAGGATTATGATAAGGCAGCCGGGGAACAGGAGATAGAAGAAGAGGCAGACGAGGAAGAGCAGGAAGATGGACAACGGCTGGAGGAACCTTCGGATGATTCCGAGGAATTGGAACTGGAGGAAACGGTTACAGCCTCTGCCATGGGTACAGTTGTCGCTGTTGCCGATGTGAGAATCAGAGATAACCCGAGTACACAGGGAACCACTGTCATCACGACGGCGAAGAGGGGGGACACTTATGAGTACGCTGAGGTTGTGGAAGGCGGACACTGGTATAAGATTTATCTTCCCGATGAATATGGATATGAGTTCGGCTATGTCAGTGCGGATTATGTAGAGCCGCAATAATCATTGCCGGGACAGAGCAATAGAGCAGGAACCTTTTCCAGGCTGGGACATAGAATAATAAAAAGCCCGGGGAGGTTCCTATGTTATTTTCGGAATTAAAGAAAAAGGAAGTCATCAACCTGAAAAACTGTGAACGGCTTGGAAAGGTGACCGATTTTGAGTTCGATGAGTGTACGGGACAGATTTTCAAGCTGATTATTCCGGGAGACAATAAATGGTGCGGTTTTTTTGGAAATGAGCCGGACTATGTGATCTGCTATAAGGATATCAAAAAGATAGGGCCGGATATTATCGTGGTGGATATTTGCCTGTGAACGTGATGGCTGAGCATTTGATTTTGTTGTTATGCCAGGGTGTTATGGTTTCCATAAGATAGTTGACATAATGATTATTTTATCCTATAATGGTCATGTTGGGTGCAGTGTTTTTGCAGCAGCCCAAGTACAGGTGGATAAGGAGGATATCCGGGATGAAGTGCCCTTTTTGTGGACATGAGAATACCAGAGTAATCGACAGCAGGCCGGCGGAGGACAACAGCTCTATCCGCAGACGGCGCGTCTGTGATGAGTGTGACAAGCGGTTTACCACATATGAGAAGGTGGAGACGATACCGCTCATTATCATTAAAAAGGATAACAACAGAGAGACATATGACAGATCCAAGATCGAGGCGGGTGTGCTGAGAGCCTGCCATAAGAGGCCGATCAGTGCAAACCAGATCAACCAGCTTGTGGATGAGGTGGAGACGGAAATATTTAACCGGGAAGAAAAGGAAATTCCAAGCCAGGTGATCGGTGAGATGGTAATGAATAAGCTCAAAGATCTGGAGGCTGTTGCCTATGTCAGATTTGCCTCTGTATACAGGGAGTTTAAGGATATCAACACCTTTATGGAAGAACTGAAAAGCGTGCTGGATAAGTAAGCGGCAGTTAAAAACACCTTGCATTGTTGCAGGGTGTTTTGTTATGATAGGCACGAAGCAGTGGAAAGTTTTTTTGTGTGGCACGGTGAACAGGTTTAAAAGGAGCACAATGATGGCAGGACTTGCATGTTTTTATCCAGACGTATATCTGGATTCCACATATGAGATTGATTTCGAGGCGTTATACCGGGAGGGATTCCGGGGTGTCATTTTTGATATTGATAATACGCTTGTGCCCCACGGGGCGCCCGCTGATGCGCGCAGCATTGCGCTTTTTGAAAGGCTGAGAACGATTGGTTTTGAGAGCGTGCTTTTGTCCAACAATAAGGAGCCGCGTGTAAAAATGTTTAGTGATAAGGTACAGTCGCGCTATATTTATAAGGCTGGAAAACCGGGAAAAAAGGGTTATCTGCGGGCTATGGAGCTGATGCAGACGGAGCCTTCAGACACGCTTTTTGTGGGAGATCAGCTTTTTACCGATGTGTGGGGAGCGAAACGGATGGGGATATTAACGTATCTGGTGAAGCCGATTCATCCGAAGGAGGAGATCCAGATTGTCATAAAGAGAAGGCTGGAGTGGATTGTGCTGTTCTTTTACAGGAGATCCTTGAAAAGGCAGCAGACAGGCAGGCATGGAAGTGTAGGAGGAGAATATGGAAATAAACGGTAGGACAAGAACCTGCGGACTGATCGGAAACCCGGTGGAGCATACCCTTTCACCAGTGATACATAATACGCTGGCGCAGCGGTTTGGGCATAATCTGGTGTATGTGCCGTTTCCTGTGGAAACTGGGCGGATTGAGGAAGCGGTTGCCGGGGCGTCGGCGCTGCAGCTTCTGGGGCTCAATGTGACGGTTCCCTATAAAGGGGAGGTGATTTCCTGTCTGCGGGAGGTGGATTCTCTGGCGGCGTCCATCGGCGCAGTCAACACGCTTGTGGCGGTACCGGGTGGATTTAAGGGATATAATACGGATATGGAAGGGCTTTACCGCGCGATGATGACAGAGGGTATCCAGATCGTGGACGAGGAGATTATTCTGCTGGGGGCGGGAGGCGCCTCCAGGGCAGTGGCTTATCTGTGTGCTGTGAAAGGGGCAAAGAAGGTGTATCTTCTGAACCGTACACTGGAGAAGGCGCAGAAGGTGGCGGAAGAGGTAAACCGTGCGGTGGAGAGAACTGTGATTTTCCCGATGGCGCTGACCGATTTTGACAGTCTGCCGGAGCGGAAGTTTCTGACGATACAGGGAACATCTGTGGGGCTTGCGCCTCATGTGGAGGATGTGGTGATTGAAGATGAAAAATTTTACGCAAAAGTACACACGGGTTTTGACCTGATTTACAGTCCGTGGGAGACGCGGTTTATGCGGCTGGTGAAGAAGAGCGGCGGACGTGCCTGTAACGGACTGAAAATGCTCCTCTATCAAGGGATCATTGCCTATGAACTCTGGAACAGGGTGACCGTGTCCGAGGCGGATGCGGACGCGGTTTATGAGAAGCTGAAAGCACATTTTATTTAGTTGTCTGGTGTACGAAAGACAAGGACATGTCATTACAGCGGACAGTATGGGCATGGAGGAAATCATGGAAAATGTAATACTGATCGGATTTATGGGATGCGGCAAGTCTACGGTCGGGCTTCGGCTGTCTTACCGTCTGCGGCGGACGATCATAGATACGGATAAGGAAATTGAGAAAGAGGAGAAGAGAACCATATCGGATATTTTTGCGACAGACGGGGAAGCGTATTTCCGGGACCGGGAGACAGACTGTCTGCGAAAACTGGCTGACAGCGCGGGTAACCAGATTATATCAGTGGGTGGTGGTCTGCCTGTGCGGGAGGAAAACCGGGCGCTGCTGCATGAGCTGGGACAGGTTTTCTATTTGCGGGCTGAGGGGGAGACGATTTATGAGAGGGTAAAAGACGACACCACAAGGCCCCTTTTGCGGGTGGAGGACCCGCTGACGAGAATAAAGACGCTCATAGAGGAGAGAGATCCCTGCTACAGAGCGGCGGCGGATGTAGTAATCACTGTGGATGGTAAGAGCTTTTCGCAGATTTTGGATGAGATCGAGGAACATGTAAACGAGAGGGAAGGAAACAATCTGACGGAGGGATGAGAGATGAAAATACTGGTAATTAACGGACCGAATCTGAATTTTCTGGGTATCCGGGAAAAGAGCGTTTATGGAACACAGAATTACGACGATCTGCTGCAGATGATCGCGAAAAAGGGAGAGGAGACGGACAGCGCTGTGGAAGTGTTTCAGAGTAACCATGAAGGCGCCATTATCGACCGGATTCAGGACTCCTATTTTGATGGCACAGAGGGAATTGTGATCAATCCGGGTGCGTTTACTCATTACAGCTATGCCATCAGGGATGCGCTGGCAAGTATCACTGTGCCTAAGGTAGAAATCCATATTTCTGATATTACGCAGAGGGAAGAGTTCCGCAAAGTATCTGTGACGGCGCCAGTCTGCGACAAACAGATTTATGGGCAGGGGCTGGATGGTTACCTGCAGGCAATTGATTTTATTTTAAATATAAAGTAATCGTCTGGCCGGCCTGGATGGTCTTGGCTGAAATGTTATGTTTTTTAAGAAAAGAGGTTGAAAAATGAATTTTTTTAGTATAAACTAGAAAAGAATTATATTTGTGAAAGCTTAGGAGGAGATAGAAATATGGTATCAGCGGGTGATTTCAGAAACGGCATTACCGTCGAGATGGAGGGTAATGTTTTTCAGATAATTGAATTTCAGCATGTTAAACCGGGCAAAGGCGCAGCTTTTGTCAGAACGAAGCTGAAAAACATCATCAACGGCGGTGTGGTGGAGAAGAGTTTCCGTCCCACTGAGAAATTCCCTCAGGCACGTATTGACAGAAAGGACATGCAGTATTTATATTCTGACGGAGACCTGTTCAATTTCATGGACGTGGAGACCTATGACCAGATCGCATTGAATGCGGAAGCGGTAGGCGACGCTCTGAAATTCGTGAAGGAGAACGAGATGGTTAAGATCTGTTCCTACAATGGCAATGTGTTCGCAATCGAGCCGCCGCTGTTCGTAGAGCTGGAGATTACCGACACTGAGCCTGGCTTTAAGGGTGATACCGCGACTGGTGCGACCAAGCCTGCTATCGTGGAGACAGGTGCGAAGGTTATGGTACCGCTGTTTGTGGAAAACGGTGAGAAGATCAAGATCGATACCAGATCGGGTGAGTATCTGTCCAGAGTATAAAAGAAGCGTATCATGTCAAAGCCCATAAGACAATATAGACGTTCAGTCTATGTTGTCTTTTTTTGCGCGATAAGTAGAGTCAGAAGGCGACAGAAGCAAGCTGCATGCTTGCATGCAAGATTGATTCTGGCGACTTATGACGAGCAACGCGAACGAGAGATGCGAAGCATCTCGAGTCTGCTTATGAATAAAAGGCAGAGTCAGAAGACGGCAGTGACAGGATACATGCCAGCATGTAAGCCTGACAGTGACGGCTTATGACGAGCAACGCGAATGAGAGATGCGAAGCATCTCGAATCTGCTTATGAGAAAAAGGCAGAGTCAGAAGACGGCTTCTGCGAGAGCAGAGTTAGAAATCCAGTTATGTCCGGAGAGAATGGGAAAGAGGATGATATGGGATTTCAAAAATTTGTAGAAAATATTGTGGATTTATTACAGGAAAGAATGGGGGATGCATATGAGATCCGGGTGCTCCATGTGACCAAAAACAATGACGTGGAGCAGACGGGAATCGCCATCACAAAGCAGGAAGACAGTATCTTCCCCACTATTTACCTGGAAGGGCTTTATCAGGAGTACAGGGAAGGGGAACTGCTTGGTGTACTTGTGGAACGGATTATAAACTGCCATGAGGAGCAGTCTATGGCGCTGGATCTGGACATGGATTTTTTTCGTGATTACAGCAGGGTGAAGGATCGGATTTTTTATAAGCTGGTCAGCTTTGAAAAGAATAAAAAGTTTCTGAGGGATGCGCCGCATCTGAGATGGCATGATCTGGCGATTGTGTTTTACTATGCGCTGGAAGAAGATATGGCGGAGGGGGCTTCTATTACGATCCAGAGGCAGCATATGCTGATGTGGAAACAGAATGCGGAATCACTTTATCGGACAGCCAGACGCAATACGAGGTGCGGCAAGCCGGAACTTCTCGTTTCCATGCGGGAGCTGATTGCGGAGATGACGGGGATTGCCATGCGGGAGGATGACGCGGTGCCAATGTATGTACTGACAAATCAGGAAAAGCGATTTGGCGCCTCAGTGATGTTATATTCTGAAAAGATCGGGTGCCTGGCGGAGCGATTTGGCTGTGATCTTCTGATTTTGCCCAGTTCTGTCCATGAGGTGCTGCTGATACCCGATGACCACATCAGGGAATATGCTTTTTACAGACAGATGGTGGAGGAGGTCAATCGAACCCAGGTAGAGCCGGAAGAAGTGCTTTCTTACGGGTTATATCGGTATTGCAGAAAAAAATCGGAAATCGAGGAAATTATTTCTTAGGCGCGATTACTTGACAAGTGTGCCCGCTTGCGGTATGATACAGAAGATGTAACAAATTTGTAACAATTTTTTGGATTGTTAAAACGTGTTTCATCAAGGCGGGCACCCGTAGTCTAATGGATAAAACGTAGGCCTCCGACGCCTTTGATGCAGGTTCGAGTCCTGTCGGGTGCATAGAGTTATGGGTTTCCGGGACGATATGCTGATATTGTCCCGGAAATTTTGAGACTGGAGGAGTTTCATGAATATGACAAACGATACAATGTGGGAGGGTCTGAAGGCAAAGTGTGAAGTGTTTAAAAACTGGCTGGTACGATACTCCAAAATTGTTCTTCCTGTCATTTTAGTGGTCTGTGTGGCACTGACGATTGTGATAGCGATTCAGGCGAATAAGAGGAAGGTAGAACAGGAGGAAACAGCAGTCGCGCCGGAAGAGAGTACGGGTGAGGAGGAAGCGCTGCTTGACGTGCCGGAGGTGCCTTTGGAGAAAGATGCCGTTCCGGGGATCAACGAACTGTTTGATGTCTACTATAAAGCGATGGTGGAAGGTGACACTGCTACCATGGAGAAGCTGGTCTATTACATGGATGCGACGGAGATCCTGAGAGCAGCGGAGACAAGTAAGTATATTGATTCCTATCCGCCCCTGGAGATTTATACCAAAGTGGGACCGAAGGAAGGTACCTATATTGCTTATGTCTATGCGGAACTAAAGTTCCATGATTATGACAAACCGATTCCCGGTATGCGGACATATTATGTGTGTACCAATGAGGACGGTGAACTCTACATCAATGAAGACGGAGAGGAAAGTGACAACGAGCTGCATTACATGCGGGAGATCCAGCTGCAGGGTGATGTCATCGATCTGAATAACAAGGCAGCTGAAGCCTATAACAAAATGGTTGTAGAGGATCCGCAGCTTGCTGATTTTCTCTTGGAACTGCGGGAGGAGATCGAGAAGAACGTAGGGGAAGCCCTGGCGCGTGCAGAGCAGAGCGAGGAGCCGGAAGCGGTGACAGAGGAAGAAACACCAGAGGAGCCGGCGGAGGAAACACCCACTGAGGTAGTGACCAAAGTAAAGACGATAGATGTTGTTAATATAAGAACTTCCGACAGCGAGACGGCGGATAAGCTCGGTAAGGCGGCTGTGGGAGACGAATTTGAGCTTCTCGAAGAGAAAGGCAACGGCTGGAGTAAGATCAAATACGAGGGCGGTGAGGCGTTTATCAAGAGCGATTATCTGGAGCCTTCCGAAACCATGGCGGCGTCCGAAGTGGAACAGAATGAGGATGAGGAAGAAGAGGATTCGCAGGAACAGGCTGATAACAGTGATGATTCCGCAGCCACAAACGGCACGGTGACAGTTAAGGAAACCGTCAGAATCCGAAGCGGCGCAAGCGAGAATTCCGAGAAGATAGCGACCGCCTACATGGGTGAAACCTTTGATGTGATTATGAAACAGGCCGACGGCTGGACCAAGATTAAGTACAACGGAAAAACAGCTTATGTCAAGTCGGAGTATGTGGAATAAAATCTGATTAAAACCGAATAAAACGGAAAGACTAGACAGATGAGGATTATCATACCCTCATCTGTTTTTTTGCAAATAAGCAGAGTAAGGAGGGGAGTAAAGAAGGAAGGAGCCACTATTCATGAAACATGACGACGAGATGGTTTTGAAGGAAATACAGAAAAACACGCAGATGGGAATGACGGCCATTGATACCATTCTGGACAAGATCGGGAACGATGATTTTTCGATCACCTTATCCCGGCAGTCCCTGCACTATGCAGACATTCATAACCGGGCGCTGGACCAGATTCTGCAGCAGGAGGGGGAAGCGTACCGTGGCAGCCAGATCGGGGAAATGATGCTGAAAGGAAGCATACATGCGAATACGGCGTTCAATATCAGCACGGAGCATCTGGCGGAGATGATGATTCAGGGAAGCAACAGAGGGATCACCAGCATGTGGAAGAGTCTGAAACACAATGGCCTTGCCACGGATGAAACGGTGGAACTGGCGAAGGAACTGATGGATTTTGAGGAAAAAAGCATCGAACGGTTGAAGGAATATCTGTGAGCGGCAGATGCGAAATGCAAGTTTGTATACAAGTATTTTGGTATTATTGTACAATATATGAGGAAAACGGAGCCGAAATTTTTACACTTTAATTCGTTAAACTGTCTTGTGGATTACCATACGACATACTATAATGGTACTTGGTAATGTATACAAGGAAGAAGGAGGACATAAGGCGATGTCATATGTTGATGAGGTTTACGAGTTAGTTGTAGCGAAGAATCCCGCCCAGCCCGAGTTTCATCAGGCAGTGAAGGAAGTATTGGAGTCCCTGCGTGTTGTGATCGAGGCGGATGAGGATGCATACAGAAAGGATGCGCTTTTGGAGCGTCTGACTGTCCCGGAGAGAATCGTGCAGTTCCGCGTTCCCTGGGTGGATGACAAGGGACAGGTGCAGGTGAACAACGGGTTCCGCGTGCAGTTTAACAGTGCGATTGGTCCTTACAAGGGAGGTTTGCGTTTCCATCCTTCCGTAAATCTGGGTATCATCAAATTCCTGGGCTTTGAGCAGATTTTCAAAAATTCCCTGACAGGTCTGCCTATCGGCGGCGGCAAGGGCGGTTGTGATTTTGACCCTAAGGGAAAATCCGACAGGGAAGTGATGGCATTCTGCCAGAGCTTTATGACAGAGCTTTGTAAACATATCGGCGCGGATACCGATGTGCCTGCCGGAGATATCGGCGTCGGCGGCCGTGAAATCGGTTTTATGTTCGGACAGTATAAGAGAATCCGCAACCTGTATGAGGGTGTGCTGACCGGTAAGGGACTTACCTACGGCGGCTCCCTCGCAAGAACAGAGGCGACCGGCTATGGTCTGCTTTATCTGACAGAGGAAATGCTGAAATGTAACGGCAAGGATATCAAGGGCAAGACGATTGCGGTATCCGGCGCGGGAAACGTTGCGATTTATGCAATCCAGAAGGCCATCCAGCTGGGCGGCAAGCCTGTGACCTGTTCTGATTCCACGGGATGGATTTACGATCCCGACGGTATCGACGTAGCAACGTTACAGGAAGTGAAGGAAGTAAAGCGTGCACGTTTGACGGAATATGCGGCAATGAGGCCTAACGCAGAGTATCATGAGAAGAAGAACGGTGAGCACGGTGTATGGAGTGTGAAGTGTGACATTGCACTTCCCTGCGCAACGCAGAACGAGCTGGATCTGGAGGACGCTAAGATGCTTGTGGCAAACGGCTGCTTTGCGGTAGCGGAGGGTGCAAACATGCCCACTACGATGGAGGCGACAGAGTATCTGCAGAAGAACGGCGTGCTGTTCTGCCCCGGCAAGGCATCAAACGCGGGCGGTGTGGCAACTTCCGCGCTGGAGATGAGCCAGAACTCCGAGAGACTTTCCTGGACATTCGAGGAGGTAGATTCCAAGCTGCAGGGTATTATGGTAAATATCTTCCACAGTCTGGATGAGGCTTCCAGGAAGTACGGCAAGGAAGGCGACTATGTGGCAGGTGCGAATATCGCTGGCTTCTTAAAGGTGGCTGAGGCGATGAAGGCACAGGGTGTTGTTTAAGGCATAGTTATTAAAAATTAGAAATCCCATATACAGGAGAAGGTGCTTGTATATGGGATTTTTTAATCCATAAAATAGATTTCTGAATTTTAGATTGATCTACATAATGGCTGGAATGCTGGCCGTTATTTTTGCATTGCTGTTCTTTTCGCAAAAGGAGCTGCGCCGGCTGGATGGAGATGGAAGCGTTTGGCGGTAGGATAAGAGAGGTAGTTCGGAGCGGCTGGATTTCGAGGGAGCAGCGGTTAAAATGTTTGACAGATTTATCCGTATTGGTTTATAATATGCTTAACAGGACAGCCGGAAGGTGAGTGCAAGTCACCCGACCCGGCGAATACTTAAGACTTTAAGAGATAGTCGTCAGCTCTGGCCAGAGAACAGGACGGCTATTTCTTATTTTTCAAACTTAGAATTGCTACGATCAGCAGCGACACAGTCAAGATCACCATAAATTCCTCGTATGTACTCATAATAATCACCACCTTCCGCAAGACTCGGAACGGGTGAGAGCACGTCCCCCGGCTGCCCGGGTAAGCATATTATATTGTCAAATACTTTGTTGTCTATATAATAATATATTTCCGAACGGAATAAAATAGAAATTTGGAGGATAAACAACATGTTTGGACATTTAGGGTTTTCCTATGTAGGACTCATATTTATGCTGATGCTGCTCATCCCGAATCTGCTCTGGATAAAAAAGCAGCCGCAGGGTTACTCGGCGGAAAAGGAAAACAGATTTTTAGCGTTATTGGAACGGGTGGGAGAGGCGTTTACGGAAAAGTAGTGTGGATGCTGATGGCAAGTATTATTTTAGGCATAGGGCATATCGGTATTCATCTGCAGCATCGCAGGGAGAATCCTGCTTAAACGTCATCGGTCAGTGAACGGTACACTTGATCGCACATGTGGCAGTCAGAAAGGGCCCGATGCGCATGGGAGGTATCAATGCCAAAGTAGCTGCAGAGAGTCGTCTGTTTATAGCTGCCGAGATTTGGCAGTTTTTTCCGTGCAAGAGGCAGGGTGTCAATTACCTTATTTTTGACAGGAGGAAGTCCAAGATTGGAACAGGCTCTGTTGATAAAAAGAAGGTCAAAAGATTTTATGTTATGTCCTACAAGCGTGTGATTTGCAATAAAAGAGAGAAACTTTGGCAGAACCACATCTATAGGGGAGGCATCCTTAAGGGTTTCGTTTGTTATGCCGGTCAGCGAAGTTATTTTCGCCGGAATCGGGTCAGCAATGTAAACATATTCATGGAATTCAGCCACCTCATCCTTCGTGTGTTTGACGGCGGCAATTTCAATGATCTTGTCAGCGATATAGCTAAGGCCCGTCGTCTCGATATCGAAGACGACGTAAGATGATGGCACAGCACTCTTTTTTCGGACTGTCCGGGTCTCTTTTTTGCGTGGCGATGTGCCGCGTGTCTTCATTTCAAGAAGACAGCTGGAATGTATTTTGATCATGGTACCTGCGGCGTTTATAACCAGTATGGACCAGGTTTCGAAAGTCTGGTCGTAGCCGACAATTTCGCAGAGAATGGGCACTGCGGAATTAGGGGCATAGTATTGAAAGGGCGGCAGACTGGTTTTTGTCGGGGATACTAACCCATATCTTTTTAAAAAGTCTAATTGTTCTGTTTCGCTGTGAAATTCGTTCATAACTTTTCCTCTGGTGTATGCAAATGAAATATTAGGGACCGTGTCTATCATATTAAGACATTTACGAGGGAGAATCAATATAAATCGAAAAAGCGGGAAAAGATCTTTTTGCATCAGCCATTTCCTGCCCGGTTTGCAGTTGCCCCATATCATGCTCCTTTTTGGCAATAACCGCATTCTACGGCAGCGGCGCTGCATCTTACTGCACTTCCATTGTCTTCCGAAAAGGAACGTGATATAATACCACTCTTAAGGAGGAGGCTATGATTACGATTGCGGTCTGTGACGACGAAAAATATATAGCGGATCAGGTCAAACAAATGGCGGCCCATTTTTTTCGGGAAAAAAATATGGAGGCATTCATTGTCTGGTTTTCGTGTGGAGAAGAATTATTACAATACGACAAAAACATTGATATTCTTTTTCTCGACATCCAGATGAAGGGCATGGATGGCATGGAGACGGCAAGGAAACTGCGCAGCCGGAATTTTAAGGGTTTTCTCATTTTTATAACGATTCTGAAAGAGATGGTCTTCCAGTCCTTTGAAGTGCAGGCGTATGATTATCTGTTGAAACCGATTGAAGAAAAGCAGTTTACAAGGACGATGGACCGGCTGCTTGTCTCCATGAAACAGGTCAGTGAGGACAAGCTTCTTGTGCAGAAAGGCTATGAGAGAAGCATTATTTCTTTTGAGGACATTGTTTTTGCTGAAATTATAGACAGGAAGGTGTATCTGCATCTGACTTCTTCGGATGTGGTGGATTTTTATGATCGGATTGAAAATCTGGAGTCCAGGCTGGATGGCCGCTTTTTTCGGTGTCATAGGAGCTATCTGATCAATCTGCAATATCTCAAAAGTTATAAAAACGGTGCGGCATATATGGAGAACGGGGAAGAAATCCCGGTTTCCCGGCTGCGCAGCAAAGAATTTTCAGGGATCATTTTACAGTATATGAAGGAATGGAGACTGTGAGATGGAAAATAATATCGACTTTTTTAACAGATATGTTATAGGAATAAGCCAGATGCTTACCGGCCTATACTTCTATAGGAAATTTTTACAAAAAAGGGGGAGAACTTCTGTTTATCTGCTGTCCGCTGCACTTGGATGCGCCGTGATGCAGGCAGCGCCTGTGGGAAGCATTGTACAATATCTGATTTATACGCTGCTCCTTGTAATCATCGGGATTTTTATATGCCGTGCCGATTGGAAATCCGTTATTTTATATGCGGCGCTGACAGTGGAGATCATGCAGCTCAGTTTTGGAATCGTCAATTCCCTGTCGGGGATTGTGCAGCCGAAGCTGTCTTACGCACATCACAATGCTTCCGCAGTATTGTCCGTACTGCTTGGAATGGTGGCGCTTGTGACGGCAGTTGTCTGTTGTAGTGCGGCGTGCCGATATTTTTTGTACTATGAAACGGTAGAGAAGCAGTATCTTTTTATGATTCTGGTTCCGATCTTGATGATCTTTTTTATGGATGAATACATCGGTTCTATCATATACGGAAACATGACGGTCACGAATGCCGGCGGTATCATCGTAATGGCTAATCATTATCAAATGCTTGTGATACAGCTTTTTGGCATGGCAAGTTTGTTCTGCCTTATGTTCGCCTATAAAAAACTGCTCCAGAATTTTCAACTGCGCACGGAGCTGTCACTGCTGGAGCAGGAGGAGCGTTCTTTCAAGCAGTATGTGGAGGAAGCGCGGGCGCGTTATGAAAAGACAAAATCGTTCCGCCACGATATAAAGAACCATATGACTGTGGTCAAAGATCTTATGCGGAACGGGGAATCGGAGGAGGCGCTTGCTTATATCGGTGATCTGGCGGATATGACGGAGGAACTTTCCTTTCCGTGCAGCACTGGCAGCCCGGTGGCGGATATTCTGCTTGGAAACAAGCTGGGGATAGCCAGAAGTATGGGAATTGATGTTGACTGTTCTTTGCTTTTGCCCTATCCGTGCCCGGTGCGCGATATTGACTTTGGCATTATTCTCTCAAACGCTTTGGATAACGCCATCCGGGCGTGCCGCGATATAAATGGCGGTGCGGAGACATATATCCGTGTGTCGGGACGTATCCAGGGAGATTTCGTTTTGATGGAAGTGGAGAACAGTTTTCAGGAAAAGGGGCGGGCCGGAGAGGGGACAGGCCTGTCAAATATCAGGGCGGTAACGGAAAAGTATCAAGGAGCAATGAGCATCAAAACACAGGGCGGCTCTTTTATTCTAAGCGTGCTGCTTGTCATTCCACGGCATACAGAGAGCATCCCACGGCAAATCGGTTAAATCTTTTTTTTTATTGTCGAAATGGATAGTGAGATTCAGCAGATACGATGCTGTGGAGAAAAGGAGGATTGGCATATGGCAATGGAAATCAGCGTAAAAGGGAGCATCTACAAGACCGATTATGCGGATCGAATGCAGGCACAGCGGGAGGAGGCAGCGAAAGCCGAAAACGGCCGGAATGCGGAAAAGGCGACAAAATCCGAAAGCAGTCAGAGTGAAGAAAAGGCATCAAACCAGAACCGCACGCCGCATGACGAGTATATCAGCAGCGAAAAGTCGGGGGAAAAGCCAAACGGCCTGTACTATGTAGGGCAGGACGAGAACGGTAACAAAAAAGTTTATTTTAACGATCCGAAGAAGGATAGTTCCGAAAAGGATGAAGGCAGCAAATCCCCCAAAGTGAATGCGGATGCCCCGGACAATGGCGGGGAGAAATACACTGCGAACACGGATAAGGTGGAGCGGGAAATCCGGGAACTGAAGGAGAAGAAGAAAAAGCTGGAACAGCAGCTCAAGGCAGCTTCCGGGGACGAAAAGAAGACGAAGGAGCTGGAGAACAAACTGGCACAGGTGGAGCGGGAACTGAGCCAGAAGGACACGGACACATACAGGAAGCAGAACACTGTTTTTACGGATCAGTAAGGATAAGAGCGCGTGAAAGGCGGGGAAGCGTTTGCCGGTTGCATACCGGGGAGCGCTTTTCTGTGTTTTGCGTTCTGCCAGGATTCTTTCTATTGACATGGGACAGAGGAATGATATATTTATCACATAATAAGAAATGTTTATATTTGAATGGAGGTCGTGAAGCGTGGAACACACCATACTTTTGCTGGAGGATGATGCAGACTTAATTGACGGGCTGATGTATTCCCTAAATAGAGAAGGTTATATCGTAGATGTGGTGCAGACAGTCAAAACAGCTTATGTCCGTCTGGAAACACGGTCATACAGTCTTTTGCTGCTGGATGTCACTCTGCCCGACGGAAACGGCGTGGACGTGTGCCGCCGGGTGCGGGAACAGGGAAGCAGGACACCGATTATCTTTCTGACGGCGATGGATGATGAGGTAAATGTGATACGAGGGCTGGACAGCGGCGCAGATGACTATATCACGAAGCCTTTTAAGCTGGGGGAACTGTGCTCCAGAATCCGGGCGCTGCTGCGACGGAGCGGACTCAGTGATGGAAGTGTGGAGAATCGGCTTTTTTCAGGACCGTTATCCATTGACCTGTTTGGGGGTGGAGCGTTCTTGGACAATCGTCCGCTGTCTCTGACCAATGCGGAATATCGGCTGCTTTGCCTGCTTGTCCGAAACGCAGGGCAGACAGTTTTAAGGAACACGATTCTGGATGCGCTGTGGGATGGGAACGGTAACTTTGTGGATGACAATACGCTCTCTGTCTATATCCGCAGACTGCGTGAAAAGATAGAGGAAGACCCGTCCAATCCGGCGCATCTGCTGACGGTGCGGGGATTCGGGTATACATGGCGGAAATAGGGCGCACTTTTGTGTCGGGGCAAAGGGAAAGGAATGGTGGTTTGTATGAGCGTTTTGCATGATCGACAAAGCCGGCAGTATGTCACATGTGTGATTGGCATCGTTGGTTCTTTTGTATTAGTGATCCTCTTTCTCGCCTGGTTTCACGGAAAAGAGACACAGAGCCTTCTTTTTGAAAGAGAGAGGACTATGAGCTCATCTTTGATGGAGCAGGGTATTTCCCCAGCCATGATTGCCAGTGCGATTAAAAATGTGGAATCAACCAGAGAGGGGGCTGCACTGCTTAAGAAGATTGGGCACACGGAAACTGCTTCTGTCAGGCTTTTTCCAGACATAGACAGATCGGTGCGGGCATTTGCAGGGATTGCAGCTGGTATGGCAGTTCTTCCGGCTGTTACGCTGATAGTGATGTCCATTCATTTTGTGTGGAAACGGGAGAAGATGTACCGGCAGGCCGAAAGTATCATATCTCAATTTTCCGAAGGGAATTTTGAAAGGCATCTGCCGCAGAACGCAGAAGGCAGTATTTACCAGTTGTTTTCGGCGGTGGAAGAGCTGGCTGTTGCGCTGAGGGCTCAGAGCAGGAAAGAACAGCAGATGAAAGCCTTTTTAAAAGACACGATTTCGGATATCTCTCATCAGCTAAAAACACCTCTGGCGTCCCTGCATATGTACACGGAAATCATTGCGGAGGAACCGGGGCATAAAGAGATCGTGGAGCGGTTTTCAGAAAAAACCATGCAGTCTCTGGAACGGATCGAACAGCTTGTGCAGGCGCTGCTCAAAGTGAGCCGTATCGATGCGGGCAGCATCGTTTTCCATAAGGAATGGCATTCGGCCCTGGCCTTGGCTGAAAGCGCAGCGGCGGATTTGTCTGTGAGAGCGCAGAAGGAAGGAAAGAAGCTTATTGTGGAGGGGGATCCGGCACAGATGCTTTTGTGCGATGAACCCTGGACAAGGGAGGCGGTTGCCAATCTGATAAAGAATGCGCTGGACCATACGGCTGAGGGGGGTGTGGTTACGGTTTCCTGGGAGTGTTCGCCGGCAGTGTTTCGCATGACGGTGTCAGATGATGGATGCGGTATCGCGGAGGAGGACATTTACCATGTATTCAAACGGTTTTACAGAAGCAAAAGAGATGGCGGCAGGCAGGGGATCGGTCTGGGTCTGCCTCTCGCAAAGTCTATTGTGGAAGGGCAGGACGGAATCCTTTCTGTGAGCAGTACGCTTGGAGAGGGGGCTGTTTTTACCATTACTTTTCTTTCAAATTTGTAAGGTTCCATTCATGGGATTGTAAGCTGATCCTGTTATCCTAAAGAAAAAGCTTGATCAAAAAGAAAGCGGAGGAGGTTCAGTCATACAATGGAAATTATGGAAGTACAAGATTTGTGTAAAACTTACGGAGAGGGCGAAGCAAAAGTGGATGCCTTAAAGCATGTCTCCTTTTTCCTTCACAAAGGGGAGTTTGCGGCGGTGGTCGGGGAGTCTGGCTCTGGCAAAAGCACCCTCCTGAACTGCATTGGCGCATTGGATGAACCGACTGGCGGAAAGATTCTGATAGACGGGCAGAATCTGTTTGGCATGGGGGAGGAGGAGCGCACTGTTTTCAGACGGCGTAACATTGGCTTTATCTTTCAGTCTTTTCATCTGATCCCGGAACTCAACGTGGAGCAAAACATTATTTTTCCCCTGTTACTGGATTATAAGAAGCCGGATTTTGGACAGGTGGATCAGATTCTGGAAGTGCTGGGACTGCAGGAGCGGAGAAGGCATCTGCCGGGACAGCTTTCCGGCGGGCAGCAGCAGAGAGTGGCGATAGGGAGAGCCCTGATTACAAAGCCGAAACTGATTCTGGCGGATGAACCGACCGGCAATCTTGACAGAAAAAACAGCAGGGAAGTGATGGCGCTTTTAGCAAAGGCATCCAGACAGTATCAGCAGACTATTTTAATGATAACGCATAATCCGAATCTGATATCTTCGGTAGACCGTGTCATGCAGGTGGCGGATGGTATTTTGACGGATTTGGGAGGGCATGTCAATGAAAAATTATCTTGACCTGATTCCCATTTCGGCGAAAATTCACCGAAGACAGACCCGTATGACAAGATGGTGTATTGTGATATCTGTATTTTTGATCTCCGCTATTTTTGGTATGGCGGATATGTTTCTGCAAAGTCAGAAAAAGCTGGCCATTATGACGGATGGCGCGTGGCACGTTATGTTCCGGGAAGTGGATGAAGAGCAGATGGCACTGCTTGCCGCAAGGCCGGAAGTGAAGACGGTAAGCCGATATGCGGCCACAAATTATAGACTGGACATGGGTTATGAGACAGGGGGTGTGCCGACAGTCCTGTGCGGGTTTGATGAGACATTTTTTGAACTATATCCGGCAGTCAGACTGCTTGACGGCATTTACCCAAAAGAAAAAGGCGAGGTGCTCGTGACAGAGGGCATGCGGAAGCGGCAGGGACTTTCACCCGGAGACTTGGTGGAGGTAGTGACGCCTGACGGTTCCCTGTCTCTTCGCATCAGCGGTATTGTAGAGGACACATCCATGATGCTGCAAACGGACGCTTTCGGTGTTTTTATGAGTACGGATACTTATCTGTCCTATTTCCGGGACGTGACGCTGCAGGAGGATTTTGCTTATTATGTGGAGTTTGTACCCCATTGCAGGATACAGAAGGCGATAGAAGAGATCTGCGGGGAACTGCACATTTCCAAGGAGCAGGTCAGCGAAAATGCCAGACTGATGGGTTCGATGATGCAGAGCAGTGATCAATACATTATGGTTCTCTATCTGACTGCTTTTCTTCTGGCGGCGATGGTGGCGATTTCTGGCATGATGATGATTCTGGGAAGTATGAACAGTAATGTGGCACAGCGGACAGAATTTTTCGGGATGATGCGGTGTCTGGGTGCGACGGGAAAGCAGGTGCGGCGCTATGTGCGGGCAGAAGGGCTTTTTTGGTGCTTTAGATCAGTTCCGCAAGGGCTTGCCTTCAGCGTGGTGATGGTGTGGGGTCTGTGCCGTATGTTAAAGGTGATAACGCCCACCTGGTTTGGGGAAATGCCGGGATGGGGGATCAGTCTGCCCGGTCTGATCTTCGGGACGTTGATCGGCCTGGTTACGGTGCTTGCGGCAAGCCGTACGCCGGCCCGCAAAGCCTCGGAGGTTTCGCCCTTGACAGCAGTATCTGGGAATGCATCCCCGGTGTCAGCCGGGAAAGGCGCAGTGTATACTGGGCGCTTGCATGTGGAGACGGCGCTTGGACTGCATCATGCGGCGGGAAGCAGGAAGAATCTGATTTTACTGACCTCATCCTTCGCCTTAAGCATTATTCTGTTTCTGGGTTTCGGCATAGGGGTTGATTTTATGAAACATGCGATTGTGACACTGCGGCCCTACACGCCGGATGTGGCTGTTGTCAGTCCTGATAATTCCTGTGCCATACCCCAATCACTGTATAGGGAGCTGCAGGAAAATGAAGATATCAGGCGGGTTTTCGGCCGTAGTTTTGCCTATGATCTGCAGGCGGAAGTGGGAGGCGTGGAAAAAACAGTCATGCTGGTTTCCTATGAGACATACCAGTTTGACTGGGCGGCGGGCGATCTGCGGCAGGGAGATTTAGAGCATGTCAGAGACGGAAGCGGCGTTCTTCTGGTGGAAAAGACAGGATTTGCGGCAGATACCGGCGATGAGATCACGCTGGAGACCTCGCAGGGCACACAGCAGGTAACGGTGGCCGGGATCCTAAAGAATGCGCCATTTGACGGCGGGGAAGATGTGGGTACGCTGATCTGCTCAGAAGGGTTGTTCCGGGAGCTGACAGGAGAGAATGGCTATACGATTCTGGATATCCAACTGCGGGACAGATCAGATGAATCAGTGGGAAAGATACGCAGTACGGTGAAAGAGGCGTACAGCTTTTCTGACAGCCGGGCTCACAATCGGGAAATGCGGGCAGTTTACTTTTCCTTTGCCCTGTTTGTTTATGGGTTCCTGGCGGTAGTTGCGCTGATTGCCGCTTTCCATATCATCAACAGCGTTGGCATGAGCGTATCTGCGCGTATGCGGCAGTATGGAGCCATGAGAGCCATCGGAATCAGTATAAGGCAGTTACAGACGATGGTTGCTGTGGAGACGCTCACTTATCTGTTTGGCGGCCTGGCAGAAGGTCTGCTGCTTGGTCTGCCCCTTCATTACTGCCTGTACCGGCAGGTGATTACCACAAGATGGGGGGATGCATGGGTCCTTCCGCTTGCGGAATGTCTCGTTATTGCGACGGTGATGACTGCTTCGGGGGCAGCAGCCTTGAACGGGCCGATACGAAAAATGCGGAAGATGTCGGTGGTAGACACGATCAGTATGTAAGAGTTGCGTGAGCGACGAAAATGATGAAAGGAAAATCATTTGTCTGTGGGCAGATGGTTTTCTTTTTTTGGAGTGTATTGACAAACAATTTCTTCTGCATTAAAATAGTTCAAAATTGAAATATTCAATTTTGTATAAATAAAAAAAGGGGGGCATATGAAAACGAGTATTAAGATGGCACGCAGCCTTTTACAGGCATACAGCGAAAGGTGTAAACCGCTTTGTCAGGAAATGGGGATTCCGCAGACCGCATTTGATATCCTGTTATTTTTGGCCAATAATCCCGGTTTCGACACGGCCCGGGATATCGTTGAGACAAGATATATCAAGGCGAATCTGGTGTCCGTGAACGTGGACAGTCTTGTGAGAGAAGGGTATCTGCAAAGGGAGAAAAGCCCTGGTGACAGGAGAAAGGTCAGGCTTGTATGCACGGAAAAAGCCCGGCCCATTGTGGAGAGGGGCAGGCAGCTTCAGGAACACTTTACGGACGAGCTGTTTCAGAATGTGGATGAACGGCTGAAGGCTGATTTTTTCCGTGTTCTTAGCATGATGGAGACAAACCTTAAGACAATGAGGGAAGGACGGGATTAAGATGAACTGGTTATGGATGATTGTGGTCACATTTTTTGCAGGAATGGGAGCAGGTTTGGGGACAGGATTTGCCGGGTTGAGTGCGGCGGCCGTCATCAGTCCCATGCTGATTACCTTTCTGGGCATGGATGCTTATATGGCGGTGGGGATTGCCCTGTCCTCAGATGTGCTGGCCAGTGCAGTGTCGGCGTACACTTATGGGAAGAACAGGAATCTGGATGTCAGAAACGGTCTCATTATGATGGGCAGTGTGCTGACTTTTACTGTGGTTGGAAGTTATGCGGCGAGCCTTCTTCCATCGACAGCGATGGGCGGTTTTTCCGTGTTTATGACATTCTTGCTGGGCGTTAAGTTTATACTGAAACCCGTGATGACTACGAAGGAAGCGATGGGAGAGACTGCGGCAGGGAAGCGGGCGGTGCAGTCTCTCACAGCAGGTGTGATAATCGGCTTTATATGCGGTTTTATCGGTGCGGGCGGCGGCATGATGATGCTCTTAATTTTGACATCGGTCCTGCATTATGAATTGAAGACGGCGGTCGGCACCAGTGTATTTATTATGGCGTTTACCGCCTTTACAGGCGCGGTGTCCCACTTTGCCATAGGAGGAATGCCGGACTGGCCGGTGTGGACGCTGTGCGTGATCTTTACGTTTATCTGGGCGAGGATCGCGGCGGTTTTCGCCAATAAGGCACAGCCAAGGACACTGAACCGGGCAACGGGCATTGTGCTGGTGGCGCTTGGGGTTGTGGTGATGGGATTTCAGTTTTTGACCCGGGCAGTATAGAAAAAACCAGATTAATATTGTATTATATACTAGTGTCTCTATATAGAAATAATATAGAGTTTTTAAAAAGTAAAATGATTTAAGATGGAGGACTTTATGAAGAAAAAATTGTTATGCATGCTATTATCTATAACAATGGCATCTACAGCCGCGGATTCTCTGGTACTGGCGGCGGAGTACCCCGCACAACTGCAAACGGCGATCGAAAAAACACAGGGCGAGACGTCTCCTGCGCAGGAGAGCACTGCCGGATCGACGGCTTCAGAACAGGCGTCAACAGAATCTGACACGGAAGAAAACACAGACGAAGAA
>CBCOZL010000025.1:0-22966 GCA_965114645.1 uncultured Lachnospiraceae bacterium | reverse complement strand
GCCGGTTCAGGGCCTGCGGAAGAAAACACAGACGAAGAAGCCGGTTCAGGGCCTGCGGAAGAAAACACAGACGAAGAAGCCGGTTCAGGGCCTGTGAAAGAAAATACAGAGCCGGAAGACGAAATAACAGCAGAGGGCAAAGACCAAAGTAAAGAGGAGAAAACAGACCTGGAGGAGGAAGATACAGAACTCCAGGTAGAATATCATAGCATTGAAGAGATCACAGAATTTATAAACCAGCAAAAAGCAGACAAAGAAGACGCTGTCACTTATGCAGAAAAACCGAATGTAACAGCGCCTTATCGTGCAGGTGCTTTGTCTGATGAAACATTAGAATCGGCTGCAGCCATGACCCGTCAGATCCGTTTTATAGCTGGTCTGCCTTACGAGATGGATTTAAATGACGAGTATAATCACTCCAGTCAGGCGGCGGCTCTTTTAAACTATGTGAATGGGGAGCTGAGCCAGGAACCTTCCAGGCCGGAAGAGATGCCTGAGGAGCTGTTTACGGAAGGATCCGGCGGTGCCACAAATGCCGGTCTGGCTTACAGCAGCGAGCCGTTGCAGACGATAAATGAAACCATTGTTGATATATGGATGGCGGATTATGACGAACACAGCATGCGCGGGAAAATATTGAAACCGTCTGTGGAACAGGTCGGCTTCGGTGCGGTCAGAGGCAGCGATGGGATGTACAGCGCGATGTATGCCCAGGATCAGTCCGACGAAGAGGAAGCGGTACGCGGCGTTGCGTGGCCAGCCCAAAATATGCCGGTCGACTACTTTGACAAAGAATACCCCTGGTCTGTATCAACCGGGGAGACGCTGAAAGCTTCGGACATTTGTGTAACGCTTACACGAGAATCAGACGGAGCGGAATGGACATTTTCTGAGAATAAGGCAGATGGTCTGTTCTCTGTTGACAATGATGATTCTGAACAGAGTGGATGCATTGTTTTCCGTCCAAGGACATCTGCAATTTCAGAATATGCAGATGGTGATGTCTTTGAAGTGGAAATCACCAAAGAGGAAAAGCCATATCTTTGTTACCGCGTGCAGTTCTTTGCTCTTCCCAAAGAGGATGCAGAGATGACTTTGCCGGAAGAAAGCGCTGCGGAGGAAGATATTCCTGTACAGTATACGGTAACGTTTGAATCCAATGGCGGAACCATGGTACCCGCACAGTACATATCGGAAAATGAAACGGCTGCCGTACCGGAGGAACCGGCAAAAGAAAATTATTTCTTTGATGCCTGGTATCAGGATGCAGCTTTTGAAAACGAGTGGGACTTTGAGACGGATCTCATCACACAGGATGTAACACTCTACGCGAAATGGGATGAAACGCCGGCGGAAGCGTTCTATACAGTAAGTTTTGACATGCAGGGTATGGGAGAGCAGATAGCGCCGGTAACCGTGAATGCCGGTGAAGTTTTTGCTGAATTGGAACCCCCGACAGTAGAAGGTTATCTTTTTGATGGCTGGTATCGGGAAGCAGAGGGTGTCAGTCGCTGGAATTTTGAGGCGGATATCGTAGAATCAGATATTACTTTGTATGCAAAATGGATTGCGGCACAATCAGTTACCACATATATGGTTACCTTTGACATGCAGGGTATGGGAGAGCAGATAGCGCCAGAGTCCGTAAACGAGGGCACAACAATAGAAAAGCCCGACATTCCGACAGCCGAGGGATATACGTTTGCAGAATGGTATCAGGAGCCGGAGTGCGTTCATCTGTGGGATTTTGAAACAGATACGATTACCTGTGACACCGTTTTGTATGCAAAGTGGATACAGGAAAACGAGACAGATGTCAATGCAGATGATGTGCGTGAAGCTGCAGTAGAAGAAACGCCCATTGATCTGAGTGATGAACTGACAGCAACAAAGACAAACACAATCAAACCGAGAGTCTATAACGGCATGGTGTATGAGCCCTCCATAAAAGTGACAGCGATGAATGGCAAAAAACGTGTCACCTTAAAAAAGGATAAGGACTATACGCTTAAATATGCGAACAATTTACATGCCGGTGAGGAGACAGCTTCTGTAACCATTACAGGAATTGGAAAATACACGGGAAGTGTGGTAAAAAAATATACGATCACCCCTAAAAATGTAAAAAAATTAAAGATATATACGGGAAGCAAGCTTACCAATGACAGAACGGTATCCATTGTTATTTATGATGGCAATATCAAGTTAAACAATGGGGCGTTTCTGGCGGAATATATTGACGCGCAGGATCCTAAGAAAGCGAAGATTACGATTACTCCGAAGGCAACTACCACAGATTACACGGGATCTGTCACTTCCAGACTTACGGTGTATGACGTTCCGAGAGAAAATTATATCAATTCGGTCACGCCGGAAATTACAGGAGATACTTTGTATACTGGAAAAGCCGTCACACGGAATGTGAAAATCAAGATAGGGGATACAGAGCTTAGAAACAATAAGGATTACAAGGTGCAGTACAAAAACAATGTCAATGCAGGAACAGCAATGATGACCATCACCGGGAAGGGGAAATATAAGGGAAAAATCGTATCTACATTTAATATTGGAAAGGTGGATCTCAATAAAAAAGAGTCTGCGGAGGATATTGCACAACATGTTACCATAGCAGATATATCTCCCAAAATTTATAATGGAAAAGAACAAAAGCCTGCTGTGATAATAAAAACAATGCGCAACAAAAAACTGGCTTTAAACAAAGACTATACTGCTGTCTATTCCAACAATATCCATTCTGGAATGGCTACGATTACAATAGCGGGAATCGGTAATAACTGTAATGGAAAAACAACCATCAAATTTAAAATTGAGCCGCAGCAGATCAAAAAGGCTGCGGTAAAGCTGATCAAGGGAAAAGATGGAGCGCCGAATACCATTGCCCTGACTTATAACAGAAAAACATTACAGGAATACGCTGATTATATCATCACCGAATATGGGGAAATGAAAAACAAAAAGATTCCGGTCACAATAGAGGGCCGCAGCGATTTCACCGGTAACGTGACGAAACAGTTAAGTGTTTCTGCGCCGGAGGAAGATCCAGACAGCGCTTCTGCCTCCGTTTCCAAAAACATAAACAGGCAGAACTATGGATCGTATGAAGGATGCATTGTAAATTCTTACTTGCAGAAAAATGACGATGGCACCTTCATGCGCGTGGAACACATCGGTAAAAATAATGTTTGTGTTGAATCATATACATCAGACTATAAGTTTGTTTCTAAAAAACTGATTAAGATGGAGCTTCCCAAATTTGGAGGGTTTTATTCCGGCGAAGATTATTATTTTCTTGTATTTGGACGGGATAACCCTGGCGAAGACAATACGGTGGAAGTTATAAGGATTGTAAAATATGATAAAAACTGGGAGCGCCAGGGGTCTGTCGGCATCTTCGGCGGAAATACGGTTTCTCCGTTTAAAAACGGAAGCCTCCGCATGGTGGAATACGAAAATACGCTGTACATCCGTACCTGCCACCAGATGTACAGAAGCAGTGATGGAAAGCAGCATCAGGCAAATGTTGCGCTGAGCATAGACATAACCAATATGGAAATATTGGAGCAGTATCTCGGTATACATCACTCTGCATATGCTAGCCATTCCTTTAATCAGTTTGTTTTGATTGATGATTCTGTTTTGCTGACAGTCGATCATGGAGATGCTTACCCGCGTGCGGTATCGCTGGCAAAATACGGGGCAGCAGTTGGAACGCCGGGTATTCTGGGAAAAGGTTCCTACAGTGTCGCGGCACTGAAGATACAGGGAGGACGCAATAACCCTGCTACAGGCGTATCGGTCGGCGGTTTTGAAGTATCTGACACCGCTTACCTGACAGCCGGAAATTCCGTGGAACAGAATCCCGAGACTTATACGACAGGCGGTGTGCGCAATATTTATGTGACGAGTACAAAAAAGGATGATTTCACAGCAAATGGCAACACAGTTCACTGGATCACGGACCATAAGTATATTGAATATACCGATGCGGCCGGTAATGCGAAAAAAACGCCGGAGGCATCCGTTTCCACACCGCAGCTTGTAAAGATCAGTGGCAGTGAAATGATGCTTTTGTGGACAGAATCCACAATAGCTGTAGAAAACAACAAGCCGGTGACCACTTCTACTTCACAAAAGTGTGTCCTGCTCAACGGGACTGGCGAACCGATTTCTGGTATATACAGTTTTGAGGGGCCGATTTCTGACTGTAAGCCAATAGTTAACGATGGAAACCTGCTCTGGTATTATACAAACAACAGCCAGCCGGTATTCTGTACACTGCGCGTCAGTGATGTCAGAAACCAGCCTAAATAAAAAGTAGGATTTGCAGTTTTTATCTGCAATAAATAGAGGGGCAGTCGCTTTGATAAAAAATTCCTGGCGACTGCCCCTGTCATGTCTGGAAAAGGCGGATGCCAGGCTGGAAATCAACGGGGTAAAAGACAAGGTATCGGAAATCGCCGGATTTCATCCGTCTTGAGGCATCCTTTTTCCGGGACAGTCCGAGGCATACATGAAAATAGAATCAGGCATGATTTCCAGTTTCCAGACACCACTTTGCAATCTTCTCAATCAAAGCCGCGTCGATCCTGCCATAGGGAATGCGGATCGTGCCCTTATCTGTTTTGTATTCCCGGAGTTCTTCCGCAAAATGCGTGACAGCTTCCGGGCCTGGATAAAACCCGATGTGCCCCTTTGAGGCGGCAAAATGAAGAATATTATGCTTTTTCCAGAAGGTGGGCATACTCCAGGAGATGCGTTCTTCCGCTTCCGGCAGTGCACTGTGGAGAATCCGGCGGATATACTGCAGTTCTTCCTGCTTGTCTGCATCCTGGCGCAGAATGTACTCGTCAATGGTTTTTGGTTTTTCGCCACAGTAATGACCCTGTTCTTTTTTCTGAAATTCCCTTCCGCATTTGGGGCATTTCCACATAGTCGTTTTTTCGCTTTCTCTTTCTTGCAGAACCACTTCGACAACATCGCCAAAGCTCTTGCCAAGCTGTCTGCGGATCTGTCTGGTAACGCCGATGATGTAACAGGGCGTACCCATTTTTACCACCTGTCCCCGGTAAGGAATGCCGTCGAAAGTGGCATTTACAAGCAGGCGTCCTTTGCCAAAGAGCTCTTTGATATCATAGGGGACTTCTACATAAGCGGCATCCATCGTTCCGTTTTGCAGTATTGTCGCACGAAAAGTCAATTTGTTTTTCATTTTATGTTCCTGTCCTTTACAAAGATTCCTTTTGAGCTGGTATTCCACTTATTATATGGCATTTATCGAATAATAACAATCTCTAAGATTTTTAAAAGGGTAATTGACAATAGTATAACGCTGTGTTATATTTAATGCATAACATAATGTTATACATAAAGGAGAAAACGCCGATGACGAATAAATTATCCGATGCAGAGTTTGAGATTATGAAAATCATTTGGGAGAACGCGGAGGAGACGACGCTGTTTTCCTATCTTATGGAGGAGCTGGCGGCGCAGGGGAAGCCCTGTCAGAAAAACACGCTGATTGTCCTGTTGTCCAGACTTGTCAGCAAGGGATATCTGAGCGCGACGAAAATCGGACGGCGCAATGAATATGTGCCCCTTATTTCGGAGCAGGCATATCAGACGGCACAGACCCAGCATTTTATAGATAAAGTCTATGAAGGGAGCGTGAAGGGGCTGGTCACCAATCTGATCGCAGGAGATCTGCTCACGGAGGAAGAGTATGAGGAGTTGAAAAAACTGCTGGAAGGAGGGAGGAGAGGATGACACGGATTTTTATGACGGTTTTGTCCATGTCTCTGTCGGGGGCGGTTCTTATTTCGCTGGTGCTTTTAGCGGGGCGGGTTCTGAAGGGAAAACTTGGCAGACAGTGGCAGTATTATATCTGGCTGATTGTCGTGATGCGGCTTCTTCTTCCCTTTGGGCCCAAGGAAAGTCTGATGGGCCTGGCGTATCAGACGGCAGACCGCGCAATCACACAAAGAACACAGGTGACGCGCGAGGCAGGACTGAGCGGACAGAGTATGGGACAGGATTCCCGGCAGATGACGGGACAGAGTGATGGGGCGGACTATGGGAAGGAAGACAGGCTGAGTCTTGAGAAAAATCCAGAACAAAGCGCGGGGCAGGACACAGGTGCGAAAGGAGCTTCTTTTCTTGTGCATGCGGCGGCCTTTGCAGGAAAATATTTGTGGACGGTCTGGCTGGCAGCAGCGCTTGCCATGCTGATACGCAAAATAACCATTTACCAGAGCTATACGCGGTATGTGAAAGCGGGAGCGGAGCCGGTCTGCGATATACCGCTTTTGGATCGGCTTACAGTGACGGCGCAGAGGCTGGGAATCGACAGGCCAGTGGAACTTTGCGTGAATCCGCAAGTCTCTTCGCCGATGCTTGTGGGATATTTTCATCCCTGCATCATTCTGTCCGGCGCGGACATTTCGGAAAAAGAGTTTCAGTGGATTGCCATGCACGAGCTGACACATTACAGACGGAGGGATATTTGGTATAAATGGATGGTGCAGGTTACGGTCTGTCTGCACTGGTTCAATCCGCTCGTTCATCTGATGAGCCGGGAGATAGACAGAGTCTGTGAGTTTTCCTGCGACGAAGCGGTGGTTGCGAAGACGGGGTATGACCATGCGGCGGATTACGGGAAAACATTGCTTAACGCTATGGCGGCAGGCGGAATATGCAGAGAACCTTTTGCCGCTGTTACCATGAGCGCCAACAAAGAATTGTTGAGAGAAAGGCTGGGTGCAATTATGAATTGTAGGAAAAAGTCGAAAGCAACGGGTATCATAACAGCAGGGTTGACGGTGGGTATTGCTCTGGGAGCAGTTTTTCTTGGGGTGTACCCGGTAGCGACTGTGGCGGCAGAGCCTGACCGTGCCGGAGAAACGGCGTTATCTGCAAAGGAGAATGGGAAAGCGGGAGCCGGTAGCCGGGAAGAGCAGGCTGGCGCAGGTGAGACGGAGGCATGGGCGAAAGCAGAAAAGTATTACGAATCGCGCAGTCTGCCTATGATCCATATCGTGTTTTACGAATTGGAGGAAAAGGAGCAGGAGCTCTGGCTTGACAGGTTCTATGCGGACGATGAGATTGCCTTCTTTTCTGTCGGTGCAGGGAGTCTGGACGCAGACAATCCTCTGATACAGGCTTATGCAGAAAAGTTTTATCAGGCGGATGAAATTGCCTTTTTCTCTGTTCTCACGGATATGATGGAGAGGGAAGCGCTGGAGGGATGGCTGGACCGGGCCCTTGCAGATGAGAAGAGGAGCTTTTGTTCGGTTCTCTATGGTGAGCTGGGCATGGACGAGGAGGAGAAAAAACTGGAAAAGGAGATGGAGGAGGAACTGCGGGAGGAATACCGGGCAGCCGGCGTTACCTGGAGTGGGAAAAACTATTATTATCAGGAACAGCTTGTGAACATTTTTCTGGATATCCATACACCGAACGAAGCCTTTTATACGCTGAATATGAATCCTGCGGGGAAGGTCAATGTGAAGATTATACGCGCGCAGGACGGGAAGATCACGGGCGCGGCATATATGACAGAGGCGGAAGTGGAGGAACTGTTAGGGGATTTATATGGAGAGGAAGAGGGCAGCGGGAATGAGGCGGACGGGGAGAATGTCGTGACATTTCCGCAGGAAATGACCGTGTGTATGCCCGCGTGCTATATCAGGGAAGGCGCCGGGGCGGAGTTTCAGGCGGTGGGCCTGCTGGGTGAGGGGGAAATTGTCACTGTTCTTGGCAGGAAAGAGGATACCGGCGGCCAGATGTGGTATCTTCTGGATCAGGAGTCACTTCCAGAACGGCTGGATGTATCTGTGAAAGCGTGTTATATTAGAGGGGACTTGCTGGAAAAGAACGGAGTTAAGGAGGACTGAATGAATACCTATATTTTTTTATATCCGAACACATCCTTTTTTGAGGTAACGCTGGCTGCTTATTTTATGAAAACGAAAGGCAGTGTCTATATCGTTGCGGAGGAGGAACACCAGGTGATATGCACGAATGAAGGAATCAGGGTGCAAAGGGATATCAGCCTTTCCCAGATGAAGACAGAGAGTGTGGATGTGTTTATCCTTTGCGGCGGTGAAATTGACAACATTCATAATAAGGAACTGCTATTTGAAATCATCAACAAGTGTATAGAGGATAAGAAAATTGTCGGCGGCATCTGTGCAGGAAGAATGCTTATCGCGGATGCTGTCGGAGATTTGATATTCCCTGAAAAGACATGCGTTTTGGATCATATGATCCTGAGTCCGGGAAATGAGTACGTTGATTTTGCTTTGGAGGTGGGAAAGGCGGCAGATATTTTTGTGGACGAAGAAGATTACCAGGAAACCGTAGATTATTTTAAATATTTCAAATATATCGGCAACTGAGAAAAAGATCCGTCTTCGTTTTAAAGGAAAACGGTTCGGCGCTTTAGCAGCCGCCGTCCGCCTCCACCTGTAAAATATCCTCAAATCGAATTTTCGTGTTCACGATCTGCAATAACCGGCTGGTCTCGTCGATGCGGGCGACCAGGCCGGTTATTTTGATATATTCCCCGTTTTGAAAATAGACGACAGTGGCCATGTTTCCTTTGGAGAGCAGATGCATCCGCTGGTCCAGCTCCTCCTCCATCTCCGGGGAAAGCACGATTTTCGGGACGAGAATTTTTTCCTTTTTTGCGAGGGCGTCTGGAAGCCCGCGCAGCGCTGCAAAGGGCATAAACTGCTTGGCTCTTTCTTCTATGGACATTTTGATTTTCGGTTTTTTTGTCATTTTCCTTCCATTTCCGGCGGTATCATCAGCCGTCTGGAGCATTTACTCGGCCCTATGGCCTCCAATCTGGTGATTCCGCTCTCTGGTGGTGGCGCCTTCCTCCAGATTCATGCCTTTCAGGATGGCGTCCTTTCCGAATTTATTTTTAATGCTGATGACAGCCTGCTGTACCTTGCGGTTTTTCTCGAGTTCTTTGGCATCCACGAAGAAGTGGTACTGGTGGTATTCTTCCGGCATTACATGGTTGCATGTCAGATTGACGCGGTGGATCGGCCACTCGGGGTTCACGATTTTTTCATAGAGAGCTGTCACCGCAGGAATGAGAATGAGGTCTGAGCTGGTGTCCGTCTGTAAGTCGGCCGTGCCGTGGGCAGATGGCGCATTCATGCGGTTGGAGTAGCCGACGTGGAGTGTGACGGAGCGGGTGACCAGATTCTTTTCCACCAGATCCAGACACAGAAGATCCATCATTTCCTTGACAATGAGAAGTCCTTTGTCAAAGGAATAGTCGCTGCCAAGCACCTGCCCGCTGGTAAGACAGCTGGTGCGGGGCCGGTAGTTTTTGATGTCGGCGATGGTGACAGGTTCTCGTCCCCAGGCGTGGTCGATCAGAAGTTCGGCGTCAATCCCGAAAAGCTTATATAAGAGATCTTCGTCTGCGGCGGCCACATCCCCCATCGTGCGGATGCCGAAGGTATCAAGCCGTCTGGCGGTACCTGCGCCGATGCGCCAGAAATCCGTGAGGGGCTTGTGCGCCCAGAGTGTTTTGCGGTAGCTCTCCTCCGTCAGCTCACCAATGAAGTCATCGGCGTGTTTGGCGGTGATATCCAGCGCGATTTTGGACAGATACAGGTTGGAACCAACGCCGCAGGAGGCACGGATGCCGGTCTGCTCATAGATGTCCTGCATGATCTGAAAACCGAGCTGTCTGGCGGAGAGCCGGTAGAGCGCGAGATAATCCGTCACATCCATGAATGCCTCGTCGATGGAGTAGACGTGGATGTCCTCTTTGGATATATATTTCAGATAAACTTCATAGATGTCGGCGGAGACATCCACATATTTCTGCATACGGGGCGGAGCCACGATATATGCCACTGATTTCGGAATCTCAAATATGCGGCAGCGGTTTTTAATGCCAAGCGCTTTCATGGCCGGGGTGATGGCAAGACAGATGGTTTTCTCCGTCCGGCTCGGGTCGGCTACGACCAGGTTGGTGGTCATGGGATCCAGGTTTCTTTCCACGCATTCCACTGAGGCGTAGAAAGATTTCAAGTCTATGCAGAGATAGGTGCGGCTCATTTCTTGCTCCTTTTGCAATCGGTCATCGTATCCGTGTTTCGTTGCTTTTTATATAGTCATAGCATATCATAAGAACATATGTTTGGCAAGAGAAAATGCAGTGACAAAGTGCCGGAAGCGGTGCGGGAGGATGCCGGTTATTTTTATGCCGTCTGTATGATTTATTTTGGACGGGAAAAAGAAAAATAAGGACAAATTTGTAATTTAATGTTAGAATACCCTTATATGTATGAAGGGGTAAAGGAATATGAGCGTTATCAGCAGTAAGGATGTCAACGAGATCATCCGAAAAACTCTCGGCATCATCAACAATAAGATTATGCATCATGGGGAGATCACGGGGTATATCTTATATAAGATGATGGAGTACGAAAATGCCTACACTGATCAGAATTACACGGAGCAGGAACTGGTGGATTACACCATGCTCGGCATTCTGCATGACATCGGTCTTTATAAGGAAGACAATGTCA
Source organism: uncultured Lachnospiraceae bacterium (assembly GCA_965114645.1). Taxonomy (GTDB): domain Bacteria; phylum Bacillota; class Clostridia; order Lachnospirales; family Lachnospiraceae; genus UBA3282. Next base: position 12,392 of record CBCOZL010000025.1, on the reverse strand, counting down.
AAAATGTGTCGGATTTTGAGACGAAAAATCTCTGGCCGCACTCGATCTACGGCTTTCTCTTTTTGAAGTATCTCTCACCCATAGGGGACAGGGCGGAGATCGTGCTTTATCATCATCTGGATTATAACCGCTACAGCATGATACAGAGCCGCTATCTGCATGTGACGGAACTTTTGAATCTGGCAGACAAGATGGATACGGTTCTGCATCTGAAGGAGGAGAAACTGGAGCAGGATTATTTTTCAAAGTACCGCAATATCAAATTTTCGGGCGCGGCGATGGATCTGTTCCAGAAAGCGGAAAAGTGTTATGGGATAACGGATAATCTCGTGACTGGCAAATACCGTGAAGAGCTGGATGTGCTGCTGGCGAAGAGAGCCTTTTCCGAGCAGTACAAAAAAGGCTTTTTGGAGATGCTTGTCTACACCATTGATTTTAGAAGCGAGCATACGGTGATCCATACGCTGGCGACGGTGAACTTTGCGGAGAAGCTTGGCAGGCTTGCGAGAGTTTCCGGCAAGGATCTGCGTGATCTGCATTACGGCGCGCTTCTGCATGATCTCGGCAAGATTGCCATTCCATTACATATTCTGGAGTCCACGGGACGGCTGAGTGACGATGAGATGAAAGTGATGAAAGCCCATGTGCGGATCACGGAGATGATTCTGGAGGGCGTTGTGGATGATGCAGTGCTGCAGATCGCGGTCAGACATCACGAGAAACTGGACGGGACAGGCTATCACAGGGGGCTTTCGGCGGCGGATCTGACTCTGCCCCAGCAGATCATTGCGGTGGCGGACATTTTGAGTGCGCTTTACGGCAAACGCAGCTACAAGGAGGCTTTCAGCAAGGAGAAAATTCTCGACATTATGAACTCTGACGCGGACAAAGGCAAGATTAACCGCAATGTGGTGACAACGCTCGAGAAGAGTTACGACAGCATTATCGAAGAGTTTGAGAAAGAAAAGGAAAATACCATCGGGTTGTACTTGAAAATCAAGGAGCAGTATGCGATAATGATTGAACGTTTCAAAAGGTTTGGTTAAGCAGTAGAAAAGAAAAGGAGGCATGATTCTATATGGAACAGGCAAAGGTATATTTTACATCCTTTAAGGCTACGGAGCATGAGAACTTATTACAGAAGCTTCACCGGCTGATGAAGACGGCAGGCTTCGAGAACATTGATTTTGCGGACAAGTATACAGCGATCAAGATTCATTTCGGTGAGTACGGAAATCTGGCCTTTCTGCGCCCGAACTACGCAAGGGTGGTGGCGGACTATGTGAAGGAGCTGGGCGGCAAGCCTTATCTGACAGACTGCAATACCCTCTATGTAGGCAGCAGGAAAAATGCGCTGGATCATCTGGAAACAGCTTATGTGAACGGCTTTTCTCCTTATCAGACAGGATGCCATGTTATTATCGGAGATGGTCTGAAAGGAACAGACGAGACGCTGGTACCCATCAATGGGGAGTATGTGAAGGAGGCGAAGATCGGACACGCGGTCATGGATGCGGATGTGTTCATTTCCCTGACACATTTCAAGGGGCATGAAATGGCAGGTTTCGGCGGCGCACTGAAAAACATCGGTATGGGCTGCGGTTCCAGAGCTGGCAAGATGGAGCAGCACTGCGACGGTAAGCCGGAGGTGGATCAGTCCCTCTGTGTGGGCTGCGGCGCATGCGACAGGATCTGTGCCCACGGCGCGCCTGTGATCGGGGATGGCAAGGCGCATATTGACCATGACAAATGCGTGGGCTGCGGACGGTGTCTTGCGGTTTGTCCGAAAGATGCAATTTCTGCAAGTTTTGAGGATTCCATCGCCATGCTCAATTATAAGATGGCGGAGTATGCGTGGGCAGTCTGCAAAGATAAACCGTGTTTCCATGTATCTCTGATCTGCGATGTGTCGCCCAACTGTGACTGTCATGCAGAAAACGACATTCCGATTATCCCCAATGTGGGAATGCTGGCCTCTTTTGACCCGGTGGCGTTAGATCAGGCATGCGCTGACCTGTGCAATAAGATGGCCCCGGTGGAGGAGAGCGTGCTCGGTGAAAATCTGCATAAGCACGGCAACGAGGAAGGGCATGACCATTTCTTTATGACCCACCCGGACACGGAATGGAAGTCCTGTATTGCCCATGCGGTGAAGATCGGGCTGGGGACTGACCAGTATGAGCTGGTGACGATCTAAAGAGAGGGCAGCAGGCAAACAGAAAGATAAAGCATAAGAGATAGAGAAAACGGCCGCCGACAGTCAGCGTATTGCGTGAATGTCTGGAGGCCGTTTTCCTTTTTGTATTTTGCGCATCTGAGTACGCGATTGTCTGCCGCATCTGACAAAGCGAACGATTTCCGCTTTGGCGGATCAGCCTGTGCGGATTACCGTGCTTCGCCTGCGTGGGGAATATCGGTATGCTCCGAAATTTCCCGGCTGATCGTACACAGGTCGTCCACGGATAAGCCGTGAATGTCTGGATTGCCGGTGATGCGGGCAAACGTCTTAAGCTCCTCAGCGGAACATCTCAGATAATTTTCCACCCGTTTTGCGGCGGCGTCAATATGCAGTCTTTCCCGCAGTTTTTCGTCCTGTGTCGCCACACCCACCGGGCACATGCCGCTGCCGCATATACGATACTGCTGGCAGGCAGCAGCGACCATAGCGGCGGATGCCACGGCGACAGCGTCCGCGCCCAGGGCGATTGCTTTGGCAAAATCGGAGGACACGCGTAAGCCCCCGGTGATGACCAGATCAATGTCCGAGCCGACGGCGTCAAGGTATTTCCTTGCCCGGCAGAGGGCGTAGATGGTCGGCACGCTGGTGGAGTCCCGGATGATGGCGGGGGAAGCCCCGGTTGCGCCGCCGCGGCCGTCTATGGTGATGAAATCGGGTTCGGCGTAGACACAAAATTCCAGATCTTTCTCGATCCGCCCGGCAGCGATCTTGATGCCGATGGGCCTTCCTTCGCTTCGGGTGCGCAGTTCTTCCACCAGTTTTTTCAAATCATCTGCACTGTCTATACCGGGGAATTTGGAAGGGCTGATGACGTCCTCCCCAAGCGGCTTGTTTCTGATTTTTGCAATTTCCGGGGTTACCTTACCGCCGGGCAGATGACCGCCCATACCCGGTTTTGTACCCTGACCGATCTTGATTTCAATGGCATCGGATGTTCTCAGATTTTCATCGGTAACGCTGTACTGGTTCGGGACATATTCAAATATGTATTTGCAGGCCGCGTCCTTTTCTTCCGGGAGAATGCCTCCTTCCCCGCTGCACATTGCCGTTTCCACGGCAGCGCTGCCTCGTGCCATCGCAATTTTTGTCTCCCGGGAAAGGGCGCCGAAGGACATATGGGAGATGTAGACCGGCATGGAAAGGGTCATCGGTTTTTTTGCGTGTTTGCCGATCACAGTCTGCAGAGATACCTCGTCATGCTCATTTAAGGGCATTGGGTTTAACTGTGCGCCCAGAATCAGGACATCGTCCCAGCCCGGCATTTTCATCTGCGTGCCCATAGCCTCTATCGCAGATTTCCCGGTGACAGCCATCTCGTGAATCTCTTTCATATAGCGGTAACTGCTGTCTGTTTTTCTGGTTTCCTTCGGATAACTTAAATCCAGGTCTCCGGCGTTTTTACAAGTCTCCCCATTTTCCGGCTCCGCGCAGGCGGCGGGTGTTTCGGATTCCAGCGCGTTGAATTTCTCCGGCGGCTGTTTGCAGATGGGACATTCCTTCAGCTCTGAAAAGGGCTTTCCTTCCTTTTCTTCATCGTATTCATACCCACAGATGCTGCATTTGTAGATCATTGCAAGTTCCTCCTTTGTAGTTTTTGTATTTTGATAGGGATAACATATCAAAAATTAGAATTATTCTAATTATAATATAGATTTCGATGTTTGTCGAGGAAAAGACTTGACGTGACGGAGAGGAAAAAGAATACCGGCACTATCGTGCCGGCATTCTGAAATCCGCGAGCGCGCGGTTCAAATAATCATTGAAAGGTTTCATCGCCTCAAAAATCTCTGTCATTTTCGGCAGAAATGTCCCGATATCCAGCAGATCCTGGTCTTTGACCGGGTATTCGAGATACCAGCTCTTATATTTCAGGTATTCGGCCTGCGGATGATCTTTGTCATAGCCGGACGGTACATTTTTGAGAGCCGTTCCCTGTACCGTAAAATATTTGGTAAAGGTGTCCGCATGAATGATCTGTTCCCATTCGTCTGGATGTTTCACGATATAGTCCCGCACCATGACGGTGGCTTCCTTGAACATATCGGCAAACAGTCCGCCGCCCAGAAAGGATTCATCACCAGGCTTTATCATCAGATAATATCCAACTGGGACAGGGAGTTTTCCCATTGCGCCGATGTGGGCGCGGAAGGCGGGATTGTACGGTGACTTGTCGTGACTGAACCGGGTATCCCGCACCAGCTTAAAGGTAAGATCCTTGGGCACATTCTGGAGGATACTGCTGTCTGTCTTTCCGATAGCCAGAATCAGTTCCTGCACCAGTTCTTCAAACTGCGCGTTTGCGTCCTTGTATTCTGTCTTATGCTGATGATACCATTCCCGGTTGTTGTTTTCCTTTAATTCGGATAAGTATTTGAAGATCAGTTCTGTGTTCATCATTTCCTCTCATTCCTTCCAGGCACAGATAAAATGCGAAAGGTGCTTTCTCACATAGCAATGTGAACTTTTATGCGTCTTCTGTGCCAGAACTTTTTTCATGTGCGTCATTTCATGTTATGCGTTTTTTACGACCGATAGAGAAGTTGAGTTCAGAAAATCTCTCATAAACTGTCTGGTCTGTTCCGGGGTCGCATAGAGTCTGGCAAAGGAGAAATTCTGGGCCAGATCGTCGATCTCTTCCATAGCCTCCTTCACGTCGAGCATGGTCTGCCTTTCGATCTCATCTGCGGCAGTAAAGTCTTGATGGGCCGGATGAATCCTGTGATTTTGAATGGCATAGTTGATTCGGTCTGCGCACCGGCATGTCCCGTTTCCGTATTCGCCACAGTATTCGCTTAAGAAATCGGCCATCTTTTTGCGGACACGGGAGAGACGCTGGCGGTATGCTTCCGGCGATATCCCTAAAATTTCTCCGGCTATGCGGCTGTCTGTCTGAAACATGGTTCCAAGTACGAAAATGCAGCGGCTTTCCGCATCAAGGCACTGCAGCATCACATTGGTGCAGGACAGTTTCAGTTCCTCTGCCAGAAGCGCTTTTTCCACATTCTGCGTCAGATCCGGCACGTCGTGGACGTTTCCGTTTTTGATATCCTCGCCGTAAAATTCAAAGCTCAGTGGATGTTTGGCAAACATATGTTTTTGGTAGTTTTTCAGATGGTTCACCGCAATGCGGAACACCCATGTTGAAAAGGCGCTCTCCTTGTTGAAAGAGGACAAGTGGGTGATGACCTTTAACAGGATATCCTGCGCTGCGTCCTCCGCGTCGGGAAAGGTGCCGAGCATGCGCAGGGAAAGGTTAAAGACCAGATCCTGCACATTTAGGATAACAGCCTCCAGCGCTTCCCGGTCTCCGGCGGTCGCCTTGTCGACCAAGGCAAATAATTCTTCTGTATTTTTGTCCATAAAAGTTACCTCCTATATAATTAGACAACGCTGAGTGACTTTTGTGACATGAAAATTTAAATTATTTCCGGCAGTGCAGCAGTCCTTTTTTCTTTGCGTAACCACACATAAAACAGGAAAACGCAAGGATCAGCAGAACAAAGACAGCCAGCATATCCCACACATCGAACAAAGGCTCGGAAATCATTTTTGCAAGAATGGCATTTATGATAAACACGAGCGGAACGGCTGACAAAAAAATGATTCCAAGGGCTGTCAGTTTTCTGGAGTTTCCCATGCGCATACAAATGACAGCAACGATCCACACAAACAGAATGGAAACGAAAGCAACCACCGTCCCGATAGAAAAGACGGCCGGCGCCTTGGTGAGACGGCTTAACACAAACAGATAGGGAATGGTGAAGGCGCTCAATGAAACGAGACTTGTAAGGATGCCGCGTTTCCCAAAGATAATAACAGGGAACGATACCGCCCACGCGTAGAGGATGGAACTGACTGGAATCAGAGACCATGTCAGGGCGCCGGATATGGCGATGTTGCAGACCAGACAGACCATCATGCCGATCAAAAGGGCCATCGAATAGAGGATGGCAATGATCCCGTTTCTGGTCAGATTATTTTCGTCCACTCTTTTCAGTGCAATCAGATTCTCGTCCGCTGTTTTTTCATAGTTTTCCATTGTAATGACCTCCCCGCTTAACAGTTCATTTACCGTGATCCCCAGTATTTCGCAAAGTTCTAACATGATTGATGAGTCGGGCATACTTTTTCCTGTCTCCCATTTGGAGACGGCCCGGTCTGTAATTCCCAGTTTTTCGGCGAGCTGCATCTGCGTCAGTTTTTTTTCCTTGCGGCATTGGGCGATGAAGCTCCCGATCTTTGTCTGATCCATGCTGGTTCCTCCTTGTGCTTTGTTATGTCTGCATCATACACCGAAAGGCATTCTTTGTACACAAACCGTTGGTTGAGTCGGGGAGAATGTGCTGTCATACAGCATATTTATCACATCCTGCGGTCTGATGGGAATCAGAGTTTTCGGTACTTGACATATTAGCACAAGGCTGTGAAATTTTCCATCCATGACGAAAAAATGGTTATTGATGACGAAAAGACTTTAGAAATCAGATAGGTGCACCGAAATAAAAAGCAACAGAGAAAAATGAAGCGCATTTATATTTTAATAGAAAGGCAGGCGGCGTTTATGAATATTTCATGGGATCAGACCAGCAGTATTTTGCGGAGGATGAATACTGCAGGCATGCTGAAGAGCACACAGGACAGGCTGGAGCGTCAGGAACAGACGCAGAAGCAGGTGGATTTTTTCGAGAAGCAGAAAGAGAACTTGAAAAATGTTTCCTGTGAAAGTGTGGAGGAGATCGCTGAAAAGCTGAAAATGTTCCAGTCCTACGAGGATCAGATTTCATCGATAAAGGCGGCCTACAACCAGGAGCAGATGTTCCATATTCTGGATGAATCCACAGAGCAGGGCGAGAAGATTGCGGAAGCGGTCGAGGATACAAAACCCAAGACTCCAGAGGAGCGACTGGAAGAGATGGTAGAGGAAGCGCTTGGCATCGAGGATGGCGGCGAACTCGAGGAGGCTATGGAAGAACTCGAGGAAGTTGTGGAAGAGCTGACCGAGGAACTGGTGGAGGAGACGACCGAGGAGCTTACGGAAGCGCTGCCCGAGAATGCGGAGCTTTCTGCAGAAGAGGTTGCGAAGGCGGCTGCCGCGGCAGAGGCGGCGGAAAAGGAAGCGGCCAATGCGGCGGGAATACCCGAGGGGTATATGCCGTTTGATGTGAGACTGTAGACAAAAAAGGGAATGTCTGGCGCTGCGGCGCGGACATTCCTTTCTTGTATGATCATATTTTGTGACAAAATGGGGGAAAAGATATGGGAAGATGCATTGCGCTTTATAACGGAACAACTTTCGTTGCCACCTTCTCCCGGAACCGTACATCATGCTCCACAAAGAGCAGCGTCGGCTCATATTCCAAAAGCAGTTTCTCAATCTGCATCCGGGAGAAGACGTCGATATAGTTAAGCGGTTCATCCCAGATGTAGAGGTGCGCGGGAGTCAGCAGGCTTGCTGCCAGCAGCACCTTCTTTTTCTGCCCTTCCGAGTAATCCTCCATATTTTTTGCAAACTGTGTCCGCTCAAAGTCAAGCTGTCTTAAGACAGCGCAGAACAGGCTCTGATCCAGATTCCGTTTTTTACAGAAATCGGCAATGCTGCCCGCCAGGCCGGAAGTGTCCTGGCTGACGTAGGAAATCACAAGTCCAGAGGCAGTTTCACAGACGCCTTCCTCTGTGAATGCCATACCAAAATTCTGAAACCCGGCTCTTTGCAGAATCACCTTGATAAGAGTGGATTTCCCGCATCCGTTTTCCCCGTGCAGGACAACTCTGTCCCCGCGCTGGATCTCAAAGGTGATCCCGGAAAAGACAGGCGATTTGGCATCCGCATATTGCAGACCGTAGTCCCGGATCTGCACAAGTCTTTCCTTATGGTGGGAGAGCGGCGCAAGCCTTAAATCTACCGTTTTTTCCAGATCCTGTAAAAGCCCTTCCTTCTCCTCGATTTCCCGGTCAATCCGCTGCTTTATCTGGGTCACCCGGCTCTGCATTTTTTTAGTCTTTGCGCCGATATAAGCCCTTGTGCCCTTACTGCGGTCATGTTCTTTGATGGGGTCATAACCGATCTTGGTGGCCTCGTTTTTGTCAGCCCAGTCCGAGGCCCGTCTGGCGGCCTGTCTCAGTGTTCTGATTTCTCTCAGATGTTTTTCGTTTTCCGAAAGGACAAACTGGTCCCTGCGCTGTTTGTTTTCCCACCAGATGCTGAAATTGCCGCTTTGCACCTCAATGCTCTGCCTGTTTAAGACAAGGACGTGATCGATGCAGGAGTCCAGCAGATCCCGGTCATGGGATACCAGTATAAAGCCTTTCTTGGCGGTGAGATAATTTTTCACGATTTCTCTGGCTTCTTGATCCAGATGGTTTGTCGGTTCGTCGATCAGCAGGAAATCATTTTCGCCTGAGAACAAAACGGCCAGCAGGATCTTTGTCTGTTCCCCGAAACTTAAGGTTTCAAAAGAGCGGTAGAGGATTTCTGCGTCCTCGTTAAGCTGCGCCAGCTCACAGATCACCCGCCACTCTTCACATCCCGGTTTCAACTCGTCCAGAAAGGCGGATGCAGGCAGTTTTCGCTGTGTCTCTGTAATAAGATAAGGAAAATAATCAAAGGCTGCGGATGCGCTTATGGAGCCCTGATAAGTATAATCTCCCGTCAGCAGGCGCAGGAAGGTGGTTTTTCCTTTTCCATTCCGTCCGATAAAACCTAATTTCCAGTCAGTATCAATCGAAAAAGAGACATTTTCAAAGATATTGTCAAAGCTCCCTTCATAGCAGAACGTCAGATTTGTTACATTTATTTGTGACATACACATCTCTCCCTTCTAAAAACCGCCACAAGCAGGAGGCGGTTCAGAGAATGCCTGGCATTCTCTCAAAAAGTTTCAGGCTGCGGAGTATGCATGAAAAAGTGTCCGTCGCCGGAAAAGTCACATGATATGCTCAGTTACCTCACAGGGAGTGCTGTGCGGAAAACGCACCACAAAAGAATGCACACAAAAAGAGAGGTTATGAGAACATAATCCACTTTTGGCGACATGAAAATGGTATGGGAACAGACTCCCATACATCAAAACATTCATGCAATCAAAAGTAGATTATTTCTTCATCCTTTCACCTCTCTCTTCAAAGATAAAGCCATTCTAACACTGCAGTTACATTTTGTCAAACAGGAAATTTCGGACGTAGGACTGCCACACATTCAGACACGGCATCTTATGTGCTTTTCGCTTGCGTTTCAGTAAGGGGGATAGTATAGTTAAAGGAAGAGAAAATTGGCAGGAGGGTACTGGATTTATGATTTTAAATTTTGACGAAATTGAGGAACAGGTCATCCCCAATTTTAAGGGCGGAGAAAAGCAGTTTAAGACACATTTGTACGCGGATGAGGCGTGCAAAATCATGCGTGCATCCTTAGAACCGGGGGCAAGTATCGGCCTGCATACCCACGAGACGGACAGCGAAATTGTTTTTATGTTGAAGGGAACGGGAGTAGTTCTCAGCGATGGAGAAAGAGAAATTCTGCCGGCGGGGAGCTGTCATTACTGCCCGAACGGGCACAGCCACAGCCTGCGCAATGAGAGCAGTGAGGTGATCGAATTTTACGCGGTGGTGCCGGGAACGGTGATGGGGTAAAAATGATGCGCAGTACAGAGCGCAGAAATGAGGTGGGTATGAATACGATAGAAAAACTGCAGGCGCTCCGGGGGGAGATGCGAAAAAAGAATCTTTCGGCGTACATTGTGCCGACGGAGGATTTTCACTGCTCAGAGTATGTGGGGGATTACTTTAAGGCAAGGGAGTATCTGTCCGGGTTTACTGGATCGGCGGGTACGCTTCTGGTGATGCCGGAAAGGGCTTTGCTGTGGACGGACGGCAGATATTTTCTGCAGGCGGAAGCACAGCTTTCCGGCAGCGGCATTGAGCTGATGAAGAGCGGAGAGCCGGGGGTTCCAACACTTTCGGAGTTTCTTGGCGAACACTTAAAAAAGGGAGCGGTTGTGGGGTTCGACGGAAGAACGGTGACCGGCGCTTTTGTGGAGGAACTCAAGGAGAAGACTGCGGCGAAACAGGTTACCTTTTACGGGAAAAGGGATCTGGCTGACCGGGTCTGGGAGGAGCGCCCGCCTATGTCGGCGGAGCCTGTGTGGGAGCTTGGGATATCCTACACGGGACTTTCCAGGGAGGAGAAGCTTGCGAAGGTGAGGCAGGAGATGGAGAAGGAGAGGGCGGATGCGTTTTTGGTGACGGCGCTGGATGAAACTGCCTGGCTCTTAAATCTGCGCGGCAGCGATGTGAAGCACACACCTGTTTTTCTTGCCTACATGTTTATCACCAGGAGACGTGCCCTGTTATGTGCACAAAAGAGCGCCTTTTCCGAGACGGTCTGCAGTGAGCTGGCGAAAGCGGGCGTAACCCTTCTGCCCTATGAGAGCATAGAGGATATGGTGGCTTCCCTGCCGGCAGGGCAGAGAATTCTTGTGGATGAAAAAAAGGTCAGCTACCGGCTGTTAAAAATGATTTCCAAAGGGGTGGAGAAGATCAACAGACCCAGTCCCATCGCGCTGATGAAGGCGGTGAAGACAGAGCGGGAAATCACTCATATACGCTCGGTTCATGTGAAAGACGGGGTGGCAGTGACCCAGTTTATATACTGGCTGAAAACCCATGTGGGCGCGGAGGAGATCACTGAGATCAGTGCAGCTTCCAGACTGGAGGCGTTCCGGGCCGGGCGGGAAGGGTATTTAGGACCCAGCTTTGATCCGATTATGGCCTATGGGCCTCACGGAGCTATCGTGCACTACGAGGCGACTGCGGAGACGGATGTGGCGATGGAGCCAAAGAGCTTCTGTCTTGCCGACACAGGGGGGCATTACAGCGAAGGCACCACAGACATTACCCGGACGATTGCGCTTGGAGAATTGACGGCGAGAGAGAAAAGGGCTTACACGCTTGTATTGAAAGGACATCTGCGTCTGGGGGCGGCGAAATTTTTGGAGGGCGTCTGTGGACAGAATCTGGATGTGCTGGCGAGACAGCCGCTCTGGGAAGAAGGACTGGACTATAACCACGGCACGGGACATGGCGTTGGGTATCTCTTGAGTGTACATGAAGGCCCCCAGAACTTCCGCTGGCGTATGGGCGGCGAGGCGGCCTGTGTACCCCTGCAGGAGGGGATGGTGCTATCCAATGAACCGGGACTGTACCTGGCAGGACAGTTTGGCATCCGGCATGAGAATCTGGTGCTGGTCAGAAAAGGGGAGAAGACCAATTACGGACAGTTCATGTATCTGGAACCGCTCACGATGGTTCCCTTTGACAAGGATGCGATTGATGTAAGTCTGATGACGCCGCATGAGATCAGCTTGCTGAACGATTACCATACAAAGGTGTATGAGACACTTGCGCCTTATTTTACAGGGGAGGAGCTTGCATGGCTTGGGGAGGCTACTGCGGCGGTATAGGAACGTAAGATGGAATGGAGTCTGGCATTTTTCATAAAAAGTGCACTTCTCGGCGTCGGACTTGCGATGGATGCCTTTTCGGTTTCTCTGGCAAACGGGTTAAACGAGCCGGATATGAGACGTAAAAAAATGTGCGCGACAGCGGGGGTATTTGCCCTGTTTCAGGCAGTCATGCCGATGATCGGCTGGATATGCGTCCATACACTCATACAATACTTTACGGTATTCAGCAAGTGCATACCGTGGATTGCACTCGCTTTGCTTCTGTTTATCGGCGGTAAGATGCTGAAGGAGGGGATCGGAAACAGCGGAGAGGAGACTGCAAAAACCCGGCTGGGGATTGCCGCTCTTCTGGTGCAGGGGATCGCCACTTCCATAGACGCATTGTCGGTCGGTTTTACGATTGCGGAATACGGATTTATGATGGCCTTTGTGTGCGCATTCCTTATTTCAGTGGTTACGTTTGTGATCTGTATGGCGGGGCTTGTCATCGGCAAAAAGTTTGGGACGGCTCTTTCCGGCAGAGCGGCGGTGCTCGGCGGCGTCATATTGATTGCGATCGGTGTTGAGATATTTATTTCCGGGGTGTTCTGAGGGGACGGAATTTATGTAAGTTGAGTAAGCGTTTCGAGATGGAGGAAAAGAGTGAAAAATAAAGTGTATTTTTGAACGCACTTGTATAAGGGTTCATAAAA